>JAKFDH010000140.1:0-25987 GCA_036676245.1 Massilia sp. | reverse complement strand
TGATGTTCGAGCTGGTGTGGCGCTACCGCTTCTTCTACCGCGACCTGAACGACCTGCTGTCGCGCAACCGCAAGCTCGAGCTGCACTTCAAGCAGATCCTGGCGCACAAGATCAAGGTCGCGCGCCAGCTGTGCGAAGACCTGCGCAGCGAGCAGTCGCTGGAAGCCTCCGACGCCGACATCGCCGCCATGGCCACCAATATGGTGGTGGTGGCGACCTACTGGCTGTCGTACGAATACGTGCGCAACCCGCGCAAATACACGGAGCAGCAGGCGATGTCGGACGCGCTCGCGCGCGGCTGCTACCAGGTGCTGTCGCTGATCGGACCTTACCTGCGCGGCGACACCCGGCTGCTGTTCGAAAAACTGTCCGAAGAATATCTAAAACAACTCAAGTAAAGGAGATCCACATGGCCTGGACCAAATTCCCGCATGCCGACGACGCCTATGTGTACACCGCCGCCACCCTGAAGAAAGCCTGGCCGCGCCTGCATGTCGGCGACGCCGAGCCTTTCCCCAAGAAGGCCGAGCTGGTCGAGGCCTGGATCGCCTTCCACGCTGGCGACTTCGAGAAGGCCGCCAAGATCGGCCTCGACTTCGGCGTCGAAGGCTATTCGGTCGCGCACAAGGCCAGCTGCATCTACGCCACCTACCTTGAAAAGAGCGACAAGAAGAAGATCGCGATGTTCGAGGAAGTGGCCGAACGCTGCGAGCGCCAGCAGCAAGAGCAGCCCGACAACCCGGCCGGCTACTACTGGCACGCCTATGCGCTGGGCCGGTACGCCCAGGGGATTTCGGTGGTCAAGGCGCTGGCCCAGGGCATCGCGCCCAAGGTGCGCGCCAGCCTGGACAAGACCATCAAGCTCGCGCCGAAGCATGCGGACGCGCACATCGCGCTGGGCGCCTTCCATTCGGAGATCATCGCCAGCGTGGGCGCCATGATCGGCGGCCTGACCTACGGCGTGAAGAAGGAAGACGGCTACAAGGCCTTCAAGAAGGCGATCGAGCTCAATCCCGACACGGCGATCGGCCGCATCGAATACGCGAACGCGCTGGTGACGCTGGACGGCAAGAAGAAGATGGACGACGCCGTCAAGCTGTACGAAGAAGCCGCCGCGGTCGACCCGCAGGACGCGATGGAGCGCCTCGACGTCGAGGCGGCAAAGGAAGAGTTAGAGGACGAATGAAGTCGATCGCAGTCTATTGCGGCGCCTCGTTCGGCGCCGATCCCGTGTATGCCGAAGCGGCCCGCGAGCTGGCGCGCGCGATGGTCGAGCGGAACATCGCACTGGTCTACGGCGGCGGCAATGTGGGCCTGATGGGCGTCATCGCCGACGAGGTGATGCGCCTGGGCGGCGAGGCGACCGGCGTCATCCCGCGCGCGCTGGTGGACAAGGAAGTCGGCCATGCCGGACTGACGCGGCTGTTCGTGGTCAAGGACATGCACGAGCGCAAAGCGATGATGGCGGACCTGTCGGACGGCTTCATCGCGATGCCGGGCGGGATGGGAACGCTGGAGGAGCTGTTCGAGATGCTGACCTGGTCGCAGCTGGGCATCCATTGCAAACCGGTGGGCGTGCTCAATGTGGCGGGGTTCTACGACAAGCTGGTGGGGCTGATGGCGCACCTGCAGGAGGAAGGCTTCGTGCGCGAGCAGCATGCGCGCCTGATGATGGTGGAAAGTTCGCCGGATGCCCTGCTGGTCAGGCTTAGTACTGAAACGGCGGGACCGTAGGGCGGAAGAGGCCGCAGGCCGACATCCGCCATGCTGGCGTCGACGCGGCGCCTAGCCCTTCGCCCCTTCCGCCCTACCTGTTTATAGGTGACGCTGACGGATCGCCGGCACACCACCTGGTCGCGGCCCAGTAGCCGAGCAGCAGGCGGCCTGCCGCGGCCCGGAGCGTCATGCGGGAAGGTCCTGTGCCGCCTGGCGGCGCAGCAGGGCGGCGATTTCGCCGGCGGTCACCGGACGGCTGAACAGGTAGCCCTGCATGTCGTCGCAGTCGTTCTCGCGCAGGAAGCGGCACTGCTCCTCGGTCTCGACGCCTTCGGCCAGCACCCGCAGGTTCAGCCTGTGGCCGAGCGAGATCACGGCCAGCGCGATGGCCTGGTCGTCCTCGCTGACGGCCAGGTCGCTGACGAAGGACTTGTCGATCTTCAGGGTGCTGATCGGGAAGGACTTGAGCGCGGACAGGCTCGAGTAGCCGGTGCCGAAATCGTCGATCGACAGCATCACGCCCATTTCCTTGAGTTCGCCCATTTTGCCGATCGACTGGGTCAGGTCGCGCATGATCAGGCTTTCCGTCACTTCCAGTTCGAGCGAGCCGGGATCGAGCCGGCTGTCGGCCAGCGCCTGCGCCACCCGGTCGACCAGGCGCCGCTCCTCGAACTGGCGCGCCGATACATTGACCGACATCGTGACCGGGGCCAGGCCTGCGGCGCGCCAGGCCATCGCCTGGCGGCAGGCGGTCTGCAGCACCCATTCGCCGATCTGGACGATCAGGCCGCTCTCCTCGGCCAGCCCGATGAAGCGCAGCGGCGACACCACGCCGTGCTCCGGATGCTGCCAGCGGATCAGCGCCTCGACCCCGAACACGCGGCCGGTGCGCAGGTCGACCTTCGGCTGGTATAGCAGGTGGAACTGGCATTCGCCCGCTTCGGTCGATTCGACGGCGCCGCGCAGCCCTTCGAGCATGACCAGCTTTTCCTCGACGCTGGCGTTCATCTCGCGCGTGTAGAACTGGAAGTTGTTGCTGCCCAGTTCCTTGGCGCGGTACATGGCGGCGTCGGCGTTCATCATCAGGGTGTTCGGGTCCACGCCGTCGCGCGGGTACATGACCACGCCCATGCTGCAGCTGACCTGGACTTCCTGGCCTTCGAGCAGGATCGGCTCGGTCACGCTGTGGCGGATTTTTTCCAGCAGCGGCGCCACCGACATCGGGTCGTCCGGCTGGTCGTCGAGGATGATGACGAATTCGTCGCCGCCGAAGCGGCCGAGCGTGTCGTCGCGCCGCAGGCAGGCCGCCATGCGCTTGCCGACCACCTTGAGCAGGTCGTCGCCGGCATTGTGGCCCAGGCCGTCGTTGACCAGCTTGAAGCCGTCCAGGTCGATGAAGGCGACCGCCACGCAGCGTCCCTTGCGGCGCGCGTGCAGGATCGCCTGGTCGAGGCGGTCGCGGATCAGGCTGCGGTTCGGCAGCCCGGTCAGGTCGTCGTGGTGCGCCATGTGGCGGATGCGTTCCTCGGCGCGTTTGCGCTCGGTGATGTCGCGCACGATCGCCACCACGCCGCCTTCGACCGGCACCACCTGGCGGTGCAGCCACTTCGATTCGCGCAGCAGCGGGTTGGTGGTTTCCCATTCGGCTTCGTGGACGCCGCCCACGATGGTCACCTTGACCAGGTCGTCGAAAATGCCGTTGCTGCGGTACTGCGGCATGATCTCGCACATCAGCTTGCCGCGCAGTTCGGCCTTGTCCATGCCGGTCAGGCGCTCGGCCCGGGTATTGGTGGCCTCGATCATGAAATCGACAATCGTGCCCTTGGCGTCGCCGATGCTGCGCATGACGAAGAAGGCATCCAGGCTGGCCTCGGAGGCGGCGGCGTAGGTTTCCTGGGCGCGCCGGATACGGCGCCGGGTGCGCGTCATCTGCCACGACCACACGCCCACCAGCGACACCACCAGCACCAGCGCCGCGCTGCCGCTGGCGGCCAGCCACAGGTAGTTGCGGCGGTGCTGTTCGAACGACGCCATCTGCTCGCTCTCGGCCAGGCCGACCATCGCGCTGAGCGGAAAGCCGTGCAGGCGGCGCGCGCTGGTATGGCGCGGCACGCCGTCCC
Organism: Massilia sp.; assembly: GCA_036676245.1. Lineage (GTDB taxonomy): Bacteria > Pseudomonadota > Gammaproteobacteria > Burkholderiales > Burkholderiaceae_D > Telluria_A. The sequence continues at coordinate 22,151 of JAKFDH010000140.1, read as the reverse complement.
AGGGGCTGGTGATCACGCCGCCCTGGGCGCCGGCGATCAGCGGCGCCGGGATTGCCTGGCCCCAGCTGACCTTGTCGCCCACGCGCAGCGCGCGGAACACGCCGTCGGCGCCGAACAGGCCGAGCGTACCGAGTTCGCCCAGGCGGCTGCGTTCGTAGCCGCTGGTGAAGTAGGCCGGGTCGACTTCGACGATCGCCACGCCGGCGAACTGGCCGGCGGCGTCGTTCAGGCGGCGCGTGAAATGCAAGTGCCAGTCGGCGTTGGCGCTGTCGCGCGTGGTCTCGCTGACGAAGGGCGCATCGGTGTCGCTCTCCTGGTGGTAGGTGAAATAGGTTTCGCGCGAAATGTCGATCGGCTTGGCGGCCGGATGGCTGGCCACCATCATGCCGCCGCGGTCGGCGATGCTGACCACGAACACCAAGCCGGAAGGCAGCAGTCCTTGCTGGTTCAGCGCGGGCAGGGCGGCGCCCGGGCCCTTCAGTTCGACCGCGTACTTGATCACCTTCAGGGTCTGGTCGATACCGCCCAGGTTGCGCGCCATCTGCGCTTCGTAGGTGTCGATCAGTTCCTGGCTCGAATTGTGCGCCGCTTGCCGCGCGGCGGCGCGCTCGAGGTCGACGAAATAGTGGAACGCGACCCAGATGACGACCAGCAGCAGCACGGCGAACAGCGGCAGCGAGATGTGCGTCTCCAGGCCCAGGCCGAGCCAGCGCCGCAGCCTTGCCTTCTTGCCGCTCTGGACTGAGCTCATGTCCGGCATGCCGGCAATCGCTTCCAAGCGTTCCGCCTGTGTCGCCATCAGGTCCTCGTCATCGCACCACCAGCACGGCCTTGACGCTGGAGTCCAGGGCTGAGCGGTCGATGTAGCCGATCAGGCTTGGGTTGTCGGCCACCTGCTTGCGCACGGCCGCATTGCTGGGCAGTTCCTTCGGCGGCTGGCCGCGCCCGGTGAAAATCATTTTAGTCCAGTATGCCTTGACCAGGGCAGGCGACTTCGACGCGATTTTCGCGTAGAAGGCATCGCGCAGCGGCGAGCCGATGCTCTGGTCGAGCGCGATGGCTTCCGCGCCGTCCGGGAAATTGCCGACCTGCCCGAGGAAGATGTCGGCCACCTGGTCCGCGCGCAGGGCGCTGACCGGGCTCTTGGCCGAGACGATGACCACCAGTTCGGCGCGTGCCGGGGCAGCGGCGGCCACGCTGGCCGTCAGCAGTCCCGCGATCAGGAGCCGGGCAAACGATAGATGTCGCATGGCCTCCTCCTTAGAACACGAAGTCGAGCGTGGCGCTCGTGACGGTGATCGCGCGGCCGGACTGGAAGCCTGGCTGCACCATGATCATGGAACCGCGCGAATTGTGCTTCGGCCGCACCCGGTCCGCTTGCAGCTTGAACGCGACGGAAGGCATCAGGTCCCAGCGCACGCCGGCGCTGAAGGTCTGCTGCACCGGGATCGACGTCAGTATGCTGCCAAGTTGGGCATTCAGGGCGGCGCCGGCTGCGGCCAGCGGCGCTGGCAGTCGCGCCAGGCCAGGCAGGCCAGGATGGGTGGTCGGCGTGTTGGCGCGCACCTGCGCATAGCTCAGGTAGGGCGTGACGTTGTCGAAGCGGTAGCCGGCGCTGGCGTACATCCCGGTGTTGCGGCCCAGGTAGGAGCGGGTATTGCGGCGGCCGATTTCGGCCATCACGAACCAGTTGCCAGGATCGTAGTTCAAGCCGAGGCTGAGGAAATCGACGCGCTTGTGGTCGACGTCGAACTGCTCGGCGATGGCGCCGCCCTGCGGCCCGAACTGGCGGAAGCCGTCGAACAGCGGACGTGCGATGTCGAGCGTCAGTTCCGCCGTCAGCAGCGAGACGCGCCCGCTCAGTGCGCCGTATTCGGCGCTGTGCGATAGTCCGGCGAGCTTGCGCACGTGCAGGCGCGAGGTATCGACCACCTTCATGTCGTGGCGGCCGTAAAAGACCTGGTCGACGTGCTTGATCCCGCCCATGTTCCAGCGATAGCTGAGGTCGACGCCATCGCTGTTGGTCAGCGGGACGCCGCCATACAGTTCGACCGGCGTGCGCGCCCAGGTATAGGCATAGCCGACCTTGCGGTAATCGGCTGCCAGGAAGATCGGCACCGCGATGCGGCCGAAACGCAGCGACAGATTGGGGGTGGCCTGGTACTTGATGTAGGCCCACTCGACGATCGGCCGGTAATTGCCTTCGAGGCCCTGCTCGGAAATCACCTGGACCACGCCCGACCACTGTTTGCTGGCGGTCAGGCCCAGTTGCGCGCCGAGGCGGCTGTCCAGGTGCGGGCTCCAGGTGCGGCTGTAGCCGACGCCACCGGCCTTCAGGACGGTGGAGGTGTAGTCGGCCTGGCGGTCGCTGTTGCGGGCGACGCCGACGGTGCCGAAGCCGCCGAAGGTCCAGCCCGGGCCATCGTCTGCGCGCGCGCCGCCGCCGGTCATGGCGAGCATGGCGGCAAGCGCGCCGGCGCACAGGCGCACCGGTGACGGGAGGGTGTAAGCACCTTGAATGGTTCGCTGCATGTGTAATCGATTCTCGTGGGCGCACCAGGCCGGGAACCTGGAATTCTGGTGTGACGTCCTGCGGGGGCGGGGCAGGCGGGGAGCACGAATCCTCGTGCATCAGATTCGACTTTATACAGGGGCGTGAGAATTGTCGATAAATATCACCGAGAATTCATACTATATTGCAATAAATAGTACATAAGCGCAACCTTATGCCGACTTTTTTGCACATGTAATTGGCAAAAAGGCAACGCACTCTCACATTCTCACACTTGTACGCGGGGGGGCTGGCATACCGATGCCGGTATCGCACCCGAGAAAAAAGTCATTGGCGGCCTGCGAAGACGAAGCCTAAGCTTTGCCCTGCAACACATATAAAAACATCAAGGAGACCCATGTTGAACCGACTGCTGGCAGCCCTCTGCCTGATGCTTTGCATCGCCCCTGCGTCCTCGATCGAGCTGTCCGGACTGAAGAACGCGCACGACCCCGGCGCCATCGCGCGCGACGGCAACACCTACTTCAACTTCACCACCGGACGCGGGATCTGGTACTCGACCTCGACCGACCTGCAGACCTGGAGCGGCGGTCCGGGCCCGGTATTTACCAGCTACCCGGCCTGGATCGCCAACAAGATCCCGGGCTTCGCCGGCGACTTCTGGGCGCCGGAAGCGATCCAGATGAACGGCCAGTACTACCTGTACTACTCGGTCTCGACCTTCGGCAGCTCGGTGTCGGCGATCGGCGTGGCGCGCAGCGCCTCGCTGAAGAACCCGAACTGGCAGGACCTGGGCATCGTCGTCGAGTCCTTCGGCGGCGCCAGCGAGATCAATGCGATCGACCCGGCGCTGTACCGCGACCATGACGGCAAGGTCTACATGTCGTATGGCTCCTGGTTCGGCGGAATCGGCGTGGCGCAGGTCAACCAGGCCACCGGCAAGCTGGCCGGCAGCGTGACCAAGGTATGGGGCGGCGGCCACCAGGACATCGAAGCGCCCTACATCACGCGCGACGGCAATTACTACTACCTGTTCGTCAACCGCGGCGCCTGCTGCCGCGGCGTGGACAGCACCTACTACGTGCAGGTGCAGCGCGCGACCAGCATCACCGGCCCGTATTCGGAAACGCGCACGGTGCTGCCGAACGTGGACGGCAAGTACAAGGGGCCGGGCCATATCGGCCTGCTCAAGCAGGACGGCTGCCAGTTCGTCTCGGCCCACTACTACGACCTGAACGACGGCGGCAACGCCAAGCTCGACATCCTGCGCATGACGTATGCGAACGGCTGGCCCACGCTGACGCGCAATTTCAGCAACTTCGCAGGCTGCGGCGGCATCAGCGACGGCGCCTATGCGATCCGGTCGCGTTCGAGCGGCAAGGTGCTGACCGTGGCCGGTGCCTCGGCGACCAACGGCGCGATGGTCCAGCAGCTGGGCGACGGCGGCGCGCTGCACCAGACCTGGTACGTGATCGGGCAGGGCGACGGCTACTACAGCATCATTAACGCCAACAGCCTGCTCAGCCTCGACAACTATGGCAATTCGACGACGGCCGGCACGAATATCGCGCAGTGGGGCTACTGGGCCGGCAATGGTCAGAAGTGGAGCGTGGCCAGCCCGGCGGCCGGCTACCTGACGGTGAAGAACCGCCTGAGCGGCATGGTGCTCGATGTGAAGGGCAACAGCCTGCTGGATAACGCGCAGATCATCCAGTACAACCTGAACAACGCCACCAACCAGCAGTGGTCGCTGATCCGGCGCTAGAGGAATGTCCGGCGCCCGTCTGGCTTAACTGAAGTCACGGCGTTATGACACCATACTCATGAACCGACGTCGCCCCTGCGAAGGCAGGGGTCCATGCTGAATATGCTCAGCATAGGCCCCTGACTTCGCAGGGGCGACGTCGGTTTGTGTATTTATAAGTGGCGCACTCACGACTTCGGACGTCAGCCGCTCGTGCGCCGTTTTGGCGAGAACGACGTTGCAACGGGAATGTCTACCAGAGCCGTTCGCCAGAGAGGTCGAGCTGGGTCAGGTACAGGCGCAGGTCGAACTCGTACTGGTGGTAGTTCGGCTCCATGTGGCAGCACAGCTTGTAGAACGCCTTGTCGTGCTGCTTCTCCTTCACGTGCGCCAGTTCGTGCACGGCGATCATGCGCAGGAACTCGATCGGGACTTCCTTGAACATGGTCGCCACGCGGATCTCGTGCTTGGCCTTGAGCTTGTTGCCCTGGACGCGGGAGATCGCCGTGTGCAGGCCGAGCGCATGCTGGATCACGTGGATCTTGCTGTCGAAGGCGACCTTGTTGATCGGGTCCGCATTGCGCAGGAATTCGGACTTCAGCTCCTGCACATAGTCGTACAGGCCCTTGTCGGTACGGATCTCGTGCGCCCCCTTCGGATAGCGCTTGCGCAGCACCTCGGCGAGCTTGTTCTGCTCGATCAGCTGCGTCACTTGCGCAAGCGTCTGGTCGGAATAGGCGCTGAGGTATTTGAAGGCGGACATGGGGCGCAATGTACCACAATCCGTGACCAGCGGCGCCGGGACTAGGGGCGCAGTGCCGGGTCGGCGAAGACAGCGCTGCGGCGCCACTCGGCGAGTACCTTCGCCGCGTCGTCCGTGCGCGCCTGGCCGGCCAGCGCGCGGTGCAGGCCGCGCAGTGCCCAGACATTGTCCGGGAGGTGGGCCAGGTCGGTGCGGAAGGCCGCTTCGGCGCCCTTGTAATCGCGCAGGCGCAGCAAGGCGTCGCCGAGGATGCGGTGGGCGCTGGCGCCCGATACCGGCAGCTCCTGTTCGCCGAACACCGGCGCCGCCGCCATCATCCGCTGCAGTTCCGCCCTGGCCGCTTTCGCGTTGCCCTTCGCGAGGGCCTGCTCCGCCTTCGCATGGGCCAGCAGCAAGGTGGCGAAGGCCTTCTCGTCCTTCGACCCCGGCACTTTGGCGCTGGCCGCGGCAAGCTGCTGCGCGAGCTTGCGCAATTCCGGCTCGGCACGCGCGCCGCCGCCGCTGCGCAGCAGGGCCAGGGCGCGCGAATGGGCGACCAGGTTCGGCGCCAGCGTGGCCGTATCGGCCGCGCTGGCGGTGGCGTCGAGCACCCTGTCCCATTGTTCGAAATGCACCATCGTCATCAGCGGCATCGAGCGGACGAATCGGCCCAGGTCGTCGTCCCTGGCGCCGATTCCTTCGGCCAGCTCGCGCGCGATCCGCATCGATTCCTGGCTGTCGCCCTGCATCTGGGCCGCCGTCCACAGGTACCTGCGGTTGTGGCCGTTCCAGTTGGCGAGCAGGGCGTAGCCTTGCTGCGCGAGCGTCGCAACCAGGCGCAGCTGCGCCTCCAGCGCGCGCTGGTTGGCGCGCACCGCATCGGCATAGCGGCCGACCCGAAAGTACAGGTGCGAAGGCATGTGCACCAGGTGCGAGGCGTTCGGCGCCAGCTGCGGCAGGGTGCTGCCGATCACGGCGGCGCGCGCCGCGTCGGACGGGGTGTCCGCCGCATGCGTCAGGTAGTGAATCAGCCCGGTGTGGCGCGGGGACTTCTGCAGGCCGTGTTCGATCCGCTTGATCAGGGCGCGGGTGCGCGGCAGCGTCGCCTGGGTGGCGGTGTCGTAGCCCGGTCCCGGATTGGCGATCAGCACGGCCTCGGCGAACAGGGACTGCACGTCGGGGTCAAGCGGGTAGGCCTCGGCAACGACCCGCATCTGCTGGGCATACGCGGCGTCGAGCGGATCGGTCCTCACATTGCCGCTGCTGCCGCACATGTCGGCTGCATTCGCCGCCGCGACGGCGGCCGCGCCTGTGGCCGCGCCATAGCGGGCCGCCATGGCGGAGACCAGTTCGCGCACCAGCGGCGTATCGGCGTTCGACAGCATCTGCTGCGCCAGCAGCGCGTAGCGGCGCGCTTCGGGATAGTCGCCGGTGCGCGGGTGGTTGTAGTTCGGTCCCAGCTGCCAGGCCACGCCCCAGGCGCACATCGTGCATGCGGGGTCGGCCTCGAGCGCTGCCTTGAAGGCGCGCACGGCCTCGCCTTCGTCGAAAGCATAGGCCTGCTGCACGCCCTGGTCGAACCAGGCCTGCGCCGCCGGCATGCGGGTCGGCACGGTCCAGTGGACGTCGCCGAAGCCGGTCAGTCTTGGGGCGCCGGCTTTCGGCGCGGCGGCGACCGCCAGCGCGCCGGCGAGTGCGGCGAGCGATAGTGCGATGCCGAGCGGCGCCAGCCAGTGACGGGGAGAGAAATGCATGCGGCGTTGTCCGGTCGTTGGCTAAGGTGGAAATGTAGCATGAAAAATATCGCCCCAACAGCGGCGATCCGAATCGCCGGCAGGGTCGGCTAGTTCGGGCGCAGCGCCGCGTCTGCAACGGCGGCGCTCGCCCGCCATTCCTTGAGCACCTGTGCGGCCGCCGGCTGTTTGCCCTGGCCGAGCATGGCCCGGTGCAGGCCGCGCAGCGCCCATACATTGCGCGGGAAATGCGTGAGGTCGCTGCGGAAGGCCGCTTCCGCCCCTTGATAGTCGCGCAGCCGCAGCAGGGAGCGGCCGAGGTGGCGGCGCGCGCTCGACGCCACGCGCGGCAGCTCCGACAAGCCGTAGGCGGGTTCCAACGCCACCGCCTTGAGCAGTTCGCGGCGCGCGCCCGTCGCGTCGCCGGCGGCAAGCGCCTGCTCGGCCTTTGCCTGGGCCAGCAGCATGCCGGTGAAAGCAGCGCCGTCCTTGCCTTCCGGGCCGCGCGCAAGTGCCTCGGCGTAGAGCTTCTCCAGCGTCGCCAGTTCGGCGTCGGCCTTGCGCCCGCTGCGCAGCAAGGCCAGCGCGCGTGCATGCGCCACCACATGGGGCGCCAGCTGCGCCGTGCGGGCCCTGGCGCCGGTGGCGTCGAGGATGGCCTTCCACTGTTCGAAGTGCACCATCGTCAGCAGCGGGAAGCTGCGTGCGAACTGGCCCCAGTCGTCCTTGCGGTCGGCCACGATGCCGGCTATTTCGTGCGCGAACGCCATCGCCGCCTTGCTGTCGCCTTGCAGCTGGGCGCCGATCCACGCAAAGGTGCGGTTGTGGCCATGCCAGTTGGTCAGCACGTCGTAGCCTTGCCGTTTCAGATTCGCGGTCAGTCCCTCCTGGACTGTTAACGCATGGCGATTGACGCGCACCATGTCGGCATAGCGGCCCGTGCGCAAATACAGGTGCGAAGGCATGTGCAGCAAGTGCGGCGCGCCCGGTGCGACCTGCAGCAGGGTGTCGCCGATCGCGGAGGCTCTTTCCGCGTCGGCGGGCGTGTCGGCCGCGTGGGTCAGGTAGTGGATCAGGCCGGTGTGGCGCGGATGCTGTTTCAGCCCCGCCTCGATCTTCTCGATCACCACGCGGATGCGCGGCAGTGTTTGCAAGGTGGCGGTGTCGAAGGCCGGGCCGGGCATGGCGATCAGCGCGGCCTCGGCATACAGCGATTGCACGTCCGGGTCGGCCGGATACGCGTCGGCGATGCCGCGCACCTGCTGCGCGTACGCGAGGTCGAGCGGATCGGTCTTCTCCTGGCCGGGTGTGCCGCACTGCGCTTCGGCGTTCAGCACCGCCACCGCGGCGGCGCCGGTGGCGGCGCCATAACGCGTGACCATGGCGGCGACCAGCTCGCGCGTGAGGGCCGTATCGCTGCCGGTCAGCAGCTGCTGGGCCAGCAGCGCGTAGCGGCGCGCTTCCGGATAGTCGCCCGAGCGCGCGGCATTGTAGTTCGGCCCCAGCTGCCAGGCGACGCCCCATGCGCACATGGCGCAGGCCGGGTCGGCATCGAGGGCGGCCTTGAAGGCGCGTACCGCCTCGGCGGCGTCGAAGGCATAGGCTTGCTGGACGCCCTGGTCGAACCAGGCCTGCGCTGCGGGCACGCGTGTGTCGATCGTGCGGTGGACGTCGCCAAAGCCCTGCAGCGTGGGAGCGCCCGTTTTCGGAACGGCAGCCACCGCCACGGCGGCGCCGAATGCCGCCAGCAGGAGAAGGGTTCGGATATGCAGATGATTATTTCGCATCGCGGGCGCTTTCGAAGGTGGTGCGGGTGGCATCTTCGTCGCGCAGGCCGAAGGCGTAATTTGCTTCCAGCCACATGACATTGATGATGGCGGCCGACAGGGCCAGGCCGATGCCGAGGATCCAGGTGAAATACCACATATTGTTACTCCCAGTAGTCAGGTTGTTCAGTACGTCGTGTGTTCGTTCTCGCGGATGTAAGCCGCAGTGACCTTGCCGCGCATGACGCTGTACACCCAGCCGGTGTACAGCACCACGACCGGCAGCATGACCAGCACCACCCAGAACATCACGCCCAGGCTCTTGTGGCTCGCCACCGCATCCCAGGCCGTCAGCGAGCTGTCCGGGTCGAGCGAGGAGGGCATCACGAACGGGAACATGGCGGCGCCCGCCGTCAGCAGGATGCCGGCCACCGAGACCCCGCTGGCCAGGAAGGCGGCCAGGCTGCGCCGCATCGTGCAGGCGAGCGGCACCAGCAGCGCGCCGGCCACGCCCATCACGGGGAAGGCCAGCGTCGCCGGCCAGCGCCGGTAGTTGTCCATCCAGGCGCCGACGCCGCGCTCCACCGTTTTCGCGAGCGGCATGAAGGCCGAGTCGAGCGGCGGCGTGGACAGGATGCGGTAGCCGTCGATGCCATACGCCGTCCAAACGCCGGCCAGCGCGAACAGGCAGGCGGTTGCCGCCGCCGCGCCGATGGCGGCCTTGCGGGCGCGTTCGGCGATGACGTCGTCGGTCTTCTGGACCAGATAGGCGGCGCCGTGCATGGCCAGCATGGCCACGCCCAGCATGCCGCACAGCAGGCCGAAGGGATTGAGCATGTCGAGGAAATTGCCGGTATAGGCCATGCGCATCGTGTCGTCATAGCGGAAGGGCACGCCCTGCAGCAGGTTGCCGAAGGCGATGCCGAACACCAGCGGCGGCACGAAGCCGCCCGTGAACAGGCCCCAGTCCCAGGCGTTGCGCCAGCGCGGATCGGCCAGCTTGCCGCGGTAGTCGAAACCGACCGGGCGCAGGAACAGGGCGAACAGCAGCAGCATCAGTGCGATGTAAAAGCCGGAGAATGCGGCCGCGTACACCAGCGGCCAGGCCGCGAACAGGGCGCCGCCGGCGGCGATGAACCAGGTCTGGTTGCCTTCCCAGGTCGGGCCGATGACGTTGATGATGATCCTGCGCTCGGTGTCGTCCTTGCCGAGGAAGGGCAGCCACATGCCGATGCCGAAGTCGAAGCCGTCGGTCAGCGCGAAGCCGATCAGCAGCACCGCGACAAAGCACCACCAGAGCACCTTCAGGGTGACGTAGTCGAAGATCACGCTGCCCCCTTTTCGAAATGATAGCGCCCGGTGTGCAGGCTGCTCGGCCCGAGGCGGGTGTACTTGATCATCAGCCCCATCTCGATCACGAGCAGCAGGGTATAGAAGCCGACGAAGCCGGCCAGGCTGAAGTACAGCGACGAAGGCTGCAGCGCGGAGGCGGACAGGTGGGTCGGCAGGATGCCGGCGATGGTCCATGGCTGGCGCCCGTATTCGGCCACCACCCAGCCCAGTTCCGCCGCCACCCACGGCAGCGGGATCGCCGCCACGGCCAGCTTGAGCAGCCAGCGCTGGCGGGCCAGGCGCTTGCGGATCAGGAACCAGAACGAGGCGCTGAAGATGAACAGGAACAGGATGCCGAGGCCGACCATGATGCGGAAGGACCAGAACAGCGGCGCCACCTTGGGCACCGTGTCGTTGACCGCCATCTTGATCTGCGCTTCGGTGGCGTCGACCACGTTCGGCGTGTACTTCTTGAGCAGCAGGCCGTAGCCCAGGTCGTCCTTGAGCCGCAGGAATTCGGCGCGCGCTGCGGGCGACTTGTCGCCCGCCTTCAGGCGCGTGAGCGCGGCGTACGACTGCATGCCGTTGCGGATGCGCACTTCGTGCTGGGCCTTCAGGTCCTTGATGCCGATGACCGGCTTGTCGGTCGAGCGGGTGGCGATCAGCCCGAGCACGTAGGGGATCTTGACGGCATAGTCGGTGCGCTCGGCGGCGTCGTTGGGCAAGCCGATCAGGGTCAGGCTGGCCGGCGCGGCCTCGGTTTCCCATTCCGCTTCGATGGCGGCCAGTTTGACCTTGTTCACTTCGCCGGCGGTGTAGCCCGATTCGTCGCCCAGCACGATCACCGACAGGGTCGAGGCCAGGCCGAAGCCGGCGCCGATGGCGAACGAGCGCAGGGCGAACGGCACATCGCGCGCCTTGAGCAGGTAGTACGCCGACACGCCGAGCACGAACATCGACGCCGTGACGTAGCCGGCGGCGACGGTGTGCACGAACTTGACCTGGGCCACCGGGTTGAAGATCACGTCGCTGATGCTGGCCAGCTCCATGCGCATCGTCTCGAAATTGAACTCGGCCCCGACCGGGTTGTTCATCCAGCCGTTCGCGATCAGGATCCACAGTGCCGACAGGCTCGAGCCGAGCGCCACGAGGAAGGTCACGCCCAGGTGCTGCACGCGCGACAGGCGCGACCAGCCGAAGAAGAACAGGCCGACGAAGGTGGACTCGAGGAAGAAGGCCATCATCCCTTCGATCGCCAGCGGCGTGCCGAAGATGTCGCCCACGTAGTGCGAGTAGTAGGCCCAGTTGGTCCCGAACTGGAATTCGAGCGTGATCCCGGTGGTCACGCCCATGGCGAAGTTAATGCCGAACAGCTTGCCCCAGAACTTCGTCATGTCGCGGTAGATCTCGCGGCCTGTCATCACATACACCGACTCCATGATGACCAGGATCCAGGACAGGCCGAGGGTAAGGGGGACGAACAGGAAGTGGTACATCGCCGTCGCGGCGAACTGAAGGCGCGACAGGCTGACGACATCATCGACGGGAATCATTGCTGGCCTTGGGAAGAGGGGGAGGGGAGGGGGCGTCGAGCAGGTGCTGTTCGACGACCGCCGTGGGCAGGCGCATCTTCTTCGTTTGCGGCGCCGAGAAGAAGGCTTTCCACAGCAGCGACAGCAGCAGCACCTTGAGCAGCAGCGCCAGCGTGATGGCCAGCGCGAACGGCATGTTGGCGAGCCGGAGGCGCATGTTAGTTGCCCCGTGCGCGGTCGCCGGGCGCCGCGTCGGCAGGGGATGCGGCCGCGTTGCCGTCCGCGCTGTCGGCGCCGCTGTCGGGGCCGGCGCCGGGACGTTTTTTTCGGAAGGTGCCGCGCACGGTCTCGCCGACGTCGAGCAGCTTCTTGACGGTGGAACCCATTTTCATCAGCGAGGCCAGGGTCTCGGGCGACAGGCGCTGCACGTCGTCGAACCAGGAGCTCGACAGCTCGATCAGGTCGTACATCTCGCGCATGCGCTGCTGGGCGATGCGGTCGGCATCGGTGGTTGGCGTTTCCAGCAGCGCGTCGCGCAGCATCGACAGCGTCGGCTCCACTTCGCGCCGGCGCCGTTCTTCGAGCAGGGCCTTGAAGATGTCCCAGATGTCCTTCGGCGGTTCGAAGTATTCGCGGCGGTCGTTGGGCTGGTGCAGCAGCTTGACCAGGCGCCAGGATTGCAGCTCCTTGAGTCCCATCGACACGTTCGAGCGCGAAAATTGCAGGTGTTCGGCGATCTCGTCGGCATTGAGCGGCTTGCCGAGCACGTACAGCAGGGCGTAGATTTGGCCAACCGTGCGATTGATGCCCCAGCGGCTGCCCATCTCGCCGAAGTGGAGGATGAATTTCTGGGCCAGGGGACTGAGCTTGACCATGTTCTTCTCCGTCTGTAAGTCTTGAATTTTCAGTAATTGCTGAAATTATAGAAGGGATTTGCAAAGTGTGCTGGCCGCGATTATTTTTGCGCAGGCCTTGAGCCTGGCGCGTGGACATTGCCGGGTGAAAACAGTAGACTGCAAAATTGCCCTAGTACAACTACACGGGAGTGCTCCATGCTGCGCCTGCCTGCCGTCCTGTTTGCCTGTCTCTGCCTTTCCGGCTGTACCGGTGTGCAGGAATGGTTCATGTCGCCCACCGACAAGGTCAACCAGGCTTTTCCGCCGCATGCCGACGTTCGCCTGGCGCAAGAGAACCTGCGCGCGCTGCTGCAGGACAATCCGGCCCAGCGCGACGCCGCCGAAGAGCAGCTGTCCGCGCGGCTGGCGCTGCGCGCGCTCAATTGCATGCAGGACGTCGAGGTGGGCCGTTTCGATTCGGTGAGCCGGGTCAGGACCATGGCCTTGAGCCGCGAATGCCTGAACGTGCAGGACGCGCAATTGCAGCAGATGCTGGGCATGCGCCAGGTTGCCGTGCTGCTGGCGCGGCCGGCGCTGCGCCCGCTCGCGCCGCTGGGATCGCCGGCAGCGGTGCCGATGGCGGGCATGCCGGAAATCGTCAGCGGCGAGGCGGCGGCCAGGGCAGGGGTGGCGCTGTTGCGCGGTTCGCGCAGCGAGTTCATTGCCGTCGCCCTGCCGGGCGGGCAGAAGATCGCCGACTTGCCGACCCTGGCGGCGGCGTCGCACAAGGTCAGCCTGTCGCCGAATGGCCGGATCGCCGCATTCCAGCTCGACGACCGCGCCCTGCTGTTCGTCGATGTCGAACGGGGCACGCGGCTGTGGGAGTCCAGGGACCTGGCGCATTTGCACGCCTGGCTGCCGGAGTTGCAGCTGCTGCTGGCGAACGACGCGCGCAGCGGCGCGCTGGCGCTGATTGACCTGAAGTCCGGCACCGTCGGCCCGCATCCGCTCGCGTTGCGCAGCCAGGCCTGGGGCTTGCCGATGCCGGCCGCGCCTTCGCGTGTCTTGCTGGGCAATGGCAAGGCCATCGCGCTGATCGACCATGTGCGCAATGCCCAGGGTATCGAAGCCAGGGTGGTCAAGGATTTCCGCCTCGGGCAAGGGCAGGGCGTGAGCTCGCTCACGCCGACGCTTATGCGCAGCGGCAAGTCGATCGTGTTCGTGACGGGGCGCGACCTGATGATGCTGGACCTGGAAAGCGGCAAGGAAACCTTGTGGGCGCACGGCGAGGTGATCGCCAACCGCTATGCCAAGCTGGGCGAAACCACTTTGCTGATCGACACCTTCGCCGGCCAGGCGGCGACCCGCGCCCATGTATTCGACATCGAGCGGCTGACGCTCGCGCCGGTGCTCGACCAGGTCGGACGCGAGGGCATGCTGTTCGAACTGGCCGGGCGCACCGGCTTCCTGCGCCGCGCCTACCGCGAGGCCTGGGTCGGCGACAGCCTGAAGACGGGCGAACCGCGTTCGCTCGAGGGCGTGGTCAGCGCCAGCAACATCGAGCGCCAGCTCAAGCAGATGGAAATCGAGGCGCGCACCATCCTCAACGTCGCGCGCGAGAACGAGCTGGAGCGAGCCGGCCCGCCGTTTCCGGCTTCGGCCGGCGCGACGATGTCGTCCGAGCGGATGCAGGAAATGAAGCGGCGCCTGGGTGACTTGCCGGCCGAATTCCGCCTCGAGGCGGCCGGGGTGTACCAGGGCGTCGCGTCCGGCCTGCCGCCGTCGCGCGAAGGGCGCAAGATGGGCGCGGTCGAGGTGCGCGTGCTGCCCTCGAAGCTGCCGCTGGTGCTGATGCTGTCGTCGTACGATCCGGTGCGCTGGCAGCTGTCGCTGGAGCCGGGCGCGAAGCTGGCTGCGGTGCTGGTGTCGGGCTACTACCGGTCGGAAGTGGCCGGCGCGGGCACCGCCAAGGTGATACCGATCGGCGGCAACTACGCCTACAAGCAGGATACGCCACAGTACAACCTGCTGAACCTGGAGGCGCAGCGCTGGACGGGCAAGACCATCTACCAGTTCCAGGGGAAGTACGAAGGGGCGGCGTTCAGCGTGGGGCAGTAGCGGTGCGGGCCTGGTCGAATTCGTGAAGTTAAAATACTAATCGTCCTCTCCAACGGCGTCCCTGCGAGGCAGGGACGAATCTAACCATAAAAAATGCCGGGTCGGGATTCCCCGGGCCCGGCACAACACAAGAATGCGACGGCACGCCTTGACGCCGGCGCTTATTCGTTGTCCTTCCCGCTGCGGTTGCCTTTGTTGTCGGTCGCGCCAGACTTCGATTGCGCGGCCCGGTTGGCCGACTGGCGGCTTTCGCCGCCTTTGCGGCCGATATCTGCCATGTGTTCGCGGTTGCGGCTGACCGCCTCGCCGCCTTTTTGGCCTGCACGGCGTGCTTCCTCCGAATCGAATTCGTGCGCCGTTCCTTTTTGGTGGGCAGCCTGGCCGCCTTTGCTGGCGATCTCACGCTGCTGGTTTTCATCCATCGCGGCGAAGCCGCGCTTGGCCGGGCCCTGGCTGCTGCCGCTGCCGCCCTTTTGCGCGCCACCTGCACCGCTGGTCTTGCTGCTGCTCTCTTTACTAGTCGCCATGTCGATCTCCTTGTGTGCCCGTCGATGGTGGAACCCCAAGGCGCGCCGCTCTTGGTTGCGCCCGTGGGTTAGAGAAGTGGGGCAGGATTTAGTTCGGCGAGCGCGGGGCGCGGCGCATGTCGCGCGGCGCGATCGCGTCGAGCGCGGTGGCGGGCGAGTTCAGGTCATCGTCGAGTTCCTCCTTGCGCGCAAGCAACTGCTCGCCGATATCGTCGAGATCGAGGCCGGCCTTGCGCGCGGCCTTGAAGATGTCCGTCTCTTCCTTTTCGATGTGGTGCGCGACTTCCTCGCCCAGCACGGTGACGGTGGCGTCGAAGTGCTCGTCGCCCGGGTACATGACTTCGAGCTGGCTGACCAGGTCGCGCGCCCCGGCGTGTTCGACCTCGGCTTCGTCGAGCATCTCGTCGTCGTCGATGGCGATGCGCAGCAGCGGGTAGAAGATCTCGTCCTCGATCATCGTGTGCACCGTCAGCTCGTAGCAGATCTCGTCGATGAGGAAGGCTTTGCGCTCGTCCTCGTCGTTGTTCCCCTTGAGGGTTTCGAATTCGCGGAACAGGGCCAGGACCTTCTCGTGGTCGGCCTTGAGCAGTTCGAGCGCGTCGCTGCCCGCGCTTTTCGGTAGGTCGTGTTGCGGCATGGCGCTCTCCCGGCTAGTGGCGTGTCATGAAGGCTTCGCTCGCTTCGGCGGCGTTGCGCGCGAATTCGTCGGCCACGGCCAGCGCGCTGCGGCCAGCCTCGGGCATGCGGCTCTCGGCCGTGCGCACGAATTCGGACTGGGTGCCGGTGAGCACGCGCAACAGCTCTTCCTGGTAGCTGCGCAGGTGGCGCGCGACCGGCTCGGCCTGGCGCATGGCGGCGGCGCCGGCCTGGAAGGGATCGGTGCAATTGAGCATGGCGCGGCCGGTGTCGACCGAGTCTTCGAGCAGCTGCTGCGCCAGGCGCAGGTTGATTTCGCTGAGGCGGCGCAGGGCGTCGTAGGTCTTGTGGGTAAATTCGGTAATGAAGCTGACCTGGTTGTCCAGGTGCGATCGGAGGGCGGTGTTGTGTGCGTATGCTTGCATGGTCACCTCGAAAAGGACATTTCGATATGCTCGGATGAGCAAGAGGTAGACCGCTGTTTAAATCGGCAAGTTCCGGGAATGTGGGGCGGGGGCCGGTTGGCGCAAGGCTATCGTCGATACCAAGGGCGGAAGAGGCGGAACGCCGAGATCCGCCATGCATGCGTCAACGCGGCGCAAGCATGGCGGATGTCGGCGTTCCGCCTCTTCCGCCCTACGTCCCAGGGGGATAGGGGGGGAACTCAGGCGTCGGCGACCTTCAGCACCAGCTTGCCGAAGTTCTTGCCTTCGAACAGCATCAGCAAGGTTTCGGGGAAGGTGTCGAAGCCGTCGACGACGTCTTCCTTGCTCTTGAACGTGCCTTCCTTCATCCATTTGGCCAGCACGGCCACGGCTTCGTGGTAGCGGTCGGCATAGTCGAACACGACGATGCCTTCCATGCGCGCGCGCTTGACCAGCAGCGACAGGTAGTTGGCCGGGCCCTTGACCGGGGCGGTATTGTTGTACTGCGAAATGGCGCCGCAGATGACGATGCGCGCACGCATCGCCAGCCGCGTCAGCACGGTGTCGAGGATGTCGCCGCCGACGTTGTCGAAGTAGACGTCCACGCCTTTTGGGCAATGTTCCTTCAGGCCATCCTTGACCGAGCCGCCCTTGTAGTCGATGCAGGCGTCGAAGCCCAATTCATTGACGACGAAATCGCATTTGTCCTTGCCGCCGGCAATGCCGACCACGCGGCAGCCGAGGTGCTTGGCGATCTGGCCGACCGTCATGCCGACCGCGCCCGCCGCGCCCGACACGACCACCGTGTCGCCGGCCTTCGGCAAGCCCGCTTCGATCAGGCCGAAGTAGGCGGTCATGCCCGGCATGCCGAGCGTGTTCATCCAGGTGGTCAAGGGCGCCAGGCGCGGGTCGATCTTGAAGAAGGACGCGGTCTTGTCGTCGGCGGCGCCGACCCAGTAGCGCTGCACGCCGGTGCCGCCGGACACGTAATCGCCGACGGCGAATTTGGGCGAGTTCGATTCGACCACGATGCCGACGCCGCCGGCGCGCATCACTTCGCCGATCGCCACCGGGCGGATGTAGGACGGGACATCGTTCATCCAGCCGCGCATGGCCGGGTCGAGCGACAGGTACAGGGTCTTGACGACGATCTCGCCGTCGCCCGCGGCGCGCAGCGGCTCGCTCACTTCCTGCCAGTCCGAGCGTTTCGGCAGGCCCACAGGGCGGGCGGCCAGGCGGAATTGCTGGTTGATCAATGCGGTCGTGGTCATGGCAACATCCTCGAAAAGGTTGGAATCGGACTACTATACCGGAAATTTGAACGGTCGTGCTATTTTCTGAATGGTGAATATTTCGCCTGTGCATGCGACAATGCCAGGTTCGAAGGACCCGACCGCTTTCACACAGAAAACCATGACGCATCCTGAATACATCCTGACCCTGTCCTGCCTCGACCAGCGCGGCATCGTGCACCGCGTTTCCGGCTTCCTTGCCGAGCGCGGCTGCAACATTATCGATTCGGCGCAGTTCGGCGACGCCGAGTCGCGCCTGTTCTTCATGCGCGTGCATTTCGCGCTCGAAGACAGCAGCGTCGGCGACGCCTTGCTGCGCGCCGACTTCGCGCTGCTGTGCGGGCAGATGCAGATGGACGGCCAGCTGCACGACGCGCACGTCAAGCCGCGCGTGATGCTGATGGTGTCGAAGATCGGCCACTGCCTGAACGACTTGCTGTTCCGCTACAAGAGCGGCCTGCTGCCGGTCGAGATCCCGGCGATCGTGTCGAACCATATGGATTTCTACCAGCTCGCGGCCAGCTACAACATCCCCTTCCACCACCTGCCGCTGGCGGCCGGCGCGCCGGAAGAAGCCAAGCTGGCGCAGGAAGCGCGCGTGCTGGACCTGATGGCGACCCACAAGATCGACCTGGTGGTGCTGGCGCGCTACATGCAGATCCTGTCGCCCGGCCTGTGCGAGGCGATGAAGGGCAAGGCGATCAATATCCACCATTCCTTCCTGCCCAGCTTCAAGGGCGCCAAGCCCTACGCCCAGGCGCACCAGCGCGGCGTCAAGCTGATCGGCGCGACCGCGCACTTCGTTACCGGCGACCTGGACGAAGGTCCGATCATCGAGCAGGATGTCGAGCGCGTCGACCATGCGATGGACCCGGAGACGCTGACCGCGATCGGACGCGACGTCGAGTGCGTGGTGCTGGCGCGCGCGGTCAAATGGTTCGTCGAACACCGGATCCTGCAAAACGGCGACAAGACTGTCGTATTTAAATAAGCAACACTAAAGGCACACGCTGCAATGGCACTCAAAGCAACAATCTACAAGGCGGAACTGCAGATCGCGGACATGGACCGCAATTACTACCAGACCCATCTGCTGACCCTGGCGCGCCACCCGTCCGAAACCGACGAGCGCATGATGATCCGCCTGCTCGCCTTCGCGATCCACGCCAACGAGGCGCTGACCTTCACCAAGGGCCTGTTCGACACCGACGAGCCGGACCTGTGGCAGAAAGACCTGACCGGCGCGATCGAGCTGTGGATCGAAGTCGGGCAGCCGGACGACAAGCGCCTGATGAAGGCTTGCGGGCGTTCGGAGAAGGTGGTCGTGTATACCTACAGCGCGACCAGCCATATCTGGTACAAGCAGATCGCCAACAAGCTCGACCGCGCGAAGAATCTCAGCATCGTCAACATCCCGGCCGAAGCCAGCGCCCAGCTGGAGAAGATGGCCAACCGCAACATGCAGCTGCAGTGCACGATCCAGGACGGCCAGATTTACCTGACCGACAGCAGCGAGACGGTGCTGATCGAACGCGAGACGACCAAGCCGTAATATAATACCGGCATGAAATTGAAATCGATCCGGTGGCGCATGCAACTCTGGCTCGCGGTGTTCGCGATCCTGATGAACGCGCTTGCCCCGTCGATTTCGCATGCGCTCGCCGCCGCTTCCGGCAATCCGGGCGCCTGGGAAATTTGCCGCGCCGACCGCAGCCAGGCCGACCTGGCCGTCATCGCCGGCGCGCTCGATGAGCAGCAGGCCCCGGACCAGGCCGGCTCGATGGACCATTGCGGCTACTGCCTGCCGCACGCCGGCACCCACGGCCTGCTGCCTTCGGCTATCACCGGCCTCGGTATTTTTGGTGGCAATGAACTGCGTCCCTTCCTGTTCTACCGCGCGCCGCAGCCGCTGCTCGCCCTGTCCGCCGCGCCGCCGCGCGGACCGCCCGCACTCGCCTGAGCTGCGCGCGGCAAGCTTGCCGCGCATCCGAACGCCAAGCCAGGGCCAAGCCCTGCCGGCCGGCTTGTACGCCGCCGATGACGCACTCCATTGAAAGTACCTCCATGAAAAAATTCGTCCTCGCACTGGCCGCTGCGGCCAGCTTCACCCTTCCTGCGTTCGCAGCCGACACCCTCGCCGTCACCGCGCCGTGGGTGCGCGCCACCGTGCCGCAACAGAAAAGCACCGGCGCCTTCATGGTGCTGCGCTCGGACAGGGATACGCGCCTGGTCGCGGTCAGTTCGCCGGTGGCCGCCATCGGCGAACTGCACGAAATGTCGATGAAGGGCGACATGATGAGGATGCAGCAGGTCGACGCGATCGACCTGCCCGCCGGCAAGAACGTGAACCTGGCCTCCGGCGGCTACCACGTGATGCTGATGAAACTGAAGCGCCAGCTCAAGGAAGGCGAAACCGTCGCGCTGACCCTGGTCACCGAAGGCAAGGACAAAAAGCGCAGCAGCACCACGCTGCAAGTGCCGGTCAAGCCGCTCGGCTTCAGTCCCGTTCCGGCCGGCGCCGCAGCGCCCCTTCACTGATGCGCCCCGTATTCATGGTGCTGGCGCTGGCCGGCACGGTTCCGCTCGCCTGTGCGAATGAGGCGCCGCAAGGCATGCCGCTGGTGCTGGTGCAGGGCGGCCGTCCCAGTTCGCTGCCGACGCAGATTCCGACCACGATCGAAAGCATCCGCGGCGAGCAGGTCGAGCAGATGCTCAACGCCACCGACAGCGAAGACGCGCTCAAGTATTTCCCGAGCCTGAACGTGCGCAAGCGCTACGCCGGCGACTACGATCACGCCGTGCTGGCCAGCCGCGCTTCCGGCACCGGCAACAGCGCGCGATCGCTGGTGTATGCGGACGGCATCCTGCTGTCCAACCTGCTCGGCAATGGCGCCGCCTTTGCGCCGCGCTGGGGCCTGGTCTCGCCCGAGGAAATCGAGCGGGTGGACGTGCTGTACGGGCCATTCTCGGCGGCCTACCCGGGCAATTCGGCCGGCGCCGTGGTGGACGTCAAGACCCGCATGCCGCGCGGGCTCGAAGCCCATGCCAAGCTGGGCGCCTTCAGCCAGGACTTCCGCCAGTACGGCAGCGCCGACCGTTTCGGCGGCCGCCAGGGCAGCGCCTCGGTCGGCAACCGGCACGGCAAGCTGTCGTGGTGGCTCGACGTGTCGCGGCTCGACAGCCGCAGCCAGCCGGTCAGCTTCGCCACCAAGCTGGCATCGGGCGGCGTGCCGTCGAAAGCGGGCCTGCCGGTCACGGGCGCCATCGCCGGCAAGAACCCGGCCAAGCGCGACTGGCTGATCCTCGGCGCGACCGGCCAGGCGCATACGGTGCAGGACCACGCCAAGGCCAAGCTGGCCTACGCCTTCTCGCCGACGCTGCACGCCAGCTACACGCTCGGCTGGTGGGCTAACGAATCGCGCCGCGGCGGCGAAAGCTATCTGCGCGACGGCGCCGGCAATCCGGTTTATCGCGGCGATGCCGGCAACTTCATCAACATCGCAGGGCGGCGTTATGAACTGCGCGCGGCCGACCTGGCGCCGACCATCGGCAAGCTCGATCACCGCATGCATGGCATGTCGCTCAAGCGTCACGCCAAGGGCGGTTGGGACTGGGAAGTCGCCGCCAGCAAGGTCGACTACGCGACCGACCTGGTGCGCACGCCGACAGTGCCTGTGGCCGGCCTCGATGGAGCCGGGCGCGGCAACCTGACCGACATGGCGGGCAGCGGCTGGCACACGCTGGCGCTGAAGGGCATCTGGCGTCCGGACGCGGCACACATCGTCGAGCTGGGTTACCAGGATGACGGCGCGCGCCTGCGCAGCCGCGTCGATGGCAGCGCCGACTGGCTGGCGGGCGGTCCTTCCGCCATGGTCTCCATCTTCAACGGCAATACCCGCCTGCGAAGCCTGTATGCGCAGGACAGCTGGCATTTCGCCCCGGCCTGGAAAAGCACCATCGGCGTGCGCGCCGAACGCTGGCAGGCGTATGGGGGCGAGCTGGCGAGCGCAGCGTCGAAGCTGCCGCTCGCCTTCGGCGCCCGCAGCGAGGCGGCGTGGTCGCCCAAGGCAGCCTTGTCGTGGCAGGCGGGCGAGGCGTGGACCTTCAGGTCCTCGCTGGGCCGCGCGGTGCGCAATCCGACGGCGGCGGAATTGTTCCAGGGATCGGTGGTCGATGGGGCGATCGTCAACAGCGACCCGCATCTGCGCGCCGAGCGCTCATGGACGGGCGAGTTGACGGCCGAACGCATGGACGCGGACAGCGTGCTGCGATTGACCAGCTTCCACGAGATGACGCGCGACGCGCTGTATTCGCAGCCGCTGACGAGCACCGTCAACACGGTGCAGAACGTCGGCAGGATCCGCACCAACGGCGTCGAGGTGGCGGGGCAGTTCGGCAGGGTGCTGGTGCACGGGCTGTCGATGAATGCGAGCGTCACCTTCGCCGATTCGATCATCGTCGAGAACCGCGCGCTGCCGGCCAGCGTGGGCAAATGGCAGCCGCGCGTGCCGCGCTGGCGCGCCAATGCGCTGGCCAGTTACCGCGCGGGCGAGGTGTGGAGTGCGACCTTGGGCGTGCGCTACAGCGGCAGGCAGTTCAGCGCTTTGGACAACAGCGATACCAACGGGGATACGTATACCGGCGTGTCGGATTTCCTGGTGGCCGATGTGCGGCTGCGCTATCGCTTCAGCAGGCAGTGGAGCGCGGCGCTGGGGGTGGATAATTTGAACAATGCGACGTACTGGGCGTTTCATCCATATACGCAGCGGTCGTATTCGGCGGAGCTGCGCTTCGACCTGTAACTTAAGAGAGGGTAGGGTGGGTAGCGCGCTTTGCGCTCACCCACCCTGATATGTATTGACCAGTCAAGGTTTTTCTTCAAATTCCCGTTTTTTCCAGAACGGGGGCGTGTTACTCCACACGGCGCTCTGAGTGTGCCGCAAGGTGGCGGGGTAT
>JAKFDH010000139.1:0-26019 GCA_036676245.1 Massilia sp. | reverse complement strand
CTGTTGCCAACACTTAATAACAAGTTGGGGGACAGTGCCGTGCGTAGCGCGGCCCTGTTGCCAACACTTAATAACAAGTTGGGGGACAGTGCCGTGCGTAGCGCGGCCCTGTTGCCAACACTTTAAAGGTTGAATATGTTGTCCGCCCTGACCCATCCAAAGCTGAGCGATTGCCGCCGGCTGTTCCTGCGCAATTACGAAGTCATGATCAACATCGGCGTACACGACTTCGAGAAGAAGGGCGAACAGCGCGTCCTGATCAATGTCGACCTGTACATTCCGCTGGCGCTGTCGACGCCGAAGGACGACCACCTGGCCGAAGTGGTCGACTACGACTTCATGCGCGAGACGATCGCGCGCCGCATGGCGCAGGGCCATGTGCACCTGCAGGAGACGCTGTGCGACGACGTCGTCAAGGCGATGCTGGCGCATCCGCAGGTGCGCGCCGCGCGCGTGTCGACGATGAAGCCGGATGTGTACCCCGACTGCGAAGGCGTCGGCGTGGAAGTGTTCCAGATGAAAGATGACGTATGAACGCCGAAGTGATGGAGCGTAGCGACGACAAGGTCGCCTACGAGAACAACAAGCTGCACAAGCGCCTGTGCCGCCTGGTCGGCCAGGCCATCGGCGACTTCAACATGATCGAGGACGGCGACAAGGTGATGGTGTGCCTGTCCGGCGGCAAGGACAGCTACGCCCTGCTCGACATCCTGCTGACCCTGCGCGAACGCGCGCCGATCAGTTTCGACATCATCGCCGTCAATCTCGACCAGAAGCAGCCGAACTTCCCGGCCGACATCCTGCCGGCCTACCTGACCAAGCTCGGCGTACCGTTCCACATCGAGAACCAGGACACCTACAGCATCGTCAAGCGCCTGATCCCGGAAGGCAAGACCACCTGCTCGCTGTGCTCGCGCCTGCGCCGCGGCATCCTGTACCGCGTGGCGGACGAACTCGGCTGCAACAAGATCGCGCTCGGCCACCACCGCGACGACATCCTCGAAACCTTCTTCCTGAACATGTTCTTCGGCGGAAAGCTCAAGGGCATGCCGGCCAAGCTGGTGTCCGACGACGGCAAGCACATGGTGATCCGCCCGATGGCCTACGTGAAGGAAGAAGATTCGACCCGCTACGCCGAGGTCAAGCAGTTCCCGATCATCCCCTGCGACCTGTGCGGCTCGCAGGAAAACCTGCAGCGCAAGCAGATCAAGGGCCTGATGCGCGAATGGGAGAAGAAATACCCCGGCCGCGTGGAGAGCATCTTCTCGTCGCTGTCGACGGTGGTGCCCTCGCACCTGATGGACAAGGACCTGTTCGGCTTCAAGGACATCAAGGCGGACGGCGTGGCCAGCCCGCTGGGCGATATCGCGTTCGACGAGGAGCCATGTTCGACGCCAGGCACGTTCGGGACCATTCCGCTGCAGCAGCACTAGACGGGAATCGGCGCAGGCGACGGCCTTGCCACAGGCAAGTCGAAATGTCGCGAATGGGCAGTGCGCCTCTCGCGCCGGGCCCGGCCGTGGCCGTGGCCGTGCGGCCGGAAACCGGCACGGCCTGCTATTCCGCGACCTTTGATTCAGATCAAGGAAACCGATAGCCGTTCACCCCTACCATGAATCCGTCGAGCCCCGCGTTCGCATGCTCTACAGCGTTCGCGCTGCCGTGTGCCGCGCTCGTCAAGAGACGGCCCCCACCAGGCGACTTCCCCTGAACCGAGGTAGCCATCATGAAAAAGATACTCGTCGCTTGCGATAAATCGGAGAATGCGCTGCGCGCCGTCCAGTATGCCGCCGGCGAGGTGCGCGACAACCGTGGCTGGGAACTTGAACTGCTCCATGTGCTCGACCCTGTCACCTTCACGTCGCCGCGGAACGCGCTGTCTCCCGAGGACTTGACGCGCTTGTGCCCGCAAGAGGCCGAACGCGTGTTCGCGCCGGCGCGGCGCATCCTGGATGACGCCGGGATCGCTTACCGGATCCGCTGCCGTGTCGGCGACGCGGCCAGGGAAATCGCCGCCCAGGTGCGCGAGTCGGGATGCCAGGGCGTGGTCATCGGCACGCGCGGCATGGGCCCCGCCGCCAACTTCATGATCGGTTCGGTCGCCAGCCGGGTCGTGCATCTGGCGGACGTGCCGGTCACGCTGGTCAAATAGGCAATATGCCCTGCGCGCCTGCCCCCGCATCCATCGACCGAGCAACGCCATGACGATCGGGCCCGGCGCACAGTGGCACGCCGACTCGCCGCAGCGGGTGCTCGAAGCGCTGCACGCCGACCCGGCCGGCCTGGCCCCGGAGGAAGCGGCGCGCCGGGCGACGCAGGCTGGACCGAACCGCCTGCCGACGCCCGTCCCGCCGCGTCCCTGGATCGTCTTCTTTCGGCAGTTCAACAATGCATTGATCTACGTGTTGATCGCCTGCGCCCTGATTACCGCGCTGCTGCAGCACTGGATCGACAGCGCGGTCATCCTCGCCGTTGTGCTGGTTAATGCCGTCATCGGCACTGTCCAGGAAGGCAAGACCGAGCAGGCGATGGCGGCGATCCGCCAGATGCTCGCGCCGGTGGCGACCGTGCTGCGCGGCGGCGAGCGCATGAGCGTGCCGGGCGAGGCCCTGGTTCCCGGCGACATCGTGCTGGTGGAAGCGGGCGACAAGGTGCCCGCCGACCTGCGCCTGCTGGCCGCGCACGCCGTGTCGGTCCAGGAGGCGATCCTCACCGGCGAATCGGCCACCGTCGACAAGCACTGCGCGCCCGTGCCCGCCGATGCGGCCCTGGGGGACCGGGCCTGCATGCTCTTTGCCGGCACCATCGTCGCCACCGGCCAGGGACTGGGGGTGGTGGTGGCGACCGGCGCCAACACGCAGATCGGCAGGATCAGCGGCATGCTGACGCAGGTCGAGGCCGTGACGACACCGCTCGTGACACAGATGGGGCTGCTGTCCCGGTGGCTGACCGGCCTGATCCTGCTGGTGGCCCCCATGCTCCTTCTGCACGGCTATTTCGCCGGCCACCATGCATTCGCGGACATCTTCATGGCCGTCGTCGGCCTGTCGGTCGCGGCCATTCCCGAAGGCTTGCCAGCGATCATGACAATCACGCTGGCGATCGGCGTCCAGGCCATGGCGCGCCGCAACGCTATCGTACGGCGCCTGCCTGCCATCGAAACCCTCGGCGCGGTGTCGGTCATTTGTACCGACAAGACCGGCACGCTGACGCACAATGAAATGGCGGTGACCACGGTCATCACGCGCGACCACGTCTTTACGCTGGACGGCGACGGCTATGCCCCGGCGGGGGTGCTGCGCCTGGATGAAGCGAAGGTCGACGCCGCGGACTACGCGATCCTCGACGAACTGGCGCTGGCGGCCACCCTGTGCAACGACGCCGCGCTGCGCAATCGAGATGCGGCCTGGACGGTCGAAGGGGACCCGATGGAAGGCGCGCTGCTCGCCTTCGCCGGCAAGATCGGGGTGCAGGTCGAGCGCGCGCGGCGCGCGTGGCCCCGGACCGATGCCATCGCCTTCGATGCCCGGCATCGCTTCATGGCGACGCTGCACCACGATCACGAGCACCATGCGCTCGTGTATGTCAAGGGGGCGCCCGAGCGCGTGCTGGAGATGTGCGGCGGGCAGCGCAGCCCGGGCGCGGCGCGCGAGCCCCTCGACCGGGCCCGCTGGGAGCGGCTGGCCGCGCAGGTCGCCGGCCAGGGGCAACGGGTGCTCGCTTTGGCCATGCTGCCGGTGGCCCGCACCACGACCGTGCTGGAGCACAGCGATGTCGCCGGCGGCCTCACTCTGCTCGGCATGGTCGGCATGATCGATCCGCCCCGTCCCGAGGCCATCGCTGCGATCGCCCAATGCCACGACGCCGGTATCCGCGTGAAGATGATCACGGGCGACCATGCCAGCACCGCGGCCGCGATCGGCAAGCAGGTGGGACTGGCGCAGCATAGGTGGGTGCTCACCGGCGCCGACCTCGACCGCATGGACGACGCGGCGCTGCAGCAGGCGGCGCTGGAATGCGACATCTTCGCGCGAACCAGCCCCGAACATAAACTGCGCCTCGTGGCGGCGCTGCAGGCGCAAGGAGAGACGGTGGCCATGACGGGCGACGGCGTCAACGACGCCCCGGCGCTCAAGCGCGCCGATGTGGGCATCGCGATGGGGCGCAAGGGCAGCGAAGCGGCCAAGGAAGCGGCCAGGCTTGTGCTCGCCGACGACAATTTCGCCTCGATCGTCGCCGCCGTGCGCGAAGGCCGTACGGTCTACGACAACATCAAGAAAGTCATCAGCTGGACCTTGCCGACCAACGCCGGCGAAGCGGCCACCATTGTCGCGGCACTGCTGTTCGGCATGACGCTCCCGGTCACCCCGATTCAGATCCTGTGGGTCAATCTCATCACGGCATCGACACTCGGCATCGCGCTGGCCTTCGAGCCCACCGAGGAAAACACGATGCGCAGGCCGCCGCGGGCGCGGACCGAAGCGTTGATCAGTCCGGTGCTGGCGTGGCACATCGTGCTCGTCGCACTGCTTTTCCTGGGCGGTGTGTTCGGGATCTTCAGCTACGCGATCGAGCGGGGCTACCCGGTCGAACTGGCGCGGACCATGGCACTCAATACCCTGGTGGTGATGGAGATTTTCCACCTCTTTTTCATTCGCAACATCTACGGCACATCGTTGACCTGGCGCGCGGTGCGCGGAACCAAAGCAGTGTGGGCGACGATCGCCGTCGTCACCGTGGCCCAGTCGAGCATTACGTATCTGCCGCCGCTGCAGGCGCTGTTCGACACGCGCGCCATGTCCCTCCTGGACGGCCTGCTGGTCATCGGCGCGGGAATTGCCCTGTTCACCATTGTGGAAATCGAGAAGCAGATCCGCCTTCAGCTTGCGGGCAAGCGGTCCGGCATCGACGGCGCGGCGCGGCCACTCAGGCCTGCACCGCGCTCACGCGGGCAAAACGCAGGTTCTCGAATACCTTGATGCGCCGCTTTAGCGGCCACCAGTCGTACAGGAAGATCTGTATCGGCCGCCACAGTGCCACCCAGCCGATGATCGTGAGACTCGCGCGCGATCCTGGCGATCTCTCGCCACGAGGCTGGAGATCGCCTCGCCGACAAGTTCGCCGGCCTCGCTTGCGCTGGCCAGTCGTTCGACGTGGATCATCAGGCGCAGGTGACAATCATGAGGAGGCAACAGCGCCCAGGTCTCGATGAAAGCCCCGCACGCGCCGCCAGCGGCCTACTTCGGTTCGCCGTTCGTGCGCAGCACCGGATACAAGTTCCAGCGCTCGTCCCACGACGAATGGCGGCGCGCGAAGAAGTCCAGGCGCGCGTGGCCGTTCTTGGCGAACGATTCGTCGCTCTCCACCTTCTTTTTGAACTCGGCGGCCAGCGCCGGATCCGCCGCCATCTGCTCGCGCGCGACTTCCTCGGCCACATACTCCTCCATGTACTCCTTGCGCTCGAAGTGGTTGTTGAATACCCCCCAGGCCAGCAGCGAGTCGGGCGCCTGCGGCTCCAGGATCGCCATCACCAGCCGCGCCTTGACCTGCGCGATCGGCACGAACAGCGATCCCTTCGCGACCGCGCGCGCTTCCTTTTTCCAGGCGCCCTGCACGGCCAGCGTCTGGTGCGATTCGAACGAACGCGGGCTGAGGGTCACCTTGTCGGCGCGGAAGGTCTCGGTGTCGAGCCCGTCCTGCGCCGCGCCCAGCACCCGGTAAGCGATGCCGTGCTGGCGCAGCTTCGCGCCCACCGTTGCCGCGTGTGCGGCAGGGACCACGTAACCGGCGGCGGGCGCCTTCACTTCCAGGTTCGGTACGATCTCGTCGCGTAGCGGTACGGTCCAGATCTGCGGCTTGCTTTCGTCGTAGCGCGTCATCATGATGCCCGACACGTCGGACTTCGTGCGCGTGTACTCATAGCCGCGGAAGTCGATCATGCGCGCCTTGTCGGTGGTCTTGTACGTCAGCGCCACCGGCGCGCCGGCCAGTTTGGCGGCGCGGGCATCGGCCGCCAGCGCCGTCTTGCGCCATGCGGCGCCATGTTCGGCCACCTGGTTCAGCACCGATACCACGGTGTTGCGCGTGATGCGCACGCGGGTCGGGTAGTCCTTCCATGCGTGCGTCTCGACCAGCATCGCCATGCGGTTACGCAGCGGGAAGTAGCCTGTCGAAAAGCGCGGTTCCGATACGCTGTCGGCGAAGCCGGAAGCCGGGTTGTCGTTCTCGACGAAGGACATGTAGAACGCGTGCGGGATCGAACCCTGCTTGCCGATGTCGGCCAGCACCTGGTCGCGGAATGCGCGACCTGCCTCGCGCAGGGCCGCATCGGCCGAGTGCACCGGCTCGACCTGGATCGACACGTCGTGCTCGAACTTGGCGCCGTTGGTCACGTGCAGGTCGACCGCGGCCAGCGGGTCCCACTCGTTCACCAGCGCCAGCATCGCCTGCATCTCGGGCGCATCGGCCTTGACGTAGTCGCGGTTCAGGTTGAAGTTCTGCGCCGTCGTGCGCCAGCCCATTTCGACCGGGCCGCGCTGGTTGGGGCGGTTCCAGGCCTTGAAGCGTTCGTGGCCGTCGACGTTGAACACCGGGACGAACAGCAGCACCTGCTTGTCGAGGCTACCAGGCGCGGCGCGGTTCTCCAGCACCTCGCGCAGGGCCAGGAAGCCGGCGTCCTTGCCGTCGATCTCGCCGGCGTGGATGCCGCCCTGTACCAGCACCACCGGCAGCTGGCGCGCCTGCGCCGCCTTGGCGGTGAACGCGCCGGTGCGGGTAACGACCAGCGCCTTCATCGGACGGCCTTCGGGCGTGACGCCGAAGTCGATGCACTTGACCTGCTTCGGATAAGCCTGCTGGAACGCCGCGCACAGCTTGATGACTTCGTCGTAGCGCCCGGTGGCGGTGAAGCCGGAACGTTCGGACACGGTGACCAGATCGGGCGCCGCGTGGGCGAGGGGAATGGCGGACAGCAGGGCAAGCAGCAAGGCGGGACGAATCATGGATAAGACTCCGGCAGGTTTGTAAGTACCGCGCTCGTGGCGCGGCAGCCGGAAATTATAGTCGTGTTTCGTCCGCGGCGATGGCTGCCCCCGTTTATTCCGCCCTAGCTGAAGTACGGCCGTTCCGACGCAAACAGCAAGCGGCGCACGGCCTGCCGCCACGCCGGCGGCGCCTTCTGGCCCGCAAGCACCAGGCCGGCGCTGTAGGCGCATGCGCGCTGGTCGGGCGGCACGCCGTCAAGCTTGCGCTCGGCCGCGCTCAAGTCCTTGTGCGCGTTCACATCGGCCAGGAATGCCGCGATCGCGCCGTGATAGGGGCCGCTGTGCGACTTTGCCGCTTCCAGGTAAGGCCGGGCGTCGGCGCCGGTCTTGAGCGCCAGCGCCATGCTGGTCCACGCGGTCGTCGCGTCCATGCCTTTGTCGATCGGTAAGGCAAGAGCGCGCTTCGCCGAATCGAAGCTCGCGCCATCGGAAGCGGCGACCAGCCGCAGCACATGCGCCTCCCTGAAATCATCCCCCATCGCCGAGGCCAGCGCGTTGGCCAGCGCACCGGTCGCCAGCACGGCGTAGGCACGTCCGGGCGAATCGGCGGGACCGTCGCCCTTCTCGAGGTTGACCAGGGCTTGCAGCTGCACGGATTCAGGCAGCAGTGCCGAAAGATCGGCCTGCGGATTGCCGAAACGGCGCAGGCGCGCGATCATCAGGTTCGACTCTTCCGCCAGTGCGGGCATGGCGCGGCTGACGACCTCCAGTTCCGGAAGCGCCTTCGGCCAATCTTTGGAATGCAGGGAAGCGTAAGCAACGGCGTTGGCAAGCCAGGCATTCTCCGGCCAGCGCGCATACGCCTGGCGCAACTTCTGCTCGCCTTTGGCGCCCTTGATGCAGCGGATCGCCAGGTAGGCCAGGTCCGGGTCATCCGGCGCGTCGGCGGCCATCATGCCGGCGCGGGTGCACAGGGCCGCCTGGCGTACAGGGTCGCTGCTGTCATACTCGGCCCGCCTGAGTATGACATCGTGCGGCGCCACTTGCAGCCGCTGCGCCACGACATCGGCAATGCCAGGCTGGGCCGCGGCGACCTGCATCCAGTTGAGCGTGTGCGGATCGGAGGTGCGGTCCCAGCGCGCGTGCACGAGCGCCATGCGGGTGCGCTCTTTCGGGTCCGGGATCAGCGCCAATTGGCGCGCCGGATGCAGCTGCGCTGCATGCTCGAGTACTGTCTGGTAGTGGCCGGCGCGCTGGCTGAGGGTCTTGGGCGGCGCGGTGAACCGGTGCATCGCGGAGTCGCCGAGCCAGCGCGGAGCGCCGAGCAGCTTGTCCGGGACCGGCGCCGCCGTGCCGTACACGGCGGTCCATTGCATCAGCACCGTGGCGCCGGCGACGTTGTACACCGGGTGCTGGCCGGGCGAGGCCTCGGCATCGAAGGACTCGATCGCGTCGCCATTGGGAATGCGCGCCTGGATCCGGTGCTTGCCCAGCGCATCAACGGCGAAGGCGTGGGTGCTGTGCGGCGGCATGATGACGCTGGCGCCATCGACGCTGACATCGACCGTCACGGCCAGGCCATTCACGGCCATGATGGTCGGCTTGTTTCCGATCAGGCTGCCCGCGCTTTCCGCAAATCCCGGCAATACATTGTCGCCGAGGCTGCCCGCACCGAGCACCATGCCGACGATGGCGCCAGCGGCCAGCAGCCGCGCCGCGCCCGGCAGCAGGCCATCGGCGCGCTGGAAGCGCGCCCACCAGCCAAGGCGCGTTTGCCGTTCCCGCTCGCTGCCGGCGATCAGGATCGGATACTCGGCCGGCACCTTCGATGGGGCCGGCGCCGCTTCGGGCGCCACTTGCTGGCGCGCCGCCCGGGCGATCTTCATCTCGGTCAGCAGCAGCTGCTCGAGGGCGGCGCTGCGCAGCGACGACAGGCAGCCTTCCATGTGGCCCAGCCAGCCGCGCAAGGCATCCAGCCACTCGTTGATGTTCTCGCTTCCCGCCAGCGGCAGCTTGAATTCGCCCAGCATGCCGGCCCAGTTCCCGCTCGCTTCAAGCCGTTCGGCCAGCGCACTGTCGAGGGTGAGCTGGCTCGCCTTCGCATACACCTGCTCCATCACATAGTGCAGTTCATTGGCCTGCATGACAATGCGCGACACGCCCTCCGCCTTCACCGTGCGCAGCGCCGTTTCCACCGCCAGCGTGTTTTGCATCAAGCCGTGCGCGTCGTCGACATTGGCGCTGGTGTGTTCGGCGTAGTGGATCACACTCAGCAAGCCGTCGAGGTAGGGCTGCCAGCCCCCGTCCATGGCCGCGGCAGCGCCCTGGTGCCAGCTGCGGCACAGAAAATCATGGGCGCGCAGCCGCCCGGTCACTTCGTCTGCCTCGGCCCGCACCCGCGCCAATGCCGCCGGCAAGTCCTTCTTCTTGTAGTCCACGCCGCGCAGGCGCACCGTGCCGCCCGCCGCCTGCGCCACGCCGGCGATCAGGGCCTGCAACTGGCCCGTCTCGTCATTCAGGCCGCGCAGCAATTGCATGTCCTGCGTCAGCGAGGATGGATATAGCGCAGCCGCCCCATCCAGGCTAGCCTTGTGGGCGGGATCGCGCAGCGTGCGCATCGCATTCGCATGGCGGGTCAGCGTACGGCCAAAGTAGATGCCGCAGTAGCGGCGGTGATACTGCTCGCGCTTGAACTGGGAACCCAGTTCCTTCAGCGATTCCTCCAGTTCGACCGCCTTCGCTTCGCTCTCGCCGAGCAGGCGCGCCGTCATTTCCTCGCGCAGCGCGGCCGGCTTGTCGAATACCGACCAGGCATTGGCCGGATCGATCGCAGCCGGTACATAAATGCGCTTGGCGTTGGCCTCGCGCTCGTGGTTCAGCGGGTGGGTCAGCCACATGCGGGGCGGCTGGGCCATGTCCGCCTTGAAGATGCGATGCGCATCGCGGCCCTGCTCAGGCAAGGCCGGCACCTGCGCATAGCTGTCGTCGTTGAGGATGGCGCCCATCCGCTGCACCATGTGGCTCTGCACGGCAAATACGTCGCGCGTCGCCTTGCCGCCGCTCTGCTGGCCGTACATGAAGTTCAGGGCGCGGTCCCAGGCGTCGTCTGCGCCCTGCATCCGGTGCAGGGCGTGGACCAGCGCGTCGCTGCCGGTCAGCGACACCGCCACCAGGTCCGCCTGCATCTCCATCTCGCGCGACAAGGCGCGCTGCATCAGGATCACGACGTTGAACGCCGATTCCACCAGCGAGCGGATCGACCACACCACCAGCTGCACCAGCGCCACCACGGCGCGGATGCGCAGGTCGATGTTGCCAAGGGTGACCAGGAAATCGTCCAGCCTGTCGCGCCGGGTGACAAGGTGATTGGCGATCTGCTGCGCCACATAGACCCAGCGCCCGACCGCCATCGACCGCTGGGCGAAGTGGCCGAATTCGTGCGCCAGCACGGCGCGGAACTCGCCCAGCGACAGCGCGTTGACCAGCGCCAGCCCGATCTCGAGGTTCTTCTTCGATGGGAAGATCAGGTTGAACAGCGACAGGTCGTAGAACACCGCCGCATTGACCCGCGCCGACAGATACACCTTATGCGGGCGCGGCGCGCCGGCGGCGTCGGCCAGCTCAAACAGGAAGGCGAACAGGGTCGGCTGGTCCTGCGGCGTAACTTCGTGCAGGCCGTCAGGCGTGGCGTTCTTCACCGAGAAAATCGCCTTCAGCATGAACGCGCCGATGAACACGGCGCAGACGGCGACAATATAGGCCCAGAAGCCGAGCGAAGCACCGGCGCCATGGAAGAACACGCGATAGGCGGTGTAGAGGAACCAGCCCGCCAGGGCGAAATAGAGGGAGACAAATAACAGCAGGCCGGCCACCGCAAGGCGCGCGCTGTTCTTGTAGGAGCCCGTGGGCTTGGTCAGCAACGCCGCCAGTTCGGCGGATTGCACAGGATGGACAGCGTCGATGATCGGTCTCCCATAGTTTAACTAAGAAGCAAAAGTTACCGCTTAGTAATTCTATGGTGTCCGGCCAAGCTTGTGTGCCTTTTGTGCAATATTTTTGCGCCAGATCGCGTGTTATGCGGCCTGGCTGGTCAGCGCTGGTGGATGGCGATTTCCTCGACCGGCGAACGCACCGGCAGCAGCGACACGGCGCTGGCGCGCAGGCCTGCTGCGTTCGCCGGGCAGGCGCCGGTGCGCTGGCGCGCCAGGGCCATGGCCAGCATGCCTTCCGCAGGATCGCCCTGTTCGCGTGAGAGGTCGTCGGATGCGCGGCAGGTCGGCGCGAAGCCGTCGGCATAGTCGCCGAAGTCCTTCTGGTTCACGCCCTGGAACTCGATCGCGAAATAGGTCGTGCCGCAGTTGGGGACCGGGGTGAATGCGTACGGCTTGCCGCAGGTCGCGCCGCCGACCAGGATCACTTCGACATCGACCCCGCGCAAGCTGTTGATGACCGACTCGCTGGCCGAGCAGGTGCCCGCCGTCGTCAGCACGGTTACCCGGCGCAGGCCGAGGGTGGGCAGCGGCGCGCCGGCGGTGGCCGGCTGCGGCGTGCGGTAGCCCCATGCCTCGCTGCGGAACATGATCGGGGCATGCGGCTTGGCCTTGTCATTGTATAGGGGGCGCTCGAACACCTTGTTCGCCGTCGCCGCGGGACCGGCGATCATGTAGGCCAGCTCGCTGGCGACGAACAGCAGGCCGCCGCCGTTGTAGCGCATGTCCAGCACCAGGTCGTCCACGCCGGCGTCCCTGAAGCCGGTCATCGCTTCGATCAGCAGGCGCTCCGACACCGCGTTATGCGAGGCGAAGTTCAGATAGCCGACCTTGCGGCCGCCGTCGTCGATCACCTTCGCGTTCTTGACCGGCAGCGCGCTGACCTTCGCCGACGTCAGCGGCACGGCCACCGGCGCCCCGGCGCGCAGCACCTTGAAGTGATGCGTGAGGCCGGCGGCCGCAGGCGACAACGCGGCGTTGATGGCCGCCACATCGGCTTGTCCTGCGGCATTCTGGAAATCGATGCCGTCGATTTCGAGCAACTGGTCGCCCCGGCGCAGGCCGGCCGCGTCGGCCGGCGAGCCGGGCTCGATCACGGTGGCGAACCACAGGCGCGGCACGGTGACGCTGGTGCGTGCCCATGCCACGCCATAGCCGGTCGATGAACCGCGCGTCTGCAGCTCTTCCCAGCGCTCGCTGTCGTAGGTGAAGTGGTACTTGTCCTTGGGCTGGCCGGACGCGGTCAGCGCGGTCGTCTTGAGCACCTTGAAATAGGCGACGGGATCATTGAACTGGCGCCAGTCGACAACCGGCAATTCCCTGTACCAAAGATAGGAGTCGTCGAGCCAGGTGCCGAGGAAGATCAGTTCATCGGCGAGCGTGCCTTGCTGGTCAGGGAAGGCGTAGCCGGACGCACCAAGCCCGGTGCGCGGCGTTTCGCAGCGATTGAAGTGCCTGAGCATGATTTCGAACGGCGTTTCCACCGGCGGCGGCACTTCGGGAACCGGATCGGGCTTGGGGTCGGGCGGCGGCACGGGTACCGGCGCCGGGGACTCGACCGCCGCAGGCGCGCCACCGCCGCCGCAGCCGGCGAGGGCGAGGGCGAACAGCATGCAGGCGGCGACGGCGAGCGGGGCGAATTTCATGGCGCCGATTATAGTCGGCTTCGCCTCAGCCAATTGCAACGGACTGTAACGAGATTAGGCGAATTGGTAATCAAGCACGTAGTGGTGGACGCGGTCGACGATGTCGAGCTTGAGCGAGCCGGTGATGCCTTCCAGGTCGCCGGTGCCGGAGCCCGGCACGACGCGGATTTGCAGGTCGTGCTCGCCCTTGTGCATGGTGCCGGCGTGCTGCAGGGCAAAGCTGCCGGCGCGGCCGTCCAGGGTGCCGGTGACGTGCTCGATGGCGACGTAGGACGCCGAGCCGGCCGCCGGGTTGCCGGCCGAGAGCATCTCGCCCTGGCCGATACCGCTCAGGTCACCGCTGTATTGCTTGTCGATCATCATGCGGCCGACCGCGGTGCGGCCCACGCCCTCGCCCGCCGGCGGCGGGGCCATCTTGACCTGGAAGGTGCCGATTGCTTTGCCTGACATTGCGTGACTCCTTGATTTGATACCCGTTGGACGGAACCGCCATGCTTGCGGCAGGCCTATCATTCTACTCATGTTTGCAGTTTATGCAGCGCGGGTGGCGCCCGGTGCATCGAAGGCCGCCAGCAGCGCGGCTTCCTTCTGCTTGGCCGCCTTCAGGTGGCGCTCCTTCACGTGGCCGTAGCCGCGGATGTCTTCCGGGATGCTGGCAATGGCCACCGCCTGCGACAGGTTCTCCGCATTCAGTTTCGCCAGCAGGCCGCCGACCGTGTCGCGGTATTCCTTGATCAGCGCGCGCTCCATCTTGCGCTCGGCGGTGTAGCCGAAGATGTCGAGCGGGCCGCCGCGCAGGCCCTTGAACCTGGCCAGCACGCCGAACGCCTTCATCATCCACGGGCCGAACTCCTGCTTGATCAGCTGGCCCTTGGCGTCATGCTTGGCCAGCAGCGGCGGCGCCAGGTGGAACTTGAGCTTGATGTCGCCCTCGAACATGCCGGCGATCTTCTCGGCGAAGGCGCCATTGGTGTACAGGCGCGCCACTTCATACTCGTCCTTGTACGCCATCAGCTTGTAGTAGTAGCGCGCGACCGCCTCGCTCATGCGCGTGCCCTTGCCCAGCTTCAGTTCCGCCGCGCGCACCTGCTCGACGAAGTCCTTGTACTGCTGCGCGTAGGCGGCGTCCTGGTAAGCGGTCAGCAGTTCGACGCGCTTGTTGACGATGTCGTCCAGGGTCTGGGTGCGCTTGAACTCGATGACCTTGGCCGGCGTGGTCATCTTGACCACCGAAGCCAGGTCGTGCGCCGCCGTGCGGCCCCAGGTGAAGGCGCTCTTGTTGAAGCCGACCGACACGTTGTTCAGTTCAATCGCCTTCATGATCGACGCTTCCGTCAAGGGCACCTGGCCTTTTTGCCAGGCGTAGCCGAGCATGAACATATTGGTGGCGATCGAGTCGCCCATCAGCGCGGTGGCGATCTGGCCGGCGTCGACGAAATCGGTGTTCGCTTCGCCGCAGGCCTTGACGATCTCGCCCTTCGAGCTGGCGCCCGGGAACTGCCAGTCCGGGTTCTTGATGAAGGCGGCGGTCGAGGAGCCGGTCGAGTTGATGGCCGCATAGGTGCGTCCCTCGCCCATGCGCGACAGGGCGTCGCGGCTGGCGGTGACGATCAGGTCGCAGCCGATCACGAGATCGGCGCTGCCGGTGCCCACGCGGGTCGAATGCAGGTCGGCCTGCTGGTCGGCCAGGCGCACGTGCGACATGACCGGGCCGCCCTTCTGGGCCAGGCCGCTCATGTCGAGCACGATCGCGCCCTTGCCTTCGACGTGGGCCGCCATCGCCAGGATCTGGCCGACGGTGACGACGCCGGTGCCGCCGATGCCGGTGATCAGGATGCCGTACGGATCAGCCGTGCCCTTGAGTACAGGCGTCGGCAGCGCCGGCGGCGCCGCTTCGCCGGTGGCGGCCTTCTTCGGCTTCCTGAGCGCGCCGCCTTCGACCGTCACGAACGACGGGCAGAAGCCGGTGGTGCACGAGAAGTCCTTGTTGCAGGACGACTGGTTGATCTGGCGCTTGCGGCCCAGTTCCGTCTCCAGCGGCTCCACCGACAGGCAGTTCGACTGCACCGAGCAGTCGCCGCAGCCTTCGCACACGGCTTCGTTGATGACGGCGCGCTTGGCCGGGTCCGGATACTCGTTGCGCTTCCGGCGGCGCCGCTTCTCGGAGGCGCAGGTCTGGTCGTAGATCATGGCCGACACGCCCGGCTTGTCGCGCAGCTCGCGCTGCACGTCCATCAGTTCGCTGCGGTGGCGCACGGTCACGCCTTCGGCCCACTTGTAGTCGTCCGGGTACTTCCCGGGTTCGTCGGTGACGACGATGATCGGGCCCACGCCTTCGGCCGCGATCTGGCGGCTGATCATGCCCGGATCGAGCGGACCGTCGAACTCCTGGCCGCCGGTCATCGCGACGGCGTCGTTGAACAGGATCTTGTAGGTGATGTTGACCTTGGCCGCGACAGCGGCGCGGATCGCCAGGATCCCCGAGTGGAAGTAGGTGCCGTCGCCGAGGTTGGTAAACACATGCTTCTCGTTGGTGAACGGCGCCTGGCCGACCCAGGTGACGCCTTCGGCGCCCATGTGGGTGAAGGTCGAGGTTTCGCGGTCCATCCACAGCACCATGTAGTGGCAGCCGATGCCGGCCAGCGCGCGCGAGCCTTCCGGCACCTTGGTCGACGAATTGTGCGGGCAGCCGGAGCAGAAGTAAGGCGTGCGGTCGGTCTCCGGATTGGGCTTCAGGCCCACGTTCTTGAGCACCAGCTCCTTCGCTTCGAGGAAGGCGATGCGCTCCTTGACGCGCTGCTCGACCGGGTGCCCGGCGCAGTAGTGCGAGATGCGGCTGGCGATGGCGCGCGCGATCAGGGCCGGATTGAGTTCATAGGTGGCCGGCAGCAGCCAGTGGCCGTGGCCGGTGCCGCCCTTGTTCGACCATTCGCCGGTGTCGTCGAACTTGCCGACCACGCGCGGGCGCTGGCCGTCCGGCAGGTTGTACAGCTCTTCCTTGAGCGCGTATTCGAGGATCTGGCGCTTTTCTTCGACCACCAGGATCTCGTCGAGGCCCTTGGCGAATTCGTGCACGCCGTCCGCCTCGAGCGGCCAGGTCATGCCGATCTTGTACAGGCGGATGCCGATGTCGCTCGCTGCCTGCTCGTCGATGCCGAGGTCGGCCAGCGCCTGGCGCGTGTCGAGGTAGGACTTGCCGGCGGTGATGATGCCGATCTTCGGCTTCGGGCTGTCCCAGATGATCTTGTTGAGCTTATTCGCGCGCGCATAGGCCAGCGCCGCGTACCACTTGAAGCTGTTCATCCGCACTTCCATGTCGAGCACGGTGTCCGGCCAGCGGATATTCAGGCCGCCTTCGGGCAGCACGAAGTCGGCCGGCAGCTGGATCTGCACGCGGTCGGGGTCGAAGTCGACCACGGCGCCGGACTCGATGATGTCGGTCACGCACTTCATCGACACCCACAGGCCGGTGTAGCGGCTCATCGCCCAGGCGTGCAGGCCAAAGTCGATGTATTCCTGCACCGACGCCGGGTACAGCACCGGGATGCCGCAGGCATTGAGGATATGGTCGGACTGGTGCGCGGTGGACGAGGACTTGGCCGCGTGGTCGTCGCCGGCCAGCACCAGCACCCCGCCGTGCTTCGCCGAGCCGGCATTGTTGGCATGCTTGAAGACGTCGCCGCAGCGGTCCACGCCCGGGCCTTTGCCGTACCACATCGAGAACACGCCGTCGTACCTGGCGTCCTTGAACAGGTTGGTCTGCTGGGTGCCCCACACGGCGGTGGCGGCCAGGTCTTCGTTCATCCCCGGATGGAACTTGACGTGGTGGGCTTCGAGGTGCTTCTTGGCCTTCATCGCGGTCATGTCGACCGAGGTGACCGGCGAGCCGCGGTAGCCGGTGATGTAGCCGGCGGTATTCAGGCCGGCCTTCAGGTCGCGCTCGCGCTGCATCATCGGCAGGCGGATCAGGGCCTGGGTGCCGGTCATGAAGGCGCGGCCACGCTCCAGCGTCCATTTGTCGTCCAGCGAAATCGCGTGCTCTGGCTGGGGCTGTAGCGCCGAGCGATCGGTAGGTGCATTCATTCAGGGGTCTCCGTTATAGCTGATGCGGTGCGCGGTCCGGCGCGGGTGGCGCGGGAAGTGCACACGGACGGCCCGATGCTCGTGGAGCGGGCCGTCCGATAAGGGGTAATTTCAGGTTAGCACACAGGACGGGCCTCAGGCGGCCGATTTGTCCTTGGTGTCAACCAGTACGCCACGCTTGATCTGGTCCAGTTCAATCGACTCGAACAGCGCGCGGAAATTGCC
Organism: Massilia sp.; assembly: GCA_036676245.1. GTDB lineage: Bacteria > Pseudomonadota > Gammaproteobacteria > Burkholderiales > Burkholderiaceae_D > Telluria_A. The sequence goes on along the minus strand of JAKFDH010000139.1, from coordinate 9,093 downwards.
CTCGCCAAAGCCCTGGTCGCCCTTGCGCTGGATGATCTCGAAGAAGATCGGCCCGATCACGGTCTGGGTGAAGATCTGCAGCAGCAGCTCGCGCTCGGTCTCGCTGCTGTGGCCATCGACCAGGATGCGCAGGCGGCGCAGCTCGTCGAGGTTCTCGCCATGGCCCGGCAGGCGGCGGTTGACCAGCTCATAGTAGGTTTCGATCGTGTCCTGGAACACGATGCCGGTGTCGCGCATGTGCTGCACCGAGTGGTAGATATTGTCGGTGCCGAGCGCGATGTGCTGGATGCCTTCGCCGTGGTACTGGTCGAGGTATTCGGCGATCTGCGACTTGTCGTCGGACGATTCGTTGATCGGGATGCGGATCTTGCCGCATGGGGAAGTCATCGCCTTCGACTTCAGGCCGGTCAGCTTGCCTTCGATGTCGAAGTAGCGCACTTCGCGGAAGTTGAACAGGTGCTCGTAGAACTCGGCCCATTCCTTCATGCGGCCGCGGTGCACATTGTGGGTCAGGTGGTCGATGTAGGTCAGGCCATGGCCGACCGGGTTGGCGTTGGCGCCCGGGATCGCGACGAAGTCGACGTCATAAATCGAAATGTCGCCGATCGAGCCCGGCTCGGCGCCCTTGGCCGCGCCCTTGCCCTTCCAGCGGTCGACGAAGTAGATCAGCGAATCGCCCACGCCCTTGATGGCGGGGATGTTCAGCTCCATCGGGCCGTTCTTGTTGTCGAAGCCCCAGGCGCCCAGTTCCAGCGCGCGGCGGTAGGCCATCGCGGCGTCGTCGACGCGGATCGCAATCGCGCACACCGACTGGCCGTGCTGGCGCGCGAAACGCTGCGCGAACGAATCCTGCTCGGCGTTGATGATGAAGTTGATGCCGCCCTGGCGGTACAGCGTCACGTCCTTGTGGCGGTGGCGTGCGATGGCGGTAAAGCCCATCTGTTCGAACAGCGCGCCGAGCGCTTTCGGGTCCGGCGCGGCGTATTCGACGAACTCGAAACCGTCGGTTCCCATCGGGTTGTCCCAAGGCGTAAATTGCATGACCATCTCCTGATTTTAGTAGCGCACAGTATAGCCCCGCCTTCCGGGCATTAAATGCCAAACATTGCCCACGCACTGCCAATTTGAGCAATAATATTGCGTGAAAATCGCAAAATAGGTGAAATGATGGCCAAGATTGAGATGGACAAGACGGATCGCCGGATACTGGCGGTGCTGCAGGCCGACGGGCGCCTGTCGAACCAGGACGTGGCCGAGCGGGTCAGCCTGTCGCCCTCGCCCTGCCTGCGGCGCATCAAGCGGCTCGAGGACGCGGGCGTGATCCGTCAATACGTGGCGCTGCTCGATCCGGACAAGCTCGGGCTGGGCCTGCTGGCCTACGTCAACGTGCGCCTGGAAAAGCACAGCGAAGGGCAGAACTTGCCGGGCGGGCGCGCCGGCGGCGCCACCCCGCGCGCGGACTTCGCGCTGTCGGTGGCGACCTGGCCCGAAGTGGTGGCCTGCTATGCGATGACCGGCGAGATGGATTACCTGCTGCGCGTGCACGTCGAGGACATGGACCACTTCTCGCGCTTCATGATGGAAACCCTGCTGCGCCACCCGGCGGTGCTGGACGTGAAGTCGAGCTTTGCGCTGTCGCGCATCAAGGATACGACGGCGCTGCCGCTGGTGTAAAAACCGGGAGAACCGGGGTCAGTGCTATGTCTTGTCGTCGGTCTTGTCTTCGAAGAACTTGACCGCGGCCCGCGTGTTGGCCTTGAGCGTGTAGTCGATCGTCGCGAACTGCTCTTCCAGCGCTTCCTGCAGCACGCTGGCCGGGTTCGGCGGCAGCAGCCGCAGGTAGGCATCGGCCTCGCCGTATTCGCGCTGGATTTCCATGCCCGCCTTCTTGGCGATATGGATCATGGTCTGGTTCGACGCCAGGCAGTGCATGTACAGGGTGTCGACGTCCGAATTGCGGCAATGGATGGCCGCCCGTTCGAACAGCTTCGAACCGATGCCCAGCCCGCGCGCGGAACGCGATACCGATACGCCGAACTCGGCCACCTTGTCCTTGTCGGTGGGCACCTTCCCCTTGGCGACCTTCTCTTTCGGGGCGAACGCGAGGTGCCCGACGGCAACCAACCGGAAGACCCGGTTGTAGACGCCATACACCGTATCGCGGGAAAAATCGATGCGCGCGACGTAGGCCTCGACCTGCTCGTCGGGCAACATGGTGCCGAACCGAAGTAAGCGGTCACTTTCGTCAAGGCCTAGGAAATGCTTCAGCATGCGGCGGCGGTCGCGCTCTTCCAGCTGCTTGACCAGCACCGTCGGGCGCGGCTTGCCGCCCTTCATGCCGCCGCCGAACCAGCGGCGCAGTGGATTCTGGATCATGTCGTCAACCATGTCATGGCTCCTCTTGTGCAATGCACAATGAGCCGATTGTAGCGGATTCGCAGGAAATGTTTGGAGGTTACTCTCTAACGCAGGGCGGCGCTAGCTGACGTTGGCCAACACGTTCGCGGCCGGGCTGGGCAAGTTCCATTCGGCCTTGTCGCTGAACACGACGCCGTTCTTGCCGGCCTGCTTGGCGCGGTACATCGCCTGGTCGGCCTCGGCCAGCAGCACCGCGGCGCCGCGCGCCGCCCCGCCCGCCCCGCGCGCGCTCGACACCCCGATGCTGGCCGCGATCGCGATCTTGCGCCCGTCGATGTCGTCAATGCCGCGGATCTGCTCGAGCGCCAGCTGGGCCACCCGCAGCGCGCCCGCCTGGCTGCCCACTTCCTCGAGCAGGATCACGAATTCGTCGCCGCCCAGGCGCGCCAGCGCATCTTCCTTGCGCAGGCTCAGCTGGACCCGCTCGGCCACCGCCTTCAGCACCAGGTCGCCGGTCGCATGGCCGTAGGTATCGTTGACGGCCTTGAAGCCGTCGAGGTCGATGAACATGACGACCACCGTGGTGTCGCGCCGCGCCGCGCGCAGCAAGGCATGCTCGAGCTTGCGGGTCAGCTGGCCGTAGTTGATCAGGCCAGTCAGGCTGTCGTGCAGCGCCAGCTGCTCGAGGCGGGCCGACTGCGCCTCCAGTTCCGCGGTGCGCTCGGCCACGCGCAGCTCGAGCGTCTCGTTGGCCGCCTTCAGGCGCGCGTTGACCTCGCCGATGATCGTATAGCTTCGCCGCAGGCGCCGCACGGCCCAGGCCAGCAACAGCAGCAGCAGGCCGGAATACGCGAACAGGTAGCCGCGGTAGCGCTGCTGTTCGGCCAGGCCCTGGTCGAAGGACTTGTCGAACTGGGCGCCGAGGCGGTCGATCGCGGCGCCGGTGCGGGTCGCCTCGATGCGCGCCTGCAGCGCGTTTTCGACCGGCCGGCCCTGGACGATCGAGGCGGCGTTCTGCAGCAGGCCGTCGATGATGCCCGCCACCGCCGGCGAAAACGCCGACTTCAGGATGCCGATCGCCAGCACGGTGCGCTGGATGCGCGCCTTGAGCAGCTTGTCGGGCGCCAGGTTATAGCGCAGCACATCGCTGAGCAGGACGTTCAGGCCGGAGTCGAGCGAGCGCACGATGCGCCCCGGCACGGTGGCCCCTTCGATGCCGGACAGCTCGGTCTTCAGGTCGCTGATGGCGGGCGCGAAATCGACCAGCGCGGCGCGCAGCCGCGCATTCTCGGACTTGAACTGTTCGACCAGCTGTTCCTTCGCCGCCAGCGCCTTCGCCAGCTCATCGAAGGCTTCGCGCGCCTGCGGGCCGCGGGTCAGCGCCAGCGAGGCGCGCAGATGCGCCTGCAGCGAGCGCATGCGTGGCAGCGGCACCGACAGGGCGTCGTAATTCGGGGACAAGCCCAGGCGCGAGCGCAGGATGTTGACGTCCCAGTCGGCGTCGAGCTTGGCCAGTTCGCGCAGGTTCAGCACGACCCGGTTCTGGGCGTCGATGTCGACGCTCTGGGTGCGTACGAAGAAGTAGCCGAAGGCGATCATCAGCGCGGTCAGCGCCAGCGCCAGCAGGGTGCGGCGCATGGGGAGTTTCATCGCACCGCCCCCGGGCAGGCGGATCTTGGTGCGCGCATGCGGTCCTCCTTCCCGATTCTGTACAAAAAACTGTGCGAAGCCGGGCTAAGGATAGCAGGAAAAGGGTTCAGCAGCTGTTCGCCACACCCGGCGCCGGGGCCGCGGGCGTCGCCTTCCAGGCCGCCTTGACGGCCCAGACCCGCGCCGCATGCACCGCCTCCGGAATCCTTGCCTTGTTTTCGGCGTAGCGCGCGGCGACGGCGCCGGCATCGACCGCGCGCGCCGCCTGCAAAGCGCGCAACAGGTGCTCCGGCTGCGGGTAGGGCTTGGCCGCGAAGTCGTCGCCCGGTCCGCCGCGGCCGCGGAAATCGCATTCGGCGGCGAGCAGCATCTGGGCGAAGCGCTGCGGCTTGCGAAAGCCGTCGCAGCGTTCGAGCAGGGTGACGATGGTATTGGCGCGCAGCGCCAGCGCGCGGCTGACATTGCCGTGCTCGCGCGCCGTCATGAGCGCCAGCTCGCGGCAGTCGGTGGGCACCTTCAGGCGCTTGCACAAGATATCGATCAGCTCCACGCCCAGCCCTTCGTGGCCGTGGTGGGCCGGCCATTGCTCCGGCGGCGTGACGCCCTTGCCGAGATCGTGCATCAGCGCGGCGAAGCGCACCGCCAGTTCATGGCCGCGGCTGGCCGCATAGTCGATCACCAGCATCATGTGCACGCCGGTGTCGACCTCGGGGTGGTGCAGCGGCGGCTGCGGCACGCCCCACAGCGCGTCGAGCTCCGGCATGATGCGCGCCAGCGCGCCGCAGTCGCGCAGCACCTCGAACATGCGCGACGGCGTTTGCTCCATCAGGCCGCGCGACAGTTCCTGCCACACCCGTTCCGGCACCAGCGCGTCGACCTCGCCCTGCTCCACCATGCGCCGCATCAGGGCGTTCGTGTCCGGCGCCACCGTGAATCCGGGGAAGCGGGCCGCGAAGCGCGCCACCCGCAGGATGCGCACCGGGTCCTCGGCGAAGGCGTCGGACACATGGCGGAACACCTGCGCCTGCAGGTCGCGCTGGCCGCCGTAGGGGTCGACCAGGCTGCCGTCCTCGGCGCGCGCGATGGCGTTGATGGTCAGGTCGCGCCGCACCAGGTCATCCTCGAGCCTGACGTCGGGCGAGGTGTGGAACACGAAGCCGCGGTAGCCGGGGGCGGTCTTGCGCTCGGTGCGGGCGAGCGCATATTCCTCCTGGGTGGCGGGATGCAGGAACACCGGGAAGTCCTTGCCGACCGGGCGGAAGCCCTGCGCCAGCATGTCTTCCGGCGTGGCGCCGACGACCACCCAGTCGCGGTCCTGCACCGGCAGGCCGAGCAGGCCGTCGCGCACCGCGCCGCCGACGATAAACGCTTGCATCGCCACCTTAGCCGGGCAGTTCGTCGTCGTGCAGGCCCGCCGTTTCGGTCTCGGCCAGCGCTTCGGCGACCCAGCGCGCCACCGCGGGATGGGCCTGCATGCGGTCGCAATAAGCCTGCAGCGCCGGCGCCAGCGATACGCCGTAGGTGCGGAAGCGCATCACCACCGGCGCGAAGAAGGCGTCCGCGATCGAGAACTCGCCGAACAGGAACTGGTGGTGGCCGAAGCGCGACAGGCACTCTTCCCAGATCTCGCAGATGCGGCCGATGTCGCCCTGCGCGCCCGGCGTGCGCCCCTTGCCCGGCAGGGACATCCGGATGTTCATCGGCATCGCCGTGCGCAGGTCGGAGAAGCCCGAATGCATCTCGGCGCTGACCGAGCGCGCCATCGCGCGCGCCGCCACGTCCTGCGGCCACAGGTGCTTTTCGGGGAACTGCTCGGCCAGGTACTCGCAGATGGCCAGGCTGTCCCAGATCGTCATCTCGCCCGCGATCAGCACCGGCACCCGGCCGGCCGCCGAGAATTCGGCGATGCGGCTGGCGGTGTCTGGCTGGTCGAGCAGCAGGCGCACTTCGTTGAAGGGGATGCCGAACGCGGTCATCGCGACCCATGGCCGCATCGACCAGGAGGAGTAGTTCTTGTTGCCGATGACGAGGGTCAGTCCGGCGCGCTTGGCGTTGTCCAGCGTCTGCGACAGGGTCGGATCGAGTTCGGTGGTTTGCATGCGTGGTTCCAGTTAGTGAAGATAAGAATGGTCAGCGTCCCGCGCGGGCGCGGAAATCGTCGAAGCGTTCGTGCGGCGACAGGTAGTGCGGCGCCACCGCCTCCAGCGCCGTCGGGCGGATGCCCAGGCCGGCCGCGGTCAGCGCCTGGATCGCCGGATCGACGACATTATCCACCTTCATCGAATCGAGGTTGTCGCGGCTGATCAGCGGCGCGCCCGGCAGCAGTTCGAGGAATGCCGCCTGCAGCCGGCCGGCCCAGTCGGGAATGGCCAGCACCGGGCGCTCGTGGCCGCTGTAGCGGCCGGCCAGGCGCACCAGTTCGGCCAGCGGATAGATGCTCGGGCCGCCCAGTTCATAGACCTGGTGGCGCGTTTTCGGATCCTGCAGCGCGTGCACGAAGCCTTGCGCCACGTCGCCCACATAGACCGGCTGGAAGTCGGCTTCGGCGCCGGCCAGCGGTATCAGCGGCAGCCACTTTTGCAGGCGCGCGAACATGTTGAGGAAATTGTCCTCCGGGCCGAACACGGCCGACGGGCGGAAGATCGTGGCCGCCACCGACGGCTCGCTGCGCGCTGCCAGCTCGCCGTCGGCCTTCGAGCGCTGGTACATCGACGGGCCGTTGACGTCCGCGCCCAGCGCGCTCATGTGCAGGTAGCGCGGCACGCCGTTGCGGGCGCAGGCCGCCACCAGGCGGCGCGGCAGGTCGACGTGGGCGTGCCTGAATTCGGGGCCGTAGGGGGTGCCGCGCTTCGAATGCAGCACCCCGACCAGGTTGACGGCGGCATCGGCGCCGGCCAGCAGGCGGTCCAGGCTGGCTTCGTCGGCCAGCGCGGTCTCGATCACCTCGACCCGCGGCAGGAAGATCAGGTGCTTGGCGCGCTCGTAGCGGCGCGACGGCACCAGCACCCGCACGCCTTCCTGCGCCAGGCGCGCCACCAGGTGGCTGCCAATGAAGCCGGATCCGCCGAACACCACCACGGTCATGTCTCTCATGTGATTCCTTTTTTTTGCGTTGACGGTCGCCCGTTCAAGGGAGGTCGCTGCCGGCCGTCGTGCGCGGGCCCACCATGCCCATGCGCGCCTTCAGCGATTGCGGGCGGTTCTCGAACAGCGCCGCATAGTTGGTGGCGTTGGCCATCACGTTCTTGACGTAGATGCGGGTTTCCAGGAACGGGATGGTTTCGGCGAAGATCGCGCCTTCGACCGGGCCGGGCAGGCTGGCGCGCCAGTTGCGCTGGCGCGAAGGACCGGCGTTATAGCCGGCGGTGGCGGCCGGCAGCGAGCCGTCGGCGCTGGCCAGCACCATGTTCATGTAGTTCGCGCCGAGCGTGATGTTGGTGCGGATGTCGGTCAGCTTGGTGCGCACGTAGTCGGCCAGGCCGATCTTGCGCGCCACTTCCTTGCCGGTGCCCGGCATCACCTGCATCAGGCCGGAAGCGCCGACGTTCGAGCGCGCGTCCATGATGAAGCGCGATTCCTGGCGGATCAGGCCATACACCCAGGCCCGGTCCAGCCCCAGGCCGGCCACGGTCGGGGTCAGGATCTCGCTGTGCGGCGACGGGAAGCGCTGGGTGTAGTCGAACTCGGTGCGGGTGCGTTCGGAGGTGTGCACCATGCGGTCGAGGATCTCGTGCCGGCGCGCCAGCTCGGCCGCCGCCAGCAGTTCGCGCTCGCTGAACTTGCGCACTTCCCAGTTCCATTCGCGGGTCCCCTCGGGCCGCAGGCGCAGTTCGAAGAACTTGAGCGCGCGGCGCAGGCCGGGGTTGCTCGAGACGGCGGCGATTTCCTCGGGCGCCAGCGGCTGGCCGCCCGGCGGGATCGAGATCAGCTGGCCGATCTCCTCCAGCGCCAGCTGGCCGTAGAAGCTGTTCTGGTCGGCGATGCGGCGGTACATCGCCAGCGCCGGTTCGTGATGCGCGCCGTGCGCGGCCTGCAGCGCGCGCGCCAGCCAGTAGCTCCATGCGGGCTGGGCGCGCAGCGGCGCCGGCATCGCCTCGATCGCGGCGCGGACCAGCTTCCAGTCGGACCGGCGCAGCGCGATGCGGGCCTTCCACTGCATCTGCTCCTGGGTCAGCGGCGCGCCATAGCTCAGATGCCAGTACGCCTGCGCTTCCGGCGCCAGCGCCAGCGAGGCGGCATGCGCCAGCGAAGCCCAGCCGATCGCCTGCTCCTGCGCGCTCAGTTTGGGCGCGTTCTTGCGCAGCGCGACTGCCGCCAGGCTCAGGCTGGTGCGCGCCATGCGGCCCAAGGCCACCAGGTAGATCTCGTGCTCGGCGCGGCTGCCGCCGATCCCGCGCGCCATCGCCAGCGCCGGGTAGTCGACCGCCTGCGCCGCGCGCGTGTCGGAGGCGCCGAGCAAGGCGGCGATGCGGCGCGACGGTCCGGTCGCGCGCATCTCGCCGGCCAGGCGCAGCTGGGCCAGCAGGTCGTTGCCGTCGAACTGGCCCGATTGCGCCAGCGACGCCATCAGCGCCGCGCAGGCCTCGCCGTAGTTGGGCGGGTTGACCAGCAGCGCGCGCGCCTCCTCGCCCACCTTCTCGCCCTTGGCCAGGCGCGAGAGCAGCGCATAGCACTTGACCTGCAGGTCGTCGTTCAGCACGAACAGCGGCAGCTGCTGGTCGAAATTGGCCCAGTCGCGCGCCCGTCCCAGCTCCAGCAGCCAGTCGTTGCGCAGGCGGTCGGCGATGGCCATGCCTTCGTAGCGCTTGAGGAAGGCGCGGATTTCGTCGGCGCCGGCCTCCTTCAGGCGCGGTTTGAGCCGATAATATTCGACATACGAGGGCAGCGGGTAATGCGGCAGGCGCGACGACAAGGCGTTGGTCTTGGCGGCGTCGTCCTGGCGCGCCGCTTCCCGCAGCAGCAGGAAGGTGTCATCATCGTCGCTGGTGGAAACAAGCGGCACCGGCGCGGCGGCAGCGCGCGCGGCCACCGGCGGGGCCGTCTGGCGCGGCACGGCCGGCGGCGCGGCGGCGGGGATGGGGCGCG
>JAKFDH010000138.1:0-116220 GCA_036676245.1 Massilia sp. | reverse complement strand
TTTAAAAAAAGGAAGCATCGTGGCACGTTATATCGGACCTAAAGCAAAACTGTCCCGCCGTGAAGGTACGGACCTGTTCCTCAAGAGCGCACGTCGTTCGCTCGATTCGAAATGCAAACTGGATGTCAAGCCAGGCCAGCACGGCGTCAAATCCGGCGCCCGTACTTCGGACTACGGCAACCAGCTGCGCGAAAAGCAAAAAGTCAAGCGCATGTACGGCATCCTGGAACGCCAGTTCCGCCGCTACTTCGCCGAAGCCGACCGCCGCAAGGGCAACACCGGCGAAACGCTGCTGCGTTTGCTGGAAGCGCGTCTCGACAATGTCTGCTACCGCATGGGCTTCGGCTCGACCCGCGCCGAAGCGCGCCAGCTGGTCAGCCACAAGGCATTCACCGTCAACGGTAACGTCGTGAACATCGCTTCGTACGCTGTGCGTACCGGCGACGTCATCGCCGTGCGCGAAAAGGCCAAGAAGCAAGTGCGTATCGTCGAAGCGCTGTCGCTGGCTGAACAAGTCGGCATGCCTTCGTGGGTGTCGGTCGACTCGAAGAAAATGGAAGGCACCTTCAAGTCCTTCCCAGAGCGCAACGAGATCGCCAACGACGTCAACGAATCGCTGATCGTCGAACTGTATTCGCGTTAATAGCGGTCCAGAAGTTGTTTCCCCGCCCGCAAGCACGCTTGCGGGCGTTTTCACTAATGCCATCAGCCTTATCGGTGTAATGAGCCGAGGGTATTGAAAAGGACATTTCATGCAAAACAGTTTGTTGAAGCCACGTATTATCGATGTTGAAGCGCTGGGCGCCGGTCACGCAAAAGTCGTGATGGAGCCGTTCGAGCGTGGCTATGGCCATACCCTGGGTAACGCGCTGCGCCGCGTGCTGCTGTCGTCGATGGTTGGCTACGCGCCGACCGAAGTGACGATCGCCGGCGTCGTGCACGAGTACTCGTCGCTGGACGGCGTGCAGGAAGACGTCGTCGACCTGTTGCTGAACCTGAAGGGCGTTGTGTTCAAAGTGCACAACCGTGACTCCGTCACCCTGACCCTGAAGAAGGAAGGCGAAGGCGCGATCCTGGCTTCGGACATCGACCTGCCGCATGACGTCGAACTGATCAACCCTGACCATGTGATCGCCCACCTGACCGCCGGTGGCAAGCTGGACATGCAGATCAAGGTCGAAAAAGGCCGTGGCTATGTGCCGGGCAATGTGCGCCGCCTGTCGGAAGACACCAACAAGACGATCGGCCGCATCATCCTGGACGCTTCGTTCTCGCCGGTGCGCCGCGTGTCCTACTTCGTTGAATCGGCCCGCGTCGAACAGCGTACCGACCTGGACAAGCTGATCATCAACATCGAGACCAACGGCGTCATCACGCCGGAAGAGGCGATCCGCCAGTCGGCCCGCGTCCTGGTGGACCAGTTGAACGTGTTCGCTGCCCTGGAAGGCACGGAAGCCGCGGCCGAAGCGCCATCGCGCGCACCGCTGGTCGATCCGATCCTGCTGCGTCCGGTCGACGACCTCGAGCTGACCGTGCGTTCGGCGAACTGCCTGAAAGCAGAAAACATCTACTACATCGGCGACCTGATCCAGCGTTCGGAAAACGAGCTGCTGAAGACGCCGAACCTGGGCCGCAAGTCCCTGAACGAAATCAAGGAAGTGCTGGCATCGCGCGGCCTGACCTTGGGCATGAAACTCGAGAACTGGCCGCCTGCCGGCCTTGAGAAGTAATCGACGTAAAGCGACGTAAAGAAGTAATCGGCGTAAAGCAGTAATCGACGTAATTTGCAGTACCACCCGGGACGCGTTGTCCCGGGTATTTAACCAAGCTAGTAACCGGCCCGCGGCGTAAGCTGATCGAAGAGCTGGATTTAAACAACTCGAAAGGAATTACCATGCGTCACCGTCACGGCCTTCGCAAGCTGAACCGTACTTCGTCCCACCGCCTGGCTATGCTGCGCAACATGACCGTTTCCCTGCTGCGTCATGAAGCCATCAAGACCACCGTGCCTAAAGCCAAGGAACTGCGCCGCGTCATCGAGCCGATCCTGACCCTGGGCAAGACCGACACCCTGGCCAACAAGCGCCTGGCATTCTCGCGCCTGCGCGACCGCGAAATGGTCCTGAAGCTGTTCGCTGAACTGGGCCCGCGCTACGCCAACCGCAATGGCGGCTACCTGCGCATCCTGAAAATGGGTTTCCGCGTTGGCGACAATGCACCGATGGCTTACGTTGAACTGCTGGACCGTCCAGAGATCACCGAAGCTGTTGAAATCGCCGACGAGTAATCGACGCGATCGCAGTAACAAGGAAAGCCAGGCTGAGCCTGGCTTTTTTTCGCCTGTACCGGGCGCGAAACTTAAGCGGAACTGAACCTTCCTGCCGCCAGCGGGCATCCACAGGCAGAAGACCTTGCACAGGTGTACTATTCGCCAGCACCCCGCGCCACTGCGCCGCTGCTGCCTTTGTCATTCATACCAAAGGACGTCATGTTCCGTACCATCGCCTTCCGTACCATCGCCGTCATGCTGTTCGCCTGGGCCGCCCTGCTGGCCGGGCCGGCGCGCGCCGCCGACTTCCTCGAGCCTGACGTCGCCTTCAAATTCACGGCGCGCATGGCCGACGCCCAAACCATCGCCGTGACCTGGGAAATCGCCGACGGCTACTATATGTACCGCGAGCGCTTCAAATTCACGGCGGCCGGCGCCACCCTCGGCACGCCGGTCATCCCCGAAGGCAAGATCAAGTTCGACGAAACCTTCCAGAAGGACGTGGAGACCTATCGCAAGAGCCTGACCATCACCATCCCGGTCCAGGCCAGCGGGCCGTTCACGCTGAACGTGACCAGCCAGGGCTGCGCCGATGCCGGCCTGTGCTATTCGCCGCAGGAAACCAGCGCCCGGCTCGATGGCTCGGGCGGCGCCGCAACGCCCGCCGCTGCCGCCGGCGCCCCGGTGGCGGACGCGGCCGGGCCGTCCGACATGGGCGGCATCGCCTCCGTGCTCAAGGACGGCAAGCTGCTCGTCATCGTGCCCGCCTTCATCCTGCTCGGCCTGGGCCTGGCGTTCACGCCCTGCGTGCTGCCGATGGTGCCGATCCTGTCCTCGATCATCGTGGGCGAGGGCGCCGGCGCCAAGCGGTCGCGCGGCTTCGTGCTGTCGGTCGCTTACTCGCTGGGCATGGCGATCGTCTACACCGCGCTCGGCGTCGCAGCCGGGCTGATCGGCGAAGGCTTGTCGGCCGCGCTGCAGAACCCGTGGGTGCTGGGCGCCTTCGGCCTGCTGATCGTGGCGATGGCGCTGTCGATGTTCGGCTTCTACGACCTGCAATTGCCGGGCGCGCTGCAAACGCGGCTGGCCGGCGCCTCGGGCCGCCAGTCGTCCGGCAAGCTGGCCGGGGTGTTCGCGATGGGCGCGATCTCGGCCCTGATCGTCGGCCCCTGCGTGGCCGCGCCGCTGGCCGGCGCCCTGGTCTACATCAGCCAGACGCGCGACGTCGTCATCGGCGGCGCCGCGCTGTTCGCGATGGCGGCCGGGATGAGCATCCCGCTGCTGCTGGTCGGCGTGTCGGCCGGCTCGCTGCTGCCGCGCGCCGGCAAATGGATGGACGCGGTCAAGAAATTCTTCGGCGTGCTGATGCTGGCGATGGCCCTGTGGCTGGTGTCGCCGGTGCTGCCGCCGCTGGTCCAGATGCTGCTGTGGAGCGCGCTGCTGCTCGGCTACGCGGCCTGGCTGCTGCGCGCCCCGCGCGCCGCGGCGTCGGCCATGCTCGCGCTGGCGTTCGGCGCGCTCGGGCTGGTGCAGCTGGTGGGCGCCGCGACCGGCGGGCGTGACCCCTTCGCGCCGCTGGCCGGCGTCGGCATCGGCGTGCCGGCGCACGGCCTGGCGTTCACGACGGTGCGCAAGGTGGCCGAACTCGATGCCGCGCTGGCCAGGCTCGGTGGCAAGACGGCGATGCTGGACTTCTATGCCGACTGGTGCGTGTCCTGCAAGGAGATGGAGAAGTTCACCTTCGTCGACCCCAAAGTGCAGGCGCAACTGGCGAACACGGTATTGCTGCAGGTCGATGTGACCGCCAACAATGCCGACGACAAGGCCATGCTCAAGCGCTTCGGCCTGTTCGGCCCGCCGGGCATCATCCTGTTCGACGCGGCCGGCAAGGAAATTCCGGACAGCCGGGTGATCGGCTTCCAGAACAAGGACAAGTTCAGCGCCTCGCTGGAACGGCTGAAATAGGATGGACGCCGGCGCCGCCCGCAAGTTCGCGCGACGGTCGCCGGCCTGCTGCGCCGAAGCCGGGCCGGCAACAGGGATTAGCCGAGGTCGACGTTGTCGATGGCCGGGCGGCCGCCCAGCAGCTGGTCGAGGCGGTCGCGCAAACTCAGCGCCATTTCGCGGCCGCGCGCCTTGAGCACCGCTTCCAGGTAAGGCTGGCGCAGCGCCGCGAAGTCGGCCACGCTGGCGCACTTTTCCGCCTTCAGCTGCAGCAGCATGCCGCGCAGGCCGAGGGTGCTCTTGATGGTCTGGTTGTAGAAATCGTACAGCGACTGGTACTGGGCCGCCGCGCCGGCCATGACCTCCGGCACGACCGCGGCCGCCGGAATCGGCTCGTCCGCCAGCACCTCGTCCATCAGTACAGTGGACGGACCGGCAGCATCGAGCAGCGCACTGGGCGTGCCGTCCTGGGCCTCGCTTTTCATGGCGGCAGCGGCGCGGTTGCGCGCGACCAGCCTGGCGCGCGCCGCGGCCGACGGCGGCAGCCGCCCCGGCGCGGCGCCCTTGCCCTTGCCCTCGGCCGGGCCTTCCGGCTCATTCGCCGCTTCGCCGCCGCTGACCAGCGTGATGTACTGCTGGTCCAGCAATTCGTTGACGCTTTCCTCGGTCAAGCCCATGCCTGCCACATTCTTGAGCAAGTCGCCCAGCGAATGGCGCCCGTCGATCATCACCAGCAGCGTCCTCAGCTTCGGCGCCACATGGTATTTGCGGGTCGCTATTTCTTCGCGGCCCTTGTCGGTCTTGTCGTATACATAGGAATTCACTGGTCGCCCCCGTTGGTCATTGTTGCTCTTGTTGTGCTCTTGGTTTGTTGCCGTACGGATATGTCGAGGGTACACCCGTTTCAAACGCGCGTGAAGAAGAGCCGCCAACGGTGTTGCTTTAAAGCACAATTGCATTGGTGAAATGCTATCGATCTCCTCTGCCGAGGGGGCGGCACAGGTTTCCGGCGGTTAAGGTTTTATTAAGTTGTCCCGCAAATTTCCCCCTCGTATCATATTTGCTGTCTAACTATTCCTGATTCCGCCATGCGCCATTCCGCACCCATCCTCGCCGCCGCCATCCTGTCCCTGGCGGCCATTCCAGCCTTTGCCCAGACCGAATGCTTCGCCGACCCCAAACAATACGGGAAAGAGGATCCCAAATACGCTGTCCTGTACGCGGGCTTGCACAAGGCCGGGAAGCTCATCGCCAGCAACCAGGCTTTCCTCGCCACTCCTGTGCCCGTGCGCATGCAGGCGTCGCTGCAGGCCGGCGATTTTGGCGGCTATGTCTGGATCCTGGCCTTTCCCGAAAAGACCCCGTACTTCCAGGTTTGGTATGGCAAGAACGGCAAGTGCGGGGTTGCCGAGTCCGCGGATACGGTCGGCGCCCAGATTGGCCAGATCGGGGTCACGTTCAACGAGCATGTGAGCGCCTTCCTGGACGCGTACGAGCGGCCGGTATTCGAGGGCACTGTCGGCGCTTACCCGGTGTACAAAGGCCAGATCCTGATCACGAAGAACGGCCGCCTGCCTTGGGTGCCGCAGACGCTGGCCGACCGGCTCGACCGCGAGCAGGCCGCGCGCGAGAAGAAACTGGACGAATGGCGCACCACCCAGTCGCGCATGAAACAGCCGGACGAGGCCGCCACGCGCAAGACCTACGACATGCTAAAAAAGAGCGATCCGGCCGGCGCCGAGAAATACCTGGTCTCGACGCGCGCGACCGCCGCCGAGCTGGCGCGCCACCAGAGCGATGTGGGGCCGGCCGTCATGCGCCAGCTCGAACAGGCGCTGGCCGAGGTCAAGCGCTACCGCGCCACTTTCACGGCCGAGCAGCTGGCCGCGCCGGCCACCTGGGCCGACCAGGGCGGGGCGGGGCGCAAGCAGCTCGACACTGCCGCCCGTGCCTTGATGGTCTTGCCGGCCGAGGCGAAGCAGGCAGTCGATACCCTGACCCAGGAATACCGCGCGCTGACCAAACAGATGCAGGAGGCCCAGCGGGCCAAGGATGCGGCGCAGGCGGAAAGCCTGAAGGCGCAGATCGCGGTCGTTTCGAACCGTGCGCGTTCGATCCGCCAGCAGCATGAGGAACAAGCGGGCATCAAGCAGGCCGAATTGACCGCCCAGTACCAGCTGGAAAACCTGAAGCCGGGGGATATGAGCAATGCGCTGGCCTACAAGGCCGATCCAGCCCTGCCGGACAGGAAGGATGGCAACCGAATCCAGCTGATCAGCGTCACCTTTTCGCCCGCGATCAGCAAGCGCGCGCCGCACAGCGAATGGCTGAAGTCCGCCCAGGACAGCTTCGACTTCGCGGCGCTGGCCGCCATGCTGAAATAGGCGGGGAGCGGGAAGCAAACGAAATCGGGGTCAGACCTCGAAATCGGGGTCGAAATCGGGGTCAGACCTCAATTTCCGCCTGATCAGGGTCAGACCTCAATTACCGGCTTGCATGCTCCTCGCGCTGGGTTGGGGGCAAGTGCGTCCGGTTGTAGGCGCGCAGGAAATTGAGGTCTGACCCCGATTGGGTTTCAATTGAGGTCTGACCCCGATTGGGATGGCTGCCTGATCAGCTGTGCATCTTGTGCTTGCCATGGTGGCCGCGGTGGCCGCCGCGCATGGTGGCGGCGTCGAATACCTTCTGCTGCTCGGGCGTGAGCACGGCGTAGAAGGTCTTCAGCGCCTCCAGCCGGGCTTCCATCATCGCGGTGCGGTGCTTCGACAGTTCGATCGCTTTTTCCATGCGCTGCGGCGCCGACAGGCTCTGCCACGCGCCGCGCTCGCCGCGCGCCGGGTGCGCGGCCGGCTTGGCCGCCGCCACGAAGGCGGCCCACGCCGGCTCCTGCGCCGCCGTCAGCTTGAGCGCGTCATGCAGCTTCGCCTGGCGCTTGGCCATGCGCTCGCCCCACTTGGCCTGGCGCTGCTCCTGGCCCACGGCGTGGCCGTGGCGCCCTTCGGCGGTGGCCGGGGCCTGGGCTTGCACGGCGATGCTGGCGCCGGCCATGCCCAGCACTGCCAGGCCGATCAGGATCGTTTTGCGAACTGGGTTCAAGGTCGTCATGTTGCTTCTCCGGTAAATCGCGGTATGCGATGGGGCAATCATGAGCGCGCGATGTTTCCGTCGCGTGTCGCCGGCCAATCACTTTGTATCAATATGTTTCGCCCCCCCTTCCATATACAAGCCGATACAAAACCGCTGTGCAGGCTTGCCGTAAGTGGCGATAATTGCGCTTATGGATACTCCCTCTACCATTCTGATCGTCGACGACGACCGCGATATCCGCTCGCTGCTGGCCGATTACCTCGAGTCGAACGGCTACCGCGCGCTCGCCGCTGCCGACGGCAGCGCGATGTGGAAGATCCTCGACGAATCGCGCCCCGAGCTGATCGTGCTCGACCTGAACCTGCCGGGCGACGACGGCCTGACCCTGTGCCGCAAGCTGCGCGCCACATCGACCCTGCCGGTGATCATGCTAACCGCCCGCAACGAGCCGCTCGACCGCATCCTCGGCCTCGAAATGGGCGCCGACGACTACCTGCCCAAGCCCTTCGAGCCGCGCGAGCTGCTGGCCCGCATCCGCAGCGTGCTGCGCCGCAGCCATGCGATGCCGTCCAATGCGCCGGCCGACAACGCCCAGCAGATGCGCTTCGCCGGCTGGACCCTGGACCTGACCGCGCGCCACCTGCTCAACCCCGACGGCATCGTCATCATGCTGTCGGGCGCCGAATTCCGCCTGCTGCGCGTGTTCCTCGAACATCCGAACCGGGTCCTGAACCGCGACCAGCTGCTGAACCTGACCCAGGGCCGCGACGCCGATCCCTTCGACCGCTCGATCGATATCCAGATCAGCCGCCTGCGCCAGAAACTGGGCGAGGATGCGCGCCTGCCGCAGATCATCAAGACGGTGCGCAACGGCGGCTATGTGCTGGCCGGCCAGGTCACGGTGGAGCCGCAGGCGTGAGGGCCTTCTTCGGCTCGATGACCGGACGCGTGTTCCTGACCCTGTTCCTGGGCACGGTGATCTCGGCGGTGCTGACCCAGCTGCTGGCCGAGAACGAGCGCCAGAGCGTGATCGAAGCCTACCGCGACATGCATGCGCTGGACCGCTCGGAACAGCTGGTGACGGCGGCCGAAGTGGTGCCGGCGTCGGCCCGCCTGGCTTACCTGGCGGTGGCCAACCGGCCCGGCGTCCGCCTCGAGGAAATCACCGAGGCGCTGCCGGTGCGCGCGGCGCCGTCCGAATTCACCCAGGCCCTCGCCAAGCGCCTGGCCAAGGGCTACAGGTTCGAATCGATCGTGGCCCGTCCGGCCGCCTGCGACAAGCCGCGCGTCCAGAACAGCATGTTCGGCCCGACCGAGGGCAAGTGGGGCGGCGTGTGCGAATCGATCAATGTGCGCCTGCCGGACGGCGAACAGCTGCGCCTGCAGGTGCTGCCGCCGCCGCCGTCGGTGGTCGCGATCAAGACCGACTACCGCCTGATCGTGGCCCTGTTCCTGGTCAGTATCGCGCTGCTGTCCTACCTGGTCGCGCGCATGACGACGCGCCCCCTCGAGCAACTGGCGCAGGCCGCCAAGGACCTCGGCAACGACATCAACCACCCGCCGCTGGAGCTGACCGGCGCCAGCGAAATCCGCCAGGCCAGCGCCGCCTTCAATGCGATGCAGGCGCGTATCCGCCAGTACATCTTCCAGCGCACCCAGATGCTGGCCGCGATCACCCACGACCTGCAGACGCCGCTCACGCGGATCCGCCTGCGCCTCGAAAAGGTCAGCGACCCCGAACTGCACGAACGCCTGGTCGGCGACCTGTCGGCGATGCAGCAGATGGTGCGCGAGGGCCTCGACCTGGCGCGTTCGATCGACACCAGCGAAGCGATGCAGGCGCTCGACCTCGACGCCCTGCTCGACACCGTGGTGTCCGACGCCACCGATGCGCGCCAGCAGGTGACCCTCGCCGGGCGCGCCAGCATGGCGCTGATGGGACGCCCGATGGCGCTGCGGCGCTGCCTGGTCAACCTGATCGACAACGCGGTCAAGTACGGCCAGCAGGCGCACGTGACGGTGGAGCGGGTGGCCGGCGCGGCGCGCGTGACGATCCGCGACAACGGCCCCGGCATCGCGCCGGGCGAGCTGGCGCGCGTGTTCGAGCCGTTCTACAGGGTCGAGACCTCGCGCTCGCGCGAGTCGGGCGGCACCGGCCTCGGGCTGCCGATTGCGCGCAACATCGCCGAGCAGCACGGCGGCAGCATCGCGCTGGCCAACCATCCGGACGGCGGCCTCGAAGTCACCCTCAAGCTGCCGGAGTGCTACGCCGGCAAATGATTCACGCGGAGCTGCCAGCGGCGCCGCGGCGCATGCCGCCGCGGCCTTGCCCCGAAAATTAACAATTTCATCATAAACAAGCGCACAAAGCGCGGCCAGGGACGGGAATGAAACAAAAGAAGATGGCGTGGATCGCAGTGGTGCTGGCGCTGGCCGGCGCCGGCGCATGGTATTTGGCGCAGGACGGCGGCAAATACCATGCGGATGCGACCCAGGCGGGCGGCAAGGGCGGGGGCGCCCAGCCGCCGACCGTGGTCAATGTGGTGGCGCCGCAGCGGCGCGACGTGCCGGTCATGATCCAGGCCACCGGCAGCGTGACCCCGGCCAGCAGCGTCGACCTGCACCCGCAGACCACCAGCACGATCCGCAAGGTCCATATCCGCGAGGGCCAGTTCGTCAAGGCCGGTGAACTGATGTTCACGCTGGACGACCGCAGCGACCGCGCCAATGTCGACCAGGCCCAGGCCCAGGTCGCGCGCGACCAGGCGGCCCTGGCCGACCTCGAACGCCAGCACAAGCGCAGCACGGAATTGTTCGCCCAGAAGTTCATCGCCCAGAGCGCCGTCGACACCCTGCGCAGCCAGGTCGAGTCGGCGCGCGCGCTGGTGGCAAGCAGCCAGGCGGCGCTCCAGGCGGGCAAGGTCAGCGCCAGCTACACCTCGATCCGGGCGCCGATGGCGGGCCGGGTCGGCGCCATCGCCGTCTATCCGGGCAGCCTGGTGCAGCCGGCCACCTCGCTCGCGGTGGTGACCCAGATCGATCCGATCGACGTCGCCTTCACCTTGCCCGAAGCGGCGCTGCCGGACCTGATGGCGGCCCAGGGCCGCGGCAAGGTCGCGGTCGAGGCGAGCGTGGCGCCGGGCGCGCCGGCGCATACCGGCGAGCTCAGTTTCATCGACAATGCGGTCGACCGCGAAGCCGGCGTGATCCGGGTCAAGGCGCGCTTTGCCAACAAGGACAACGGCCTGTGGCCGGGCCAGTACGTGAACGCGCGCATCACGGTGCGGACCCTGAAGGACGCGGTGGTGGTGCCGCAGGCGGCCATCATCATCAACGCCAAGGGCACTTTCGTCTACGTGGTCGATCCCGACCAGAGCGCGCGCCTGGTGCCGGTGGCGCGGGTGCTGGGGCAGGGCCTGGACGCGGTCGTCACCGGCCTGGCCGGCACCGAAAAGGTCATCACCGAGGGCAAGCAGAACCTGCGCCCGGGCGGCAAGATCAAGCTGGCCGAGCCGGCCGAAGGCAAACAAGGCGGCGGCAAGGGCAAGAAGGACAGGTCCGCATGAACCTGTCCGAACTGTGCATCCGCCGCCCGGTGATGGTGATCCTGCTGTCGATCAGCCTGGTGCTGGTCGGCGTGCTGTCGTATGCGAACATCCCGGTCGCGGCGCTGCCGAGCTATAACACGCCGGTCATCAACGTCTCGGCCAACCTGTCCGGCGCCAGCCCGGAGACGATGGCGTCCTCGGTCGCGCTGCCGCTCGAGAAGCAGTTCTCGACGATCGCCGGCATCAAGCTGATCACCTCCACCAGCACCCAGGGCCAGACCTCGCTGACGCTCGAATTCGACGCCAGCATCGACGTCAACGCGGCCGCGGTCGACGTCCAGGCCGCGCTGCTCGGCGCCCAGCGCCAGCTGCCGCAGGAGATGACCGAGCTGCCGTCCTACCGCAAGGTCAACCCGGCCGACGCGCCGGTGCTGTTCATGCACATGACGTCGCCGTCGCTGAACCTGTCGGAGCTGAACGACTATGCCGAGAACCTGATCGCGCCCAGCCTGTCGACCTTGCCCGGCGTGGCCCAGGTCAACGTCAACGGCCAGAAGCGCTTCGCGGTGCGGGTGCGCACCCGCGCCGACCTGATGAACGCGCGCAACCTGTCGCTCGATGAACTGGCGCAGGCGCTGCGCGCGGCCAACTCGAACGCGCCGCTCGGCATCCTCGACGGCCCCAGCCAGATCCTGACGATCCAGGGCAATGCCCAGCTGATGAAGGCGGCCGAATTCGCCGAGCTGATCGTCGCCACCCGCAACGGCGAGCCGGTGCGCCTGAAGGATGTCGCCACCGTCGAGGACAGCTACCAGTCGGTCAAGACCGCCGGCAGCCTGAATGGCGAACGCTCGATCGTGCTGCTGCTGCAGCGCCAGCCGAACGCCAACACGGTGCAGGTGGTGGACGCGGTGCGCGAGCTGATGCCGCGCTTCCAGGCCCAGTTGCCGGCCTCGATCAAGATCAGCCTCGTCAACGACCGCTCGGTGTCGATCCGCGAGGCGATCCACGACGTCAACCTGACCCTCGGCCTGACGGTGGCGCTGGTGGTGCTGGTGATCTTCCTGTTCCTGCACCGCCTGTCGGCCACCTTCATCCCGGCGGTGACGATGCCGATCTCGCTGCTCGGCGCGCTGTCGCTGCTGTACTGGCTCGGCTACAGCCTGGACAACGTGTCCCTGCTCGGCATCACGCTGGCGGTCGGCCTGGTGGTCGACGACGCGATCGTGGTGCTGGAGAATATCGTGCGCCACACCGAGATGGGCAAGAAGCCGATCGAGGCGGCGCTGACCGGCGCACGCGAGATGGGCTTCACCATCGTGTCGATCTCGATCTCGCTGGTGGCGGTGTTCATCCCGATCTTCTTCATGCCGGGCGTGATCGGCCTGCTGTTCCATGAATTCGCGGTCGTGGTCGGGCTGTCGGTGCTGGTGTCGGCGCTGGTGTCGCTGACCCTGGTGCCGATGCTGGCCAGCCGCCTGCTGCCGCCGCACGACCCGAATGCGCACGAAGAAAAGACTTTGATCGGCCGCCACTTCGAGCGCGGCTTCACCAAGGTGCGCAACGGCTACGCGCGCACGCTCGACATCGCGCTGGCGCACCGCACCGTGGTGCTGCTGATCGCGCTGGGCACCTTCGTGCTGACGATCTGGATGTACATCGAGATCCCGAAGGGTTTCTTCCCCGAGGAAGACCTGGGGCAGATGCGGGTGACGGTCGAAGCGTCGGAAGACACCTCGTCGGCGGCGATGGCGCTGCTGCAGGACAAGGTCGCCGCGATCTTCATCGCCGACCCCAACGTCAAGGATGTCACCTCGTTCATCGGCGGCGGCAATACCGGCCGCATGTTCGTCGTGCTCAAGGCGCGCGGCGAGCGCAAGAAGCAGCCCGAAGTCATCGACGGCCTGCGCAAGGCGACGCGCCAGGTGGCCGGCGTGCAGGTGTTCATCAGCCCGGTGCAGAACCTGCAGCTGGGCGGGCGCCCGAGCAAGAGCCGCTACCAGTACACGCTGCAAAGCGTGAGCTCCGATTCGCTCAATGACTGGGCCGGCAAATACCTGGAGCGGATGCGCGCCGATCCGGCCTTCCGCGACGTGACCAGCGATTCGCAGAACCGCGGCCTGCAGGCCACGCTCGACATCGACCGCGACAAGGCCAGTTCGCTCGGCGTGCAGATCGCCGACGTGCGCACCGCGCTGTACGCCTCTTTCGGCGAGCGCAAGGTGTCGACCATCTACGGCCCGGCCGCCAGCTATTCGGTGATCCTGGAAGCCGATGCCGCCGACCGCCAGTTCGACGACGCGCTGGGCCGGGTATCGGTGCGCAGCATGGGCGGCCAGCTGGTGCAGCTGTCGTCCTTCGTCGCGGTCCGGCGCACGGTGGGGCCGACCTCGGTCAACCATCAGGGCCAGCTGCAGGCGATCACGCTGTCGTTCAACCTGGCGCCCGAAACCCCGCTCGGGGTGGCCACCGGGAAGATCGACCGCATGGGCATCGAGATGAAGCTGCCGGCCTCGGTGATCACCAAGTACGGCGGCGACGCGGCGGTGTTCCAGGATTCGCAAGCGAGCCAGGTGATCCTGATCGTCGCCGCGCTGGGCGTCATCTATGTGCTGCTCGGCGTGCTGTACGAGAGCTTCATCCATCCGCTGACGATCCTGGCCGGGCTGCCGTCGGCCGCCGTCGGGGCGCTGCTGACCCTGCGCATCTTCGGACTCGACCTGACCATGATCGCGATCATCGGCATCCTGATGCTGATCGGGATCGTCAAGAAGAACGCGATCATGATGATCGACTTCGCCCTCGACGCCCAGCGCAGCGGCGGCCTGGCGCCGGCCGCGGCGATCCGCGAAGCGTGCATCCTGCGCTTCCGCCCGATCATGATGACCACGCTGGCCGCGCTGATGGGGGCGCTGCCGATCGCGCTCGGCATGGGCGCCGGCGCCGAACTGCGCCAGCCGCTCGGCCTGGCCGTGGTCGGCGGCCTGCTGTTCTCGCAAGTCATCACCTTGTACATCACGCCGGTGATCTACCTGTTCCTGGACCGCTTCAGCGGCACCGGCCCGATGAGCGACAGCCAGATGGCGGCGCGCGACGCGGCCGCCGGCGCCCCCGCCGCGCCGCACTGAGCGATCGCCCTTGTCCGCCGCCGCCCGCGCCAGGCTGCGCGGCGGCTGTGCTGAAATGTTGCCTTAAGCCATCTCCTTTTGCCAAATGTCGGCAAAATACCACCAACGTGCGCAAAAACTCATCCAGGATGAGTTTCCGTAGGGTAATATAAGCAATCCGGTGTTGCCATATTTATACTATTGCAACAACTGTGAGCGACTGAACAACAACCGAAGACTGCCGACCGCCATGTCCTTGCCACGCCACCCGCCGCCCCCCGCCGCCTTGCGCGCAGGCGGCTTCACGCTGGTCGAACTGGTGGTCGTGATGGTCATCGCCGCCATCGTGCTCGGGGTCGGCGCGCCCAGCTTCGGCAATATGCTCGCCAAATACCGGATCGAGGCCCAGCACCTGGGCCTGATGGACAATATGACGCTGGCGCGCGAGGAAGCGCGCAACGGCGGCAGCCCGACCACGGTGTGCGCCAGCAGCAATGGCAGCAGCTGCACCGCCAGCGCCTGGAACGCGGGCCACATCGTGTTCCGCGACGGCGGCGCCAAGGGCAGCGTCGACAGCGGCGACACCGTGCTGCGCTACGCCCAGGCCGCCGCGGCCGGGATCGACGTCGCGGCCACCCTGCAGGCCAGCGGCAGCGCCTACGGCAAGACCTATGTCTATTTCGAGGCCGACGGCAAGGTCGACAGCAGCGGTGCAATCCTGTTCACTACCTGCAAGTCTGGCCAGGCGCCGCTGCTGATGACGGTCCAGCGCAATGGCTACATCGTCGCCGCCAAGGGGAGCAGCCCATGCTGAACCGCTGCGCCGCACGCCGCCCGCCGGGCGGCTTCAACCCCGCCGCCCGCCGCCCGCCGGGCGGCTTCAACCCCGCCGCCCGCCGCCAGCGCGGCTTCACCCTGGCCGAGGTGCTGGTCACGCTGGTCATCTTCGCGTTCGGCATGCTGGGCGTGGCCGGTCTCCAGATCAGTTCGCTCGGCAGCATGGACAGCGCCCAGTTCCGCTCGGTGGCCTCGATGAAGGCCAGCGAACTGGCCGAGCGCATCCGGGCCAACCCCGGCGCCGGCTATCCGGCCGCCACGCCGGCCGACCACAAATGCCACGTGGCCCACTACGCCAGCCGCAATGTGCCGCCGGCCGACTGCAGCCCGGCGCAGCTGGCCGCCGACGACATGATGGACTGGGGCCAGGAACTGGCGGGCCGCCTGCCGCAAGGCCGCGGCGCGGTCTGCATCGACAGCACGCCGGAAGACGGGACCCCGGCCGCCCCGGCCTGCGACGGCAGCGGCAATGTGCTGGCGATCAAGGTGTGGTGGACCGAGCGGCCGAAGAGCGCGGCCGCCAACCCGCCCAAGCTGCTGACGATGAGCATGGTGGAGCCATGAGGCGCCAGCGCGGCTATTCGATCGCCGAACTGCTGATCGCGCTGGCGGTCGGCCTGGTCGCGATCGGCGGCATCTCGATGGTGATGATTTCGAGCGCCGGCCTGTACCGCGTGTCGGACGGGCGCGCCCGGATCCAGGAACATTCGCGTTTTTCGCTCGGCATGATGGAACAGGATATCCGGATGGCCGGCTACATGGGCTGCTTCAATGCCGAGATGTTCCCCAGCCGCTTCGTCAACCTGGTGCGCGACCCGGCCGATTTCGAGAACGCCTACGCGCTGCTGGTCGGCGGCCACGAGGCCGGCGCCAGCGCCTGGAGCCCGGCGCTGCCCGCCGCCATCGGCCAGGGCGGCCACGCCCCGGTCGCCGGCAGCGACGTGCTGGTGGTGCGCGGCCCGACCGGGCGCAGCTTGCCGCTGTCGGACACGATGAACACCACCAGCGTGCCGATTCCGCTGGCCAGCGTCGACGGCCTGGAAGTGGACGGCCTGGCCATCGTTTCCGATTGCAGCTACGCCAACCTGTTCGTCGTCACCCAGATCCCGGCCGACAAGAAGATCGTGCACGCGGCCAGCAAGAACATCGAAGCCAAGCTGACCCGGGTGTTCTCGAACACGCAGGGCGCGACCGTCACGCCGGTGGCCACGATCAGCTATTTCGTCGCCGCCGCCGGCAGCGGCGTGGCCGGCCGGCGCTCGCTGTGGCGCCAGGAAAACCTGAAGGCGGCCGAGGAGATCGCCGACGGCGTCGAACAGATGCAGCTCGAATACGGCATCGACACCAACGCCGACCAGCTCGCCAACCAGTTCGTCGCGGCCGACGGGATCGGCGCCGCGCGCGTGGTCGCGATCCGGGTCAGCCTGCTGCTCAAGTCGCAGCAGGCCAACCTGGTGCGCACGGCGCAGACCTACAACTTCGACGGCGCCGCGGCGACCGCGCCCGACAAGCGCATGTATACGCCGTTCTCGACCACCATCGCGCTGCGCAACCGGCTCAACTGATGCGACACCACCTTCCACCGAAACAGGATGGCGCGGCGCTGCTGGTGTGCCTGGTGCTGCTGGTGCTGCTGACCCTGATGGGGCTGACGACGATGAAGTCGGCGCTGGTGCAGGAACGCATGTCCGGCGGCAGCGCCGACAAGACGCTCGCCTTCGAGGCGGCCGAACTGGCGCTGCGCGACGCCGAACGCTATGTCAACGCCAGCCTCACGTCGACCTCGGCCTTCACCGAGGGCTGCAGCGCCGGCCTGTGCCTGCCGCCCGCCGACGGCAGCGCGCTGGCCGAGACCGTCGACTGGAACGGAACCCTGCCTGGCACCTATGGCGACGGCACCGGCGCGGCCGCGCTGGGCGGGGTCGCGCGCCAGCCGCGCTACCTCATCGAATTGCTGCCCGACATGACGCCGCCGCTGGGCAACAGCGTCGGCGCCGAGTTGAAAGGCACGCCGTTCCGCATCACCGCGCTCGGCTTCGGCAAGCAGGCCAACACGCGGGTGCTGCTGCAGTCGACCTTCTACAAACCTTGAGGTGCAAGACATGAAACCGAACGCGTACCGTGGGCGCGGCTTGCCGCGCAAGGCCTGCCTGCTCACGCTGCTGCAGCTGGCGCTGGCGCAAGCGTATGCGGCGCCGCTGGTGCTCAGCCAGAGCCCGCTGTTCCTGACCTCGAGCACCAAGGCGAATGTCTTGATGATGTACGGGAACTCGAATTCGATGGATTCGGACCCGAGCGGCAAGGCGGTCGGCAGCGCCAGCCCGTCCAGCAAGTCGGAAGTGGCGCGCGCGGCGATCAAGTCGGTCGTCAACAGCTATGCCGGTTTCATCAACATGGGCCTGATGGCCTACCAGCAGAACGCGCTGACCACCCAGTTCCTGCACGATTCGCAGTACGACGTGTCGTACGACCCGGCCAGCTACGATCCGGCCTTCACCGGCGCGCGCAACAGCGCCACCAAGAAGTTCCGGATCCCGAACCCCACGTCGCCCGGCAACTTCATCCATTTCAATGTCAACCTGCCGTACTACGCCGGCAGCAACCAGGGCAGCGCGGCCTGCTTCTCGACCAGCGCCTGCACCGATCCCGCGCATGACTTCAAGGGCTCGGGCGCGGCCTGCAATGTGCCCGAACACCCGGTCAATGGCCCGTGGGACGGCTACGCCTGCTACAAGACCAAGACCGGCGCCTCGAACGAGCTGGCGCTGTCGGGCGGCTACAGCAACGGCCTGTTCAACGGCAGCCTGTCGCCCACCGATTCCGACCTCGGGCAGGGCATCACCGACTTCGGCAAGCGCCTGACCTGGCAGATGGTCAGCCTGGCCTGGTTCAACAATACCTCGCCCGGCATGGGCTACCTGCACGTGCCGGTGGCCGACCTGACGACCGCCCACGCGAACAAGATCCTGACCAAGCTGGGCACCTCCCAGTTCGGCGACAACAAGCCGGTCGATCCGGCCTGGCCGCTGCAGAACGCCGGCCTGTCGCCGCTCGAAGGCACTGTGCTCACGGCAAACAACTACTTCGCCGGCACGCTGACCCAGGCGACCCAGGGCGGGCCGGCCGCGGCGCCGCCGAATTCCTGCTCGAAGAACTTCCTGATCACGCTGACCGACGGCTTGCCCTCGGTCACCAGGGCCGGCGTCGCCAGCGCCGACGTGGCCGCCAACCTGTCGGCGCTGACGACCCAGGTCGCGGCCCTGAAGGCCTCGGCCTCGAAGACCGAAACCTATGTGGTCGGCTTCGCGCTGCCGTACGGCGTGTCGATCACCCAGCTCGACACCATTGCCCAGGCCGGCGGCAGCGAGTCGGCCTACAACGCCAGCGACACGGCGACCCTGAACACGGCATTTGCCAATATCTTCGCGGACATCATCGCCAAGACCTCGGCCGCGTCCGCGGTCGCGCTCAACAGCCAGGCGGCGGCGGCCGGCGCCCATGTGTACCAGGCCAAGTTCAGCTCGGGCGACTGGTCCGGCCAGCTGCTCGACTACAGCCTCGGCGCGAACGGCGCCCTGGTCAAGCCGGCGCTGTGGGACGCGGGCCAGAAGATCAACAGCCAGCTGCCGAACGAGCGCGTGATCCTGACCGGCAAGCAGGCCGCGTCGCCGGGCGACCCGGTGCTCGGCATCCCGTTCCGCTGGCCGGCCGCCCCGGCCACGCCGGGCGCCAGCGAGATGGCGGCGGCGCAGTCGGCCTGGCTGTCGACCAACAGCGGCGGCGCCAATGACGGCCACGGCGCGGCGCGCCTCGACTACCTGCGCGGCTCGGCGGTGAACGAGGGCGCGGCCGGCCTCAAGTGGCGCAAGCGTCCCACCAGCAAGCTGGGCGACATCGTCAACTCGGCCCCCCATTATGTCGGGGTGCCGGCCGCCAACTACGCGCTCGACGGTTACGCCGCCTTCCGCACCAGCGTCGCGGCGCGCACTAAAATGATCTATGTCGGCGCCAACGACGGCATGCTGCACGGCTTCGACGCCGCCACCGGCCTCGAGAAGCTGGCCTATGTCCCGAGCGGCCTGTATCCGCATCTGAGCAAGCTGACCGACGCCAGCTACGCGCACCGCTACTACGTCGATGGTTCGCCGAACGCGGGCGACGCCTGGTACGGTTCGGCCTGGCACACGGTGCTGGTCAGCGGCATGGGCGTGGGCGGGCGCGGCGTCGTCGCGCTCGACGTGACGCGCCCGGCGAACTTCACGGAAGCGAATGCGGCCAGCCTGCTGAACTTCGAATTCACCGACGCCGACGACGCCGACGTCGGCCATGTCGGCGGCCAGGTCAGCATCGTCAAGATGAACAACGGCAAATGGGCCGCGCTGTTCGGGAATGGCTACAACAGCGGCGGCAGCGGCGAGTCGGCGCTGTTCGTGGTCGACATCCAGAGCGGCGCGCTGATCGCCAAGATCAAGACCGGCGAAGGCAGCGCCGCCACCCCGAACGCGCTGGCGCCGCCGCTGGCGATCGACGCCGACAACGACGTCACCGTCGATGTCGTGTACGCGGGCGACCAGCTGGGCAATATGTGGAAGTTCGACCTGTCCTCCGCCAATCCGAACCAGTGGAAGGTCGACTACAAGCTGTTCAAGGCGCCGCAGCCGGTCACCGCCGCACCCGACGCCGGCGAGCATCCGAAGGGCGGCTACATGGTCTACTTCGGCACCGGCAAGTATGTCGAACCGAGCGATGTCGCCAGCGCGCCGGGCAACGCCATGTACGGCATCTGGGACAAGGGCGCGGCCGTCGGCGGCGGCCTGCTCAAGCAGGACTTCGCCGACGTCGGCGCGATCGGCGGCGAGGAGTACCGCACCGCGACCGCGCGCCAGATCGACTGGTCCGTCCACAACGGCTGGTACGCCGAATTCCCGGGCAGTGCCGAGCGGGTCGTCAGCGAGCCGATCCTGCGCGACGGCCGCGTCATCGTCACCAGCATCATCCCGTCGAGCACGCCGTGCACGCCGGGCGGCGTCAGCTGGCTCAACGAGGTCGACTGGCTCAGCGGCGGGCTGCTGGTCAATCCGCCGTTCGACACCAACAACGACGGCGTCATCGACGGCAACGACACCCGGGTCCAGGGACGCAAGCTCGACAGTGTGGCGTCGGCGCCGGCGATCCAGCGCACGCCCGATCCGAAGAAGGACCTCAAGCTGCTCAACGAATCGTCGGGCGAGATCACCAGCGTCACCGAGAGCGCGAGCGCGAACCTGGCACGGCGCCTGAGCTGGCGCCAGATCAAGTAGGCTAAAATGAATGCAAGGAGGAAGCAGTTCATGAACATCTTCGCAAGCATGCTCGCCGCGTGCGCGCTGGCGGCAGGGGCGGCCGGCGCCGCCACCAGCACCAGCAGCGCCAGTGTCGCCGCCGACGCGCCGCAGCAGGGCGCGATCGAGGAATACGCGGCCGGCAGCGCGCTGCGCGTGAACGGCAGGCGCTACGCGTTCTCGCTGCTGTCGGCCACCGTGCATGACCGCCAGGGCAATCCCGTCCATTCGCCGAAGCTGGCAGTCGGCAAGACCATCGCCTATACCGTGGACAACGCAGGCAGCACGCCAAGGATCAAGCAGGTATGGATCATCGACTGAACAGCGCGCGCGCGCGCGGCTTCACCCTGGTCGAACTGATGGTGGTGGCGATCATCATCAGCATCCTGGCCTCGATCGCCTACCCGAGCTACGCCGAAAGCGTACTGCGCAGCAAGCGCGCTTCGGCCAAGGCCAGGATGACCGAAGTGGCGCAGCGGCTGCAGCAGTATTATTCCGAACGCAGCGGCAGCGCCAGCTACACCACCACGCTGACCGAGCTGCAGTATCCGGCCGGCGCCCTGTATTCGGAAGCGCAGGGGCACACCATCAGCGTCGCCGCCGGCGCCGCCGGCATTGCCACTAGCTATACGATCACCGCGACCCCGGTCAAGACCGACGCCCGGTGCGGCAACCTGACCCTGGACCACCTGGGCAAGATGCTGCCGGCCGACTGCTAGCAGGCTGCTAGCCTCCGCCCGCCGGCGGCAGCAGTTCGATGCGCAGGCGCACCGGTACCGGCTTGCCGCCCAATACGCCCGGCACGAATTCGATCGCGCCGAAGGCGGCGCGCAACTGGCGCGCCAGCGCCGGCGCCGGCTGCGCCCCCTCGAAACGCACCATGACGACCCGGCCGCCGGCGTCGATGAACAGCTGCAGCACGCACGGCGCCGCCAGTTCGATGCCGGCTTCCGCCGTGCGGTCGCGCAGCACGATCGGTTCGCGCTCCAGTTCCTCCGGCAGGTAGTAGCGCGGCGCGGCGCGCGCCGGCGCTTGGGCAGCCCGGGCCGGGACGGCAGCGGCGGCGGCAGGGGCGCGCGCCGCCGCCGCCGTGGCGGCAGCGGGCGGCGCGGCCACCAGCCTCACCATCATCAGCGCGGCATCGGGTTCGTGCGGGCCGCGCTGCTGCGCTTCGCCGCCCAGCAGCAGGAAGCCGGCGCCGGCATGCATGGCCGCGCTCAGCGCCAGCCCTGCCGCCCAGATCGACCTTTGCCTGCTCCCCATCCGCGCCTTTCGTTTCCGCATTGCATGCCCGATCCCCAGTATCGCCGTGGCCGTGATTGCGGTCAATGCCCGCTTTTTGCTGCCCATGCGCATGATTTTGACTGGCAACAACACCGACTCTCAGCCGTTGCCTACCATCGGTCAGATGATTACCCGGCCAGGCGGTGCTGACATGAAGCGAACCAGTATCACCATCATCGGCATGGGCCCGCGCGGCCTGTCTGTGCTCGAGCGCATTGCCGCCTTTGCCCGCACCAGCAGCAGCCTGGTCGCGGTGAACGTGGTCGAGCCCGGCGAATGCGGCCCCGGCGTGCACACGCCGCGCCAGCCGCAGCACCTGCTGATCAACACCATCGCCGGCCAGGTGACGATCTTCCCCTTCCGCGAAGCGGTCGGCCTGGCCAGCCCTTGCGCGCCGGCCTCGCTGACCGACTGGGCGCGCGCCCAGGGCTACCGCCGCTTCGGCGAGCAGTTCGTGCGCCTGGCCGGGGACGAGCAGGGCGGCGCCGAAGTGTCGGACGCCGACTACCTGCCGCGCCAGCTGCTGGGCCAATACCTGGGCTGGGCCTATGGCCAGATCGTGGCGGCGATGCCGGCCACGGTGGTGGTGCGCCACCTGCGCCAGCGCGCCGTCGACTTGCTGGCCAGGCCGGACGGCAGTTACACGGTCGAGCTCGAGACTGGCTACCTGGTGCACAGCGACTTCGTGTTCCTGGCGACCGGCCACAGCCGCAATGTGCTGAGCGACGAAGAAGCCTGCTGCCGCAAATTCGCCCACGACCATGCGCGCTACAACAGCAAGCTGGCCTACCTGCGCCACGTGTATCCGCTCGACCGCCTGGACGCGATCGGCAGCGACGCCAGGGTCGGCATCGAGGGCATCGGCCTGACCGCGCACGACGTGGTGGCCGAGCTGACGGTCGGACGCGGCGGGCGCTTCGTGCGCGACGGCGAAGCGCTGCGCTACCGCCGCTCGGGGCAGGAGCCGGCGCTGCTGCTGTTCTCGCGCAACTGCCTGCCGGCGGCGGCGCGCGGCGTCAACCAGAAGGGCCTCGACGGGCGCCACCGGGCGCGCTTTTTCACGCGCGAGGCGGTGCGCGCGCTGCGCGCCGCGCGCGGCGGCGGCCAGGTCCAGCTCGACTTCGACGCCGACCTGCTGCCGCTGCTGCTGCGCGAAATGGGCTACGCCTGGCGCACCGCGCGCGACGGCGCCGCCCCCGATCCGGCCGGCTACCAACTGGGCGAGGAAGAGCGCGCCGCGCTCGACGCCATGCTGTTCCCGCTGCGCGGGCGCAGCTTCGACAACCCGCGCCAGTTCGGCGCCTTCTTCCGGGCGCTGGTGGAAGCGGACTTGCAGGAAGCGGCGCGCGGCAATCTCGGCAGCCCGGCCAAGGCCAGCGCCGACGTGCTGCGCGATGCGCGCGCGGTGCTGCAGGATAGCGTCGAGCATGGCGGCCTGACCCCGGCCTCGCACCGCAAATTCCTCAGCGTGTATAACCCGGCGATCAACCGCATCACCTTCGGGCCGCCGCGCCTGCGCAATGCCCAGCTGCTGGCGCTGATGGACGCCGGCGTGCTCGACGTGGCGGCCGGCCCCAACGCCGTGCTGCGGACCGACGCCGACCGTTCCCAGTTCGCGCTGCACACCAGGTGCGCCGCCGGCATCCATGCCCAGTACCTGGACGCGCTGGTGGTGGCCCGGCTCGACGTGTATTCGCCGCAAACCGATGACACGGCGCTAACCCGCAACCTGATGCGGCGCGGCATAGTGCGCCCCTATTTCAATGGCAGCTTCCATCCGGGCGGACTCGACATCGACCGCGCCAACCACCCGCTCGACCGCAACGGCCGCGCCCCGGCCAAGCTGTGGGCGCTCGGCTACCTGGTCGAAGGCGCCCACTACTACACCCACGCCTTGCCGCGCCCGGGCATGCCCTCGCGCCAGGTGCTGGACGCGGACCGCTGCGTCAAGGAAATGTTCTCCGCCATCGCCGCCCGCGACAAGCCGATACATTCGGTAACACCTGTCAAGAGCGCCGTCTTGTAAGCTGGACAAGGTATCATGCCCGTAGTGCAAACGCCGCAAACCAGTTAGACTGCGGCTTTTGCCCTGCCTGCTACCAGCCTTGCCCCAGCTCTCGAAAGCTTTTGCCATTTTGCGTGACCATTCCCATTCTTCACCGGAGAACACCGGCTACTGCGCCCATTGCGGGCAGCCGTTGCCGGTGGCCGCGCCGCTGGGCTATGGCAGCAAGGGCGTCAACCGCACCGGCCTGGGCATCACGATACTGCTGCACCTGCTGCTGCTGGCGGTATTCCTGTTCAAGCCGGACCAGAAGAACAAGGTCGCCGCGCCGCCGTCCGGCGCCGAGATCGTGTATATCGCGCCGCTGAAGGACGGGCAGCCCAGGAAGGCGCCCAGGGAAAGCGTGCCCAAGCCCAGGAAGCCGGTCAAGGCGACCCCGCCGCCGAAGATCGAGCGCCTGCCCGACACCATCACCCTGCCCGAGGAAAAGCCGGTGCCGGTCGTCAAGGAAGAGCCGAAGAAAGCCGAGCCGCCGGTCGAACCCGACATGGCCTCGTACATCGAGGCGCGCCGCCGCGCGCGCGGCCAGGCCCCCGAGGCGCAAGCCGAGGAAAGCGAGAATGCGCGCGCGACCCGCATCGCCAAGGCCAACATCGCCGCCGCCAACAGCCGTGCGCAAGGCAGCGACGACGCCAACCAGACCGGCGGCGTGTTCAGCCTGTCGAACAAGACCTTCGCCAGCGCCGACCTCAAGTTCCGCGGCTGGAACCCGAACTTCAAGCGCCGCTGGCTGCAGCAGGTCACCGTCGAACTGGGCACCGAGCCGGACATCGAGACGGCCATCGTCAAGAAAATGATCGAGCTGATCCGCAAGGAAAAGACCGGCGACTTCGACTGGGATTCGCACCGCCTGCAGCGGGTCGTCAAGATGAGCGCGCGGGTCCAGGACACCGAGGAACTGCAGGCCTTCCTGTTCCTGGAAATGTTCCCGAACTACCGGCCGCCGCCGAAGCGGCGCTGAGCATGGCTGGCAGGCGCGGTATCGCCGGTACATAATTAACGAAACACAATAATCCGCCGCAGCATGAAACTCTCACCTTCTGTCGCCTGCTGCCTGATGGTCTTGTCCAGCCCCTTCGCGCTGGCGCAGGAAATCACCGTGTCCTGGCGCGACAAGCCGCCTTACCACTATGTGGACGGGGAGCGCGACCGCGGCTTCCTGCTGGCGCGCGGCAAGGCCGTGTTCGCGGCGGCCGGGGTGCCGGCGCGCTTCGTGATGGAGCCGTCCAAGCGCATCTGGGCGAGTTTTCAAAGTGGCAAGACCAACTACTGTTCGCTGGGGCGCTACAAGGTGCCCGGGCGCGACGCCTTCGCCCAGTATTCGCGGACGATCCACATGGATCCGCCGCAGGTGCTGCTGGTGAGCCAGGGCGTGCTGCCGAAAGTGCGCCTGCACAAGAACCTGGCTTCGCTGCTGGCCGACCCCGGCTTCGAGCTGGGGCTGACCGACGGCAACAGCCTGGGCACCCAGCTCGACGCGCTGGTGGCCGCCAGCGCCAACACGGTGACGCGGCGCACGGTGGACGCCAGCACCCTGATCCGGATGGTGGCGGCGGGCAGGATGTCGTACACGATCGCCGACCGCTACGGCTGGGAGTACCTGCGCGCGCGGGATCCGCGGCTGGCCGGTTTGACGGTGCATGCGGTGCCGGACATGCCGGGCGGGATCGCGCGCCATATCGTGTGCAGCAAGGATATCCCGGCGGCCACGATGGCGAAGCTGGACAGGGCGCTGGAGCAGCTGCGGTATGCTTCCATGCCGCCGACGGCGGCGGAATTGGCGAAGTAGTGCTGGGACTTGCGCGAAGGGTATGCGGAGGGTAGGGTGGGTGAGCGCAGCGCTACCCACCACGAGCCGCCGATGACGCTTGGTGGGTAGCGCTGTGCTCACCCACCCTACACCAGTTTTAACGCCTGTGTTAGGCCCGCGCCTTGAGCAGCCGCGCGATATCGCGCGCGAAATAGCTCAGCACCCCGTCCGCGCCGGCGCGCTTGAACGCCATC
Organism: Massilia sp.; assembly: GCA_036676245.1. Taxonomy (GTDB): domain Bacteria; phylum Pseudomonadota; class Gammaproteobacteria; order Burkholderiales; family Burkholderiaceae_D; genus Telluria_A. Next base: position 90,754 of record JAKFDH010000138.1, on the reverse strand, counting down.
ATCGATTCCATCATCACCTTGTCGTGGTCCAGCCAGCCGTTCTGCGCGGCCGCCTTCAGCATCGCGTATTCGCCGCTGACCTGGTAGGCGAAGGTCGGCACCTTGAATTCATCCTTCACGCGGCGCACCACGTCCAGGTAAGGCATGCCGGGCTTGACCATCACCATGTCGGCGCCCTCGGCGATGTCGAGCGCCACTTCGCGCAGCGCTTCGTCGCTGTTGGCCGGGTCCATCTGGTAATTGTTCTTGTCGCTCTTGCCCAGGTTGCCGGACGAGCCAACCGCGTCGCGGAACGGGCCGTAGAAGGCCGACGCATACTTGGCCGAATACGCCATGATGCGCGTGTGGATGAAACCCTTGTCCTCGAGCGCGGCGCGGATCGCGCCGATGCGCCCGTCCATCATGTCCGACGGCGCCACCACGTCGACCCCGGCTTCGGCCTGCGTCAGCGCCTGGCGGATCAGCATCGCGATCGTCTCGTCATTGAGTACATAGCCGCCGGCATCGATCACACCGTCCTGGCCGTGGCTGGTGAAGGGATCGAGCGCGACGTCGGTGATGATGCCCAGTTCCGGGAAGCGGCTCTTGAGCGCGCGCACCGCGCGCGGCACCAGGCCGTCCGGGTTGGTCGCCTCGATCCCGTCCGGCGTCTTCAGCGAGGCGTCCAGGACCGGGAACAGCGCCAGCGCCGGGATCCCCAGCTGCACGCAGTCGGCCGCCACTTCCAGCAGCAGGTCGACCGACACCCGTTCCACGCCCGGCATCGAGCCCACTTGCTGGCGCTGGTTGGCGCCGTCGAGGATGAATACCGGGTAGATCAGGTCGGCGCTGGTGACCGTGTTTTCGCGCATCAGCGCGCGCGAGAACGGGTCACGGCGCATGCGGCGCATGCGGATCGCTGGGAAGGCTGGGGTGATGGGCATCGTTGCGGGTTCCTGTGGATTTATTCTTCAGTCTTCAGTCGTCGCCGTCGACCGGGTCGACCAGCACGGCGTTCGGGTCCGGTTCGACCCTGGTCAGGCCCAGCAGGTCGATGATCTTGTCGTTCGCTTCCTCGATGCCGATCCGCTTCAGGGCCGAGAACAGCTGGACGGTGAAAGGGAAGCCTTCGCCGTCTTCGTCGACATAGCTGTCGAGCATCTGGCGCGCCTGGCGCAAGGCGTTCGTCGATTCGTTGCGGTTGAGCTTATCGGCCTTGGTCAGGATGCAGTGGATCGGCTTGCCGGTCGGGGCGAACCATTCGAGCATCTGGACGTCCAGTTCCGTGAACGGGCGGCGCGAATCCATGATCAGCACCAGCGCGGCCAACTGTTCGCGGCGCTGGACGTAGTCCCCCAGCAATTTTTGCCAGTGCAGCTTGGCCGAGCCCGACACTTCGGCGTAGCCGTAGCCGGGCAAGTCGACCAGCAGCGCCTCGATTTCCTCGACGATGGTCGGGTCCTTGCGGTGCTGGCCCACGTGGGCGCCGCCGATCGAGAAGTAATTGATGTGCTGGGTGCGGCCCGGGGTCTTGGACGCGAAGGCGAGCCCTTTCTGGTTCGTCAGGATGTTGATGGCGGTCGATTTCCCGGCGTTGGAACGGCCGGCGAAGGCGATTTCCGGCGCCTGCGTATCGGGCAGATCGCGCAGTTGGTTGACGGTCGTAAAGAAGCGGGCTTGCCAGAGTTTGGACATGGAATGGGCAGAAATTGCAACAAAAGGGGGCGATAACGCGAGAAAGCTATTGTACAATAAGGGGTTACGAATTGTTGCGACGCAAAAGCCATGGCGACCGCACAAGATCGGCTGCAGTACGGAATCCACCGAATTTCTTAATAAAAACCAATTTTTGACTTGTCTCAGGGTGTTTGAATGAATCGTGCGTTTTTGAAATCCTTGTTGGTCGCAACCCTGGCCGTTTCCGGCTTTGCTACCGCATCCGACAATAAGCCAGCCGCTCCGGCCAAGGCCGACGCCGCCAAAGGCGCAAGCTTGTACGACAGCGGCGACAGCGCCCGCGGCCTGCCTGCCTGCGTATCCTGCCACGGCGCCGCCGGCAACTCGACCATCGCCGCCAATCCGAAGCTGGCCGGCCAGTTCGAAGCCTACACCCACAAGCAGCTGGTCGATTTCACGACCCCGGGCCGCGTGCAGCCGGTCATGAGCACCTACGCCAAGATGCTGAGCGAAGAAGAGAAGAAGAACATTGCCGCCTACCTGGCCACCCAGGCGCAAAAGCAGGGCGCCGCCAAGAACAAGGACACGGTCGAACTGGGCCGCAAGATCTACCGCGGCGGTATCGCCGATCGCGGCGTGGCCGCCTGCGCCAGCTGCCACGGCGCCAACGGCAACGGCATCCCGGCGCAATTCCCGCGCCTGGCCGGCCAGCACCAGGACTACACCGTGGCCCAGCTGCAGGCGTTCAAGGGCGGCGCGCGCGCGAACAGCGTGCAGATGACCACCCTGGCGCAGCGCATGTCGGACGCCGAAATGAAGGCGGTTGCCGATTACGTCGCCGGCTTGAAGTAATCCTGGAATAAGAACCGGGGTCAGTGCCGACAAAAGCACACGGGCTCAACCATAGGACTTAATGGTTGAGCCCGTGTGCTTTTGTCGGCACTGACCCCGGTGCAGGAACCGAAAGGGCGGCGGCGCGCAAGCGGGCTGCCCTTTTTGTTGGTATCCTCGCGGGCTGCACACGCCCCGCACATGGGAAAGACAATGAGCACCACCGGAATTGAAATCAACACCCGGCGCCGCTGGGTGGCCGAACTGGTCGAGCTGGTGTCCTCGATGCGCTTCGCGATCAGCCTGCTGACCGTGATCTGCTTCGCCGCGATGATCGGCACCGTCATGCCGCAAAACGCGCCGATGCCCGACTACGTCAACCAGTTCGGCCCGTTCTGGTTCGCCGTGTTCGCCAAGCTCGGCCTGTACCAGGTGTATTCGGCCTGGTGGTTCCTGCTGATCCTGGCGTTCCTGATCACCTCGACCAGCCTTTGCATCATCCGCAATACGCCGAAGATGTTGAAAGATATGCGTAGTTGGCGGCTGAATGTGCGCGAAGTTTCGCTGCGCAACTTCCACCACAAGGCCGAATGGGTGGCCCCGCTGGACGCCGCCGCCTTGGCCGCCCAGAGCGCGCAGCGCCTCGCGCATGCCGGTTACGCGGTCAAGGTCGTGGAGAAGGAAAACGGCATCCTCGTTGCCGCCAAGAAGGGCGCGGCCAACAAGTTCGGCTACATCTTCGCGCACAGCGCCATCATTATCATCCTGCTGGGCGGGGTGCTCGATTCCGACTTGCCGATCCAGTTCCAGCGCCTGTTCTTCGGCAAGACCCCGTTCGCCGGCACCGGCGTGATCGCCGACATCCCGGCCCAGCACCGCCTCGGCCTGGGCAATCCGACCTACCGCGGCAACCTGAAGATTTCCGAAGGCCAGGCCGGCGAGACGGCCATCATCGCGCAGGACAGCGGCGTGCTGCTGCAGGACCTGCCGTTCACGATCCAGCTGGTCAAGTTCCACATCGATTTCTACAGCACCGGCATGCCCAAGCTGTTCGCCAGCGACGTCATGGTGCGCGACAAGGAGACCGGCAAGACCTTCCCGGCCACGATCAAGGTCAACGAACCGCTGATCTACGGCGGCGTGGCGGTCTACCAGTCCAGCTTCGAGGATGGCGGCACGCGCCTGAAACTGACCGGCTTCCCGATGAGCGGCACCGGACAGGCGCCGTTCGAGCTCAAGGGCGAGGTCGGCCTGGCCACCCCGCTCAAGCGCGGCGCCGAGGAATTCTCGGTCGAATGGTCGGACTTCCGTCCCTTTAACGTCGAGAACACCAATACCAACGATGTGCGCGCCGTGGAAAAGGGCGGCGCGCTGGGCGAGGCCTTCGCCGCCAGCCTCGACAAGCATTCCGGCTCGGCCGCCAAGAACGCCAACAACAAGGACCTGAAGAACGTCGGCCCGAGCGTCCAGTACAAGCTGCGCGACAAGACCGGCCAGGCCCGCGAATACCAGAACTACATGCAGCCGGTGACGCTCGACGGCGCCATGGTGTTCCTGGCCGGCATGCGTTCGTCGCCGTCGGAAGGCTTCAGCTACCTGCGCATCCCGGCCGACGACGCCTATACCGTCAAGGAATGGATGCGCCTGCGCGCCGCGCTGGCCAACCCGGACTTGCGCCGGCAGGCAGGCGCCAGCTATGCCAAACGCGCGATCCCGCCCGGCGCGAACGCCGCCGCGGCCGCGCTCAGCGCCCAGCTCGAAAACTCGGCGATCCAGACCCTCGGCATCTTCGCCGGCGAAGGCGGCGGCGAGGGCGGCTTCAAGGCGGTCGCCGCCTTCCTCGAGAAGCTGCCGCCGGCGGAGCAGGAAAAGGCGGCCGGCATCTTCATGAAGATGCTCAACGGCACCTTGTGGGACCTGTGGCAGGCCGCGCGCGCGAACGATGGCCTCGGCCCGGTCGAAGGCAATGACCAGCATGCGCGCTTCCTGCAGCTGGCCACCAATGCACTGTCGGACAGCTTCTTCTACGGCGCCCCGGTCTACCTGCAGCTCGACGAATTCACCGAGGTCAAGGCTTCGGTGCTGCAGGTGACGCGCTCGCCGGGCAAGGCCGTGGTCTACCTCGGCTGCGTGTTCCTGGTGCTGGGCGTGTTCGCGATGTTCTACATCCGCGAGCGCAGGCTGTGGGTGTGGGTGCGGGCCGCCGAGGGCGGCGCCCATGCGCTGATGGCGATGAGCACCCAGCGCAAAACGCTCGATTTCGAGCACGAATTCACGGACTTGAAAACCAAACTGCCGCAATCGGCATAAACTGAAGTGCACGGCGGCAGTGCCTGGAGAACATGATGGAAATTTCGCAAACGCAAACTTATACCCAAGCGCCCGGCTATTTCAAGCGCCTGGGCCCGGCCGACTGGCTGTTCGCCGCCGCGCTGGCGGGGGCGGCGCTGTTCGCGCTGGCCCGCTACGGCGCCTACATGGACATCTACGAAAAGGTGATCCTGGTGCTGACCGCGCCGACCTTCGCCGCGCTCGGCTGGCACTGGAAGCCGGTGCGCTGGCTGATGCCGGTGGTGGCGCTGCTGTCGTTGTGGGCGATCTCGCTGTACGCGGGCAGCCTCGACATGGGCAACAAGAAATTCTTCCTGAAGTACATGCTGTCCTCGCAGTCCGCGATCCTGTGGATGAGCACGCTGTTCGTGTTCTCGACCGTGTTCTACTGGCTGGGGCTGGCGAGCAAGAGCGGCTTCGGCGGCGCGATCGGTTCCAGGCTGTGCTGGGCCGCCGTGGTGCTGGGCTGGACCGGCATGTTGGTGCGCTGGTACGAGTCCTACCTGGTCGGCGCCGACGTCGGCCACATCCCGGTGTCGAACCTGTACGAAGTGTTCATCCTGTTCATGATGATCACCGCCATGTTCTACCTGTATTACGAGCAGCACTACAAGACGCGCCAGATGGGCGCCTTCGTGCTGCCGGTGATCGCCGCCGCCGTCGGCTTCCTGCTGTGGTACACGGTGACGCGCGACGCCGCCGACATCCAGCCGCTGGTGCCGGCGCTGCAAAGCTGGTGGATGAAGATCCACGTACCGGCCAACTTCATCGGCTACGGCACCTTCGCGCTGGCCGCGATGGTCGGCACCGCCTACCTGCTCAAGTCGCACGGCATCCTGGCCGACCGCCTGCCGGCGCTCGAGGTGCTGGACGACGTCATGTACAAGTCGATCTCGGTCGGTTTCGCCTTCTTCACCGTGGCCACCATCCTCGGCGCGCTGTGGGCGGCCGAAGCCTGGGGCGGCTACTGGTCGTGGGACCCGAAGGAGACCTGGGCGCTGATCGTCTGGCTCAACTACGCGGCCTGGCTGCACATGCGCCTGATGAGCGGCCTGCGCGGCCGTCCGGCGGCCTGGTGGGCGCTGATCGGCCTGCTGGTGACGACCTTCGCCTTCCTCGGTGTAAATATGTTCCTGTCGGGCCTGCATTCCTACGGAAAACTCTAAGACGTTTCTAAGGCAATTGGTGTAAGGTTTGGCGAAGTAGATCGACCAAGCCTTACACCCTCACTGCTGGAGACGCCATGCTGATCAAACGTAGTCCGAACGGCCTCGACCTGCCGTTCCCGTCCGAAATCACGCCCCGGCACGTCTACGAAGAGCGGCGCGCCTTCATCAGGAAGATGGCGCTTGGCGCCGCCGCCGGCGGCGCGCTGTGGGAAATGGCGAACCGCGAAGCCTTCGCCCAGGCGCCGGCCCAGAAGCTGGCCGCCACCCTGAATTCCGCCTATTCCGTCATCGACAACAAGACGCCGTTCAAGGACGCGTCGACCTACAACAATTTCTACGAGTTCGGCACCGACAAGTCCGACCCGGCCGAGAACGCCCATACGCTCAAGACCCGGCCGTGGACGGTCAGCATCGAGGGCGAGGTGGCCAAGCCGATGACGCTCGACATCGACAGCCTGCTCAAGCTGGCGCCGCTGGAAGAGCGGGTCTACCGGCTGCGCTGCGTCGAAGGCTGGTCGATGGTCATCCCCTGGGTCGGCTACAGCCTGTCGGCCCTGATCAAGAAGGTCGAGCCGACCTCGAACGCCAAGTATGTCGAATTCGTCACCCTGGCCGACCGCAAGCAGATGCCGGGCGTCGGCAGCCGCGTGCTGGAATGGCCGTACGTCGAGGGCCTGCGCATCGACGAGGCCAACCACCCGCTGACCCTGCTGACGATGGGCATGTACGGCCAGGTGCTGCCGAACCAGAACGGCGCGCCGGTGCGCATCGTGGTGCCCTGGAAGTACGGCTTCAAGTCGGCCAAGTCGATCGTCCGGATCCGCTTCGTCAGGGACCAGCCGAAGACGGCATGGAATGTGTCGGCGCCGTCGGAGTACGGCTTCTACTCGAACGTGAATCCGAACGTCGACCACCCGCGCTGGTCGCAGGCGAGCGAGCGCCGCATCGGCGAAGACGGTTTCCTGAAGAAGAAGCGTCCCACGCTGATGTTCAACGGTTATGGGGACGTGGCATCGATGTATGCGGGCATGGACCTGAAGAAGTACTACTGACATGGCCTTCAACCCGAGCCCCCGGCAGTTCGGCGCCATCAAGGCGGCGCTGTTCGCCCTGGCCCTGCTGCCGCTGGCGCGGCTGGTGTACCTGGTCGCGGCCGACAAGCTGGTCGAGCCGCTCGAAACCATCACGCGCAGCACCGGCGACTGGGTGCTGTACTTCCTGTGCATCACGCTGGCGGTCACGCCCTTGCGCAGGCTGTCGGGCTGGAACTGGGTGCTCAAGCTGCGCCGCATGGCGGGGCTGTTCGCGTTTTTCTATGGCGCGCTGCACTTCATGACCTTCCTGTGGTTCGACCATTTCTTCGACCTGGCGGCGATGTTCAGGGATGTGCTCAAGCGGCCGTTCATCACGGTGGGCTTCATCGCCTTCGTGCTGCTCGTTCCGCTGGCGGCGACGAGCACGAATGCGATGATCAGGCGTCTGGGCGGCAAGCGCTGGCAATGGCTGCACCGGCTCATTTACCTGATCGCGCCGCTGGGGATCTTGCACTTCTGGTGGATGAAGGCGGGGAAGAACGATTTTACCGAGCCGGTGATCACGGGGGCGATCGTGTTCGGGCTGCTGGCGTTAAGGGTGGTCTGGCGCCGCAGGAAGGCGGCGATGCTGGCCTGAGACCCGTAGGGCGGATGTCGCGCTACGCGCTCTTCCGCCCTACGGGTCAGGGATTTACTTCAGCGTGGATTCCAGCGCAAACAAATCCGCCGGGTTCTCCCTCTGGCGCACCAGGTGCACCTGCTCGCCGTCGACGATCACTTCCGCCGCGCGGCCGCGCGTGTTGTAGTTCGAGGACATGGTCAGTCCATACGCGCCGGCCTGCATGATGGCCAGCAGGTCGCCCTGCCGCACCGCCAGCGAACGCTCGCGCGCCAGCCAGTCGCCCGACTCGCATACCGGTCCCACCACGTCGTACACCACCGCCTCGCCGCTGTCCGGACCGACCTGCTTGACGTCCATCCACGCCTGGTACAGGGCAGGGCGCATCAGGTCGTTCATGGCCGCGTCGACCACGCAGAAATTCTTTTCGCTGCCCGGCTTGAGGAACTCGACGCTGGTGAGCAGCAGGCCGGTGTCGCCGACGATCGAGCGGCCCGGTTCGAAGATCACCTTGATCGGCGCGCCCGCGTGGCGCTCGGCGCGCCAGGCGTCGATGCGCCCGAACACGCGCGCCAGGTAGTCGGCCACCGGCACCGGTTCGGCTTCGCCCGCCTCGCCGTAGTTGATGCCGACGCCGCCGCCCATGTCCAGGTGGTGCAGTACGATGCCCTCGGCGCCCAGCGTGTCGATCAGTTCGATCAGCTTGTCGAGCGCCTCGAGCAGCGGGGCGTCGTCCAGCAGCTGCGAGCCGATGTGGCAGTCGATGCCTTCGACCCGCAGGTGCGGCAGCGCGTGCGCGGCGCGGTAGGTGTCGAGCGCGTCGTCGAAGGCGACGCCGAACTTGTTGGCCTTCAGGCCGGTCGCGATGTAGGGGTGGGTCTTGGCGTCCACGTTCGGGTTCACGCGCAGCGACACCGGCGCGATCTTGCCCATCGCGCCGGCCACCTGGTTCAGGCGGTGCAGTTCGGGGATCGATTCGACGTTAAAGCACAGGATCTCGTGCGACAGCGCCAGGCGCATTTCGGCGACGGTCTTGCCGACGCCGGAGAAAATCACCTTGCGCGGGTGGCCGCCGGCGGCGATCACGCGCAGCAGTTCGCCGCCCGAGACGATGTCGAAGCCGGCGCCGCGCCGCGCCAGCAGGTTCAGGATGGCGAGGTTCGAATTGGCCTTCATCGCGTAGCAGACCAGCGCGTCGCGGCCGCGGCAGGCGTCGTGGTAGGCGTCGAAGTTGTTCAGCAGGGCCGACTTCGAGTAGACATAGGTCGGGGTGCCGAATTGTTCGGCGATCTTGGACAGCGGGGTGCTTTCGGCGTGCAGCGCGCCGTTCTGGTAGGAGAAGTGCGACATGGCTTTCTTATTGTGCGGAGGTGGGAGCGGGAGTCGTGGCCGGCGCCGCGCCAGGCGGGGTGGCCGGCTGTGCGGGTTTGGCGGGCGGCTTGGGCATGTACAGCGGGCCGGTCTGGCCGCAGGCTGACAGCAAGCCGAAGACCACGGCGGCAGCGGCGGTATTAAGCGCAGTGGATGACTTCACGATTAGAATCACGGTTTGATTGGAAGACCTTGGAGTGTAGCATGAGCGAAAAAACATTTTTGGACGAGGCGGAAACGGCGCTGAACAAGATCGAGACGGCGATGGACCGCCTCAACGACGAGGATGTGCTCGACGTCGAGTGCAAGCGCAGCGGCAACGTGCTCGAGATCGAGTTCATCGACAACGGCTCCAAGATCATCGTCAACACCCAGGCCGCGATGCAGGAAATCTGGGTGGCGGCCAAGTCGGGCGGCTTCCACTACCGGCAGCAGGCCGGCGGCAAGTGGATCAACACCCGCGACGGCAGCGAGCTGTTCGCGGCGCTGTCGCTGCTGGCCAGCGCCCAGGGCGGGGCGGAAGTGAGCCTGTAGATCCTGACTGGCAGGCGGCGGTGATAATCGGGGTCTGTCCCCGATTTTCCTGCTAACTAGAACAGTTCGTTCTTGACCGCGTCCTTGACCTTTTCCTCGGCCGGCGTGCCCCTGGCCCCGACATCGAGGCTGGTCACCCCGGTACCTGGCGGGTTTTCGCTGTAGTAATACTCTTCCCCCACCTGGATCAGGCCGGCGGGCGCCGGCCGCTCTTCGACCGGCACGCCCTTGAGCGCCTTGCCCATGTAGCCGATCCAGATCGGCAGGGCCAGGCCGCCGCCGGTTTCCTTGTTGCCCAGATTCTTGGGCTGGTCGTAGCCGATCCACGCGATCCCCACCAGCTTGTTCTGGTAGCCGGCGAACCAGGCGTCGATCGAGTCGTTGGTGGTGCCGGTCTTGCCGGAGATGTCGGCGCGCTTGAGCGACAGCGCCTTGGTCGCCGTGCCGAAGCGGATCACGTCCTTCATCATGCTGTCGACCAGGAAGGCGTTGCGCTCGTCGATGACGCGGTTGCCTTCGTCGCCGGCCTTGTCCGGCGTGGCCTGCGACAGCACCTTGCCGGCGCTGTCGGTGACCTTGGTGATCAGGTAGGGGCTGACCCGGTAGCCGCCGTTGGCGAACACGGCGTAGGCGCCGGCCAGCTGCAGCGGCGTGGTCGCGCCCGCGCCCAGCGCCAGCGTCAGGTAGGGCGGGTTCTTCTCGGGCTCGAAGCCGAAGCGGGTCGTGTATTCCTGGCCGTACTTGGCGCCGATCTTGTTCAGGATGCGGATCGAGACCATGTTTTTCGACTTGGTCAGGCCGCGCCGCATGCTCATCGGCCCTTCATACTTGTTGTCGTAGTTCTTCGGCTCCCAGGCCTGGCCGCCGGTCTGGCCGGCGTCGAAACTGATCGGGGCGTCGTTGATCATCGTCGCCGGCGACAGCCCGCGCTCGAGCGAGGCCGAGTAGATGAAGGGCTTGAACGAGGAGCCCGGCTGGCGCCAGGCCTGCGTCACGTGGTTGAACTTGTTGCGGTTGTAGTCGAAGCCGCCGACCAGGGCGCGGATCGCGCCGTCGGTGGTGTCGGCCGCGATGAAGGCCGATTCGACTTCCGGCATCTGCGTGATTTGCCAGGCGGTGCCGCCGTCCTGGGTCACGCGGATCACGGCGCCGCGCTTGATGCGCCGGTTCGGCGCGGCCTTGTCCGACAGCCAGGCCTTGCCGAAGTCGAGCCCGGCCCCGGCGATCTTGATTTCCTCGCCCGAGGCCAGCACCGCCGTCACCTGCGTGGGCGACGCCTGCAGCACCATGGCGGCGACGATGTCGTCGCTGTCCGGATGCTCGGCCAACTCCTGCTCGATCGCCTCGTCCGCTTCTTCCTTGGCCTTCGGGATGTCGAGGTAGGATTCCGGACCGCGGTAGGGGTGGCGCCGCTCGTACTCCATGACGCCGCGGCGCAGGGCCAGGTAGGCGGCGTCCTGGTCGGCCTTGGTGATGGTGGTGAACACGTTCAGGCCGCGGGTGTAGGTTTCTTCCTTGAACTGCTCGTAGACCAGCTGGCGCGCCATCTCGGCCACGTACTCGGCGTGCACCCCGAAGGCGCTGCTGTCGGTCTTGATCTTCAGCTGCTCGGTCTTGGCCGCCTCGAACTGGGCGGTGGTGATGTAGCCGAGCGTGTGCATGCGCTGCAGGATGTACTGCTGGCGGGTCTTGGCGCGTTTCGGGTTGACCACCGGGTTGTAGGCCGACGGCGCCTTCGGCAGGCCGGCCAGCATCGCCGCCTCGGCCACGCTGATGTCCTTGATGCTCTTGCCGAAGTAGATCTGGGCGGCCGAGGCGAAGCCGAACGCGCGCTGGCCCAGGTAGATCTGGTTCATATAGACTTCGAGGATCTGGTCCTTGCTCAGGTTCTTCTCGATCTTCCAGGACAGCAGCACTTCATAGGCCTTGCGCTTGTAGGATTGCTCGGAGGAAAGGAAGAAGTTGCGGGCCACCTGCTGGGTGATGGTCGAGGCGCCCTGGCGCGCGCCGGTGCTGGTCGAGTTGTGCAGGAAGGCGCGCAGGATGCCCATGTAGTCGACCCCGTCGTGCTGGTAGAAGCGGTCGTCTTCGATGGCCAGCACGGCCTTCTTCATCACATCGGGAATTTCCTTGATGTGCACCAGGTTCCGGCGTTCTTCGCCGAATTCACCGATCAGGACGTTATCTGCTGAAAAAATGCGCAGCGGCATTTTGGGGCGGTAATCGGTCAGGGTGTCGAGCGCCGGCAGGTTGGGGTAAGCCATGGCCAGCGCGAACACGACGATCAGCAGGGCGACCAGGGCGCTGCCGGTCAGGCTTCCGAGGATAATCAGCAACACTCGCTTCGGCGAGCGCTTCCCCGTGCCGGCTTGCTTCGGGACGTCCGTTTTTTCGGGCTTCATGCAGGTTGAATCTTTCCGTTTTGTGGGTGCGGCCCATTATAAAGCACGCTACCGGCCGGCGGCGCGCTGCGGCTGGGCAGGCTCAAGAGGGGGCATGAACCTGCCGACAACTAAGATGTCGGCAGGTTCACAGAGTGTGGCTTTCCCGCCCGTCGCTGCAAAATTCCAATGCAGAAATACCTTTACATACGCTCTCGGTTGTTGCTACGATTTAATGTAGAGTCTTACGTATGCCGCCTAAATGGCGGTTTTATAACAGCAAATGCCGGTTATACAAGCAAAATCCCTTGACGGGCGTTTTCGTTTTTCGTTCTGCTGTGCAACTTTTGCAGCGTAAACCATGTTGTTGGCAGGTAGAGGGAGCACGCTCGTGATGGTCAATCTAGGTTCCTTGTTCGGACAAGCTACACCACCGCTGATCGGCCTGGACATCAGTACGTCCGGCGTGCGGCTGGTCGAACTGTCGGTGGTCGGAAAGAATGAACTGCGGCTCGAGCGCTATGCGTCCGAGCCGTTCCCGCGCGGCGCCGTCGTCGACGGCAATATCGAAAACCTCGAACAGGTGTCGGAAGCGGTGCGCCGCGTCTGGAAGAAAAGCGGCACCCGCATCAAGCACGTCGCGCTCGGCATGCCGCCGGCCTCCGTCATCACCAAGAAGATCATCCTGCCAGCCGGCCTGTCCGAAGACCAGCTCGAAGTGCAGGTCGAATCCGAGGCCAGCCAGTATATCCCGTTCGCGCTCGACGAAGTGAGCCTGGACTTCGATGTGCTCGGCCCGTCCGCCGCCTCGGTCGAGGACGTCGAAGTGATGCTGGCCGCGTCGCGCAAGGAAAAGGTCGAGGACCGCGTCGCGATCGCCGAAGCGGCCGGCCTGTCGGCCGTGGTGATGGACATCGAATCGTATGCGGCGCGCGCCGCCCTCGACCGCGTGACGGCCCAGCTGCCGCAGGCCGGCCAGGACCAGATCGTCGCGCTGTTCCAGATCGGCGCCCAGGTCACCCACATCTCCGTCATGCTCGACGGCGAAACCATTTATGAGCGCGAGCAGCCGTTCGGCGGCAACCAGTTGACCCAGGACATCGTGCGCGCCTACGGCCTGTCCTTCGACGACGCCGACGCCAAGAAGAAGACCGGCGACCTGCCCGAGGGTTACCAGGCCGAGCTGCTGATGCCCTTCCTCGAAAATGCCGCGCTCGAAGTGACGCGTGCGATCCAGTTCTTCTACACATCGACCCCGTACACCCGCATCGACCAGCTGTTCCTGGCCGGCGGCTGCGCGCTGATCCCCGGCCTGCTCGACATCGTCGCCAGCCGCACCAAGATCTCGAGCGCCGTGGTGTCGCCATTCAAGGGCATGCAGCTGGCGTCGTCGGTACGCGAGTCGCAACTGCGCCAGGAAGCGCCGGCCTACCTGGTCGCCTGCGGCCTGGCGATGCGGAGGTTTGGCTGATGATCAAGATTAACCTGCTCCCGCACCGGGAAGCGAAACGCAAACAGAAGAAGGCCGCCTTCGTCGCCCTGCTGGCCTTCGGCGCCATCGTCGGCGGCGTGATCGTGGTCCTGGTGGGCGGCTACAACGCCAGCCGCATCTCGATCCAGAACGAACGCAATGAAGTGATCCGCGCCGAGAACCTCGTGCTCGACAAGCAGATCGCCGAGATCGCGACCCTGAAGCAGGAAATCGAAGCGCTCAAGGCGCGCCAGCAGGCGGTCGAGGACTTGCAGAGCGACCGCAACACCCCGGTGCTGCTGCTCGACGAGCTGGTCAAGCAGACCCCGGCCGGCGTCTACCTGAAGGCCTTCAAGCAGGAGGGCCAGCGCGTGACCCTGCTCGGCTATGCCCAGTCGCAGGAGCGGGTCGCCGAACTGCTGCGCAACGTGGCCGACAATTCGCAATGGCTCGAGCGTCCTGACCTGGGCGAGGTCCGCGCGGTCCCGCTGGCCAAGAGCTCGACCGGCAAGCGCGTGGTCGAGTTCAATATGGTCGTGGGCATCAAGCGCCCGCGCGACAAGGAAGCTGCGCTGGCCGAAGCGGCGAAGGCCGGTGCGGCGGCGCCCGCTGCCGGTGCGCCTGCCGCTGCCGGCGCGCCTGCCGCTGCGGCCCCTGCGCTTCCCGCGGCTGCGCCCGCGGCCAAGTAGCCGAGATCGGACAAGACATGAATATAGACCTGAAAGAAATGGGCACTTCCCTCGGCAGCCAGTTCCAGGGCCTGTCGGGACGCCATCCGGGCATGTGGCCGATCGCCCCGCGCCTGCTGTGCGCGATCGGCGTGATGGCGGCCGTCATCGCCCTGGGCTACTTCGGCTACTGGAGCACCCAGTTCGAGGAGCAGGAAGCCGGCGCCGCCGAGGAACTGCGGCTGCGCGAGGAGTACACCACCAAGATCGCCCAGGCGATCAACCTGGACACGCTGATCAAGCAGAAGGCCGACGTCGACGTCTACGTCGAGCGCCTGCAGAAGCAGTTGCCGAGCAAGGCCGAGATGGCCGCGCTGCTGTCGGACATCAACCAGGCCGGCGTCGGCCGCGGCCTGCAGTTCGACCTGTTCAAGCCGGGCCAGGTGCTGGTGCGCGACTACTACGCCGAGCAGCCGATCGACATCAAGGTCACCGGCAGCTACCACGACGTGGGCGCCTTCGCCAGCGACATGGCCAACCTGCCGCGCATCGTCACGCTCAACAACATGGCGCTGACGGCCGGGCCGAACGGCACCCTGACGCTGGACGCGGTGGCCAAGACCTTCCGCTACCTCGATCCCGAGGAAGCGATGGCGCAGCGCAAGGCCGCCGCCGAAAAGGCCAAGAAAGCCAAGGGAGCGGGCAAATAATGATGACGATCCGACTCCGTACCACCGCCGCGCTGCTGCTCGGCGCGTCCCTGCTGGCAGGCTGCAGCGACAGCGACGTCAAGGAAGTCCGCCAGTGGATGTCCAAGACCAAGCAGGACACCAAACCGAACGTGCCGCCGCTGTCGGAACCGAAGACCTTCGTCCCCTACGCGTACACCCTGCGCGACGAGGTCGATCCCTACGATCCGAACAAGCTGCTGGTCGAACTGGCCAGGCTGGCCGCCAAGTCGGACAACAAGTTCAGGCCGGACATGAACCGGCGCAAGGAATTGCTCGAGGCTTTCCCGCTCGATACGATGAAGATGGTCGGGGTGATGCAGAAGGCCGGCGTCACCTATGCGCTGCTGCAGATCGGCAGCGCCGTGCACCAG
Organism: Massilia sp.; assembly: GCA_036676245.1. Lineage (GTDB taxonomy): Bacteria > Pseudomonadota > Gammaproteobacteria > Burkholderiales > Burkholderiaceae_D > Telluria_A. Next base: position 75,587 of record JAKFDH010000138.1, on the reverse strand, counting down.
GTCAAGGTGGGACAGCATTTGGGCCAGAACTTCGGCCTCATCGTCGGCCTGAACGAGACAGCAATCAATATCCGGGAATTGGTACAGGATGCCAGCGGCGAATGGGTCGAGCGCATGTCGAAGCTGGAACTGCAGGAAAGCAAGGAGATAACGAAATGATCGCACTGAGAATGAACGGCACCACCCTGTCGGGCCTGGTGACGCGCCTGGGAATGCTGCTGGCGATGGCCATCGGCGCACCAGCCGCCATGGCGCAGGACAATGCGATCGAATCGATCACGGCCAACCAGCAAGGGTCGAACGTGATCGTCAATATCGCGATGAAGAACCCGCCGGCCAAGCTGCCGATCGGTTTCTCGATCACCAATCCGACCCGCATCGCGCTCGATTTCGGCGCCACCAGCAATGCCACCGGCAAGACCAGCCAGGAGCTGAACGTGGGCGACGTGCGCGCGCTGAACCTGGTCCAGGTCGACGGCCGCACGCGCGCCGTGCTGCACCTGCGCCGCCCGCTCAACTATGCCACCGCGATCGACGGCAACTCGATCGTGGTGACGATTGAAGGCTCGGGCGGCGTGGCCCAGGCGGTCGACCGCAGTGGCTTGCCGATCGCCGCCGCGGCGCCGCCGCAGCCCGCGGTAAGGCAGATGCTGCGCGACCTCGATTTCCGCCGCGGCGCCAATGGCGAGGGCCGGGTCGTGGTCGACCTGCCCAACAACCAGGTCGCGGTCGACGTGCGCCAGGTCGGCAATACCGTGCTGGTCGATTTCATGAAGACCGGCTTGCCGGAAACGCTGCGCCGCCGCATCGACGCCACCGACTTCGGCACCCCGGTCAGCATGATCACCACCGTCCCGCAAGGCGACAATGTGCGCATGACGATCGAGGCGCGCGGCCTGTGGGAACAGACCGTGTACCAGAGCGACACCCAGCTCGTGATCGACGTCAAGCCGATCAAGGAAGACCCGAACCGCCTGACCCAGGGCACCCAGGGCTACCGCGGCGAGAAGCTGTCGTTCAACTTCCAGAACGTGGAAGTGCGCGCCGCGCTGCAGGCGATCGCCGACATCTCGGGCCTGAACATCATCACCAGCGAATCGGTCAGCGGCAACCTGACGATGCGCCTGAAGGATATTCCGTGGGACCAGGCGCTCGACGTGGTGCTGCGCGCCAAGGGCCTGGACATGCGCAAGAACGGCACCGTGCTGTGGATCGCGCCCAAGGATGAGCTGCTGACCAAGGAAAAGCTCGAGCTCGAACAGCGCGCCCAGATTTCCGACCTCGAGCCGCTGCGCTCGGAAGTGTTCCAGCTGAACTACCAGAAAGCCGAATCCTTCCGCACCGTGTTCGGCCTCGATGCGGCCTCCGCCGCCGCCACCGGCCCGGAGAAGAACCGGGTGCTGTCCAAGCGCGGCAGCGCGATCATCGATCCGCGCACCAACCAGGTGTTCGTGACCGACATCGCGTCCAAGATCGAGGATATCCGCAAGCTGATCATGAAGACCGACGTCGCCTCGCGCCAGGTGCTGATCGAAGCGCGCCTGGTCGAAGCGAACGACGGCTTCTCGCGCAACCTCGGCGCCAAGCTCGGCTTCGCCGACCTGCGCGGCTTCCGCGGCGGCGATGCCGGCTACCAGCTCAACGGCAACCAGCGCGCCGCGATCGGCGGCAACATGACCGGCGTGGGCCAGGTCACCGGCCAGACCCCGGACACCGGCGACGGCTACACCAACACCCAGTTCGTCAATTTGCCGGCCGCCGCGATCGGCTCGATTCCGCCTGCCACGCTGGCCTTCAGCCTGTTCTCGGCCGCGGCCAACCGCTTCCTGAACCTGGAACTGTCGGCGCTGGAAGCGGACGGCAAGGGCAAGATCATCTCGAACCCGCGCGTGCTGACCGAAGACAAGATGATCGCGGTCATCGAGCAGGGTATCGAATTGCCGTACCAGGTCGCCACCAGCAGCGGCGCGACCTCGATCACCTTCAAGAAGGCCAACCTGCGCCTCGAAGTGACGCCGCAGATCACGCCGGACGGCAACGTCGTGCTCGACGTCGACGTCAACAAGGACTCGAAGGGCGAGGAAACGCGCGCCGGCTTCGCGATCAACACCCAGCACGTGAAAACCAAGGTGATGGTCGAAAACGGCGGCACCGTGGTGCTGGGCGGCATTTTCCAGCAGACGGAAACGAACACCGAGACCAAGGTCCCGCTGCTGGGCGACCTGCCGGTGGTCGGCTACCTGTTCAAGAGCAAGGGCCGCTCCAGCCAGAAGACCGAGCTGCTGGTGTTCATCACGCCGAAGATCGTTGCGGACCGCCTGACGAACCGCTGAATTGGCCGCCGCCCGCACTGACCTACACTATTACCATCAGGACAACATCATGCTGCAGAATGTTAAACACCACGTTGGGGCGAATTTGCTGCAACTGATCATCGGCGCCACGCTGGCGCTGGCCTTGTCCGCCTGCGGCGGCGGCGGCGGCTCGCCGGGCACGGTCACGGGCGGCACCGGCGGCACCGGCGGCAGCGCCAACACGGCGAAAGCGACCATGACGGTCAGCGACGGCGCGGGCGTGGCGATCACCACCCTGTCCGGCGGCCAGACCGGCACCGTCAAGGTCACGCTGACCGACGCCACCGGCAAGCCGGCGGTCGGCGCCATCGTGTCGTTTACCACCAGCGCCGCCGATTTGCTGGTCTTTAAGCCGGCTTCGGCGACTGCGCTGACCGACGACAAGGGCGTGGCCGTGATCAGCGTGGCCCCGGCCAGCGTCACCGCGGCCGGCGCGGCGTCGATCACCGCCACGGCGCCGGTCGGCACCCAGACCCTCACCGCGACCGTCAATGTCGCCGTCGGCGCGGCCCCGCTGACCGTCGGCACGCTGTTCTTCACCCCGACCCCGTCCGGCAAGCTGCCGGCCTTCAGCACGGTTCAGCTGAACATCCCGGTCACCAGCGGCGGCGTGGCGGCCACCAGCGTCACCGGCGAAGTCATGACCTCGCTGTGCGTCGGCGACGGCACCGCGACCCTGGTCAAGGGCAGCCTGGCCAACGGCGTGCTGACGGCCACCTACACCAACAAGGGCTGCCTGCGCGGCAGCGACAGCATCACCGTTTCGATCGGCAACTCCTCGCAGACCATTTCCCTGGGCGTCGACGCGGCCAACATCGGCACCATCCAGTTCGTCGGCACCGACCTGAGCGGCACCTCGATCGTCCTCAAGGGCTCGGGCGGCCAGGGCCGCAAGGAGGCGGCGCTGGTGACCTTCCGCGTCATCGACCAGAACAACAACGGCCTGGCCGGCGTGGACGTGACCTTCAAGGCCACCACCACCATCGGCGGCCTGACCGTGGCGCCGGCCAAGGGCACCACCGATGCCAGCGGCAACGTCACCACGACCGTGTCGTCGGGCACCATCCCGACCCCGGTGCGCGTGTTCGCCGAAGCGACGCGCAACGGCGTGACGATCAGCGGGCTGTCCGATTCGCTGATCATTTCGACCGGCCTGCCGATCCAGAAATCGCTGTCGCTCAGCGCCGACAGCTATAACTTCGAAGGCTGGGACCGCGACGGCGAGGAGGCGTCGCTGACGGTGCGCCTGGCCGACCAGTACGGCAATCCGATTTCGAACGGCACCGCGGTCAACTTCGTCACCGAAGGCGGCGCCGTCGGCAGCTCGCTGCAGGGCGCCTGCACCACCAGCGATGGCGGTTGCTCGGTCAAGCTCAAGAGCCAGAACTTCCGTCCGGCGAACGGCCGGGTGACGGTGCTGGCCTATGTCCAGGGGATCGAGAACTTCATCGATTCGAACGGCGACGGCCAGTACAGCTGCACCGACTTCACCAGCGCCAACGGCAGCACGGCATACCGTCCGCTGGTCGACGTTTGCAACAGCGGTGGCGAACCGTTCACCGACCAGGGCGATCCCTACCTCGATACCGGCGACTCGACCATCTACATGGGCCAGCCGGCCAAGAAGCATGGCCTCGACGGCAGCTACAACCCCGCGCTGGGCGACCAGCCCTTCCCGTACAACACCACCTACAGCGCGGCCGGCAACGGCAAATGGGGCCTGAACTATATTTCCGCGTCCGCCGAGTTCGTCTTCAGCGGTTCGGTGCCGACCCTGGTGCGCGTCAACGCCGCCGGCGCCGACTGGAACCCGGCCGCCGACGGTTCGGCGGCCGACGTGCTGGCGGGCGTCGCGGGCAGCGGCTGCGGCAACAAGGACGTGTATTTCCGCCTCCATGATGTGAACAACAATCCGCTGCCAAAAGGCACGATTGTCGGCACCGCGGATGTGGACAAGGTATCGGCGCTGACGGTCAGCCCGAACCTGGTCGGTTCGAGTACCTCGATCGGCGGCACCTTCCACAGCGTGACCATCAAACCCGACAGCGGCTGCGCCAGCGGGATCTTCTCGATCTCGGTGAAGAGCCCGAAAGGCGACAGCACCTATCTTTTCAGGTTCAAGACCACTTGAGACAGGCAAACATCATCCTGGTAGGGCTGATGGGGGCGGGCAAGACCACCATCGGCCGCATCCTTGCCAGGAAGCTGGGCATGCGCTTTGTCGATTCCGACCACGAGATCGAGGCCCGCACCGGGGCCTCGATTCCGTGGATCTTCGAAATCGAGGGCGAGCAGAGTTTCCGCCGGCGCGAGGCGGAAGTCATCCGCGACCTCAGCGCACAGCAGGGCCTGGTGCTGGCGACCGGCGGCGGCGCCGTGCTGAGCGCGGAAAACCGCGCCTGCCTGAAGGCGTCCGGCAGCGTCATCTACCTGCGCGCGAACGTCGCCAGCATCCTGGTGCGCACTTCGCACGACAAGAACCGGCCCCTGCTGCAGACGGCCGATCCGCGCAAGAAACTCGAAGAATTGACCGCCCAGCGCGAACCGCTGTACCGCGAAATCGCGGACCTCGTCATCGATACCGGCCGACCTAACGTACAATCGATGGTTCAGACCATCCTTGTGCAGCTGGCCGCGCTGGAGCGATCCAGTCCTGCGCCGCTGTCCAGCACAGAGCCAAACGTAACGATGAACCAAGCAGACACCACATTCCTGAACGTCGACCTGGGCGAACGCAGCTATCCGATCGCGATCGGCGCCGGCCTCCTCGGCCAGCCCGAACTGCTGGCGCGCCATGTCAAGGGGCGCCAGGTCGCCATCGTCAGCAACACCACCGTGGCCCCGCTCTACCTCGAGCAGGTGGCCGCGCCGCTGCGCGCGGCCGGGCGCGAAGTCATTTCCATCGTGCTGCCCGACGGCGAGCAGTACAAGACCTTCGATAGCCTGATGCAGGTGTTCGACGCCTTGCTGGCCAATAAATGCGACCGCAAGGTGACCATGGTCGCCCTCGGCGGCGGCGTCATCGGCGACCTGTGCGGCTACGCGGCGGCCAGCTACATGCGCGGCGTGCCCTTCATCCAGGTGCCGACGACCTTGCTGTCGCAGGTCGATTCCTCGGTCGGCGGCAAGACCGGCATCAACCACCCGCTCGGCAAGAACATGATCGGCGCCTTTTACCAGCCGCAGGCGGTGGTGGCCGATACCGCCAGCCTGTCGACGCTGCCGGCGCGCGAACTGTCGGCCGGCCTGGCCGAAGTGATCAAGCACGGCGCCATCATCGACGCCGATTTCTTCGGCTGGATCGAAACGAACATCGGCGCCCTGATGGCGCGCGAGCCGGCCGCGCTGGCCTATGCGATCCGCCGTTCCTGCGAAATCAAGGCCGACGTGGTGCGCCAGGACGAGCGCGAAGGCGGCCTGCGCGCCATCCTCAATTTCGGCCACACCTTCGGCCACGCGATCGAGGCGGGCATGGGCTATGGCGCCTGGCTGCACGGCGAAGCGGTCGGTTGCGGCATGGTGATGGCGGCCGACCTGTCGCACCGCCTCGGCCTGGTCGACGCGGCCACCGTGGCGCGCATGCGCGCGCTGGTGGAAGCGGCCGGGCTGCCGGTCAAGGCGCCCGACCTGGGCGCGGCGCGCTGGCTCGAACTGATGGAAGTGGACAAGAAGAACGAGGGCGGCGCGATCAAGTTCATTTTGATGAAGCCGCTGGGGCGTCCGAGCATCACGACCGCGCCGCAGGAACAGCTGCTGGCCACGCTGGCGGCCTGCACGGCCTGACGCCATGCTCCCGGAAGACCACCTCGCGCCGTACGCGGCGCAATCGAAGTCGGGCCGCGGGCGCCGCTACGGCGAGACGCCGCACGCCTCGCGCAGCGAGTACCAGCGCGACCGCGACCGCATCATCCACTGCTCGGCCTTCCGCCGGCTCGAGTACAAGACCCAGGTATTCCTCAACCACGAGGGCGACATGTTCCGCACCCGGCTCACGCACAGCCTGGAAGTGGCGCAGATCGGCCGTTCGCTGGCGCGCAACCTGCGCCTGAACGAAGACCTGGTCGAGGCGATCGCGCTGGCGCACGACCTCGGCCACACGCCGTTCGGCCACGTGGGCCAGGATGTGCTCAACGAATGCATGCAGGGCTTCGGCGGCTTCGAGCACAACCTGCAGAGCCTGCGCGTGGTCGACCAGCTGGAAGAGCATTACGGCGCCTTCGACGGCCTGAACCTGACGTTCGAGACGCGCGAGGGCATCCTCAAGCACTGCTCGCTGGCCAATGCCAGGGAGCTGGGGCCGGTGGCGCAGCGCTTCATCGACCGCAGCCAGCCGACCCTGGAGGCGCAGCTGACCAACCTGGCCGACGAAATCGCGTACAACAGCCACGACATCGACGACGGCCTGCGTTCGGGGCTGATCACGATCGCGCAGCTGGAGGAAGTCGAGTTCTTCGCGCGCCTGTGGCGCGAGGTGCAGGCCGCGTATCCGGGGCTGTCGGGACGGCGCGCGATCTACGAAACCCTGCGCCGCCTGATCACGGCGCTGGCCGACGACCTGATCGCCACCTCCGGCGCGCTGCTGCGGGAAGCGGCGCCGGCCGATGTCGACGCGGTACGCGCCAGCGGCCCGCTGATTCGCTTCTCGGACCCGATGCGCAAGGATGCGACGGAACTGAAGCGTTTCCTGCGCCAGAACCTGTACCGGCACTACAAGGTGAACCGGATGCGGGTCAAGGCCAGCCGCATCGTGCGCGAGCTGTACCAGGCATTCACGGAGGAACCGGCGCTGCTGCCGCCCGATTACCAGCTGGCCGGGGCCGGCGCCGGGGACCAGGTGCGCAAGGTGGCCGATTACATCGCCGGGATGACCGACCGGTATGCGATTCGCGAGCACCGGCGCATATTTTCGCTGGAAGAGTTGTAGTCAGTGGCGGCTCATGGTGGGTAGCGCTCCGCTCACCCACCCTACCCACTCGTTGTGCCCCGGGCCGTAAATGGATGGTAGGGTGGGTGATAAGGGGGCCGCCTAGGCCGCTACCCACCACGCGCCGTGTCGGCTCATGCGAACAGCGTTGGCCGCGCCAGCTCCAGCAGCAGCTTCTTGACCGGCGCCGGCAGCGGCGCCGCGCCGATGTCGGCCAGCTCCCACCACACATGCTCGCCCGCCGCCCGCTCGGACAAGGTCACCTTGTACGGCGCGATGTGCAGCTTGTAGTGCGTGAACCCGTGCACCAGCGGCAGCAGCGCCTCGGTCTCTTCGACCACGCCGAACGCCTGCGCCGCGCGCGCCGCGCTGTCGGCGTCGTGCGCGCCTTCGGCGACCGCCTGGTGGCCGTCGACTTCCGGCAGCGACAGCAGCCCGCCCCAGATGCCGCTGCCGGCGCGCTGCTCGAGCAGCACCTGCCCGCGGTGCACGACGGCCAGCATCACCGCCTGCTTTTCCGGCGTCGCCTTCTTCGGTTTGCGCACCGGCAGTTCGGCCGTGCGCCCGGTCGCGAAGGCCACGCAGCGCGCCCGCAGCGGGCAGCGCTGGCAGTCCGGACTGCTGCGCGTGCACAGCGTCGCGCCCAGGTCCATCAGCCCCTGCGTGTACGCTTCGATCCCTTGCTCCGGCAGCAGCGCCTCGGCGCGCAGCCACAGCGCATCCTCGACCCGCTTCTCGCCCGGATAGGCGTCGATCCCGAACACGCGCGCGAACACGCGCTTGACGTTGCCGTCCAAAATGGCGGCGCGGGCCCCGCTCGAAAAGGCCGCGATCGCGGCCGCCGTCGAGCGCCCGATGCCGGGCAGGCCGGCCAGCAGGGCCGGATCGGCCGGGAACTGGCCGCCGTATTCGTCCATCACGCGCCTGGCGCAGGCGTGCAGGTTGCGCGCCCGCGTGTAGTAGCCAAGACCGCTCCACAGCGCCATGACATCCTCGGAGGGCGCGGCGGCCAGCGATGCCAGGGTCGGGAAGCGTTCGAGGAAGCGCGCGTAATAGGCCAGCACGGCGGCGACCTGGGTCTGCTGCAGCATGATCTCGGACAGCCAGATGCGGTAGGCATCCGTCGTGTTCTGCCACGGCAGCGCGTGGCGGCCGTGGCTTGCCTGCCATGCGATGACGGCGGCGGAAAAGCCGGGGTCTTCCTGCACGGGCGCGCTGCCCGGAGCTGCGCTTCGCTTCACGCGGCCGCTTCCAGCGCCGCCCGTTCGCCCATCGCCTGCGACACCGCGCCGGCCAGTTCGTCGAGGCGCTTCTTGACCTTCTCGAGCGCGGCCTGGCTGCTTTCGAACGATTCGATCTTGCTCTCGAGGCTGTCGGTGGCGTCGTGGATGCGCTGGATCGAGGCCAGCCGGTGCTTGAGCTGCTCCTTGTGCTGGCGGATCTGGGCCTCGAGCGGGGCCATGATCACCTTCAGCCAGGCGTCGACGTCGGCGTTGGCGGCGCGGAAGCTGCGCCGCACGCGCGAGGCGATCGAGTCGAAGAAGCGCTCCATGATCACGCCGCGGCTGGTGATCAGCAGGGTGGTGGTGCCGAACTGCTTCAGGTAGACGTCCTCGATGGCGTCGATCTCGGCGCGGTATTTGTTGAGCGTGAAGTTCATCGGGATGTTCAGGGTCAGCCCGTGCTCGGAGGCGAACTTGCGGTACATGCTGTGCATCATCTCGCTGATCTCGCCGACCTTCTCGTTCGACAGCGCGATGCTGGCGCGCGCCTCGTCGAAGAATGCCTTGACCGGGCCGCGCACGCCGACGCCGAAGCGGCTCTCCTGCATCGCGTCGCGCACGTGGTTGATGCGGCCCTGGATCACGTCCATGCCCATCGTCGTGTACAGCTCGGTCGACAGGCGCGCGAACACGGCGCGCGTGCCCTGCAGCTTGAACAGGCTGGTGTCGAATTCCTTCTTCTCGACGTCGATGCGGCGCATCATGTGCGCGATCACGTTCTGGTTCTTGCCGCGCAGGCTCTTGAGCTCCTGCATCTGCTCGACGATGTCGCGGATGCGCGCGTTGATCATCGACTGCTGCGCCTGCACCAGCGCGCCCAGGTCGTCCGACAGCTGCTTGCGGATGATTTCCTGCTTGGCCGGAATCAGTTCATTGAACAGGGCCGCCTCGAGCGCGCCCAGGCGGCTCTTCTCGAGCAGGGCGGTGTCGCCGTTGATCTTGCCGACCAGCGCCTTCTGGGCCGACACCGGGTACACCTGGCGCGGTTCGAGCGCGAGCAGGTGGGCCACGCTGTGCTGCTGGCGCTCGATCTCGGCCTCGTTCTCGGCCTCGGACTTGAGCTCGTCCCACATGGCGTCGATCTTGTTGAGCACGACGATGCGGCCGCTGCCGGGGCCGATGTGGGTGCGCCAGACTTCGATGTCGCTCTTGGTCACGCCGGTTTCGGCGGCCAGGATGAACAGCACCGCGTGCGCGTTCGGAATCAGGTTCAGCGTCAGCTCGGGCTCGGTGCCGATCGCGTTCAGGCCCGGGGTGTCGAGGATCACCAGGCCCTGCTTGAGCAGCGGGTGCGGGAAGTTGATGATCGCGTGGCGCCACAGCGAAATCTCGACCAGGCCGTCGTCGTCCAGCGTGGCGGCGATGTCGGGATCGGTCTCGTCGTACAGGCCGTAGCTCTTGGCCAGGCTGACCGGCACGTGCTTGGTCAGGCTGACCTGCTTGAAGGTCTCGGACATGGCGTCGCCGGCGTTGAGGTCGAGCGGCAGCACGGTCCAGGCCGAAGCGTCGTCGCGGTAGTCGCTGGTCGACAGGTTGTCGGCCCGGGTTTCGATCGGCAGCAGGCGGATGCAGGGCGGGTAGGCCGCGTCGTACATCAGTTCGGTCGGGCACATGGTGGTGCGCCCGGCGGCCGACGGCAGGATGCGCTGGCCGTAATCGGCGAAGAACAGGGCGTTGATCAGTTCGGACTTGCCGCGCGAAAACTCGGCGACGAACGCGACCGACAGTTTGTCGTCGGACAGGCGCGCCAGCGCGCGCGCGATGCGCTGCTCGGTGGCGCCATCGGTCAGTTCGGCGGCATTGACCCAGGCCTGGTAACCCTCGAGGGTCGCCACGACGCGCTGGCGCCATGCGCTGTATTGTTCGAAATCCTGCACCATTTTGCTCACTTGCGCCTCGCACTCATGTCTGACAACGTACACAATAAAAAGTCGAGCGTTGACCCTGCTTCAACAGGCGGATCGGCGATCCACAGTTTCTGCAAGGCACTCCAGCACGATCATAGACGAAATACGTCTGCTGGAAGTAGCCCGATTGGCCGTTTACGGCAATAAAATCGCGCAAAGTGCTGCCTCCCTGCACGATCGCCGCCGCCAGGATGCTGCGGATGGCGTCGGCAAGCTTGTCATAACGGCCAGGCCCGATGCGGCTGGCCGGCGTCTTCGGGTTGATCCCGGCCTGGAACAGGCTTTCGCAGGCATAGATGTTGCCCACGCCGACCACGATGTCGCCCGCCAGCAGCACCTGCTTGATCGGCGCGCTGCGCTTGCGGGTGGCGCGGTACAGCAGGGCGCCGTCGAAGCCTTCCGCGAGCGGTTCGACGCCGAGGCCGCGCAGCAGCGGGTGCGCGCCGAGCGCGCCATCGTCGTTGGCGTGCCACAGCACGGCGCCGAAGCGGCGCGGATCGTGCAGGCGCAGCACCTGGCGCGCCGCCCCGTCGCGCACCACCAGGTCGAAATGGTCGTGGGTGCGTGCGGCGGTGCCGGGCGGCAGCACCCGCAGGTGGCCCGACATGCCGAGGTGGATGATCAGCGTGCCGTGCTCGAACCCGATCAGCAGGTACTTGCCGCGCCGTCCGGTGTGGGTGATGCGCCGTCCGGCCAGGATCGCGCCCAGGCCGGCCGGGAAGGGCCAGCGCAGGCCTTCGCGGCGCATCAGCACGCTGTCGACGATCCTTCCTTCGAGGTAAGGAGCGACGCCGCGCCGGGTAACTTCGACTTCTGGCAATTCTGGCATGGGCAAAAATAGGTGAATCGGCGCGCGCCAGCGCACGCGACGGAAAACTTGGGCGTAGAATCAATAGCATCGATCATTACGTTCCGGAATTGCCTTGAAAAACGCTTTCGTCATTGTAACCCTGTCCGGCATGCTGGCGGCATGCGCCGGCGCGCCCGTGGCCGCGCCCGAGCCGGCGCCGCTGGCGGCCGTGGCCGACGCCCCGGCGGCCGAGGGGATGGCCGAGGCGGCGCCCGAGCCCGAAGCCGAGGCGGCGGCCAGCAAGGAAAAGCTGCCGAACGTGGCCATGTCGAGCGCGCTGCTGTACAAGCTGATGAAGGCCGAACTCGAGTTGCGCAGCGGCCAGTGGCAAGCCGCCTACATCGCCTTCATGGGCGCCGCCCAGCAGACGCGCGACCCGCGCCTGGCGCGCCGCGCCGCCGAGGCGGCGCTGTCGGCCAAGCAGCCGGGCGAATCGATCGCCGCGATCCGCCTGTGGCGCGAACTGGCGCCCGATTCGGAAGAGGCGGCCCAGTATTTCATGGGCCTGGCGGTGATGGGCGAGAAGCTCGACGAAGCCGAGCAGATCTTCCGGCTGCGCCTGCAGGAAGCGGCGCCGCCGGCGCGCGGCCAGGCCATCTTCCAGATCCAGCAAATGCTGTCGCGGGCGCGCGACAAGGACGCCGCCAGCGCCGTGCTCGAGCGCCTGCTGGCGCCGTATCCGCAGATGGTGGAAACGCGTATCGTGCTGGCCCAGGCCGCGTTCGCGCGCGGCGACGGCGAGCGCGCCATCGCCGAGGCGAAGGCGGCGCTGGCGCTGAAGGGCGACTCCGAGGTCGCCGTGCTGACGCTGGCGCAGGTCACGCCCGACCAGGCGCAGGTGGCCGCGCTGCTGGCCGAGTTCATCCGCGCCCATCCGGCCATGCGCGCGGCGCGCACCGCCTATGCGCGCGTGCTGGTCGAGCAGAAGCAGTACGAAGGCGCGCGCACCCAGTTCCTGGCGCTGCTCAAGGACCAGCCCGACAACAGCGCGACCCTGTACGCGCTGGGCCTGATGTCGATGCAGCTGAACGACCCGGTGGCGGCCGAAGGCTACCTGGCGCGCTTCATCGATACGCTCGACGCCAATCCCGATGACGAGCGCGATCCGGGCCGGGTGCTGCTGATGCTGTCCGGCCTGGCCGAGGAGCGCGGCGACATCGCCGCCGCCGGCCGCTGGCTCGACCGGGTCGGCCCCGGCGACCCGCGCACCCATTTCACGGCGCAGCTGCGCAAGGCCCACCTGCTCGGCAAGCAGGGCGACCTCGACGGCGCGCGCAGCATGCTCGACGCGCTGCCGGCGGCGGCCCCGTCCGAGCAGGCGCAGGTGGTGCTGGCCAAGGCCCAGGTGCTGCGCGACGCCGGCAAGCTGGAAGACGCCTACCAGGTGCTGGAGCAGGGCGCCGAGCGCTTCCCGGCCAACCCGGACCTGCTGTACGACTTCGCGCTGATGGCCGAAAAGGCGGGGCGCATGGAGGTCATGGAGCAGGCGCTGCGCAAGGTGATGGCGCAGGCGCCGGACAACCACCATGCCTACAATGCGCTGGGCTATTCGCTGGCCGAGCGCAATGTGCGCCTGGACGAGGCGCTGGCCCTGATCGAAAAGGCGCACCAGATGGCGCCGGGCGACCCCTTCATCATGGACAGCATGGGCTGGGTGCATTTCCGCCTGGGCAACCTGGACAAGGCGGAGGACTTCCTGCGCCGCGCCTATGCGCTGCGCAACGACGCCGAGATCGCGGTCCACCTCGGCGAAGTGCTGTGGCACCAGGGCCGCCAGGCCGACGCGCGCCAGCTGTGGCGCGAGGCGCGCGCCAAGGACCCGAAGAACGACACGCTCAAGAGCACGCTTGCGCGTCTGCAGCTGAGCCTGTGATCGGCGATAATGCCGGCATGACCAGATCCCACCTTTCCCACGGCCTTGTCCTGGCCGCCGCCGGCCTGCTGCTGGCCGGCTGCGCCAGCACCGGCGCGCCGCCGCCGAACCTGCCGGTCGCGGCCTACCGCGACCAGGTCGAGCTGGACGGCCGCCTGTTCGTCAACTTCGAAAAAGACGGCAAGCCGGACACCCTGTCCGTCAAGTTCAACTGGGTGCAGCAGGGACAAAAGGTCGACGTCAGCCTGGCGACTCCGCTGGGCCAGACCGTGGCCAGGATCAGCGTCACGCCGCAATCGGCGACGCTGACCCAGAGCGACCGCGCGCCGCTGGTGGCGCAGGACATCGACGGCCTGACCGTGGAAGCGCTGGGCTGGTCGCTGCCGGTGTCGGGCCTGCGCGATTGGCTGCAGGGCTATGCCACGGCCGCCGGCGGCAAGCGCTTCACGGCCTCGCCGGGCGCCAACAGCGTGCTGACCGCCGACGGCTGGCAGCTGACCTTCGTGTCGTGGCAGGAGACCGCAGGGGGCGCCAGCGCGCGCCCGAAACGCATCGACGCCACCCGCGCCGCCAGCGCCCACAGCGGCCCGCTGGCGATCCGCATCGTGCTCGACGCCCAGGGCTGACATGGCGGACATGGCGCTGCACGACTGCCCGGCCCCGGCCAAGCTGAACCTGTTCCTGCACGTGAACGGGCGCCGCGCCGACGGCTACCACCTGCTGCAAACGGTGTTCGAGCTGGTCGACCACGGCGACACCCTGCATTTCGACCTGCGCGCCGACGCGGCGATCCGCCGCGTCACGGACTTGCCCGGGGTGCCGCAGGAAAGCGACCTGGTCGTGCGCGCGCTGCGCCTGCTGCAGCAGGAATACCTGCGCCGCCACGGCAAGCTGCCGCCCGGGGTCGACATCCGCCTCGACAAGGTGCTGCCGATGGGCGGCGGGCTGGGCGGCGGCTCGTCGGACGCCGCCACCGCCCTGATGGCGATGAACCGCCTGTGGCGGGCCGGCCTGTCGCGCCAGGAGCTGATGGCGCTCGGCCTGCCGCTGGGCGCCGACATCCCCTTCTTCATCTTCGGCCAGACCGCGTTCGCCGAAGGCGTGGGCGAAGCGCTGCAGCCGGTGGCGGTGCCGGCGCGCTGGTACGTGGTGGTCGAACCCGGCGTCGAGGTGCCCACGGCGGCAATTTTTTGCGCCGGGGATTTGACAAGGGACTCGAAACCGGTCAGAATAGCGGACTTTTCCAGGCACCTCATGTCGCAAGACGGACTGAGCGGGTTCGGGAAGAACGACTTGCAAGCTGTAGCATCCCGCTTGTTTCCGCCGGTAGCCGAGGCGGTCGCGTGGCTGGGGCGTTATGGGGATGCCAGGATGACTGGCTCCGGAGCGTGCGTGTTTTGCGCGTTTGCCACCGAAAGCGAGGCCGAAGGGGTTGTGGCGCAAGCGCCCTCCAAATGGCGCGCATGGAAGGCAAAATCGCTGGCGCGCCACCCGCTCGAGGCGGTGTTGCAGGTCGGCGCAGTTATAGAATAGAATTTGGCTTGGCGTGGGGTTTGACGATAAAATACGTCGAATGTAACGGCAAGCAGTCAGTTGCGTAGGGGAATCGCCAAGCTGGTTAAGGCACTGGATTTTGATTCCAGCATACCAAGGTTCGAATCCTTGTTCCCCTGCCATTCAACATGCCTGGCACTGTCGATGCGGTCACCGCGTCCAGCAGGCAGCGGTGGCCTCGCTCCCGCGAGCTACCGACGAATACCGCGCAGGCCTGGCCTGTGACTTTTCAAGAAATCAACGCTTACCTCTGGGACTCCCATGGCTTACGAAAACCTGATGGTTTTTACCGGCAACGCTAACCCGGCGCTTGCCGAAGGAGTCGCGAAGAACCTCGGCATTCCACTCGGCAAAGCTGTCGTCTCCAAATTCTCGGATGGCGAAGTCATGGTCGAGATCAACGAGAATGTGCGCGGCAAGGACGTGTTCGTACTGCAATCGACCTGCGCCCCGACCAACGACAGCCTGATGGAAATCATCCTGATGGTCGACGCCCTGAAGCGCGCATCGGCCGGCCGCATCACCGCCGCGATCCCGTACTTCGGCTATGCGCGCCAGGACCGCCGTCCGCGTTCCGCCCGCGTGGCGATCTCGGCCAAGGTAGTGGCCAACATGCTGGAAAAAGCCGGCGTCGAGCGCGTCCTGATCATGGACCTGCACGCGGACCAGATCCAGGGCTTCTTCGATATCCCGGTTGATAACATTTACGCATCGCCAATCTTGCTGGGCGACCTGCAGAAGCGCAACTACGACGACCTGCTGGTCGTGTCGCCGGACGTCGGCGGCGTGGTGCGCGCCCGTGCGCTGGCCAAGCGTCTCGGCTGCGACCTGGCGATCATCGACAAGCGTCGCCCGAAGGCGAACGTGTCGGAAGTGATGAACATCATCGGTGAAGTCGAAGGCCGCAACTGCGTCATCATGGATGACATGGTCGACACCGCCGGCACCCTGACCAAGGCGGCCGAAGTGCTCAAGGAACGCGGCGCCAAGAAAGTCGTTGCTTACTGTACCCACCCGGTGCTGTCGGGCCCGGCGATCGACCGCATTGCGGGTTCGCCGCTGGATGAACTGGTGGTGACCGACACGATTCCGCTGTCCGCCGCGGGCGCCGCCTGCAGCAAGATCCGCCAGCTGACGTGCGCGCCGCTGCTGGCCGAGACCTTCAAGCGGATCAGCAAGGGCGACTCGGTGATGTCGCTGTTTATCGATTAAGATGTCCGGCCGCTCGAGAGCGTAGCCACCCTACGCCTGTTTCGAAGTCTTGTATTTTTTACGGTTTCATGGGAGCGCAAGCCCCCATTTTCAACACCCCTGGTCGCGGGGGTGTTCACAACGCATGGCAATGCCTTGCATTTTTGGAGTTTCAAATGAAAGTTATCGCATTCAACCGCAATCTGCAGGGGACCGGAGCGAGCCGCCGCCTGCGTAATGCCGGCCAGACCCCAGGTATCATCTACGGTGGCGCAGAAGCCCCGGCGCTGATCGCCCTGGATGGCAACGCGCTGTACCACGCGCTGAAAAAAGAAGCCTTCCACGGTTCGATCCTGGACATGGAAATCGACGGCAAGACCCAGCAAGTGCTGCTGCGCGACTTCCAGATGCACGCGTTCAAGCAACTGGTCCTGCACGCTGACTTCCAGCGCGTCGACGCGTCGACCAGGATCCACAAGAAAGTGGCCCTGCACTTCATCAACGCCGACATCTCGCCAGCAGTCAAACTGCACGGCGCAACCGTGTCGCACGTGATGGAAAGCCTGGACGTGTCCTGCGTCGCATCCGAACTGCCAGAGTTCATCAACGTTGACCTGGCAAACATCGACGTCGGCCACTCGATCCACGTGGCGGACCTGCCGCTGCCAAAAGGCATCACCGCTGTGACCCACGGCAAGAACCAGACCGTCGCCACCGCTTCGGTACCAGCAGGCCACGTGTCGGCTGAAGCGACCGCCGCTGCCGCTGAAGCTGCACCAGCCGCTGCCGCCGCCAAGCCAGCTGCAAAAGCGAAGAAGTAATCGGCACGCCGCAGCAATGCGGATGCCCGGAAAAAACCCGCCCGGCTCGCGCCAGCGGGTTTTTTCACGTTTGACAAGGAAAAGCATGGCAATTCGCCTCATCGCCGGCCTCGGCAATCCCGGCCCCGAATACGAGCAGACCCGCCATAACGCGGGCTTCTGGCTGGTCGACCATCTCGCCAACAGCTTGCCCGGCTGCCGGCTGCAGCGCGAAGCGCGCTTCCAGGCGATGGTGGCGAAGGCCAGCATCGCCGGCAAGGAAGTGTGGCTGATGGAGCCGCTGACGTTCATGAACCTGTCCGGCCAGTCGGTCGCGGCGCTGGCGCGCTTCTACAAGATCAATCCCGACGAAGTGCTGGTCGTGCACGACGAGCTCGATCTGGCGCCCGGCATCGCGCGCATGAAGAAGGGCGGTTCGGCCGGCGGGCACAACGGCCTGAAGTCGATGACCGCCTCGCTCGGCACCCAGGATTACTGGCGCCTGCGGCTCGGCATCGGGCACCCGCGCGTGCTCGGCTCGCAGCAGCAGGTGGCCGACTTCGTGCTGCACCGGCCGCGCAAGGAAGAACAGCCGCTGATCGACGAGTCGATCGACAAGAGCTTGCGCATCATTGCGCTGACGGTCGAAGGCCAGTTCGAGAAAGCGACGATGCAGCTGCATACCGCGTAACGCGACTTCCGCCATGCATGCGTCAACGTGGCGCCCGGCGGATATCGCTGCGCTCATCCGCCCTACGGTCCGCGTTTGTGTCACGACGCCTGCACGATGATCTGGCTGCGCAAGTCGCGCATCATCCGGTCCACCACCGGCGCCATGCGCTTGTGGTCGGCCGGCGTGCACACGATGCCATCGTGCCGGAAGGTGATGCTGCGCCTGACGGTCACCATGTTCGCCTTGCGCACATAGCTGGCCTTGTAGCTGAAATTGGCGTCCTCGAGCGCCACCGGCTTCGGCAGCGCCAGGATCCTCACCCCCTTCGGAAACGCAAACCCGGTCTCGTCCTCGGCGTCGATGGCGGGGCAGGTGAAGTCCTGCCTGCGCTCCTTTTCCTGCGCCAGCCCGATCACCGCTTCCCCCACGCCGCCCCAGAAGTTGAAGGTGGTGGCCAGCCCGGTCGGCCCCGGCATGTTGGCGAAGTTCTCGCTGGTGCCGCGAAACGCCATCCTGTATTCGTCGCCGCTGCCATCGAGCTGGCCGGGATCGAAACTGCCGAAGCCCTTTTGCCCTATCCCCTGCAGCATCCGCTCGACGAACTGCGCACGGTCCGCTTCCTTGGTGTCGCGCACCGCCTGGCGAAAGGCTTCGGCGGTCGCGCCGGCCGTCAGCTTCGATACGCTGAAGTCGCTGCGCCCGTCCATGCGCACCTCGAAGCGCACCCTGGTATGGTCCTTTTCCTGCTGGTTGAACGGCGTGCGCGCCATCGTGCCGCTTTTGGCCAGCAGCACCGGCTTGTCCAGCACGCCCGCGGGCAGGTAGCCGGCGGCGATCGATTCCGCGGTCGCATCGATGAACAGCGCGAGCGAGGGGATGAAGGTGATGACATGGTTGAACACGCCGAGCGTGGGCGTGGCCGGCACCCGGTAGGCATTGCCGTTGTTGACCAGCGCCGGCGTGCTGTCGATGCCGGCCGCCGCCAGCAGCGCCTCCAGCAGGATCGCATGGTCCTTGCAGTCGCCGTAGCGGTTTTCCAGCACGGTGGCCGCCGCATGCGGCACCACGCCGCCGGCGCCGACGTACACGCCGACATAGCGGATATGGCGCCGCACCCAGTTGGCCAGCGCCAGCGCGCGCGCCCGTTCGCCCTGCAGGCCCGCGGTGAGCCGCTGCGCCAGCGCGGCGATGGCGCCGTCCGGGGCGGCCTTGTCCGCCGCGCGCGCCAGGTAGGCCCGGGCGAAGGCGGCGTAGTCGGGGAAGGTCGACACGGCCAGCCGGCGCCCGTAGTCGAGGTAGCTGACCGAGTCGGCCTCGATGCGCTCGTTGGCGCCGCCCTGGTACTGCCAGCGGTACAGGCGCCGGCCGGGCGGGCTGTCGGCCGCTACCGGCGCGAAGCCCACCGCGTCCGCATACAGGGGCATCGAGGCCGGCATGTCGTACACCAGGCTGAAGTCCTTGTTGACGAAGAACTGGGACGAGGACAGGTCCTCGAACTGGCCCGGGAACAGCGGCGTGGCGCGCTTCATCACGTAGTGCGCCACCAGCCGGTCGCCCACCGCCACATCGGGGAAGACGACGATCTTCAGGCGCGTGTCCTGGAACATCGGCGCGTCGCTCGAGGCCGACTCCTGCTGGTCTTTGATGTTGTCGGGCCGCACCGGCACCCGCCGCCCGTCCGGCTTCTCGGTGTAGCCGGACACCTCGAGCACCTCGTCGAGCGTCGTGTTGTAGCTGATGTAGTACTGGCTGTGCTCTTGCACCGCCCTGGGCCTGGCGATGGTCTTGGCGTTGTCCACCGTCAGCGTATAGCTGCCGTCCTCGGCGACGACGAAATGCTGGCGGTAGCGCTCGATGACGAGCGAGGGATCGGTGCCGGTATCCGTGGCGGCGTGTGCGCCCAGGCAGGCAGGCAGCAGGGCGAGGGCGGCGATGATGCGGATCGGCATGAAGGGCTCCTGGTGGGACTGTCCATGTTAAGCAAGCGCCAGCGCCAGCCGCTTGACTTGCCGCAAGCGCGCCCCAGCAGCGATAATCGCCGGATGAACGCACTCTCCTTCCATGCCGGTCCCAGGGCCCTGGCCCGCATCCGGTCGCACGGCCTGCGCGCGCTGGATGTGGCCATCGTGCCGGGCGCGGCGGGCGGCCCCAAGGGGCTGATCCTGCAGGCGCTGGACCAGTTCGTGTTCGGCGAGTGGCTGCCCGCCGCGCCGCGCGAGCGCACCCTGATCGGCTCCTCGATCGGCGCCTGGCGCATGGCGGCCGCCTGCCAGGCCGACCCGGCCGCCGCCTTCGCCCGGCTGGGCGATTTGTACTGCGGCCAGCGCTACACGGCCAAGCCCTCGATCGAGGAAATCGACGCCGTCTGCCAGAAGCTGCTGCGCGACTTCGTCGGCGGGCATGAGGACGAGATCCTGCGCAATCCCCACCACCGGCTGCACCTGCTGACCGTGCGCGGGCGGCGCGCGCTGGCCTCGCCGCGCCACCGGCGCGCCGAGATCACCGGCTTCGCCGCGGCCTCGCTGCTGAACCTGGCCTCGCGCGCGCGCCTGGCGCACATGCTCGAGCGGGTCGTTATCGGCGATGCGCGCGACGCGGCGCCCTGGCTGCGCGAACAGTTCGACGCCTTCACCACCCACTTCTCCACGCTCGACCAGGGCAACCTGGCCAATGCACTGCTGGCCTCGGGGACCTTGCCGCTGGTGATGAAGCCGGTGCGCGGCATCACCGGCGCGCCGCCCGGCACCTACTGGGACGGCGGCATCATCGACTACCACCTGGCGCTGCCGTATTCGCGCCTGGCCGAAGGCGAGCTGGTGCTGTACCCTCACTTCACCGACCACATCGTGCCGGGCTGGCTGGACAAGGGCCTGCCATGGCGGCGCGCCGCGCGCGGACCGAACCGCGGCTGGCTGGACAATGTGCTGATCGTCGCGCCGACGCCGGCCTTCATCGCCACCTTGCCCCGCAAAAAGCTGCCAGACCGCAAGGACTTCCCCCACTACGGCCTCGACCACGACGAGCGCATCCGCAACTGGCAGCGGGCGATCGGCCAGGGCCAGCGCCTGCGCGACGAGTTTGCCGCCTTTGTCGAGCGGCCGGACATGGCGCGGGTGCAGGCGCTGTAAGCGAGGCGCCGAAGTTGCCAACTTGCTAAATGCGGTCGCGCCGACTGCGGGCAGGGGGCGTGCATCGGTTACAATATGGGGTTTCGGCCCACGCCCGCGTGACGGCCTCGTCAATCGAACCAGAAAGTTTTCCAATGAGTCTCCAATGCGGCATCGTCGGCCTGCCTAACGTCGGCAAGTCCACCCTTTTCAATGCGCTGACCAAGGCCGGCATCCCGGCCGAGAACTATCCGTTCTGCACGATCGAGCCGAACGTCGGCGTGGTCGAGGTGCCGGATCCGCGCATGGCCGCGCTGGCCGCCATCGTCAAGCCTGAGCGCATGGTCAATGCGATCGTCGAGTTCGTCGACATCGCCGGCCTGGTCGCCGGCGCGTCGAAGGGCGAGGGCCTGGGCAACCAGTTCCTGTCGCACATCCGCGAGACCGACGCCATCGTCAACGTGGTGCGCTGCTTCGAAGACGACAACGTGATCCACGTGGCCGGCAGGATCAATCCGCTGGACGACATCGAAGTGATCCAGACCGAGCTGGCGCTGGCCGACATGGCCGCCGTCGAAAAGGCGATCCACCGCGAGAACAAGAAAGCCCGTTCCGGCGACAAGGATGCCGCCAAGCTGGTCGCCATCTGCGAACGCCTGATGCCGCACCTGGACCAGGGCCTGCCGGTCCGCACCCTGGGCCTGGACGCCGACGACATGGCACTGATCAAGACGCTGTGCCTGATCACGGCCAAGCCGGCGATGTTCGTCGCCAACGTGTCCGACACCGGCTTCACCAACAACCCGCTGCTGGACCAGTTGACCGCCTACGCGAAGAGCCAGAACGCGCCGATCGTGGCGATCTGCGCCTCGATCGAATCGGAGATCGCCGACCTCGACGACGCCGACAAGGGCGCCTTCCTGGCCGACATGGGGATGGAAGAGCCTGGCCTGGACCGCCTGATCCGCGCCGCCTACAACCTGCTCGGCCTGCAGACCTATTTCACCGCCGGCGTCAAGGAAGTGCGCGCCTGGACCATCCATGTGGGCGACACGGCGCCAAAGGCGGCCGGCGTGATCCACACCGACTTCGAACGCGGCTTCATTCGCGCCCAGACCATTTCCTACGATGACTTCATCCAGTACAAGGGTGAGGCCGGCGCCAAGGAAGCGGGCAAGATGCGCGCCGAGGGCAAGGAATACGTGGTCAAGGATGGCGACGTGCTGAACTTCCTGTTCAGCCCCGCATAAGCGGGTTTGGACAGGCACCCCGCGATGTGAAACCATGGACATCGTGGGGTGTCGCGCCAAAAAATGAGGCCAAATGAAGCACCTGCACGCGTATGCGTGCTTTTTTTTTTGACGCGCATGATCTGGCATGGCGCCACTCCTCGGCATGCAGCCTTTGCCCAGGCATGCGAGCGGTCTAACATTTCTGGCACATTTCCTTCAAAAAAACAGCGAGTTGCAGAAGTCGCTGCGCCCTGTCCTATCCGTATGCACGTGTTTCGGTGAATGCTCCATGCCGCACATGGTGTTTGATGCGGAAGGAGAGGCGATACTAATGAAACTGACAAAATGCGGTAGGGGGGCGGCCCTGTGGGCTGCCCTGGCAGTATGTGGTTGTGGTGGAAGCAATGCAGCTGCCAACAACACGAGCAAGCCTGCGCCGGATCCGGTCACGCTGGCGTTTACCTGGACTTCGAGCCCGCCGCTTGTTGCGCCGCAACCAGATCCGAAACAGACAATCTACGGCGTGAAAGATCCTTCGGTGGTTTACGCGAACGGAAAATATCATGTATTTCTCACGACGGCCGGGTCTACTGGCTGGGGTCTTGGCTACACGAGCTTTGACAAGTGGTCGAACGCATCGGCCGCGAAAATAGTCCCGCTCGATAAGTCGCCCATGGGACCAGGCTATCGCGCAGCGCCGCAAGTGTTTTACTTCGC
This sequence comes from Massilia sp., assembly GCA_036676245.1. Classification (GTDB taxonomy): domain Bacteria; phylum Pseudomonadota; class Gammaproteobacteria; order Burkholderiales; family Burkholderiaceae_D; genus Telluria_A. The sequence continues at coordinate 53,122 of JAKFDH010000138.1, read as the reverse complement.
TCCGCAAAAGACTTGGTATCTCGTCTATCAAGGCGCCGATCCGCTCTATTCAAGCTCGAAAGATATCGGCGACCCCTTGTCCTGGAGCGCGCCGAAAAAATTCTTTCCAGTCGAACCCGACATCGTCAAGGCGCCGCTGGGCGTGGGCTGGCTGGATTTTTGGGTGATCTGCGATGATAAAAAATGCTATATGTTCGGCACCGACGACAATGGACGTTTGCTTCGGTCCGAAACCGACTTGGCCCAGTTCCCGAATGGCTTCCGTAACACTGTCGCTGTCATGGCCGAGAAAAAGGAAGACGTGTTCGAGGCGAGCAATACCTACAAGATTGCCAACACGAATACCTACATTACCTTGGTGGAGGCAATTTCGCCAAAAGGACGCTACTTCCGTATCTGGAAGAGCAATAGCCTGGACGGAAGATGGGAGCCATTCTCTTCCGCGCCAATGAACGCTTTCGCGACGCGCGATAATGTTGAACAGATCTGGTCGGAAGGGATTTCCCACGGTGAAGTGGTGCGGACCAATACCGATCAAACGATGACAATCGATCCTTGCCGGCCGCTCGAATACCTGTTCCAGGGGAATGACCCTGCAGTGCGGGCGGAAGATTACATCAAGATTCCCTACCGCTTGGGCGTTATTACGGCGAAGGGTGAAAATCCAGTAAGCGCACTCTGCCGCTGAGCCATTTTTCATTGGGGCGGCTGCGCCTTGGGACTGTTCTTGTTCACAATTTACCGATATGCTGGCCGGCGTGATCGGCACGTACTTTGAGTTCGGCAAGCCTGAACCAGGCGGACTGCTCTTCCCCCATGCCCGGCGTATGCCGCCCATCGACATTCAAGAATGGAAAAATGACGAAATTCAGTTCAATCGCAGTGATGCTCGCCCTTGCCGCGGTACTGCCCGCCGATGCCCAAGACGAGGTATCGCCGAACAAGCCTGTCGATTGCGGCAACTGCGTCAAGTGGAACCAGCCGCAAAAGCCGTTCAAGGTCGTCGGCAACACCTGGTACGTGGGCACCGCCGAACTGTCGGCCATCCTGGTGACCGGGCCGCAAGGCCACATCCTGCTCGACGGTGCGCTGCCGCAATCGGCGCCGCTGATCGAGAGGAACATCAAGGCGCTGGGCTTCAAGATGAAGGACATCAAGTTCATCCTCAATACCCACCCGCACTGGGACCACGCGGGCGGCATTCCGGCGCTGGCGCTGGCCAGCGGCGCGACCGTCGTGTCGACGCCGGCCGGCGCCACCGTGCTGCGCAACGGCGTGATCGGCAGCGATGATCCGCAGTTCGAGTCCACCGGCAACACGCGCTGGGCCAAGCTGGCCAAGGTGCGCGAAGTGGCCGATGGCGAGGTGATCAAGCTCGGTCCGCTGGCGCTCACCGCGCACGCGACGCCGGGCCATACGCCGGGCGGCGCCAGCTGGTCGTGGCAGTCCTGCGAAGGCAAGCTGTGCCACGATGTCGTGTATGCCGACAGCCTCAATCCGGTCTCCACCGATGGCTACTATTTTTCCGGCGACGACAAGACGCCCGACATCACGCCGTCGTTCGCGGCCTCGATCGCCAGGGTCGCCGCGCTCAAGTGCGACGTGGTGCTGTCGGCCCACCCGGACGGCAGCGGCACGATGGACAAGCTGGCGGCGCGCACCGCCGGCAACAATCCCTTCATCGACCCCAAGGGCTGCGAACAGTATGCCGCCGTGGCGGGGAATAAGTTGCAGAAGCGGATGGAGAGCGAACGCCAGCAGAAGCTGGCGGCGCCGAAGTGAACCAAGGCCCGCGACGCGGGCCTTTTCGTTTCCGCGCCGCATGGACGAATGCTGTGACGCAGGTCATGGGGCAATAAAAGTAACAACATTACAATTGGCAAAGGAGTAAGGGTAGCGGCACCGGCCTGACACAGGCAGCGAACGGGATACAAACAATGGCTAGTTCGAGCTCCCCGCTGGACAAGGATGCGGCAGGCGCCGCGGCGCATGCCGACGTGGCCGACAGCCTGCTGGTGGCGCGTATCAGGCTGGTGCTGGCGGTGTCGGCATTGCTGGTCACGGTGGTCGACCTGACCGGCCCCGGCCGCGTCAACTCGAGCGCGCTGCTGATCCTGGCCGCGTATGCCGTGACCTGTACCGCCGCCTACGGCTGCGCCCGCCGCCAGGGGCGCTGGGCCGAGGGCAAGCTGATGCACCGCCTCGATGCCGTGGTGTGCGTGGCGATGACCGCCGCGGTCGGCCAGGCCGACATCTTCCCGCTGGTATTCCTGTTCTTTTCGATCATGGTCGCCTCGCTGCGCTACGGCCTCGAGGAAGGCGCGCGCGTCACCATCGTCACCGTCATGCTGTATTGCGCCGCCGCGATCGCCACGCTGCCCGAGGTGGCGCCGGCCCGCATGTTCCTGCGCGGCGCCGTGCTGCTGGTGTTCGGGCGCGCGATCGCGCAGCTGGGCGAGCGCCATATCCAGGCGGCGCGCAGGCAGGCCCTGCTGCACGACCTGAACCAGGTGGCGAATCCGCGCTTCGGCATCGACCGCACCATGACCGCCGCGCTGGAACGGATGCGCGTGTTCTTCATGGCCGACAGCTGCATCGCGCTGCTCGACGAGCACGAGGCCGGCCACTACAGCTTGCGCGCCGTGCGCGCCGGGGCGCCGCCGATCGTGCCGGCGGAAACCATCGGCGCCGACCTGGCGCGCACCATCCTGCCCGACCCGCGCACCCAGGTGCTGCTGTATGTGCGCCCGTGGCGCCGCCGCATGGCGGCCACGGCGCTGGGCCATGCCGGCGGCCCGGGCCGCTGGATGCAGCAGGACGCGGGCCGCCTGCGCGAGCTGGCCGACGTGCTCGAAGCCGGCTCCTTCATCAGCGCCCCCTTGATCCTGGGGCGGGGCAAGGGGCGCATCTATGTCACCGCCGCCTCGCGCCACCTCGGCCGCGCCGACGCCCTGTTCCTGGCGCGCATCGCGCAACAGGAGCTGCGCGCGATCGACCGCGTCGACCTGCTCGACCGCATCGCTTCCGACGCGGCCGCGCTCGAGCGCAAGAAGATCGCGCTCAACCTGCACGACACCGCGATCCAGTCTTACATCGGCCTGCAGCTGGGGCTGGTGGCGCTGTGCCGCAAGGCGGCGCCCTCGAACCCGCTCATCGCCGACCTCGACAAGCTGGTGGCAATGGCCAGCGACGTTATCGTCCAGCTGCGCGACTATGCCCAGGGCGCCTGCGGCGGGGCCGCCGCAGGCGAACCGATCCTGCTGGCGGCGCTGCGGCGCCAGGCGGCGCAGACCATGGCCGCTTACGGCGTCCACATCCGCATCGACATCGACGGGCACATCGATTTCGGCGACCGCCTCACGGCGGAGGTGCTGCAGATCGTGCGCGAGGGGATCAGCAATGTGTGCCGCCACACCGCCGCGAAACAGGCGGCCGTGTCGCTGCGCTGCAGCGGCGGCATGCTGCGCATCGAGATCAACAACGAGCACGGCGGCAAGCAGCCGGCGCCGTTCCGGCCGCGCTCGATCAGCGAGCGCGCCATCGCCCTGGGCGGCACGGCCTTCGTCAGCCAGGGCAGGTTCAACGACACCATCGTCTACGTGGAGATCCCATTTTGACATCCGCCCTAAAGGAAGGGGCTTCTCGGGAGAGTTCTGATGAATTGCGAATCGCCGGAGCCGGACAAGGACGCCATCAGTGTGCTGCTGGTCGAAGACCACCAGACCATGCTGTGGGGATTGCAGAAACTGATCGACGCCGAACGCCCGCGCATGGCGGTGGTGGGCACGGCCCGCACTTGCGACGACGCGCTGGCCGGCGCCGCGCGGCTGGCGCCGGACGTGATCCTGCTCGACCTCGACCTGGGCGGCGTGTCGATGACCGGCTTCCTGCCCGAGCTGCTGGCCAACGGCATTTCGCGCGTGCTGGTGCTGACCGCCGCGCACCACACCGAAACGCTGGACCTGGCGGTGCGGCGCGGCGCGCGCGGCATCCTGCACAAGGAGGTGACGGCCGAGCATGTCGTCAAGGCCATCGAAAAGGTCCACCGCGGCGAACTGTGGTTCGACGCCGGCACCATGGACCGGGTGTTCGGCCAGCTGCTGGGCGCCGGGCGCGCGCCCGCGCCCAGCCAGCCGCAGGAAAAGCACGCCAGCCTGACGGCGCGCGAGCGCGCCATCGTCAGCGCCGCCGTCGCACACAGCGGCAGCGCCAACCATGTGGTGGCCGAGCGCCTGTTCATCTCCGAGCACACGCTGCGCAACCACCTGACCTCGATCTACCGCAAGCTCAATGTCACCAACCGGCTCGAGATGTATGTCTACGCGATCCGGCATGGCCTGGTCCAGCCGGATGCGGGCGGCCCGCGCCACCCGCCGCTCAATGGGCGCCAAGGATCGGCATGATGGTGCGGATGATGATGATCATCGCCGGTCCCAGCACCACCATGATGATCGAGGGGAAGATGAACAGGGCCAGCGGCACCAGCATCTTGGTCGGCACCTTGGCGGCGTGCTCCTCGGCCCGCACCTGGCGCTTGTGGCGCAGGTCTTCCGAGAACACGCGCAGCGATTCGCCGACGCTGGTGCCGAACTTGTCCGACTGCGACAGCATCGTGGCGAAGGTGCCGATCTCCTCGATGCCGGTGCGCAGCGCCAGGTTGCGCAGCGACTGGCTGCGGCTGGCGCCGGCCCGCATCTCGAGGTTGGTCAGGTGCAGTTCCTCGGCCAGCGCGCGGCTGCTCACGCCCATCTCCTCGGCGATCCTGGTCAGCGCGGCGTCCATGCCCAGGCCGGCCTCGACGCACACCAGCATCAGGTCGGCGGCATCGGGGAAGTGCTCGAAGATTTCGCGCCTGCGCTCGCGCAGGCGCAGCCACAGCACCAGGTTCGGCAGGTAGCAGCCGGCCAGCGCCGCGATCATCAGGTTCATCAGCACCGTCATTTCATCCATCGCGCTGAAGGCGCGCAGCAGCAGCCAGGCGCCGGCCGCGAACAGCAGCGGCAGCACCGTCTTCAGGCCGAAGTAGATCAGGCGCGCGTCGGCGCGGCGAAAGCCGGCGTTGATGAAGCGCAGGCGCAGCGGCGAACTGTCCCAGTCGCCGGCCGGGGCCAGCACCCGCGCGAACGGCCCCACCGCCTGCGCCACGGTGGTGCTCCAGTCGGTGCCGGCGGCCGGGTTCTCGATCGTTTGCAGGCGCCGGTCCAGGCGCGTCGGGGCCAGCAGCAGGAACAGGCCGGCGCAAGCGGCGGCGACGGCCAGGCAAACCAGGGTGGCGAGCACGAACATGATGGTCCCCTCTAGATGCGGATTCGGATGATCTTGCGGAGCAGCAGGATGCCGAGGGCCATCGCCACCAGCATGCTGCGCACCAGTGTTTCGCCCAGCGGGTCGTTCCACAGCGGCGCCATGAATTCCGGATTGAACACCGTCATCAGGCCGCCGATGGCGAACGGCAGCAGCGACAGCAGCCAGGCCGACATGCGGCCCTCGGCCGACAGCACGCGCACGTGCCAGAACAGCTTGAGGCGCTGGCGGATCAGGCGCGACAGGTTGTTCAGCACCTCGGTCAGGTTGCCGCCCGAATCGCGCTGGATCAGCACCGCGACGACGAAGTAGCGCAAGTCGGTGATCGGCACCCGCACGCTCAGGTTGGCCAGCGCCTGCTCCAGCGACACCCCGAAATTGACCTCGTCGTGGACGAAGCGGAACTCGCTGGCGATCGGCTCGGCCATCTCGTCGCCGATCATCTGCAGGCCGGCGCCAAAGGCGTGCCCGGCGCGCAGCGCGCGCGCCAGCAGGTCGAGCGCGTCGGGCAACTGCTGCTCGAGCGTGGCCAGGCGGCGCGCGCGGCGCCGCTGCACGTAGGCGAGCGGCAGCCAGGCGCTGATGGCGGCGGCCAGCAGGCCGGCGGCGAATGGCTGGTGCAGCAGCGCCGTCACGGCCAGGAAGCCGGCCGCGCCCAGCGCCGCGCAGCCAAGCAGCAGCTTCGAGACCGACCAGTGCAGGCTGGCCTGCAGCAGGACGCGGTCGAGCTGGTGCGCCCTCGGCAGGCTGAGCAGGAAGCGCTGGAACGGCGGCAGTTCGCTCATCATCCGCTCGCGCAGCAGGTGCGACTGGGCCGAGCCGTCGGCCGCGGCCGACAGGGTCTTCAGGCGCTGTTCGATCTTCCTGGCCTGCGGCCCCTTGTAGGTCTTCCACATCAGGTACAGGCCTTCGAACAGCAGGACCACCGCGATGAAGACCAGCACCGACAGGAGCGGCGACACGTGGCCGGCGACGTTGTTGGGCATGGCGGCCTCCTACTGGTAGCGGCGGGTGTTGTCGAACATCGCATCCGGCAGGGATATGCCGAAGGCGCGCAGCCGCTCGCTGAACTTGGGGCGCACGCCGCTGGCCTGGAAGTAGCCTTCCACCGCGCCGTCGGCCGCCACCCCGGTCTGGCGAAAGGCGAAGATCTCCTGCATCGTGATGGTGTCGCCCTCCATGCCGGTGACCTCCTGGATGCTGGTGATCTTGCGCCGCCCGTCGATCAGGCGCAGGGCCTGGACCACCACTGTGATGGCGGAGGCGATCTGCTGGCGCGCCGCCTTGTGCGGCAGGTTCAGGTTGGCCATGCCGATCATGTTCTCCAGCCGCGACAGCGCATCGCGCGGGTTGTTGGCGTGGATCGTGGTCAGCGAACCGTCGTGCCCCGTGTTCATCGCCTGCAGCATGTCGACCGCCTCGGCGCCGCGCACCTCGCCGATGATGATCCGGTCCGGTCGCATGCGCAGCGCATTGCGCACCAGCGCGCGCTGGGTGATTTCGCCCTTGCCCTCGATGTTGGGCGGGCGCGTCTCCATCCGCACCACGTGCGGCTGCTGCAGCTGCAGTTCGGCCGCGTCCTCGATCGTGACGATCCGCTCCGGCGCCGGGATGAAGCCGGACAGGATGTTGAGCAGCGTGGTCTTGCCGGCCCCGGTGCCGCCCGAGATGACCATGTTGACCTTGGCCTTGCACAGGCCTTCGAGCACGGTGGCCATGTCCGGCGTCAGGCTGTGCAGGTCGCCGACCAGGTTGGCCATCTTCAGGGGGATATGGGCGAAGCGGCGGATCGACATCATCGGCCCGTCCAGCGCGACCGGCGCGATCACCGCGTTGACGCGCGAGCCGTCCGGCAGGCGCGCGTCGACCATCGGGCTCGACTCGTCGATGCGGCGCCCGACCAGCGACACGATCTTGTCGATGATGCGCAGCAGGTGCTTTTCGTCGGTGAAGCGCACCGGCGACAGTTCGAGCCGGCCCTTGCGCTCGACGAAGATCCGGTTGTAGCTGTTGACCAGGATGTCCGACACGGTCGGATCGGCCATCAGCAGTTCCAGCGGCCCGAAACCGAGCATCTCGTGCTGGATGTCGCGGATCAGCGAGCGCCGTTCGAGCTCGTTGACGGCGGCCTGCTCGTCGTCGAGCAGGCGTTCGGCCATCGCGGCGATTTCGGCGCGCAGCGCGGCCGGCGGCAGCGCCTCGAGCGCGGCGAGGTCGAACTTGTCGAGCAGCTTCAGGTGGATGCGGCCCTTGATGGCGTGGTAGTCGTCGCCGCCGCCGGGCGCTTGCGCGCGCGTTTCGGCCTGGCCGTCGATGGCGCTGAGTTTTTCACGGAAGGACATGGCGCTCTCCGGCCGGGCGGTCCAGCAGGCGGGCCAGCATGCCGCGCGCGGCCTGCGGGCGCGGACTGAGCGCGCCGGCCAGGCCGGCCAGGTCGCGCAGCACGGGGCTGCCGCTGGCGCTGGCCACCAGCGGTTCGCCATGGTCGATCGCGGCGGTCACCTGGCGGTAGGAATTGGGCACCGTGTGGATCGTGAACTTGCCGAGCGTGCGTTCGATTTCGGCCACGCCGATCGGACCCTTGCGGTCGAAGCGGTTGATGATCAGCTCGATCTTGGCGGCGCCGTAGTCGAGCGATTTGAAGATCGCCAGCATCTTCTTGGCGTTGCGGATCGACGGCAGGCCGGCCTGCAGCACCGGATAGATCATGTGGGCGCGGTCGAGCGCCTTGATGCTGAGCGTGGTAATCGGGCGCCCGATATCGAGCAGCACGAAGTCGTAGTGCTGCACCGCCAGCGCCAGCACCGCATCGACATGGGCGGCGGTGATCTCGACCGCCTGCGCGTGGTCGTCGGGCGCGGCCATGATGCTGAAGTTGGGCGCCACCTTCACCGTGCTGGCCGCCAGGAACGAGGCATCGAGGCGGCCGATGGCGCGCGCGACGTCGGCCAGCGTCGACGGCGGCCGGGCATCGTGCACGAACGAGAGCGCATCGCCGAACTGCAGGTTGAGGTCGATCAGCAGCACCGAGCGGTTCTCCGACAGCTGGAAGCCGAGGCTGGTGGCGAGGAAGGTGGCGCCGCTGCCGCCCTTGCACGGTATGAAGGCCAGCACCTTGCCCTTGCTGGCGCCCTGCGCGCCGCGCAGCTTGCCGCCGATGCGCTGCACGGCCGCCTCCAGCTCGGCCGCGCCGACCGGCGAGGGCAGCACCTCGCGCACGCCGGCGCGCATCGCGCTGATCAGGAATTCCGGCGTGCAGCCGGCGCACAGCAGCACCACCGCGATGTGCGGGTGGCGGCTGGTCAGCTCCTCGATGTGCAGCAGGTCCGCCGGGGCGCAGCCGCCGCTGTCGAACAGGATCAGTTCCGGCTGCTCCTGTTCCGCCACCTGCTGCAGCTGCTGCTTGCCGCCCTCGGTGAGCACGGCCACGTGCGACGCGGCCTGCAGCAGCTTGCCGATCTCGTTCAGGCAGATCTTGTTGGGTGATACGACGGCGATCTTCATGGCGTGGTCCTCGGTTTGTTTACTGGCAGATCAAGGCATTGTTCGGATCCTGGCGCATCATTTCGCGCGGCAGGTAGGTACTGAAGGTGGGTAGCGCGCGCACTGGCATGACGGCGCCCGCGACCGGCGACAGCCAGCGGTAATTCAGGCTGGCGATGGTCACCGTCACCCCGGCGCAGTTGGCCGCGTTGCAGCCGGCCGGTTCCCAGGCCAGCGCGGCGGCGCCGATCTCGGGCACCATCATGCGCATCTTCTGCAGCACCTGGGCCTCGCTGCTGGAGTCGGCGCACACTACCGCGTAGCGCGCGCCGGCCCGGGTCGCTTCCGTGGCCGCGTTCCAGGTGTACAGCATGCGGCTGAAGTCGGTCACGCCCAGCAGGAACATGAAGAAGACCACCAGCACCAGCGCCAGCTCGACCGTCGTGGCGCCCCTCTGGACCGTGTTCATGATGGGCTCCGCATGGTGGCGCTGATGTCGTTGAAGGTGACCGTGGTGAAGCGGGCGCCGAACATATTGCCGATCATCGGACGGAACTGGTAGCCGGTGACCCGGATCGTCACGGTGTTGATCAGGGGCGCGCTGCCGGCCGCCTGCCAGGTCGGCGCCGGCACGTTGGCGGCGGCCAGCGCCGGGTCGAGCAGCGCGCCGGTGCCGGCCACATTGCCGTACAGGAGCAGGTTGCGCGCCTCGGCGACGTGGGTGCCCGGCGCGTGCACCGACAGGTAGCGCACCGCGTTGCGCACGGCCTTGGCGGTGGTGTTGTAGCGGTACACTGCGCGCCCGAGCTCGGCGCACAGCAGCGACAGCACCAGCAACAGCGGCAGCACGAAGGCGAATTCGAGCAGGGCGACGCCCCGTTGACGGGTTTTCATTTGATCACCTCACCAGTACCGGCACCAGGGGCCCGGCCAGCCCGCCCGGCATGCCGCCCGGAGCGCAGGGGGAACCCGCGGCCCCGGCCAGGCCGCGGAACTCGAGCTGGGCAGGGTCGTTCGGGCCGCTCAGCGGATGCAGCATGAACATGCAGGCGAAGTCGATCACCTGGGACCCGCTGTTAATCACCGGCACGATCACCAGGCGGCGGCTGTAGCCGTACTGCCGGTGCTCGCCGCCGGCGCCCGGCGTGGCCAGCTTGTGGAAGCTGTTCAGCTTGTTGTTGTCGCCGAAGGCGATCTGGGCGCCGGCCTTGATGTTGGTGCCGGTGTCGGCCAGCGAGGCATAGGCGGCGCGTTTGGTCACATAGTTTTGCGTGGTCGGGTGCGAGCCCGGCGCCGGCGTGCCGGCGAAGGCGTTCTGCGGCACCGCGTTCTTCCAGTTGGCGGCGGTGTAGGCGTAGCCGGTCTGGTCGGGATGGTTCGATGCAGGCGAATCGCTGTTCTTGTAGACGCCGAAGCGGTGGTTCCATGGCCGGTCGACGCTGGTCTGTGCGCCCGGGGTGCCGAGCGTGTCGCCAAGGCGGGTGCCGCAGTAGCCGCCTTCGCCCAGCTCGGCGGCGGTCTCGCTGGCGCTGTTGCTGCCGTCCAGGTTGTACCAGCCCATTTCGCCGGCCGACGCGGCGGCGCCGGCCTTGTCGAACACGGTGAGCCATTCGCCGACCAGGAAGCCGTAGTTGGTCGAGGCATTGCAGCACGGCCTGGCCTTGATCGCGACCGGGATCGGGCAGGTGCTCTGGGCGCTGGCGCGGGTCGCCACCGCGCTGGCGAGCACCGCGCGGGTGCTGGGATTGGCCGTGCTGTCGCCGGTGAAGGCGCCCAGGGCATGCAGCAGCCACATGCGTACGCCGTCCTGGCGGTGCTCGCACTGGGCGTAGCGGGCGGCGGCCGGCGCCGCCGTCGCGCTGTAGTTCGCATCCTTGAACGTGATGTCGGCATCGGCCAGCCGGCCCTGGCCATCCCAGCTCGCCGACTGCAGGTTGACCCGGTTCAGGTTGGCGGCGGTGGCGCCGGCGCTGCGCGCCCTGGCGAGGGCGCCGGACTGGCCATCGAGTTCCTGGGCGGCGGCCAGCGCGCAGCTGTCCATCGCCGTCTGCAGTTCGGTCTTGACGATGAACAGGCGGCCGAAGTCGAAGGCGATGGCGACGAATCCCAGCAGGAAGAACAGCAGGAAGCAGACCATCAGGATCACCGCCCCGCGCTGCTGCCGCGCGGGGCCGGGACGATGGGAGTGCGGTGTTTGATTGAGCGGGAACATTTTTTTCTCGTATAGAAAATGACGGACCGCAGGCGGGGGAGCGGTCCGTCGGCAGGCCGGTCAGGCGCAGGCGCCGCCGGTCAGGCAGGATTCAACGCGGGAGATGAAGCCCGAGAAGCTGGTGCCGGTCAGGTTGCGCAATGCGACGACCAGGATGATCGAGACCACGGCGATGATCAGCGCGTATTCGACGACCTGGGCGCCTTCGTCGTCCTGTGCGAAGGAGCGGATCGAGCTTTTTACGGTGTTGAGCAGGGTGTTCATTTTGCGTACCTTTCAGTTGAGATGGAGGGACTGCCTTGCCCGCCCTCGCAGGCGGGTTACTGCTCTGGCGCCGGCGGTGCCTTGCCGGCGCCAGATCCTTCGCGCGCCTTGCGGCGCGGTTCATTTGGCGGCGCCGCCGGTGGGCCCGCCGATGTTGATCACGTTGACCACCGGCGGCGGCGTCTTGAAGCTGTCGTGGTAGCGCACCATCGCTGCGCGCGCGGCCTGGCCGTCGATGCCGGCCGCCGGGTCGATGCCGGGCGGGCCGGGGTTGAGCGTCATCGCGCTGCGCGCCTGGCGCACCGCGTCGCCGAAGCGCGCGTCGTACTCCGGGGTGGTGCTGGTGGCGCAGCCGGCCAGCAAGGCCAGCGCGGCGCAGCATGTCAGTCGTTTCATGTCGCTCTCCTTAGTTGAGGTCGGTGGCTGCGGCGGCCGGTGCGGCTGCAGGTTCCGCGGCGGGTGCGACGGCTGGTGTTGCGGCAGCCTTGCCCTCCGCCTTGCCCCCGAGGATGATGTCTTCGCTGCCTGGCGGCAGATGGTTGTCGGTGGGCGCCTTCAGCGTGAGGGCCGGCTTGACCAGGCGCGGCGTGACGATGAAGATCAGCTCGGTCTGGTCCTTCTGGAACTCGGTCGAGCGGAACAGCGCGCCGAGGATCGGCACTTCGCCCAGGCCCGGGAAGCGCGACAGCGTTTCGGTCACGTTGTTGCGGATCAGGCCGGCGATGGCGAAGCTCTGCCCGTCGTTCAGCTGCACCGTCGTGTCGATGCGGCGCGTGCTGATCGACGGCAGCACCGAAGTCACGCCGCCGACGGTGGTGAAGGGCGAGCCGGTCTGCGCCAGCTCCGACACTTCCGACACCAGCTTCAGGTTGAAGCGGGTGCCTTCGAGCACGGTCGGCGAGAACTTCAGGCCGACCCCGAATTCCTTCTCCTCGAGCGTGATGGTGGTGCCGCCGGCGTCGCGCGACTGGGCCACCGGAATGAAGATCTTGCCGCCGGACAGGAAGCTGGCGGACTGGCCGCTGATCGCCATGATGTTCGGTTCGGCCAGCACCCGCACCAGGCCATCCTTCTTCTGCGCATCGACGCCGAACAGGGTCGCACCGCGGGCGCCGGCGGCGATCCGGGAGCGGGCCGCCGCGTTGCCGCCGCCGATCAGCGTGTCGGCCACGATGCCGATCGCGGCGCCGGGCGCAGGGTGGCTGAACTGGCCGAACAGGGCAGGGGCGCCGCCGAAGATGCCCGAGATGACCCGCGAGGACAGGCCGTCGGCCGAAGTAAACATGCGGGCGAAGTCGATGCCGAACCTGTCGAGCAGCGTCTTGCTGACTTCGGCAATCTTCACTTCCAGCATCACTTGCTGCGGCGCCGTCACGCGCAACAGGTTGACCACGCGCTTGCCGCCGGCGTAGGCATTGGCCACGCGCATCGCCTCGTCCAGCTTGGCGGCGTCGCTGACCTTGCCGGTCAGCACGATCGCATTCTCGGCGCTGCGCACGCTGATGCCGTTCTCCTCGGGCATCAGCTCGCCCAGTTTCGCCTGCAGGGTGGCCGGATCGATCGCCACCACGATGTCGCGCAGGTAGCACACGCCGCTCGCGTCCTGCAGGATGATGTTCGATGCGCCCGCTTTCTTCCCGAGAAGGAAGAGGTCGGTGGGGCTCAGCAGCAGGACTTCGACCTCGGCGACGCTGCCCTGGTCAAGCGCTTCGCCCGCCGCCGGGGCCGGCTGGGCGGGGACCGGCTTGCCGGCCCCGCGCTGGCCGCTGGCCACGATGCGGGTCACCGGCGCAGTGAGCGGAATCACCGACGATTTACCCAGCATGACCTGGGCGACGGGGGCGATGAGCACCGACTTGCAATTTTTCGTGGCCGGTTCGGCGGCGCCGAAAGCCGGTGCGGCGGCGAGGCTGGCGGCGGCAAAGGTCCATGCCGCTTTGATGAGATGCGGGCGGATAGGCGTGTTCATGGTTGAGTTCTCCGTGACGAATCAAAAGCAGCTCAGCGCCAACACGCCGTGCTGGATCACTTCCACGCAGTGGGTGCGCGGGGCGGCGGGGACCGCGGCGGGGCGCGGCTTGCGTGCGATGGCGGTCCTGGCGGCGGGCGCCTGCCTGGCGCCGAACAGCTCGTCCTTGGTGATGCCGGCGGTGGCCACGGTCTTCTGGTCGACCTGGTTGCGCAGCACCAGCGACAGGGTGCCGACGCTGCGCGCCAGGTCCAGCTTCTCGGAGTCTTCCAGCGACAGTTCGAGGGTGACGGCGCTGACGACCTTCGGCTTGGTGTCGTCGCGGCCGGCTTCCTGGGCCACCGCCAGCACCAGCACCCGTTCCAGCACGGTCTTGCTGATCTGGCGGCCCTGTTCGGCGCCATTCTTTTCCTGCTGGGCATTGACCATCACGTCGACATAGTTGCCGGGCAGGGCGAAACCGGCGACCCCGACCACCTCGTTGACGCGCACCGTCATCGCCCGCTTGCCTTCGGCGATCACCGCCGACAGGCCGCCGAGGGTGCCGACCGGGGCCAGCTTGCCTTCGAGCAGGGGTTCGCCGCGCATGATGCCGACCTTGACGATGCGGTCCTGCAGCGCCTTGGCGTCACTGAAGGCGCCGGGCGGCGTGGCGCCGCTGGGCCAGTCGAGGGTGGTCAGCATTTCGGCGTTGACCTTGCTGCCCAGTTCGATGTCGACCGCGGCGACGACCACCTTGTTCGACGTGATGCCGGCCTGGCGCGAGACCCAGCCGGTGGCGTAGGCGGCCGCCGCCAGTCCGAGGAGGAGGGCGAGCAGGATCAGCCCGAGTGCTTTGAGGTTCTTCATGGTAATGCCGCTCCCAGGATTTAGACGAGGTTGAACTGCAGGGCGACGAGGCAGGCCGTGGTGCCCACCGCGATGCTGATGCCGTAGGCGAGCTTGCCGACCGACTGCATGGCGCCGGCCTGCAGTTGCGGCTTGCCGCTGGCGACGGCGGACCACAGCAAGCCGCGCATCAGGCCGCCGGCATTGCCGAGCATGCGTCCCAGCACTTGCTTGCGGACGGCGAAGACGAGGGCGGCGATGCCGGCCGTGAGCACGCAGAACAGCAGGGCCCAGGCGGTGGCGGCGGCGCCGAGGAAGGCGCCGACCATGGCCATCAGCTTGACGTCGCCGGCGCCCATGATGCGCAGCGCATACATCGGGATCATGGCGCCGAAGCCGAGCAGCATGCCGGCCGGCGCCCAGGTCCAGTCGGCATGCCACTCGGGCGCCACTGCCGTGTTGTAGACGAGGGCGAAGACGATGCCGCCGCCGGTGATGAAGTTGGGAATGCGGAAAGTGCGGTAGTCGCACACCGCCGCCGCCGCCAGCAAGGCCAGCAGCACGCCGGTGCGCGGGTCGGTGACCAGCATGCCGAGCAGTTCGAAGAAGGAGCGCCATTCAGCCATGATCGTTCTCGCCGTGAGGTTGCCGAGCAAGCCCGCCAGTGCCTGGCGCGTTTGCTTGATCGATGGCTTGAAGTATTGATGAGGCGAGCTCGTCCGTGAATTGGAGGGATGTCCTTTCCTGATGGGAGGGCGATCCTGATTTTTCAGGAGGCGAATAGGGCGCGGCAACCAGGCGAGGCGGGAGCGGCGTAGTACGGTCCTCCTGGTTGCCGCGGCGCCTCAGGGGGCGCTGTGATTGTTTTACAGCTGGCTGATGCCGCCGGTGACAAGAACAGTCTTGTTTGTGGAGCGATTCAAGGTGGTGCTCCTGACGTGGCCGGGTTGGTGGACGGCCCCCTTGTGCGGCCGCTCATCGCACTGTATGGTCAGGAATGGAGGCCAACAATTCGTTACTTGCCAACGAATCGAAGTGCGCCGGGGCGACGGGACAAGGCCGCCGTTTGCTGCCATACTGGCTAGCCCTGTCACTTTTCCTGAGCAATATGGCCACCCTGTCCGAACTGATCCTGTATCCGATCAAATCCTGCGCCGGCATGTCGGTGCGCGAGGCGGTCCTGACCCGCGCCGGGCTGGCCGTCGACGCGGTGTATGACCGCGAATGGATGGTGATCGGGCCCGACCGCATTTGCCTGACCCAGCGCGAGTACCCGCGCATGGCGCTGATCGTGCCGCGCCTGAAGAGCGAAACGCTGGAACTGCGCGCGCCCGGCATGCTGCGCCTGGAGATTCCGCTCGGCCTGCCTGACCCCGAGGACGAGCGCACGCTCGAGGTCACGGTCTGGGACGATACCGTGCTGGCCTACGACTGCGACGAAACCACCGCCACCTGGTTTTCGCAGGCGATCGGGACGCCTTGCCGGCTGGTGCGCTTTCACGCCAACGGCAAGCGCCTCGCCAGCCCCAAGTGGACCGGCGGCATCGAAGCGCCCACCCTGTTCTCGGACGGTTATCCACTGCTGGTGGCCGGATCGGCCTCGCTGGCGGACGTGAACGACAAGCTGGTGGCGAGCGGGCGCGAGGCGATTCCGATGAACCGCTTCCGGCCGAACCTGGTCGTCGACGGCCTCGAAGCGTTCGAGGAAGACTATGCGGCCAGCCTGCGCCTGGGCGCGGCCGTGCTCAAGCCGGTCAAGCCCTGCCCGCGCTGCCCGATGCCCTCGGTCGACCAGGCCACCGGCATTCCCGGCCCCGACCCGCTCGACATCCTGCAATCGTACCGGCGCAAGCCGCAAGTGGACGACGCGGTGTGCTTCGGCATGAACAGCATCGTGGTCGAAGGCGACGGCGAAGTGCTGCGCGTGGGCCAGCAGGTGGAGGTCGAACTCGCGTTTTAGGGCAAGTTTGCGTAAAAAGTGAGGTCACTATGGCGTCACTTTCACGCAAACGGCATAATCTTGCGGTATTCTTGTTGTCGTTGACACCATGAAAACAGCAAGCGAGGGGACGGCATGCACGAATCGGCAGTAGCGTCACAGGAACTGGCGGCGGAAAACGAGTCCCTGCGCGCGCGCATGGCCTACATGCTCGAACAGGCCGAGCGCAACCACGAGATCATGTGCCGCCACCAGGCTTTCGACCTCGACATCGTCGGCGCCGATAATTTCGCCGCCCTGGTCGGCATCATCTTCCGCACCTTGCCGGTCATCTCCGACCTCGACATCGTCACGCTGACCCTGGTCGACGAGGATGCCGACATCCGCACCGTCATGGACAAGCTGGGCGTCGATTTCGCCGCCTTCCCGCACCTGCTGTTCGCCGAATCGGGCGCCGCGCTGGGCTTTCCGGCGCCACGCGGCGGCGTGCCCAAGCCGGTCTTGGCGCCGTACAGCGCGGCCGACCACCACGCCAGGTTCCCGGCCGCGCCGGACGGCCTGCAGAGCGTGGCGCTGGTGCCGCTGCTGCGCAACAAGCGCCTGATCGGCAGCCTGAACCTGGGCAGTTGCGATCCCGCCCGCTTCACGCCGGCGCTGGGCACCGACTTCATCGAGCACATGGCGTCGATCATCGCGATCTGCCTCGAGAATGTCATCAGCAACGAGATGCTCAAGTACATCGGGTTGACCGATTCGCTGACCGGCGTCTACAACCGGCGCTACATCGACCGCCGCCTGATCGAGGAGATCGCGCGCGCGCGGCGCCAGGCTTACCGGCTCTCGTGCATGTACATCGACATCGACCATTTCAAGCACGTCAATGACAGCGTCGGGCACCAGGGCGGGGACGAGGTGCTGCGCGAAGTGGCCAACCGCATCAAGGCCGAGCTGCGCCTGTCGGACGCGCTGGCGCGCTTCGGCGGCGAGGAGTTCGTCGTGCTGCTGATCGACGCCAACCTGGAGAGCGCGACCATGGTGGCGCAGCGCATCCGCGCCAGCATCGCCGATACGCCGTTCGACCTGACGGCCGGCGGGAAGCTGGACGTGTCGGTGTCGATCGGCGTGGCCACGCTCGACGACTTCGAGCGCGACCATGCGATCGAAGGCGTGGCGCAGACGCTGGTGGCGCATGCGGACACGGCGCTGTACCAGGCCAAGGAAGGCGGGCGTAACAGGGTGGTGCAGTGGGATTGAGCTAAGCCCGGGAACCTGGGGCGGAACCGCCAGGGCGGCGGGCCCGACATCGGCCGACGCTCGCGTCAACGTGGCGCAGGCATTTGGCGGATGTCGGCCTCGCCTCTTGCGCCCTGCGGGTATGCATCAATTCAGCAGCCTGCCCTCGGCCCGGCTCACCGCTTCCGCCGACCCGCGCAGTACCACCACGTCGCCGGCCTGCATCTGCGTCTGCGCGCTCGCTTCGAGCCGCACCTTGCCGCGCCGGATGGTGGTCACTTCCGCGCCCACTTCCTCCAGTTCCAGCTCGCCGACGCGCTTGCCGATCGCGCCCGCGTCCTCGCCCAGGATCACCGAATGCAGGCGCACGAACAGGTGCTCGGCGTCGTCGGTCGCGTCGCTGGTGCCGTGGAAGAAGCCGCGCAGCGAGGCATAGCGCTCGTCGCGCGCGCTCTGCACACGGTGCACCACGCGCCGCAGCGGCACGCCCAGCATCACCAGCGCGTGCGAGGCCAGCATCAGGCTGCCTTCGAGCGCTTCCGGCACCACCTCGGCGGCGCCGGCCTGCTTGAGCGCATCGAGGTCGGCGTCGTCGTGGCTGCGCACGATGACGGGCAGGGTCGGCGCCAGCTCGTGCACCAGGTGCAGCACCTTCAGCGCCGACGCCGTGTTGGCATAGGTGATCACCAGCGCGCTGGCGCGGTAGATGCCGGCCGCCACCAGGCTCTCGCGCCGCGCCGCGTCGCCGTAGGACACGTGGGCGCCGGCCGCCTGCGCTTCCTGCACCCGTTCGGGGTCGAGGTCGAGCGCGTGGTAGGCCACTTTCTCCTCGGTCAGCAGGGTCGCCAGCGACTGGCCGCTGCGGCCGAAGCCGGCCACGATCACGTGCTTCTGGGTGGCCATGGTGCGGCTGGCGATCTGGGTCAGCTGCAGCGACTGCATCATCCATTCGTTGGACGACATCTTCATGACGATCTGGTCGGACTTTTCGATCAGCAGCGGCGCGAGCAGCATCGACAGCACCATCGAGGCCAGCACCAGCTGGATGATGAAGGGATCGATCAGCTTGGCGCCGTCGGTCAGCGCCAGCAGCACGAAGCCGAATTCGCCGGCCTGCGCCAGCGCCAGGCCGGTGCGCATCGACACCCCGTCCGAGGCGCCGAACAGCTTGGCCAGCAGCGCGATCAGCGCGAACTTCATCAGCACCGGACCGGCCAGCAGCACCAGCACCAGCCACCAGTGCTCGATCACCAGGATGACATTGAGCAGCATGCCGACCGTGATGAAGAATAGCCCCAGCAGCACGTCGCGGAAGGGCTTGATGTCTTCCTCCACCTGGTGCTTGTACTGGGTTTCCGAAATCAGCATGCCGGCCACGAAGGCGCCCAGCGCCAGCGACAGGCCGGCGCGCTCGGTGATCCAGGCCGCGCCCAGCGTGATCAGGAGCAGGTTCAGCATGAACAGTTCCTGCGAGCGGCGCTTGACGACGATGGTGAACCAGGTGCGCATGATTTTCTGGCCGATGAACAGCAGCAGCACCAGCACGATGACGGCCTTGACGCCGGCCCAGGCCAGGGTCTCGGCCAGCTTCTCGGGCGGCTGGCTGAGCGAGGGGATCATGATCAGCAGCGGCACCACGGCCAAATCCTGGAACAGCAGGATGCCGATGATCTTGCGCCCGTGCGGGCTTTCCAGTTCCAGCCGTTCGGTCAGCATCTTGACCACGATCGCCGTCGACGACATGGCCAGCGCCCCGCCCAGCGCGAACGAGGCTTGCCAGGTGATGTTCAGGAAGGGCGGCAGCTGCATCGACATCAGCCAGCCGAAGGCCATGGTGGCGATGATCGTCACCGCCACCTGGGCCAGGCCGAGGCCGAACACGATGCGCCGCATCGACTTGAGCTGGGCCAGGGAAAATTCGAGCCCGATCGAGAACATCAGGAACACCACGCCGAATTCGGCCAGGGTGTGGGTGGTGGCCGTGTTGTCGGCCAGCGCGAGGGCGTGCGGCCCGATCAGGATCCCGACCGCCAGGTAGCCGAGCATCGGCGGCAGGTGCAGCATGCGGAAACCGACCACCCCCAGCACGGCGCTGCCCAGCAAGAGGAGGGTGAGTTCGAGTCCTGAAAGCATGCGTGTTTGTCTGGGTGGCGGCTTAAAGCGTTGTTTGTTGCGACTGGCAAGTTTTTTGCTTTCGCAATTCGTTTATACTTCCGGCATGAGTGTAACCCATGAAAAACCCATGCTGAAAGCTTTTGACAACAACATTACCGCCCGGGCCATGCAATTGGCGCGCGAAACCCTCGAAATCGAGGCCGACGCGATCCGCGCGCTGCATCTGCGCCTTGCCACCGACGACAGCGTCGGCAAGGCGGTCGCCCTGCTGCTTGGCTGCAGCGGGCGGGTGGTCGTCTCCGGGATCGGCAAGTCCGGCCACATCGCGCGCAAGATCGCCGCCACCCTGGCCTCGACCGGCACCCCGGCCATGTTCGTGCACCCGGCCGAAGCGGCCCACGGCGACCTCGGCATGGTCACCGCCCAGGATGCCTTCATCGCCATCTCGAATTCCGGCGAAACGGCCGAACTGATGTCGATCCTGCCGATCGTCAAGCGCATGGGCGCGCCGCTGATCGCGATGACCGGCAAGCCGCAATCGTCGCTGGCGCTGCTGGCCGACGTCCACCTCGACGTCTCGGTGGCCAAGGAAGCCTGCCCGATGAACCTGGCCCCGACCGCCAGCACCACCGTCACGCTGGCGCTGGGCGACGCGCTGGCGGTCGCGCTGCTCGACCTGCGCGGCTTCAAGGAAGAAGACTTCGCCCGCTCGCACCCGGGCGGCGCGCTCGGGCGGCGCCTGCTGACCCATGTGCGCGACGTGATGCGCAGCGGCGACGCGGTGCCGCGCGTGACGGCCGACGTGATGCTGGCCGACGCCCTGCTCGAAATCACCCAGAAGGGCATGGGCATGACCGCCATCGTCGACGCCGAAGGGCGTCCGATCGGCGTGTTCACCGACGGCGACCTGCGCCGCATGATCGAGAAGGTCCAGGATTTCAGCAAGGTCGTCATCCGCGACGTGATGCACGCCGACCCGCGCCGCGTCCACCCGGAGCAGCTGGCGGTCGATGCCGTGGCCATCATGGAGCAGTACCGCATCAACCAGATGCTGGTGACCGATGCCGACGACAAGCTGGTAGGCGCGCTGCACATCCACGACCTGACCCGCGCCAAGGTGATCTGATGAGCGACGCGATCACAACGCTCGAACACATGCGCCGCGCGGCCGCGGTCAAGGTCATGATCTTCGACGTCGACGGCGTGCTGACCGATGGCAGCCTGACCTACGGCGCCGACGGCGAGGCGACCAAGACCTTCAACGTGCTCGACGGCCTGGGCATCCAGCTGCTGCAGAAGACCGGCGTCGCCACCGCCATCATCAGCGCGCGCAATTCGCCGATCGTGGTGCGGCGCGCGGCCGACCTGGGCATCGTCCACGTCCACCAGGGCATCCACGACAAGCGAGTGGCCTTCGCCAGACTGCTGGAAGCGACCGGCGTGACGGCCGACCAGTGCGGCTACATCGGCGACGACGTGATCGACCTGCCGCTGCTGCTGCAGGTGGGCTTCGCCGTGACCGTGCCGACCGGGCACCCGGAAGTGCAGTACCGCGCCCACTACGTCACCAGGGCCGGGGGCGGGCGCGGCGCCGTGCGCGAAGTATGCGACATGGTCATGCGCGCGCAGGGCACCTACGACATGGCGCTGGCGCCATATTTCGCCTGACCCATGCATAAGCGAACCGCCCACCGCTGGCGCCTGCTGGCCGTCATGATGACCGGGGTATTCCTTGCCCTGGGCAGCTTCTGGCTGGCCCAGATGCTGGACGACCAGGGGGCGGCGATCAGCGCGGACGCCTTCAGGAACGAGCCCGATTACATCGTCGAGAAATTCAGCTTCGTGCGGATGACGCCCGACGGCCAGCCGCGCTACCTGATTTCGGGCGAGAAGCTGGTGCACCGCCCGATCGACGATTCGGTCGACATCGACAAGCCGCTGGTCAAGCACGTGGCCGCCGGCCAGCCCTTGATGACGATCGACGCCGAGCGCGCCCGCATCGACCATGGCAACACCCAGGTGCACCTGAAGGGCGACGTCGACGTCGACCGCAAGGGCATGGGCACGGTCAAGCCGATGAAGCTCGAGACCGAAGAGCTGACCGTTTTTCCGGATGAAGACCGCATGACCAGCCCGGGCGAAGTGCTGGTCGCGATGGAGCGCGCCACGATACGCGGCACCGGCATGCAGGCCGATAACGCCGCCCAGACCCTGCGCTTCGAACGCAAGGGCCAGATCAACTTTCCGCCCAAGAACGTGCGCTGAGCACACCACCAGAACAGGTAGAACATGAAAAAGATCCTCACGCTTGGCCTGCTAGCTGCCGTTGCCATGACCGCCAGCGCGGAGCGCGCCGATTCGCTCAAGCCGATCAAGGTCGACTACACCACCATCGAAGTCGACCAGGTGACCCAGACCAGCGTGCTGACCGGCGACGTGGTCCTGACGCGCGGCACGCTGCTGCTCAAGGCCGACAAGGCGGTGCTCAAGGAGACGCCGGACGGCTACATGGTCGTGACCCTGACCGCGTCGGCCGGCAAGAGCGCGACCTTCCGCCAGAAGAAGGATGGCGGTCCCGACTTCTGGGTCGAAGGCGAAGCGCAGAAGATCGAGTACGACGAGCGCGGCGAGTACGTCAAGCTGATGGGGGGCGCCAAGGTGCGCGAGCTCGAAGGCAAGAAGACGACCCAGCAGCTCGACAGCGAGTTCATTTCCTACGACAGCCGCAAGGAGCAGCTGCTGGGCCGCAACGACCCCGGCGGGGCCGACGTGCCGGGCAAGGGCCGCGGCACCATGATCATCCAGCCCAAGCGCACGGCGCCGCCTGCGCCGGTCCCGGCGCCAGCGGCGGGGAAACAATAATGGAAGAAGCGAAGTGCGGCAGCACGCTGATCGTGCGCGGGCTGCAGAAAAGCTACGGCAAGCGCCTGGTCGTGCGCGACGTGTCGCTGCAGGTCGAATGCGGCGAAGTGGTCGGCCTGCTGGGCCCCAACGGCGCCGGCAAGACCACCTCGTTCTACATGATCGTCGGCCTGGTGCCGTCGGACGCGGGCACGATCGACATCAGCGGCGTCGACATCTCGCGCCTGCCGATCCACCGGCGCGCCGAACTGGGGCTGTCCTACCTGCCGCAGGAAGCGTCGGTGTTCCGCAAGCTGACCGTCGAAGACAACATCCGCGCCGTGCTCGAGCTGCAGAAGCTCGACGGCAAGCCATTGAACAAGGCGCAGATCAACGAACGGCTCGACAAGCTGCTGGCCGACCTGCAGATCGAGAAGCTGCGCGAGAACCAGGCCATGTCGCTGTCGGGCGGCGAGCGGCGCCGGGTCGAGATCGCGCGCGCGCTGGCGACCGAGCCGCGCTTCGTGCTGCTCGACGAACCGTTCGCCGGCGTCGACCCGATCGCCGTCATCGAGATCCAGCGCATCGTGCGCTTCCTGAAGGAGCGCGGCATCGGCGTGCTGATCACCGACCACAACGTGCGCGAGACGCTCGGCATCTGCGACCGCGCCTACATCATCAACCAGGGCGCCGTGCTGGCCTCGGGCCAGCCTGACGACATCATCGCCGACGAATCGGTGCGGCGCGTCTACCTGGGCGAACACTTCCGAATGTAGTTGATGAAGCAAAGTAGACGATGAAACAGAGCCTGCAACTACGGACATCCCAGCACCTGGCGCTCACGCCCCAGCTGCAGCAGTCGATACGGCTGCTGCAGTTGTCGACGCTCGAACTGCACCAGGAGCTCGAGCAGCTGCTGACCGACAACCCGCTGCTCGAGCGGCTCGACGATCCGCTCGACCACTCGGTGCGCCTGCTGGGCGACGGGGCGATCAGCTCGAGCTCGACCCCGACCGAGGCGGCGCCCGAACCGGGCGCCCAGGATGCGCCGGCGGCGGCCGACGCCGATGCCGGCTTCGAAGGCGGCGAGGGCGCCGGCGCCGGCAGCGACGCCGACAGCGACTGGGGCGAAGGCCGCTCGAAGGCGCCGGACGACGAAGATTCGCGCCCGCAGATCGAAGCGTCCGCGATCACGCTGCGCGAGCACCTGATGGACCAGGTGCGCACCACGGGGCTCGATGCGCGCGACCGCGCGCTGGTCGAACTGATCGTCGACGCGCTCGACGACAACGGCTACCTCGAAGAATCGCTGGAAGACATCCACGCTCGCATGCCGGAAGAACTCGAGATCGACTTCGACGAAATGAAGACCGCGCTGGCGCTGCTGCAAAGCCTGGACCCGGTCGGCGTGGGCGCGCGCAACGCCGCCGAATGCCTGGCGCTGCAGATCCGGCGCATGCCGGGCGTGCCGATGGTGACGCGGCGCATGGCGCTGGCGATCGTCGAGAACCACCTGGCCTGGTTCGCCCAGCGGGAGTTCAACAAGCTCAAAAAAGCGCTGGACTGCGACGACGAAGACCTGCGCGAGGCGCAGTGCGTGATCCGCCAGTGCAATCCGCATCCGGGCGCGGTGTTCGCGTCCGACGTGTCGGACTACGTGGTCCCGGACGTCATCGTGCGCAAGTCGAAAAATGGCTGGTCGGTCACCCTGAACCACGAAGTGATGCCGCGCCTGCGTGTGAACAGCATGTACGCCAGCCTGCTCAAGCAAGGCAAGGGCGAAGGCCAGATGGGCGCCCAGCTGCAGGAAGCGAAATGGCTGATCAAGAACATGCGCCAGCGCTTCGACACCATCCTGCGGGTGGCGCAGGCGATCGTCGAACGCCAGCGCAATTTCTTCTCGCACGGCGCGGTTGCCATGCGTCCCCTTGTCTTGCGCGAAATTGCTGATACACTTGGTCTACACGAGAGCACCATTTCTCGTGTTACAACTCAGAAATATATGCTGACCCCGCATGGCATGTTTGAGTTGAAATATTTCTTCGGAAGCCATGTTGCCACTGAAGCGGGGGGGGAAGCCTCTTCCACGGCAATACGGGCCCTTATCGTGCAATTGACAGGAGCAGAAGACCCTAAAAATCCATTATCCGATAGTAAGATTGCGGAAATGCTGGGGGAACAGGGAATGGTCATCGCACGCCGCACAGTAGCCAAGTACCGCGAAGCGTTAAAGATCCCGCCCGTCGCACTCCGTAAATCGTTGTAGCAGCTACGCCGTTCCTCTACGCCCCAAGCGCACGAACCGAAAAGTGATATGTAACATCATCATTAGGAGTGTGTATGAATCTCACAATCAGTGGACATCATCTCGAAGTCACCCCCGCCATCCGTGAATACGTACAGAGCAAGCTGGAGCGCGTGAAGCGCCATTTCGACCAAGTGATCGACATCGCAGTCATCCTCACCGTGGACAATCTCACCGAAAAAGAAAAAAGGCAGAAAGCCGAGATCAACCTGCGCCTATCGGGCAAGACGGTGTATGTGGAAAGCCTGTCGCACGACCTGTACGCGGCGATTGATTGCCTGATTGACAAACTTGACCGTCAAGTCATGAAGTACAAAAACAAGATCCAGGACCACAACCACCAGGCGATCAAGCACCTGCCTGAGAACGAGATTCCCGCCGCCGCTTAAGCAGGCCCGGTATCTCCCCAGGAAGGCGCCCGCGGGCGCCTTTTTTGCGCTTCAAACATTGCCACCAATATAAATCGGGGTCAGACCTCAATTGATTGCCAATCGGGGTCAGACCTCAATTGATTGCCAATCGGGGTCAGACCTCAATTTTCGATAAGCAATTCATTAGCCCATCGAACTCCGAGTGTGTCGCTTCGTCCCACTTTCATTCAATTAACTGAGGTCTGACCCCATTTACGGTTTTATTGAGGTCTGACCCCGATTGGGTGTCAATTGAGGTCTGACCCCGATTAAAATGGCGGTCTGTCTACTTTCTGGTCTTGCCATGAGCGAATTCGTCCTGTCCCGCGTTGCCGGTACCACCGGCGTCATCACCCTCGATCGCCCGAAAGCCCTTAACTCGCTGTCGCTGGCCATGGTCCGCGACCTCACCGCCATCCTCCAGGCCTGGCGCGATGACCCGGCCGTCGACGCGGTCGTCATCGGCAGCAGTTCCGAAAAGGCCCTGTGCGCCGGCGGCGATATCCGCTTCTTCCACGACGTCGGCAACGCCACGCCAATGGGCGGCAGCGCGCTGCTCGAGGACTTCTTCACCGAGGAATACGCGCTCAATCACTTGATCCACTTTTACCCCAAGCCCTATGTGGCCCTGATGGACGGCGTCGTCATGGGCGGCGGCATGGGCATCGCCCAGGGCGGCCCCGATTGCGCCGTGCGCATCGTGACCGAAAAGACCAAGATGGCGATGCCGGAGGTGAACATCGGACTGTTCCCGGACGTCGGCGGCAGCCACTTCCTGTCGCATGCCGCGGGCCGGCTGGGTAACTACCTGGGCTTGACGGGCCTGACCGTCGGCGCCGCCGACGCGCTCTATACGGGTCTTGCCGATCATTTCGTGCCGCAGGCGCAGATGCCCGTGCTGGCTGCCTTGATCGAGGCCACGCCGGGCGCCCAGCTCAGGCAAGCCATCGCCGGCTTCGCCGCGCCGTTCGCCGGCCAGGCCGGCGCCAGCCTGCTCGAAACGCAGCGCGCGGCGATCGACCGCCATTTCGGCGCGGGCTCGGTCCCCGCGGTCATGGCTTCGCTGGCCGCCGACCAGGACGAGTTCGCGCAGAAGGCGCTGGCCGCCATGCGCCTGCGTTCGCCGTTGATGATGTGCGTGACCCACGAACTGCTCGCACGCGGCGCGGCGCTGGACCTGGCCGCCTGCCTGCGCATGGAACGCACGCTGGTGCGCCACAATTTCGAACATGGCGAGGTGCTCGAAGGCGTGCGCGCCCTGGTGATCGACAAGGACAATGCGCCGCAGTGGAATCCGGCCACGCTGGACGAGGTCACGCCGGCGATGGTGGAGCGCTTCTTCACGCCGGTGTGGCCAGCAAGCGCACACCCGCTGCGCCATTTGACGTAATTCCTAGCTCTGCTCGCGGTGGCGCAGCACGACGCGCTCGGTGGGGCTGAAGTAGGCGGCCAGCCGCTCGGCCATGTACACCGAGCGGTGCTGCCCGCCGGTGCAGCCCAGCGCCACCGTCAGGTAGCTGCGGTTGTCGGTCTTGAATGAGGGCAGCCACTTTTCGATGAAGGCGCGGATGTCTTCGAGCAGCTCGGCCGCACTTGGCTGGGCGTCGAGGAAGGCGATCACCGGCGCGTCCATCCCGGTCAGCGGGCGCAGGGTCAGGTCGTAGTAGGGATTCGGCAGCGCGCGCACGTCGAACACGAAGTCGGCGTCCAGCGGCACGCCCAGCTTGAAGGCGAACGATTCGAAGAACAGCGTCAGCGGCGCGCGTTCGATCTCCACCAGTTCCTTGATCCACGCACGCAGCTTGTTGGCCGACAGGTCGGAGGTGTCGATCACGTGCCCCAGCTGCTCGATCGCCGACAGGCGCTCGCGCTCTTCCAGGATGCATTCGATCAGGGTGCGGCGCGAGGCCGGGTTCTCGTCCGGCCGCAGCTGGTGCGACAGCGGATGGCTGCGGCGCGTCTCGGAGAAGCGCGCCACCAGCGAGTGGGTGTTCGAGGTCAGGAACATGACCTTGACGTCATGCCCGTTGTCCTTGAGGGCCTTGATATTGGCCGGCAATTCGACCAGCGACTGCGCGCTGCGCGCATCGACGGCGACCGCCAGGCTGCTGGTGCCGTCGGCGATCAGCGCGCCGACCAGGCTTGGCAACAGCGCCGGCGGAAGGTTGTCGACACAGTAGTAGCCCGCGTCTTCAAGGACGTTGAGGGCCACCGATTTGCCGGAGCCGGAAATGCCTGTGATGAGTACGATGCGCATGGCAACGATGATACCGCAAGTTGCCAGTCAGGGTGCGCGGCGGCCAGCGGACTAGTCCCCCGACATCGCCTGCCGCTGGCGCTCCATGAACTCCTGCAACGTGTCGATCCCGCGCAGCTGCAGGATGGTGTTGCGCACCGCCGCTTCCAGCAGCACCGCGATGTTGCGGCCGGCGGCCACCGGGATGACGACTTTGCGCACCGGCAGCCCGAGCACGTCCTCGGTCGGGAACAGGAAGGGCAGCCGCTCCACTTCTTCTTCCAGCGCGCTGCGCCGCACCAGATGCACGATCAGCTTGAGCCGCATCTTGCGCCGCACCGCCGTCTCGCCAAAGATGGCCTTGATGTCGAGCAGGCCCAGGCCGCGCACTTCCAGCAGGTTTTGCAGCAGCGGCGGGCAGCGGCCCTCGATCATGTTCGGCGCGATGCGCGAGAATTCGACCGCGTCATCGGCCACCAGCCCGTGGCTGCGCGAAATCAGTTCGAGGCCAAGCTCGCTCTTGCCGAGGCCGGAGTCGCCGGTGATCAGCACGCCCACGCCCAGCACGTCCATGAACACGCCGTGCATGATGATGCGCTGCGCCAGCTTCTTGGACAGGTAGACGCGCAGGAAGTCGATCACCTGCGCCGCCGGCAGCGGGGTCGAGAACAGCGGGATGTTCTGCTCGTCGCAGATGGCCAGGATGTCCGGCGGCGTGTCGAGCCCCTGCGCGATGATCAGCGCCGGCGGGCCGCCGGCGATCAGCTCGGAGATGACATGGCTGCGCGAACTCGATTTGAGCTTGTGGTAATAGGCCAGTTCCTGGTGGCCGAACACCTGGATGCGGCCGGGGTGGATCAGGTTCAGGTGGCCGACCTGGTCGGCGGCGG
The DNA here is from genome assembly GCA_036676245.1 of Massilia sp. GTDB lineage: Bacteria > Pseudomonadota > Gammaproteobacteria > Burkholderiales > Burkholderiaceae_D > Telluria_A. The sequence goes on along the minus strand of JAKFDH010000138.1, from coordinate 25,093 downwards.
AGGCGACGTCGCCTGAAATCAGGCGCTCGCCGCCGGGGAAGCCGGCAAACCAGCCGAGTTGCAGCGTTTCGCGATTGTCGTCGTACAGCCGTTGAATGGTCAGCGGGGTTTGCAGCATGAACGGCTCTTCAGGAAATGGGGGCGCGAACGCGCCCCTTCACCGCAAAGTTTAACCCAAGGCCTGCAGGCTTGGTTGCCAATTGGTGATGCGGGCGTGGACCGATTTCGGGTCCGGATCGGTCGTCAGCGCGGTGCGGATCGATTCGTCCGAGAACATTTCGGCGATCTCGGACAGGATTTCGAGGTGCTGCTGCGTGACGTGGTCGGGAATGAGCAGGAAGAACAGCAGCTTGACCGGCTGGCCGTCCGGCGATTCGAACGGAATCGGCTCGACCAGGCGCACGAACGCGGCCAGCGGCGACTTGAGGCTCTTGCTGCCCTTGATGCGCCCGTGCGGCACCGCGACGCCATGTCCGAGGCCGGTCGAGCCGAGGCGCTCGCGGGCGAACAGGTTGTCCGAGACGGTGGAGCGGGCGATCCCGCAGTTGTTTTCGAAAATCAGCCCGGCCTGCTCGAAGGCGCGCTTCTTGCTGGATACTTCAAGGTCGAGCAAGACGTTCTCTAGCGACAGGATTTTGCTAAGGTTAGTCATAACACACAGTTCATGGTGCGATGCACAAAGGTGCTTGCGAGCCAGAATTATAGGCCTGTTTTGACGCCGCGGCACCGTAATTCGTATCAACAAGTATCCGCCTTGCATTGGTGCTACGCAAGAAGAATGGCGAATCACGCAACACTCGGGCAACACTGCATAGATAGTGTTGTTTTATTGTAAATCAAGCCCCTGAGACTGCTGAATTCAGCCTAAACCCCGAAGGAAATTCGTGCAAACGCGGTACGTGGTGCCGATCGGAAACGTTGCGTTACATCAACCACATCCATCAACCTCAAACCGGGGTCCATCGCTATTGCCGGGCCGTACGCAGGTTCAAGGGCTTGGCGCTGCTGTAATTGCTGCGGAAGGGATTGATGTCCAGCCCGCCGCGGCGGGTATAGCGCGCGTAGACGGCCAGCCTGGCCGGTGCGCACTGGCGCATGATGTCGACGAAAATGCGCTCGACACATTGCTCGTGGAATTCATTGTGCTCGCGGAAGCCGATCAGGTATTTCAGCAAGCCTTCCTGGTTGATCTGGTCGCCCACGTACTGGATCTGCACGCTGGCCCAGTCCGGCTGGCCGGTGACCAGGCAGTTCGACTTGAGCAGGTGCGACACCAGCGTTTCGCTGACCGGCGGCTCGCCCTGGACGGCGCGCAGCAGCTGCGGCGCCGGGCTGTAGCTGTCGATCTCGATGTCGAGCCGGTCCAGCAGCAGTCCGTCGAGCTCGCCCATCTTCAGCTTGTCGAAATTCTCCGGCAAGTGCAGCGCCACGTGCACCGGCGCGCCGAAGCCGGCCGACAAGTCTTCGCGCAACAGCGCCAGCAGCGCTTCCTCGTTGCTCAGCTTGGTCTGGTTGAAGGAATTCAGGTACAGCTTGAACGATTTCGATTCGATGATGTTCGGCGAATCCGCCGGCGCGGTGACGGTGGCGATCGCCACCTGCGGCTTGCCGCGCTTGTTCAGCCACGACAGCTCATACGCATTCCACAGATCGACCCCGAAGAAGGGCAGCGTGCCCGTCAGCCCCAGTTCCTCGCGCTTTTGCTGGCGCGGGATGGGGAACAGCAACTCCGGCGCGTAATGCGTCTGGTAAGCCGAAGTTTTGCCGAGGGGCGATTGGTCTGCGGTATTGCTCATGTCATCCAAGGAATAGTTTATACACCGGGTTGGCGCTCTCGTCCCAGTAGCGGTAGCCCAGCGTGGTCAGGAATTGGCGGAATTCGTCCATTTCGCCGGCCGGCACTTGCAGGCCGACCAGGATGCGGCCGACGTCGCCGCCCTGGTTGCGATAGTGGAACAGGGAAATGTTCCAGTTCGGCGCCATGCTGGCCAGGAAGCGCATCAGCGCGCCCGGGCGCTCGGGGAACTCGAAACGGTACAGCAACTCGTCCTCGGCCAGCGCGCTCTTGCCGCCCACCAAATGGCGGATGTGCAGCTTGGCCAGCTCGTCGTAGGTCAGGTCGAGGGTCTTGAAGTCGTTCTGCTCGAAGGTGCGCGCGACGATGCTCGATTCGCCGCGGCTGGCGATCTGCACGCCGACGAACACATGGGCTTCGGCCGCGTCGCTGATGCGGTAGTTGAACTCGGTCACATTGCGCCCGCCGACCAGTTCGCAGAAGCGCCTGAAGCTGCCGCGCTTCTCGGGAATCGTCACGGCGAACACGGCTTCGCGCGCTTCGCCCAGCTCGGCGCGCTCGGCGACGAAGCGCAGGCGGTCGAAGTTCATGTTGGCGCCGCTGGCGATCACCACCAGCGACTCGTTCCTGACCGGGTTCCTGGTCAGCTGCGAACGCTCGATGTAGGCCTTGGCGCCGGCCACCGCCAGCGCGCCGGACGGCTCGAGGATGCTGCGCGTATCCTGGAACACGTCCTTGATGGCGGCGCAGATGGCGTCGGTGTCGACGATGATGATCTCGTCGACATACTGCTGGGCGAGGCGGAAGGTTTCTTCGCCGACCAGGCGCACGGCCGTGCCGTCCGCGAACAGGCCGACGTCGGGCAGGGTCACCCGCTCGCCCGCCTTGATCGAGCGCGCCATCGCGTCCGAATCGAGCGACTGCACGCCGATGATCTTGATGTCCGGACGGATCTGCTTGACGTAGGCGGCCACGCCGCTGATCAGGCCGCCGCCGCCGATGGGCACGAAGATCGCGTGGATCGGGCCCGAATGCTGGCGCAGGATTTCCATGCCGATCGTGCCCTGGCCGGCGATCACGTCCGGATCGTCGAAGGGGTGGGCGAAGGCCAGTTTCTGTTCTTTTTCCAGCGTCAACGCATGGTTATAGGCGTCGGTGTAGGAATCGCCATGCAGCACCACTTCGACCGCCGGGCCGCCGAAGGACTTGACCGCCTCGACCTTGACGCTAGGGGTGGTGGTCGGCATCACGATGACGGCGCGGCAGCCCAGCTTGGCGGCGGACAGGGCCACGCCCTGCGCATGGTTGCCGGCCGAGGCGCAGATCACGCCGCGCTTGAGCTGGGCGGCTGGCAGGTTGGCCATCTTGTTGTAGGCGCCCCGGATCTTGAAGCTGAACACGCCTTGCATGTCCTCGCGTTTGAAGTAAATGCGGTTCTCGAAACGCTGCGACAGCGCAGGCGCCAGTTCCAGCGGCGTTTCGGAAGCGACGTCATAGACGCGCGCGGTCAGTATTTTCTTCAGGTAGTCGATAGTCATAGTCTGCAAACAAAGTGATTCTGGGCCGGCGGACCGGTGCGCTGTTCAAGGTTGACGCGGGACTGTCCTGTTCGGCGGGTACGCCGAGGCGTGCAGTGCGAAGCGCGGGCCGGGTGGCGGCCTGGGCGTATCGTGTCGGTGCATTGGTTTTTCCTCATTATAATGGACGCCTCACCCCGCCTTCAAAGTCCCGCGATGATTGAATCTGCTGTCCTGTGGGTGCTTAAAATTTTGGCCGCCCCGGCGGTGGGCCTGACCTCGGTCTTCCTGATTGCATTTGTGTCCGCCACCCTGGTGCCGCTGGGTTCGGAGCCGGCGGTGTTTGCCGTGGTCAAGGCGAACGGGGCCTTGTTCTGGCCGGCGATCCTGGTGGCAACCTGCGGCAACACCCTGGGCGGGGCGCTCGACTATTTGATCGGCTACCGCGCCAAGGTCGCGTTTGCGAAGGAGCGCGAGACCCGCTGGTTCCGCTGGCTGGCGCGCTATGGCGCCAAGACCATGCTGCTGTCCTGGCTGCCGGGCGTGGGCGACCCGCTGTGCACCCTGGGCGGGTGGCTGCACCTGCCGTTCTGGCCGAGCCTCGGGTATATGGCGATTGGCAAGTTCATGCGCTACCTGACCATGACGGCGGCGCTGCTGTACATACCGGACGGGTTCTGGCGCAGGCTGGCGGAGTTGCTGGGCGGGTGATGCGCCGCGGGCGTGCGTGGCGGATGTCGCTCGCGCTCTTCCGCCCTAGGGGTTGTAGAACAAGAGCCGTGTGATTTTCTGACCCGTAGGGCGGACGAGGCCGCAGGCCGACATCCGCCATGCCTGCCCACAGATACGGCCAATACTTGCCTTGGGAAAATAACTCCCGGCGAGCCCATCAAATACTTCGCATTAATTCGGCAAAGCTTGTATAGGCCAATTTTTACACGGCCCGATCCTCCCTTCTTACCCCTGAAATTCCGAAGGCTGTTCCAACGTGGTGCACCGCAATACGCTAGAATGGCTCTCCCTAGGGTCAGTCCACCAGTCCAAAACGTATACATGAACGCCCCCGCACAACTCCAGGCATTGCTGGCGGAAACGCCGAACGGTCCCGCTCCAACGCGGCTGCGCGAAATCCCTTACAACTACACCTCGTTCTCCGACCGCGAGATCGTGATCCGTTTGCTGGGCGAATCGTCGTGGGAGTTGCTCAACGAATTGCGCGCCGCGCGCCAGACCGGCCGTTCGGCCCGCATGCTGTACGAAGTGCTGGGCGATATCTGGGTCGTGCGCCGCAATCCGTATTTGCAGGACGACATGCTGGACAACCCGAAGCGGCGCCAGGAGCTGATCGACGCGCTGCATCACCGCCTGGCCGAAGTCGACAAGCGCCGCCTGACCGTGGACGCCGGCGCGGACGATGAGGCCGCCAAGGCCCGCAGCGCCGCCGTCGGCCAGCTGCTCAAGGCCGCCACCAAGGCCGTGGAAGACTTCGGCAACGAGTTCCGCCAGACCTGGGACCTGCGCAAGCGCGCCACCAAGGTGCTGGGCCGCTACACCGAAAAGCACAACATCCGCTTCGACGGCATCAAGCGCGTGTCGCACGTGACCGACGCCACCGACTGGCGCGTCGAGTATCCCTTCGTGGTGCTCACGCCCGATACCGAGGACGAGATGGCCGGCCTGGTCAAGGGCTGCATCGAACTCGGGCTGACGATCATCCCGCGCGGCGGCGGCACCGGCTACACCGGCGGCGCGATTCCGCTCACGCCGATGTCGGCCGTCATCAACACCGAAAAACTGATCGACCTGGGCGAAGTCGAAATGACGATGCTGCCGGGCGTGGGCCGGGAATACGCGACCATCTATTCGGGCGCGGGCGTGGTCACCAAGCGCGTGTCCGACGCGGCCGAACGGGCCGGCTTCGTGTTCGCCGTCGACCCGACCTCGGCCGAGGCCTCCTGCATCGGCGGCAACATCGCGATGAACGCGGGCGGCAAGAAGGCCGTCCTGTGGGGCACCGCGCTCGACAACCTGGCCTCGTGGCGCATGGTCGACCCGAACGGCGACTGGCTCGAAGTGACCCGCCTCGAACACAACCTGTCCAAGATCCACGACGCGCCGGTCGCCAAGTTCAAGCTCGAGTGGACTCATCCGTCCGCGCGCGGCGCGGTCAAAACGGCCCCGTTCCGCACCGAGGAACTGGTCATCGAAGGCCGCCGCTTCCGCAAGGAAGGCCTGGGCAAGGACGTGACCGACAAGTTCCTCGCGGGCCTGCCGGGCATCCAGAAGGAAGGCTGCGACGGCCTGATCACGTCGGCGCGCTGGATCCTGCACAAGATGCCGAAGTTCACGCGCACCGTCTGCCTCGAGTTCTTCGGCCAGGCGCGCGACGCGATCCCGTCGATCGTCGAGATCAAGGATTACCTGGACGGCTTGCCGGCCAAGGGTGACGCGAATGCCACGATCCGCCTGGCGGGCCTGGAGCACCTGGACGAGCGCTACCTGCGCGCGGTCGGCTACGCCACCAAGTCCAAGCGCGGCGTGCTGCCGAAGATGGCGCTGTTCGGCGACATCGTCGGCGACGACGAGAATGCGGTCGCGCAGGCCGCCTCCGAAGTGGTGCGCATCGCGAACACCCGCGTCGGCGAGGGCTTCGTCGCCGTCAGCCCCGAGGCGCGCAAGAAGTTCTGGCTCGACCGCGCCCGCACCGCGGCCATCGCCAAGCACACCAACGCCTTCAAGATCAACGAAGACGTCGTCATTCCGCTGAACCGGATGGGCGAGTACACCGACGGCATCGAGCGCATCAACATCGAGCTGTCGATCAAGAACAAGCTGCAGCTGGCCGTCCAGCTGCGCGAGTGGTTCGAGGCCGGCAACCTGCCGGTCGGGAAGAGCGACGACGCCTCCGGCGAAGCGATCGGCGACGAAGAGATGCTGGGCGACCGCGTGCGCGAAGGCATCGACGTGCTCGATGGCGCGTTCGCGCGCTGGACCTTCATCCTGGCCAACCTCGACCAGCCGCTGACCGCCGTTAAGGAGCAGCTGTACGCGCTCGGCATGGACCGCCTGGCCGTCGTGTTCGACGCGCGCCTCGCGCCCCAGCCCGGCGCGACCCTGTTCGACGTGGTGCAGGACCGCACCGTGCGCATCTCGTGGAAGCAGGAGATCCGCGCCCAGATGCGCCAGATCTTCAATGGCGGCGCCTTCAAGCTGATCCTCGACGAGATCACCGCCCACCACCAGCGCGTGCTGCGTTCGCGCGTGTTCGTGGCGCTGCATATGCACGCCGGCGACGGCAACGTGCACACCAACCTGCCGGTCAACTCGGACGACTACGAGATGCTGCAGGACGCGCACGAAGCCGTGGGCCGCATCATGAAGCTGGCGCGCTCGCTCGACGGCGTGATCTCGGGCGAACACGGTATCGGCATCACCAAGCTCGAGTTCCTGACCGAGGAAGAGATCGGCGACTTCCGCGACTACAAGCTGCGCATCGATCCGGAAGGCCGCTTCAACAAGGGCAAGCTGCTCAACCTGCCGGGCTATGGCGCCGATCTGCGCAACGCCTACACGCCGTCGTTCGGCCTGATGGGCCACGAATCGCTGATCATGCAGCAAAGCGATATCGGCGAGATCGCCAACAGCGTCAAGGACTGCCTGCGCTGCGGCAAATGCAAGCCGGTGTGCACCACCCACGTGCCGCGCGCGAACCTGCTGTACTCGCCGCGCGACAAGATCCTCGCGACGTCCTCGCTGATCGAAGCCTTCCTGTACGAAGAGCAGACCCGCCGCGGCGTGTCGATCAAGCACTGGGAAGAGTTCGAGGACGTGGCCGACCACTGCACCGTGTGCCACAAGTGCGTCACCCCGTGCCCGGTGAATATCGACTTCGGCGACGTGTCGATGAACATGCGCAACCTGCTGCGCAAGATGGACAAGAAGTCCTTCAATCCGTCGACTGCGGCCGGCATGTTCTTCCTGAACGCGACCGACCCGACGACCATCAATGCCACGCGCAAGGTGATGATCGAGTGGGCCTACAAGGCGCAGCGCGTGGGCCACGGCGTGCTGAAAAAGTTCGCGAAGAAGCAAACCAAGGCGCCGCCGCCGAGCACCGGCAAGCCGCCCGTGCGCGAGCAGGTGATCCACTTCATCAACAAGAAAATGCCGGGCAACCTGCCGAAGAAGACCGCGCGCGCGCTGCTCGACATCGAGGACGACAAGGTCATCCCGATCATCCGCAATCCGAAGGCGACCAACGCCGATACCGAAGCGGTGTTCTACTTCCCGGGCTGCGGTTCGGAGCGGCTGTTCTCGCAGGTTGGCCTGGCGACCCAGGCGATGCTGTGGGAAGTGGGCGTGCAGACCGTGCTGCCGCCGGGCTACCTGTGCTGCGGCTATCCGCAGCGCGGCGCCGGCCAGTACGACGTGGCCGACAAGATGATGACGGATAACCGGGTGCTGTTCCACCGCATGGCCAACACGCTCAACTACCTCGACATCAAGACGGTGCTCGTGTCGTGCGGCACCTGCTACGACCAGCTGGCGACCTACGAGTTCGAGAAGATCTTCCCTGGCTGCCGCATCATGGACATCCACGAATACCTGCTCGAAAAAGGCGTCAAGCTCGAAGGCGTCAACGGCACCCGCTACATGTACCACGAGCCCTGCCACAATCCGATGAAGATCCAGGATTCGGTCAAGACCGTCAACGCGCTGGTGTCGACCGTCGACAACGTCAAGATCGAAAAGAACGACCGCTGCTGCGGCGAGTCCGGCACCTTCGGCGTGTCGCGGCCCGACATCGCGACCCAGGTCCGCTACCGCAAGGAAGGCGAAATGGAGAAGGGTGCGGCCAAGCTGCGCAGCGACGGCTTCGCCGGCGACGTCAAGATCCTGACCAGCTGCCCGTCCTGCCTGCAGGGCCTGTCGCGCTACAACGACGATTCGGGCACCACCGCCGACTACATCGTCGTCGAGATCGCGCGCCACCTGCTGGGCGAAAACTGGATGCCGGAGTACGTTGCGCGCGCCAACAACGGCGGCATCGAGCGGGTGCTGGTATGACGATTGAACAGCCGCTCAAGTGCGAGCTGTGCGACCTGGCCGTCCCGCCGATTTACAGGGACGACAAGCTGTCCATCATCATGGTCGACGACCCGGCCTATCCTGGTTTTTGCCGCGTGATCTGGAACGAGCACGTGAAAGAAATGAGCGACCTGGCGCCGCGCGACCGCATGCTGCTGAACGACGCCGTGTGGCACGTGGAGCTGGCGCTGCGCGACGTGATGGGGCCGGGCAAGGTCAACGTGGCCAGCCTGGGCAACATGGTGCCGCACCTGCACTGGCACGTGATTCCGCGCTTTGCGGATGATGCGCACTTCCCGAATCCGGTATGGACGCAGGCCGTGCGCACGACCGAGGAGCCGGTGCTGGCCGCGCGCCGCGCGCTGCTGCCGAAGCTGGCGGCCGATATCGTCAAAAGGATGGGGAAATGAATCCGACCGCACTGACCGTGCACCAGAAGTCGCGCGTGCTCGACATTGCCTTCGAGGATGGCAGTTCGTTCTCGCTGCCATTCGAATTCCTGCGCGTGTACTCGCCGTCGGCGGAAGTGCGCGGCCACGGGCAGGGGCAGGCAGTGCTCCAGCTGGGCAAGCGCGAAGTCGGCATCACGGCGGTGGAACCAGTCGGGAATTACGCGGTGCAGCCGACCTTCAGCGACGGCCACAACACCGGCTTGTTTTCTTGGGACTACTTGTACAAGCTGGGCCGCGACCAGCAGGCCCTGTGGGACGACTACATGGCGCGCCTGCACGCGGCCGGCTTCGAAGGCGACAGCGGCCGCGAACCGGGCGCCGCCATCCCTGGCGCGGCCACCAAAGCTCACGGCTGCGGGCACAATCACTAAATATTCCTTAAGCGGGGACGGTCGTATTGTTCCTGTTTTTTGTGCATGGTACGTTCGCTCTTTTCCCAAACGAGCGAACAACCATGAAACGACTTTCCATCGCCGCGCTTGCCGCGTCCCTGCTGTGCAATCCCGCCTTTGCGGCTGACCGGCCCGGCCGCCTCACCCTCGACGTCAAGATTGACGGCAGCGGCCACCAGGCCAAGGACCGCGCCCACTCCAAGTTCACCACCACCGAGAGCATGCACGCCGCCTTCACGCTGCTGGGCGGCGATCCGGAAGATACCAATCGCCTCGACCACGACGGTAACGCCGCCACCATGCAGAAGCAGGTGAACGAAGCGAACGCGCGCGCGCCCTCGCGCGATCAGCAGCAGGCGATGATGGAGAAGGCGCGGGCGCAAGGCGAGGCCTGCAAGGGCGACATCGCCTGCATGCAGAAGATCGCGATGGAAATGTCGCGCGCGACGTCGTCGTGGAACGTGCGGCCGGCGCCGGCGGGCGCCAATGCGGGGCGTTTCATCACCTACGCCGCGGCCGATGCCGGCGTGTGCAAACCCGAATACACGGCAAAGATCCGCAACGACGTCGACGGCGTGTTCCCGGACGTGCAGGGCCTGGTCCCGTTCACCAGCAACACCAGCGCCGACTTCAAGGCCAACAATATGCAGAGCCTGCCGCTATGCAGCGCGATGCTGGTGGTCGACAAGAGCGCCAACAAGATCTACCTGAGCATGCAGCACGCCGAGGTGCTGGGCAATGTGAAGCGGACCGAAGGCGGGCGGGTGCGCGTCAACGACAGCAATATTGGTGTGCGCATGAACCAGGACGCGCTGGAGTGGGTGGCGAGGACCCTGAACGGCGCGCCCAAGTCGGGCAAGGAGCGCACCACGCTGAAGATCCCGACCAACACCACGCTGGGCGGTGTCGGCGAAAAGATCATCAACGTCGAGATGGCGTGGAAGTTCGAATCGAAATAGCGCTGCGCGCTCTTCCGCCGTTCGGGCATCCTTGCAGGCTTATGCGACCCTGTTCCGCAAGCGCAGCATGCTCAGCCCCAGCCCGATGAACACCGCCCCGGTCGCATAGTTGAACAGGCGCATCCGTTTCTGGCTCCTGAACTGGCTCTTGAGCGCGCGCGCCAGCAATACATAAAACGCGTGCGCCAGGATCGCGCAGCTGACAAACGTGGCCGTCAGGCCTGCAAACTGCGCAAACACCGGCCCGTTCGGTGTAATGAATTGCGGAAACAGCGCCGAAAAGAAGAGGATCGCCTTCGGATTGGTCAGCGCCACCGTCAGCCCCTGGCCGAACAGGCGCCATTTGCCGCGCTCGGCGCCGGCGCCAGGCGCATCGCCCAGGTCGGCAAAGCTGCTGCCCTTGCTGCGCCATTGCTTGATGCCCAGGTAGATCAGGTAACCCGCTCCCGCCACCTTGAGGGCCATGAAGGCCATTGCCGAGGTCGCCAACACGACCCCCATGCCCAGCATCGCGACGCTCGACACCGCTATCAGCCCCACCGCATTGCCGATGGAACTGAACAGCGCGCGGCGCGGTCCCAGCGCCAGCGAGTTCGAAATGGCCAGCAGCACACCCGGCCCCGGGCTGAACGTCACGACCAAAGCCACACCGCAAAACACCAGCCAGTTCGACAATTCCATGTCCGTTTCCGATCTTGAAGTTTATGAAAGGGAAGAGGGACATTGTAGCGGCGATCTTGCTTGGGCGTATGAGGGCCGCTCGCTTGTATAATGCAGCCATTCCATTCGGCAGCCCACTATGACGAACACCACCCATTTCGGTTACAAAACGGTCTCGGAAGACGACAAGGTCCACGAGGTCGCCAAGGTATTCCATTCGGTCGCGTCCAAGTACGACGTGATGAACGACCTGATGTCCGCCGGCCTGCACCGCCTGTGGAAAACGTTCACGATCGCCAACGCGGCGGTACGCCCGGGCTTCAAGGTGCTCGACATTGCCGGCGGCACCGGCGACCTGTCCAAGGCCTTCGCGAAACAGGCTGGGCCGAGCGGCGAGGTGTGGCTGACCGACATTAACGAATCGATGCTGCGCGTGGGCCGCGATCGCCTCTTGAATAATGGCTTGATTACCCCCACCTTGCTGTGTGACGCCGAAAAACTGCCGTTTCCGGATAATTATTTCGACCGGGTCAGCGTGGCTTTCGGTTTGCGCAACATGACGCACAAGGACCAGGCCCTGGCGGAAATGCGCCGCGTGTTGAAGCCGGGCGGCAAATTGCTGGTGCTGGAGTTTTCCAAGGTCGCCACGCCGCTGCAAAAGCCGTACGATGTGTATTCGTTCTCGGTGCTGCCGTGGCTGGGCCAAAAGATCGCAGGCGATGCAGACAGTTACCGTTACTTGGCAGAATCGATCCGCATGCATCCGGACCAGGAAACGCTGAAGACGATGATGCAGGACGCCGGCCTCGAGCGGGTCGAATACTTTAATCTCACGGCAGGTGTGGCCGCTCTCCACACCGGATTCAAACTTTAGGATGATGACGATGAAAAAAATGTTAGTAGGCCTGATGATCGCTGCCACGACCATGTCGATGGTGGTGGAAGTTGCTGCTAAGCCAATGGGCGGCAGCCGTTCCATCGGCCGCCAGTCGCCAACGGTGGCCCGCCAGGCGCCGCCGCCAGCGGCAGCGCCGAACGCGGCAGCCAAGGCGCCTGCCGCCGGCGCGCCTGCGGCAGCCGGCGCAGCCGCGGCCGCACCGAAGCCAAGCATGTGGAAGGGTATGCTGGGCGGCGCGCTGCTCGGCCTCGGCCTTGGCGCACTGCTGGGCAGCATGGGTATCGGCGCAGGCCTGGCCAGCGCCATCAGCACGATCCTGATGATCGCACTGCTGGGTCTGGCAGCCATGTTCATCTGGCGCATGTTCAAGAAGAAGGATACGCCAGCAAACTCGGCTTTCACCGGCTTCAACCGCAATGACCCGCTGCCGGCCGGCGCCACGCCGGAAATCGGCTCGCGCATCCAGCCTGCCGCCTTCCAGCCAGAAATGCCTGCCGCCAGCGCTTCCGGCGCAGCCGCAGCCGTGGCAGCCGCACCATGGGGCGTGCCGGCCGATTTCGACACCGCAGCCTTCCTGCGCCATGCGAAATCGAGCTTCATCCGCATGCAAGCCGCATGGGACAAGGCTGACGTCAACGACCTGCGCGAGTTCACTACGCCGGAAGTGTATGCAGAACTGAAGATGCAGATCCAGGAACGCGGCGCGAATGCCGACTTCACCGACGTCGTCAGCATCGACGCCGAACTGCTCGGCATCGAGACCATCGGCCACGAGTACCTGGCCAGCGTCAAGTTCAACGGCATGATCAGCACCGCGCCAAAGGCGCCGGCCGAGCCGTTCGCCGAAGTATGGAACATGTCCAAGCCGACCGACGGCAGCAGCGGCTGGCTGCTGGCTGGTATCCAGCAGCTTTCCTGATCATTCTGCAGGAAAAAGCTTCCCGGGGACCGGAATTGTCCCCGGCAAACTGGTAAGATCAAAACCGCCCGCATTCCGGGCGGTTTTGCTTTCTGACGCGACAACGATGCCGACACCGACTTCCTTCACTTCGAACACCCTGATGGCGCCCGCCGTGGCGGCGATCAACCATCTGCTGGGCCAGGAAAGCTGGGCCCGCGACGCGCTGGCGCCGCATGCCGGCAAGGAAGCGTGCATCGACGCCGGCGCCGTCAAGCTGCGCCTGCTGGTCGGGCGCGACGGCCTGGTCGAAGCCAGCAATGCCGACACCACGGCCAACGTCACCATCCACGTCAAGCTGGCCGACCTGCCGCTGATCGCGCAGAACCACGAACGCGCGTTCTCGTACGTGCGGATCGAGGGCGACGCCGAATTCGCCAATACGATCTCGCAGCTGGGCAAGGGCCTGCGCTGGGAGGCCGAGCACGACCTCGAGCCCTTCATCGGCGCCATTGCCGCCAACCGCGTCGTCAGCGGCGCCAGGGGCGCGTTCGACACGGCCCGCACGACCCAGCGCAAGGTGGCCGAGAACCTGGCCGAATTCTTCCTCGAAGAGCAGCCGCTGCTGGTGCGGCCGGCCATGGTCGAAGCCTATGCCGGCGAAGTGAGCCGCCTGCGCGACGATGTCGAACGTGCCGCCAAGCGCATCGCCAAACTGGAAGCGAAACTGGCGCAGCGCGGCGCCGCGCCTGAAAGCGGCGCCACGATCGCCACGACAATCGGGCAACAGAACCTGGACCTTTGATGATCAAGAAATTCCTGCGCCTGCTTAAGATTTTCCGCGTCGCGATCAAGTATGGTCTCGACGAAATCGCCATCTCGGGCCTCAAGGTCCCCCGCACCGCCAAGCTGATCGACACCGTCATTTTCTGGCGCGACATTTCTGCCCCTCGCGGCGAGCGGCTGCGCATGGCGCTCGAGGAACTGGGACCGATCTTCGTCAAGTTCGGCCAGGTGCTGTCGACCCGGCGCGACCTGATGCCGCCCGACATCGCCGATGAGCTGGCGCGCCTGCAGGACCGCGTGCCGCCGTTCAGCTCGGACCTGGCGATCGCCCAGATCACCAAGTCGCTGCGCGCCCACCCGGACCAGCTGTTCGCCAGCTTCGACCGCGAACCGGTCGCCTCGGCGTCGATTGCGCAGGTGCACTTCGCCACCTTGAAGGACGGCAAGCAGGTCGCCGTCAAGGTGCTGCGCCCGGGCATGAAGAAATCGATCGACGAAGACGTCGACCTGATGCACATCGCCGCCGGATTGATCGGCCGCGTGTGGGCCGAGAGCAAGCGCCTGAAGCCGAAGGAAGTCGTGGCCGAGTTCGACAAATACCTGCACGACGAGCTGGACCTGATGCGCGAGGCGGCCAATGCCAGCCAGCTGCGCCGCAACTTCGCCAATTCGCACCTGCTGCTGGTGCCGGAGATGTACTGGGACTATTGCTCGAGCAGCGTCATCGTCATGGAGCGCATGCATGGCATCCCGGTGTCGCAGATCGACCGCCTGGCGGCCGAAGGCGTGGACCTCAAGAAACTGTCGAGCGACGGCGTCGAGATTTTCTTCACCCAGGTGTTTCGCGATGGCTTCTTCCACGCGGATATGCACCCCGGGAATATCCTGGTGTCGGTCGACCCTGCCACCTTCGGGCGTTACATCGCGCTGGATTTCGGCATTGTCGGCACGCTGAACGACTTCGACAAGGATTACCTGTCGCAGAACTTCCTGGCCTTCTTCCGGCGCGATTACAAGCGTGTGGCGGAAGCGCACATCGAATCGGGCTGGGCGCCGCGCGAGACCCGTGTGGACGAGCTCGAAGCGGCGGTGCGCGCCTGCTGCGAGCCGATCTTCGACCGGCCGCTGAAGGATATTTCCTTCGGCCAGATCCTGCTGCGCCTGTTCCAGACCTCGCGCCGCTTCAACGTCGAAGTGCAGCCGCAGCTGGTGCTGCTGCAAAAAACGCTGCTCAACATCGAAGGCCTGGGCCGCCAGCTCGACCCCGACCTCGACTTGTGGAAGACCGCCAAGCCCTACCTGGAGAAGTGGATGGGCGAGCAGGTCGGCGTGCCGGGCATGGTCGAGCGTCTGAAGGCCGAGGCGCCACGCTTCACCCACATCATTCCACAGCTGCCAAGGCTGGTGCACCGTGCGCTGCTGCACGCGGCCGAGCCGCAAAGCGTCAACAGCGCGATGTTGGCGCTGCTGGTCGAAGAACAGCGCCGCACCAACCGCCTGCTGGCCTTCTTCGTGTATGCGCTGGTCGCCGGCGCTGCCGGCGTGCTGGCGTTCCAGCTGTACGTGCACTGGTATGCCTGATTTCGACAGCCGCGACCCGCTCGCCCCGGCCTTCTGGGACGAGCGCTTCGCGCGCGGCTTCACGCCTTGGGACCGGGGCGGCGTGCCGGACGCCCTGCGCGACTTTGTGGCAAGGTCAAAGCCGATGACTACCCTGATACCTGGCTGCGGCGCGGCCTATGAACTGGCCTTCCTGAGCGAAGCCGGCTGGGATGCGCGCGCGATCGATTTTTCGCCGGCGGCGGTGGCTGCGGGGCGGGCGGCGGTCGGCAAGTGGGCGGGGCGGATCGACGAAGCGGATTTCTTCACGTGGCAGCCGCATGCGTCGTTGGAGCTGATCTACGAACGGGCCTTCCTGTGCGCCCTGCCGCGCAAGATGTGGCCGCAGGTGGCCGCCCGCTGGGCGGAACTGCTGGCGCCAGGGGCGCTGCTGGCGGGGTTCTTTTTCTTTGACGACGCGCCGAAGGGGCCACCGTTTGGCATCGGGCGCGAGCAGTTGAACGCCTTGCTGGAAACGGAATTCGAGTGTCTCGAAGATGCCAAGGTAGGCGATTCGATACCTGTGTTTGCCGGCAAAGAGCGCTGGATGGTCTGGCAGCGTAAGGATTCTCAACGTTCAGGTGGCTCGCATTGATGTGCCAAATTGCTGATGTCGTCGCATGGCTCGGTGTGGCCACTGCAGTTGGCATAGTTCTGTCATCGTTGCCGGCCGGATCGGTGCCCAGCGGATCGGTGCCCCGATCGGTGCCCCCCGATCGGCGATCGGTGCCTGTTCTGGCGATCGGTGCCCGATCGGTGCCTGTTCTGACTTTCGGACACGAGCTCATCTGCTTTAATGGCCGGTCCTGCCTGTCCGTGCTGGCGGCTCGGCACCACCAAACTCCTTCGCCTGCACCCAGCACTGCAAGACGTACGACGCGCTTGTGGCATGGCGGCCCCAGTGGATATTGAACGCCTCGCACCATGCGAAGGCGGCGGCGTTAGCATCGCCGGCATCAAAGAGGTTCAGCCCGCCTTTCATGTCGCGCCAGATGTCGGCGAGGTCATCCGCCAAATCGCCGAGGGAAAGTTCAGCGGCAGACTCCTGCAAAGGATCAAAGCAGTTGCTGTAGTAATTGACAGGCAATTCGCCGAACCTTTTGAAGATCAATTTCCACGCTTCTTGTGAAATCTCGCCTGGGGCGTTCACGTCGCACGTGACGTTCGGCAAGTCCAGCGCCAGGGAAATCAGGGATGCCAAATGCCGTCGTGCAATCAGCATGTCGGTCGCACCTGCGTTTGCTTCGCCCTCTGCCCAAAGGCAATACTCTCGAGCCGCGTTTGCAAAGCGCGCGGCTGCATCGTCCGTCGGGAATTGTGAGAATGGCATAGCTTGCCTTACCGTCCTGATAAAAAATGAGCAACCAGGGCATTCGCATGGCCATGCCCCATGCCGTGCTCAGCCTTTAACCAGGCGACCATTTCCATGTGTTTCAATCCTGTCTTCGACTTCAACAGGCCCAGCCAATGCTTGATCGGCTGGCCGTATTTCGATTCGATCGATGGGAAGTAGGAAGCAGGGCCTTTTACTTTGTCCTGGTCGCTCATGCTTGTGCTCCAAAAGGTTGTCGATATTAGTACGACGGATGAGCAATGCAGGAATCGACAAGTTTTGAAAAAAAAGGTTTTGTCCTGGGGCTAGTCTGCTGCCTTGAGCGCTGGCGCCGCCGGCGCGGGATGCTTTTGCTCGATCAAATTCCCAAGCACACGGGCGAGTAGCAAAGCCACAACCAGCAACACCGCGCCAATCAGTCCGAGCTGGTGACGGTCCAGCAAGGTAATGCCGGCCGCACCGATGACGCCCGAGGCGGCAACGCCCACATACAGGGAGGCTGAGTTGAGTCCCAGCAATAGCGGGGCGGCGCCAGGCGACAGGCCGATCAAGCGATGCTGCAGTGGCACCAGCAGGCCCCAGCCGCACATGCCCCACACCGCGACCACCAGGGCCGCGCTCCACAGATGCGCGGTGGCCCAGGGCATCGAGGCCAGGGCGATTGCCGCGAGGGCGATCGAACCGTCGATGATGCGGCGGCTGCCGAAGCGATCGGTCAATTTGCCCGCAGCCAGGTTGCCGACGGTTGCCGCGATCCCCCAAAGCAGCAGCAGGGCTGGCAGCACTTCCGGACGACCGTCGGTCACCCGGTCGAAGGAAACGCCGATATAGGTGTACACCGCGAACAGGCCGGCATAGGCGACCAGCGTGGTCAGCAGGGTCAGCGCGACGCGCCTGTCTTTGAGCGGAGCGAGGCGCTGGCGCAAGGTCGTCGCCGGCAGCGGCGCAATGCGCGGCAGCATGGCGAACACGGCCGCCGCCGCGATGAGGCCGACGATCGTCACGAACCACATCGTTGCGCGCCAGTCGCCCTGGCCACCGATGAAAGCACCCAGCGGCGACCCCAGCGCTGTTGCCGACGACAGGCCGGCGATGACGACCGCCAGCGCTCGCGCGCGCTTCTCCGGCGGCACCAGCGATGCGGCCGTCGCAGTGGCAGTGGGGCTGTACATTGCGGCGCCCAGGCCCGCGATGAGCCGGCTCGCCAGCGCCCAGCCGATGCTCGGCGCAACGGCTGTCAGGAAGTTGCCCAAGATGAAAATGCCCAGGCCGACGAGCAGCAGGCGCTTGCGCGGCCAATGTGCCAGCGTGGCCGCGATAACGGGCGAGAGCAGGGCGTAGCTCAGCGCGTACAGGGTCACCATTTGCCCGGCGAGCGACACGGAGACATCAAACGATGCTGCAACCTGGGGAAGAATGCCGGCAATGACAAAGCTGTCCGTGCCGATGGCAAACATCCCTGCTGCCAGGATAAGCAAACGACGGTCCATAAGAAACTCCTTTAAAAAGGGCCGTCGCAAAGTACGGCAAACAACGCAGATGGTGTATATGCACCATCTGCGATAAAAAAATCAGCCGACGCCTTGCGGCAGTCCCTCCGCAATCTCCAAGATCACGTCGGCGCCTGGCTCGCCCAGCAAAACTTTGGCCTTCGCTTGCGCCGCCGCCCACGCCGAAGCTGCGCCCTTCATCAGGGCGATACCGTCTGGCGTCAGGGTCATCGGCCGGCGGCGTCCGCCTTCATCGGCCGGCCCTTCCGATACCAGGCCTTGCGTGATCAGCAACTGCAAATTGCGCGACAGGGTGGAAGGGCCCTGGTGGTTCTTCTTTCCGAGATCGGCGCGGCTGATCGGGCCGAACTGCCCGATCAATACCAGCAGGGAGAACTGGGGCGAATTGATATCGAAAGGACGGAGCGCTTCGTCGTACAACGCGGTCAGCACCCGGGAGATTTGCCGGACACGCGTGAGGATGCATTGCCGCGTGATGTCGGCGCTGAGGCGTTTTTCTGGCTGTTGATCAGATTTCGGGTCCATGGAAACCAGTATAGTGCATATACACCATATGTGCAAGATACTCGCTGTTTTGCCCGGGTAGGCTTGGCCCGCGTTGTTTGAGATCATCGCGGGGACATTTTGTGTCAGGCGAGCGCATGGCACTTGTTGCTGAATTTTTAACATTCAATTGCAATTCAGTATATTTTTATCGTTTAACGGTAAAAATATACTGCATTTCAAATTTCTGATGATAAAATGGCGACTCTTGCAAACACCCCATTCATGGAGAAATCAATGAACGTCACGCGACACAAGCGGATTGAACGAATCAAGAAACTCAGCGGATGCCTGCGGTTCTTCCTGTCGCTAGTTGGCTATGGCCTTCTGCTGTCGTTGCTCGGCGCGCTGGTATTCCCACTGATTGGCTTGCTTCCGATCTTGCCGGGCAAGGAAATCGGCTTGACGTACATCCCGCTGGCACCGATGCACAGAATTGGAATTTCGGCCGTAATCCTCGCTTTCTCGCTGTTGCCTTTTTACTCGGTGCGGTATGCGCGCGACTTGATGACATACTTCAGCAAGGGTGAAATCTTCAATCGCAGCGCATTGCTGGTGGCGAGAAAAGCAATCTATTGCGGATTGGGCTCGGTCGCGGGCCCCCTGCTGCTAAGGGAGATTTGCCTCCACTTCATGGGTGGCAACTTCCTCGGCTTGCCGATTTATCCATTCCTTCCACTTATTCCCAAGTTAACCGAGTCCTTGTTTAGCGGTCTAATGTTCTTTGGAGCGATGTATGTGCTTCTCTGGGCATTGGAGATTGGAGCCGACCTCAATGAAGAATCCGAACTAACGATCTGAGGAGGTAGCGGCATGCCTGTCATCGTTAATCTGGACGTCGTGCTGGCGCAGCGAAAAATGCGCCTCAATACCTTGGCGGAACTGGTCGGCATCACGCCGCAAAACCTGTCGGTGTTGAAGACCGGCAAGGCCAAGGCCATCCGTTTCGATACGCTCGAGAAAATATGCGAGGTACTTGCCTGCCAGCCGGGCGATATCCTCGCCTATGCGCCGGAAGGCGCGGTCGCGCCCGAGATGCAGGCGAACTTGCCGTGAGTGCGGCGACAGCTGACTTCGGCAAATAAAAAGCGGGCCCCGAAAGGCCCGCTTTATCGTTCCGCCGCCAGAATTCGGCGGCAAAAAACCAAATTACTTCGCTGGTGCTGGAGCTGCAGCCGCTGGTGCCGAGGCCGCAGCCGTCGCAGCAGGCGCGCCCGCTACTTCGATCTTCGCCTTCGCCTTGGTGTCATCCAGGAACTTCTTCAGGTTGGTGCGCTGCACTTGCTGCTTGAGCTGGTCCTTGACCTGCTCCAGCGGCGGCGGCGTCACGGCACGCGAATCGTCGAGGATGATCACGTGGTAGCCGAACTGCGACTTCACCGGCTCCTGCGTGAACGCGCCTTTTTCCAGCTTGGCCACGGCCGCGCCGAATTCCGGCACCATGCCGCGCGGATCGAACCAGCCCAGGTCGCCGCCGTTGGCTTTCGAACCCGGATCCATCGACTTGGCCTTGGCCAGCGCAGGGAAGGCCTTCAGGTCCTTCTTCAGCTTGGCGATGACATCTTTCGCTTCGTCTTCCTTGGCCACCAGGATATGGCGCGCCTTGTATTCCTTGCCGCCCTGGGCAGCGACGATCTTGTCGTACTCGCCCTTGAGCATGTCGTCGGTGACGGGGGTGTTCTTCAGGTAATCCTGGACGAAGGCATTGGCCAGGATCGAGGTCTTGACCGCTTCCAGCTGGCGCGCGGTTTCAGGGGTCTTGTCCAGGCCCTTTTTGATGGCTTCGCCGGCGACCAGGGTTTGCATCGTCAGGTTGTCGATGATCGCCTTGCGCAGTTCCGGGCTGTCCGGCTGGCCTTGGGCGGTGCGTTCCTTGACCATCATCTCGACCATGCTGCTCGGAATGACGACGCCGTTGACGGTCACTGCCGCCGGGTCGGCTGCTGCGGCAGCTGCAGGCGCCTTGTCGGCGGTGGCGGCGTCTTTCGGGCCGCAAGCAGCCAGGGCCATTGCGCAGGCTGCACTCAAGATCAAGATTCGGGACTTCGACATCGTTGCGTTTCCTTTTATAGTGAGGCCGGCCTTATGCCGGACATGTGGGGCGCATATTACCAGTTTGCGTTGCCAGCGCGCAGCCGGAACTGCCCAGACCCTGCTTTTTTGGTGGAAAAAGGCTTATAATTCAGGGTTTTGATGATTTTTGCGGAGTACCAGATGCCGATTTACGCTTACCGCTGCGACGAATGCGGTTTTGCCAAGGATGTGTTGCAGAAGATTTCCGACCCGGTGCTGACGGTTTGCCTGTCGTGCGGCAAGCCTGCGTTCAAGAAGCAGCTGACCGCGGCCGGTTTCCAGCTCAAGGGAACGGGCTGGTATGCGACCGATTTCCGCGGCGGCACTCCGCCTGCGACCGGCACCGCCAGCGGACCGGCGGAAGCGCCTGCGGCTGCAGCCGCGGCTGCGGCCGACAAGCCGGCCGCGGCCACGGCTGCACCAGCGGCGGCCACGCCAACGACCGGCAGCAGCACCTGAGTTTGACCGGGCGCCGCCCGAATAACGACAACCGAGAAATCAATGCGTAAATATTTCATTACCGGATTGCTGATTCTGGTACCCCTGGCCATTACGGTCTGGGTACTGAGCCTGATCATCAGCACGATGGACCAGTCGCTGCTGATCGTGCCCGAGCGCTGGCAGCCGCGTACCCTGGTCGGTTTCGATATTCCCGGCCTCGGCACCATCCTGACGGTCGCGATCGTTTTTGTGACCGGCTTGCTAACCAATAACCTGGTCGGCAATTACCTGATCCGCCTGTGGGAACGCCTGCTGCACCGCATTCCCGTCGTCAGCTCGCTGTACGGCAGCGTCAAGCAAGTGTCGGACACCCTGTTCTCGTCGTCCGGCAATGCCTTCCGCAAGGCCGTGCTGCTGCCTTATCCGCACGCCGACAGCTACACGATCGGTTTCCTGACCGGGGTTCCGGGCGGCGACGTGGTCAACCATCTGACGGGCGACTATGTCAGCGTGTATGTGCCGACCACGCCGAACCCAACCTCCGGCTTTTTCCTGATGATGGAACGCAGCAAGGTCGTCGAGCTCGACATGACCGTCGACGCGGCGCTCAAGTACATCGTATCGATGGGCGTGGTCGCTCCCGAAGCGCATGCGCCGCATCCGGAAAAGCATCCCGCCTGATTGACGGCGCCACCGAATAACCAACCTAGACTGAAAATAATATGTCCTCCATGCGTACACACTACTGCGGCCTCACCACTGAGGCGCTGCTTGGCCAAACCGTCAGCCTGTGCGGCTGGGTACATCGCCGCCGCGACCACGGCAGCCTGATTTTCATCGACCTGCGCGACCGCGAAGGCCTGGTGCAGATCGTTTGCAACCCCGAGCAGGCCGAGATGTTCAAGGTCGCAGAGGAAGTGCGTAACGAGTTCTGCCTGCGCGTGACCGGCGTCGTCACCGCGCGTACCGAGTCGACCATCAACGCCAACCTGAAGTCGGGCAAGGTCGAAGTCGTGGCCAGCGCCGTCGAGGTGCTCAACGCCTCGGTGCCGGTGCCGTTCCAGCTGGACGACGACAACCTGTCCGAAACCACCCGCCTGACCCACCGCGTGCTCGACCTGCGCCGTCCGCAGATGCAGAACAACCTGCGCCTGCGCTACAAGGTGACGATGGAAGTGCGCAAGTACCTCGACAACCTGGGCTTCATCGACGTCGAAACCCCGATGCTGACCAAGTCGACCCCGGAAGGCGCGCGCGACTACCTGGTGCCGTCGCGCGTCAACGCCGGCAAATTCTTCGCGCTGCCGCAGTCGCCGCAGTTGTTCAAGCAGCTGCTGATGGTCGCCAACTTCGACCGCTATTACCAGATCACCAAGTGCTTCCGCGACGAAGACCTGCGCGCCGACCGCCAGCCTGAATTCACCCAGATCGACTGCGAAACCTCGTTCCTGAACGAGCAGGAAATCCGCGACCTGTTCGAAGACATGATCCGCATCGTCTTCAAGAACACGCTGGACATCGACCTGCCTAATCCGTTCCCGGTCATGGACTTCGCCGAAGCGATGGGCCTGTACGGTTCGGACAAGCCGGACATGCGCGTCAAGCTCGCGTTCACCGACCTGACCGACGTGATGAAGACCGTCGAATTCAAGGTCTTCAACGGCGCCGCCAACATGGTCGGCGGCCGCGTGGTCGGCATGCGCGTACCGCAAGGCGGCAGCATGCCGCGTTCGGAAATCGACGCTTACACCCAGTTCGTCGCGATCTACGGCGCCAAGGGCCTGGCCTACATCAAGGTCAACGAGAAGGCCAAGGGCCGTGAAGGCCTGCAGTCGCCGATCGTCAAGAACCTGGACGACGCCGCCCTGGCGGCCATCCTCGAGAAGACCGGCGCGCAGGACGGCGACCTGATCTTCTTCGGCGCCGACAAGGCGAAGGTTGTCAACGACGCGATCGGCGCGCTGCGCGTGAAGATCGGCCACTCCGAGTTCGGCAAGAAGGCGGGCCTGTTCAATGACGTCTGGGCGCCGCTGTGGGTGGTGGACTTCCCGATGTTCGACTACGACGAAGAGTCGGGCCGCTGGACCGCGACCCACCACCCGTTCACGGCGCCGAAAGATGGCCACGAAGACATGCTCGAGACCAACCCTGGCGCCTGCATAGCCAAGGCCTACGACATGGTGCTGAACGGCTGGGAACTGGGCGGAGGTTCGATCCGTATCCACCGCGAAGACGTCCAGAGCAAGGTATTCCGCGCGCTGAAGATCGACGCGGAAGAAGCGCAGCTGAAGTTCGGCTTCCTGCTCGACGCGCTGCAGTACGGCGCGCCGCCGCACGGTGGCCTGGCTTTCGGCCTGGACCGCATCGTGACGATGATGACCGGCTCGGATTCGATCCGCGACGTGATCGCCTTCCCGAAGACCCAGCGCGCCCAGTGCCTGCTGACCAACGCGCCATCCGAAGTCGACGAGAAGCAGTTGCGCGAATTGCATATCCGCTTGCGTAACGCCGAACCGAAAGTGGCATAAGCAGGAATCACAGACTAAGAGTCGCTGCAACACAACCAACGTCGTCCTCGCGAACGCGGGGACCCATACAGAGCTAGCTCAGCATGGGTCCCAGCCTTCGCTGGGACGACGGTTCGAACGTCCCGGAGCAGATTACTTTGCACAAAATCCCGGAATCCGTCCTCGTCGTCATCCACACGCCCGACCTGGAAGTGCTGCTCATCGAGCGGGCCGACAAGCCCGGCTTCTGGCAATCCGTCACCGGCTCGCTCGACGCCGCCGACGAACCACTGCTGCAAACCGCCACCCGCGAACTGTTCGAGGAAACCGGCATCGTCGCCGACGGCCATACCATCGCCCTGCGCGACTGGCACCTCGAAAACATCTACGAAATCTACCCGGTCTGGCGCCACCGCTACGCCCCCGGTATCACCCACAACACCGAACACGTTTTCAGCGTCTGCGTCCCGCCCGGCACCCCGGTGCGGCTGAGCGAGCGCGAACACCTGAACTACGCCTGGCTGCCGTATATCGAGGCGGCCGACCGCTGCTTCTCCGCCTCCAACGCCGAAGCCATCCTGCAGTTGCCGCACCGCACACAATTGAGCTAGCTTACCCTGGAGCCTGCTGCTATATTTGTGGCAAGGGCCAATTGTGGCTCGGGGAAAATAATGAACACGACATGGCGCCGCATGGTCCTGTTGATGGCCGGCCTGTGCGCCGAGGCCGGCGCGGCGGATCGCCCGCGACTGTTCATCACCGCCGAGGCCTCGCCGCCGTCCGCCATGCTGGTCGACGGCAAGGTGGCCGGTTTCGCTGCCGACAAGATCCGACTGATGCTCGATCGTTCGGGCATCGATGGCGAGATTGCCATCCTGCCCTGGAAGCGCGCCTACCAGCTGGCCCTGGCCCAGTCCAACACCTGCGTCTTTTCGACCACCCGGGTCCCGGAACGCGAAGCCCTGTTCAAGTGGGTGGGGCCAACCCATGAAAACGACTGGACGCTGTTCGCCCGCACCGACCGCCGTTACAAGTTCGCCAATATTGAAGGCGCGCGCAAGCTGCGCATCGGCGCCTACAACGGCGACGTGCGCGGCGACTACCTGATGGAAAAGGGGTTCCTCGTCGATTCGGTCCAGGACAAGCTGTCCAATCCGCGCAAACTGCTGCTCGAGCGGATCGATCTGTGGGCGTCGAGCCTGCGTGTGGGCAACGCGATGATCGCCGAGAACGGCTGGAGCGGCCAGATCGTGCCGGTGCTGACCTTCCGCCGCACCGAGTTCTACCTGGCGTGCAACAAGGGCGTGCCTGACGCGCTGGTGGACAAGCTCAATGCCTCCCTGCAGGCGATGAACAAGGAAGGCGTGTCCTTGGCCATCGAGCGCAAGTACGGCTTCGCAAGCGCAATTGCCGGGCCGCCAGGGCAGGCGCCGTGCCGGGAACCTGCGTGCATGGCGAAGTCCAACTCTTCCACTTCAAAATAACCGCCGTCGTCCTCGCTTTCACGCACTGCTGTCTGGAATAATTTTGTTGACTTTTTCCTTGCCCCTTAGCTGACCCGCTGCGCTGCCGAAGTCGACGCTGTGAAACGTGAAATGCAATCTCCGACGTCGTTCCTGCGCAGGCAGGAACCCATGCCAC
>JAKFDH010000137.1:0-53048 GCA_036676245.1 Massilia sp. | reverse complement strand
AACGCAGCTGCGTCAGCAGCAAGTCTGCAGGCATCTTCAGTTCGGTGGCAAATTGGGCTACGTTGTTACTCGCCATTCAGTCCTCTTTTCTATGTGTCGCGGAGATGATAAAGATACTCAAATTAAGCCTTGGCCACTTCTGCCAGGCTCCAGGCTTTCGCCTGCAGCGCCTTGGCGCGGTCGTCGTACTTTGAGTCGACCAGCTTCATCTCGTCGTCGGTCACATCATTAAATTCATTCTTGATCAGCTCACGGGCGCGGTCCGAGGACAGCGCCAGGATGGCGCCGAATTCGTCGTAGGCCAGTGCGGCGAAGGCTTCGACATTCTTGATGCCTGCCAGGCCGAGCTTGCCCGCGGTGGTGCGGTCCATGCCTTCGAGGTTGACCAGCGCGTCGTCCATGCCTTCCAGGCCCTCTTCCGAAGCGATCGCCTCGGTCACCAGGGCATCGCGGGCACGGGTACGCAGTTCGTTGACGGTGTCTTCGTCGAAGGATTCGATATCGAGCATCTCGGAGATCGGCACATAGGCGATTTCCTCGAGGCTGGCGAAGCCCTCTTCCACCAGGATGTCGGCCACTTCCTGGTCGACGTCCAGTTTTTCCATGAACAGCGCGCGCACCGCGGCCGTTTCGGCGGCCGACTTGTTCTCGGACTCCTCGGCGGTCATGATGTTGATCTTCCAGCCGGTCAGCTCGGCGGCCAGGCGCACGTTCTGGCCCGAACGGCCGATCGCGATCGCCAGGTTTTCTTCGTCGACGACCACGTCCATCGCATGCTTTTCCTCGTCGACCATGATCGAGGACACATTGGCCGGGGCCAGTGCGCCGATCACGAACTGCGCCGGATCTTCCGACCACAGCACGATGTCGACGCGCTCGCCGCCCAGCTCACCGGTGACTGCCTGCACGCGCGAACCGCGCATGCCGACGCAGGTGCCGATCGGGTCGATCCGCTTGTCGGCCGTGTAGACGGCGATCTTGGCGCGCACGCCGGCGTCGCGGGCGGCCGATTTGATCTCCAGCAGGCCCTGCTCGATCTCAGGCACTTCGAGTTCGAACAGCTTCATGATGAATTCAGGCGCGGTGCGCGACAGGATCACCTGCGGGCCGCGCATATTGCGGTCGATGCGCAGGATGTAGGCGCGGACCCGGTCGCCGATGCGCAGGTTCTCTTTCGGGATCATCTGGTCGCGCGGCAGGCGTGCTTCGATCTTGCCCGATTCGACGATCGCGTCGCCGCGTTCCATGCGCTTGATGGTGCCGGTGACGAGCGAGTCGCCGCGCTCGAGGAAGTCGACCAGGATCTGTTCGCGCTCGGCGTCGCGCACGCGCTGCAGGACGACCTGCTTGGTGTCCTGCGCGAAGCGGCGGCCGAATTCGACGGACTCGATCGGTTCTTCGATGTATTCGTCCACTTCGATATCGGGGATGGTTTCCTTGGCTTCGAAATGGAGGATTTCCTGGTCCGGCAGCTGCAGGCCAGCTTCGTCGGGCACCACGTGCCAGCGGCGGAAGGACTCGAACTCGCCCGACTCGCGGTCGATCGAGACGCGAATGTCGACTTCACCCTCGTAACGCTTCTTCGTCGCTTGCGCGAGTGCGAATTCGAGCGCCCCGAAGACGACATCTTTATCGACATTTTTTTCGCGCGCCAGCGCGTCAACCAATAACAAAACTTCGCGGCTCATGCTTTGCGTCCCTTAAAATCCACTTGCGGCACCAGGCGTGCCTTATCCAAGTCGGCGAGCGTGAACTCCAACTGCGCCGGACCATCCTTACTTTCAAAAACCAATGCGACCTTGTCGCCTTCCGGGGCCTGCAGAATCCCCGTGAAGGTCTTCCGGTTGGCGGCGCCGGGCATGGCCACGCGCAGCTTGACGGTGCATTCGCAACCGGCAAAGCGCTCGAAATCGGCCATCGTGCGCACCGGTCGGTCCAGCCCCGGCGACGAAATCTCGAGGCGCTCGTAGTTGACGTTCTCAACCGTCAGCACATGCGACAACTGGTGGCTCACGGTGGCGCAATCCTCAACCGTGATCGGGCCTTTCTCGGCCGCGTCGGCAGCGGTGAAATCGATATAAACGCGCAGGATCCCGCGCTCGCCCCGTTCGACATCAACGAGTTCGTAGCCCAGGCCACTGACTGTCTTCGCGATCAAATCAAACTGCTGCAAACAAATTCTCCAAAACCGGGGCTGGACCAGCCCGTCAAAACGATTTACCAAAAAAAAAATGGGCATCTGCCCATCTTCTTATATTCCCAACCAGATGAAAGCACTTGCACCAAACGTTGCGAAGAACTTTTATTAGGCTGCAGATTATAACCTGTTCCGGGCTTCCCCGCAATCCGTCACGGGCGAAATGATCAGGCAAACAACACTGCCACATGGCAACAAAAACGGGTAAAACAGGGGCAAATCGCGCCGGATTCGCCCCAGATCGCCGTTTTTCGCAATTACCCGCGGCGTCCGCGGCGCGGCAGGCCATGGTCGGCGCCGCGCGGGCCTTGCGGGCCCTGCGGACGGCGCGCGCCGCCGGCGTTGCCGAAACCAAAAGTCGTCTGCAGCGGGTCGGGCTGGCGCGGACCGCGGGCCGCACCGCCGCCACCTGCGCCGCCGGCGCCCTGCTGGCCGCCCGGCCGGCCGCTGCGGCCCTGGCCTTGTCCGCCCTGGCCGCGCGGACCCTGGCCGCCCTGGCCGCGCGGACCCTGGCCACGCGGGCCCTGGCCATCGCCCTGGGGACGGCCGCTGCGCTGGCCACCCATGCCCGGCATGCCGCCGCCCATGCCAGGCAACCCTGGCAAGCCGCCGCCAAAACCGCGGCCCTGGCCGCGGCCTGCGCCGCCGGCCGGACGCGCGAACGGATCGGCGTTGCGGTTGGCGTCTTCACGATCCATGCGGTTGCCATCCGGCTCCTCGGAGCGGGCGCCCTTGGCGTCGCCGCCACGGCCCTTCGGACCGCGCGCCTCATTGCCCGCGCCCTTCTTCTCGACACCGAAGGCCGACATCAGGTCGCGCACGGTGTTCTCTTCCAGCTCTTCCCAGCGGCCGCGTTTCAGGTTGCTCGGCAAGGTCATCGCGCCGTAGCGGGTGCGGATCAGGCGCGACACGGTCAGGCCGATCGCCTCGAACATGCGGCGCACCTCGCGGTTGCGGCCTTCGCCGATGACCACGCGGTACCACTTGTTGATGCCTTCGCCGCCGCCATCGGCGATCTTGGTGAACGAAGCCAGGCCATCTTCCAGTTCGACGCCGGCCAGCAGCTTCTGGCGCATGCCCTCTTCCAGTTCGCCCAGGGTGCGCACCGCGTATTCGCGGTCGATGTTGTAGCGCGGGTGCATCAGGCGGTTGGCCAGGTCACCCGAAGTCGTAAACAGCAGCAGGCCTTCGGTGTTGAAGTCGAGGCGGCCGACGGCCAGCCATTTGCCGGCCTTCATCGTCGGCAGGCGGTCGAACACCGACGGGCGGCCTTCCGGATCGTCGTGGCTGACGATTTCGCCGGCCGGCTTGTGATAGACCAGCACGCGCGGCGGCTTGCTGCTCACCTTGCGGTGAATCAGCTTGCCGTTGATGCGGACCGCGTCGGTCGGCAGGATGCGCTGGCCGATGTGGGCCGGCTCGCCATTGACCGACACCCGGCCGGCGATGATCAGCTCTTCCATGTCGCGGCGCGAACCGAGGCCCGCCTCGGCCAGCACCTTGTGCAGCTTGGGCGCGTCGTCGTCCGAGGTCAGGTCGCGGCGGGCCGGCTTTTGCGGCTGGCTGCGGCCGCCGTCGTTGGCGTCGAACGCCTCCGAGGTGACGTACGAGAACGCCGCATCGGCGTCGTTCATCTTGTTCTTGCCATGGTGCTGCAGGCCGGGGTTGCCCTTCTTGTTGGTCTTCTTCTTGGGCGGGCGCGGACCGCGTTCGCGGCGCGCTTGCTGGCCCTCGCCGCCTTCGGCGGCAGCGGCCGGCGCGTCAGGCGCGGCTTGCGCCTCGGCGCCAGGAGCGGCAGGCTTGCCCGATGCAGCGCGCTGCTGTTCGATGCGGGCTTCGCGCTCACCGCGCAGTTCGCGCATCTTGCGCGGGCCGCGCGGACCGCGGTCCTGGCGCGGCTGGCGTTCTTCGCGCTCGCCGGCTGGCGCGGCGACGGCGTCGGCCTGGGCTGGGACCGGGGCTGGGGCAACTGCTTCAACTGGGGCCGGCGCCGCGGCGGCCTTGGGCGCGCGCGGCTTCCTGGCGACAGGCGCATCGGCGGGGACGGCGGCGGCGGCATCGGCCGGGGCTGCCTTCTTGGCGCGGGCCTTGGGCGCGGGCTTGGCGCTCGCCTCGTCAGCGCTGTCGGCGACCGGCTTCCTGGCGGCGGCGCGCTTTGGCTTCGGCGACTCGGCGACGGCTGCGGCATTGGCCGCTTCGGCGGCTAGCGCGATCTGCGCCTTGGTGCGGCGCTTCGGCTTGGCCGCCGCTTCGTCCTTGCCTGCCACGTCGGCGGCGCTGGTCTCAGTTGGATTCGTTGGATTCATCATTCGTTTCTTGGTTGTGCTGACCTGGCGCAGCGTCAACCGTTATTTCTGGCGCAGGGTCGGGATTTGTGGCTTGTTGTGCGGCTTCGGGGGCCGCGTCGTTTTCTTCTTGCTCTTGTACTGGAACGGCGTCTGGTCCGGCGACTTGTACCGGGTGATGTTCGACCGCCAGTTTTGCTGCTGGTACTGCCTCTTGCTCTTGTTGTTCTTGTTGTTCTTGTTGTTGCTCTGCGCCGGGCTGCCGCAGCACGGCATCCGCCGCTGCCGGCGCCTGGTCTGCCGGCTGGTCCGGATGGCGGCCCGGTTCAGCGGCTGCCTTGTCGAAATTCTCCTGCAGAGCCGCCTCGAGCGCTTCCATTTCGAGGCCGCTTTGCATCTCGCTGATCTGCTGCAGCGGCGGCAACTGCGACAGCGACGCCAGGCCCAGGTCATCGAGGAACTGCTTGGTCGTGCCGAGCAAGGCCGGGCGGCCGATCACTTCGCGGTGGCCGATGACATCGATCCAGCCGCGGTCTTCCAGCATCTTGATCGTCTGCGAATTGACGGTAACGCCGCGGATTTCCTCGATATCGCCGCGCGTGACCGGCTGGCGGTAAGCGATGATGGCCAGCGTTTCGAGGGTGGCGCGCGAATACTTCTGCGGCTTTTCCGGATTGAGCCGGTCCAGGTACTGCTTCATTTCCGGGCGGCTCTGGAAGCGCCAGCCGGTGGCCAGGCTGACGACCTCGATACCGCGGTCGCGCCATTCGTGGCGCAGCTCTTCGAGCATCAGCTTGATCGTATCGGCGCCGACGCCGACGCCCATGGGACGGCCGTTATCGTCGACATCGACGAACAGCTTTTTCATCCCGTGGATCGACATCGGTTCGCGCGCGCACAGCAAAGCGGTTTCGAGGACTCGTTTAGCCTCATCAGTATTCATAACGATGTTGCGAAGAAAGTATCAATCAAAAACCAATCAACGAATAGCAGCGGTCGTCATCGAATGACGCCGTTTTGCAAGGACAAACGTTGAAACTGGAATCCGTCGCCTGGGGCCGAAGTGCGCCGGGCGGGAATGTTACAGCGGCGAGCCTCGAACCCGCCGGCACGGCCGCTCGCAAACCGAGCGTGTGTAAGCCGTTGATTTTTCGAGCGAAAGGCCGGTTCGCCGCAATGGCAGGAGGCAAGCTCCCGGCAAACACTGCACGAACGATCGAAACCGTTTCCTCCAACTGCGGCCATTGTACCTGATAAAACCACGAAACGGACAGTTTCGCCGCAAGGCTTCCCTCATACCCCGGGGTCAGACGTGCATTGATGCGCAGCCGCCCTTTTTTACCCCGGGGTCAGGCGTGCGTTGATGCGTTGTTGCTGGAGCTGCAAGAATTCGCCTGTACAGACAGCATGTAAGGAAATAACCGAGCCCTTGGGACGCATGAAATCCGATTTTTTCACGAACTGAGCAGGACTGACGCATCAACGCACGTCTGACCCCGGGTGTTTTTCGAGGTCGCGCGCATCAATGCACGTCTGACCCCGGGGTTGAAGTTGACGTCGCGGGCGCCTTCAGGCGCCGAGTTTCTCGGCGAGGATGGCGGAAACGCCCAGGAAGGCCGGGTATTCGGCGGTGATGACAAAGGTCGGCACTTGCGCCAGGTAGTTGACGAAGCGTCCCTTCTGCTCGAAACGCATGCGGAACGAGGACTGCGCGAAGCGCTCGCCCAGCCGCGGCACGATGCCGCCGCCGATATAGATGCCGCCCTGCGCGCCCAGGGTGATGGCGAGGTTGCCCGCCACCGTGCCCAGCATGCCGCAGAAGGCGTCGATCACCTGGTCGCACAGCACGCACTCGCCCGCCAGCGCACGCCGCGAGATCTCCGCCGCCCGCAATCCTTCGTTCGGCTGGGCGTTGTACTTGGCCAGCGCGCGGTATATCAGCTCGATGCCGTCGCCCGACAGCAGCCGCTCGGCCGACACATGGTCGAACTGGCGCCATGCGTATTGCAGGATCGCTACTTCCACCTCGTTGGCCGGCGAAAAGGTCACGTGCCCGCCTTCGCTCAGCAAGGCGGTCCAGCTGCCTCCGCACGGGATCAGCCCGGACACGCCCAGCCCCGTCCCCGCACCCACCAGCCCCAGCGGCGCACCCTCGCGCGCCACGCCGCCGCCGATCTTGACCTTTTGCTTCGCCGACAGATGCGGCAGCGATCGCGCCAGCGCGGTGAAGTCGTTTACCAGCATCAAGGTCTCGAAGCCGCATTCGACCCGCAGGGCTTCAATCGAGAATTCCCAGTGGTGGTTGGTCATCCGCACCAGGTCGCCGGTGATCGGGTTGGCGATCGCGACCGCCGCGTGGCGGATCGGCCCCAGCCCGGCCGCAGCCACCAGCGGCGAACCGAGGTAGGCGCGCAGCGCCGCGCCGATGGTCGGGTAGCTGTCGCAGGCGAGCACCTCGATCAGCTCGACCCGCCCCGGCCCCAGCTCCAGCGCAAAGCGCGCATTCGTGCCGCCGATGTCGGCAAGAAGGCGCGGCCCGTCCGCGTGGGCAAGGGAATCGAGGGTGCTGGTCGGCTGGGCGTGAAGCGAGACGGTCATGGCGGCGTAAATTCTATCAATACACCAAGCTTAAGGAGTTATTGAGCCAGACGCAAGTATTCTTTGTAGTTTAGGTACATGTTTTCGATAGCCTCCCGCACCAAACCAGATCCAAACCGGTTTTAAAAAGTAGTCGGGATAATGTTTTTTAACAAAACAGCCACCAAAATTACGTAAAAAAACCCCGCCGCGGCGCTGCGGGCGGGGCTGGCGCAGGACATGCGAGGCGGCTCAGGCGGCGGTGAGGGGGCCGTCGGCGGCGCCGTCGCGTACTTGCTGGTGCGATTTCCACGCGTCGAGCCCGCCATGCAGCGGACGCGCGCGCCGGAAGCCGTTCGCCAGCAACTGCTTGGCGACGAAGGCGGCGGTCTGGTCGTTCGGGCAGGAGCAATACACGACGATGTGGCGGTCCTTGTCGATGCCGGCCATCAGCACGGTCGCTTCGCTTGCGTTGTACAGCAGCGCGCCGGGAATCGGCCGCTCCAGCTGCTGGGCGGTGACGCTGCGGGCGTCGATGATCAGCGGCGCCTGCCCTTCATCGATCAGCCCGGCCAGCTCGGCCATGCTGATACGCTCGACTTCCATGCCGCGCCGGAAATTGCGCCGCTCGACGTACTTGAAGGCGATGAACAGCGCCAGCAAACTGAACAGGACGACGAGCGCGGTCGTGCCCATGTCCGCCAGCATCAGCAGCACCTGGTCGACGCTCTTGTAGAAATACGCGCCGATGGCCAGCCCGGCGCCGCTCCACAGCAGGCTGCCGCTCATGCTGAACAGCAGGAATCGCCCGGTGCCGATGCCGAGCGCGCCCGACATCGGCGAGGCGATGATGTTAAAGCCCGGAATGAACTTGGACACGACCAGCGACTTCGGCCCGTAGCGGTTGAACTTGTCCTCGGTCTGGGTCACGCAGTAGTCGGGCGACAGCGAAATCTTGCACAGCAGGCGCAGGATGCGGTTGCCGTAAAGACGCCCGGCGCGGAACCAGAAGAAGTCGGAAATCAGGCAGGCGCCGACGCTGACGGCCAGCGCGGCCGGCCAGCTGACGTCGCCGCCGACGGCCAGCGCCCCGGCCACGATCAGGATCGGGAAGGCGGGAATCGGCAAGCCGATCTGCTCGACCAGCACGATGGCGAAGACGATCAGGACCCCGTAGGTCTGCAGCATGTCGATCAGATTTGGCATGTGCCCAGTTTATACGATTTTCAGCCCGGCAGCGCCGGCGCCGGCGCCCGGAATCGCCGCCAGCAGGCTGCGCGTGTACGGATGCTGCGGGTCGCGGTACAGGGTGTCGGAATCGGCCAGTTCGACCACGCTGCCGTTCTGCATCACCATCACCTGGTCGGCCATGTACTTGACCACCGCCAGGTCGTGCGAGATGAAGATATAGCTGAGCTGGTACTCGTCCTGCAAATCCTGCAGCAGGTTCAGCACCTGGGCCTGTACCGACACGTCCAGCGCCGACACCGATTCGTCGCACACGAGGATCTCGGGTTTCAGCGTCAGGCAGCGCGCGATTGCGATGCGCTGGCGCTGGCCGCCGGAAAACTCGTGCGGGTAGCGGTGGAAGGCCGCGGCCGACAAGCCGACCTTTTCCAGCAATTCGGCCGCCATCCGCGCGCGCGCGCCGTCGCTGGCGCCGATCGCGTGGATGCGCATCGGTTCGAGCAGGATCTGGCCGACCGTGAAGCGCGGGTTCAGCGAGGCGTAGGGGTTCTGGAAGATGATCTGGATGCGCCGCTTGTAGGCCATGTAGTCGCGCGCAGGCATGCTGACCAGGTCGCGTCCTTCGAACAGGGCGCTGCCGCCGCTGGCCTGGTGCAGCCGCAGCAGGGTCAGGCCGACCGTGGTCTTGCCCGAGCCCGATTCGCCGACCACGCCCAGCGTCTTGCCGCGCGCCAGCGTGAACGACACGTCCTTGACCGCCTTGAACTCGCGCTTGCCGAACAGGCCTTCGCGCACGAAGAAGCTCTTGCTCAGATTCTTCACCTCGAGCACGGTGGCGTCGCCCGCCGCATAGCCGCGCGCACGCTGCTCGAGGACGGCCGGCTTGCCCTGCAGGTAGTCGTCGATGACGGGCAGCCGCAGCGGCCGCTCGTCGATGCGCGGGCGGCAGTGCAGCAGCGC
Source organism: Massilia sp. (assembly GCA_036676245.1). Taxonomy (GTDB): domain Bacteria; phylum Pseudomonadota; class Gammaproteobacteria; order Burkholderiales; family Burkholderiaceae_D; genus Telluria_A. The sequence goes on along the minus strand of JAKFDH010000137.1, from coordinate 43,841 downwards.
CTGGGTATACGCGTCCTGCGGGGCGGCGAACACCTGCTTCGCCTCGCCCTCCTCGCGCACTTCGCCGTGCCGCATGACGATCACGCGGTCGGCGATGTCGCCCACCAGCGCCAGGTCGTGGGTGATGAACAGCACCGACATGGCGTGCTTCTGCTGCAATCGCGCGATCAGGTCCATGATCTGCTTCTGGATCGTCACGTCCAGCGCCGTGGTCGGCTCGTCGGCGATCAGGAGCTTCGGTTCGCAGGCGATCGCCATCGCGATCATCACGCGCTGCTGCTGCCCGCCCGACATCTGGCTCGGGTAGGCATCGATCCTGGCGGCCGGGTCGGGAATGCCGACTTCGTCGAGCAGCGCCAGCGTGCGCGCGCGCGCCTGCTTCGCGCTCATGCCCATGTGCAGGCGCAGCACTTCGGCGATCTGGAAGCCGACCGTGAACACCGGGTTGAGCGAGGACATCGGCTCCTGGAAGATCATCGAGATGTCCTTGCCGCACAGCTTGCGCCGTTCCGCCAGCGGCAGCGCCAGCAGCTCGCGCCCGCCGAACAGGATCTTGCTGGCCGGGTCGATCAGCGTGGTATCCGGCGGCAGCAGGCCCATCACGGCCAGCGAGCTGACCGACTTGCCGCTGCCCGATTCGCCGACCAGCGCCACGGTGCTGTTGCGCGGCACGTCGAAGGAGATGCCCTTGACCGCCTCGAAGCTGGACTTCTTGTCGAGCCTGAATGTGACGCGCAGGTCGCGCACCTGGAGCAGCATGGTGTCCTCGTTCATTTTTTCTTTTCCATCACTTCAGTTTCGGGTCGAGGGCGTCGCGCAGCGCATCGGTAAACAGCGAGAACGCCGTCACCAGCAGCGCCATCGCGCTGGCGGCGGCCGCCAGCTGCCACCATTTGCCGAGGATCAGTTCATTCTGCGCTTCGTTCAGCATGCTGCCCCAGGACACCACGCCGACCGGCACCCCGAAGCCGAGGAAGCTGAGGATGACTTCGGCCTTGATGAAGCCGACCACCAGGATCGACATCTGCACCAGCGCCACGTGGCTGACATTCGGGAAGATGTGCGAGAACATCTTGCGCCAGTGCGAGGCGCCGATGGCGTCGGCCGCCATCACGTATTCGCGCTGGCGGTGCTTGATGTATTCGGCCCGGATCAGCCGGTAGGGCCCGGTCCAGCCGGTCAGCGCGAGGATCAGCACGATCGTCATCACGCCCTTCTGCTGCAGCACGGCGGCCACGGTCAGGATCATCAGGATCGAGGGGATCGAGGTGAAGATGCTGTAGAACCAGTTGAACAGGTCATCGACGGCGCCGCCGAAATAGCCGGACACGGCGCCGAACAAGGTGCCCAGCCCGACCGCCAGCAGCGCCGCCACCAGGCCGACGACGATCGAGGTCTCGGCCCCCTTGACGGTTTTCTTGATGATGTCGTGGCCCCACTTGTCGGCGCCGAACGGCAGGGTGGCCCGTTTCTCGGCCGGTCCCTGGCTGGCGCCCGCGGTGCCGGCGCGCAGCGCGGCCAGCTCGGCCGCCAGCGGGTCTTCGACCCCGTACATGTCGGGCGCGCCGCCCTGCCCCAGTCCGGCGCGGATGGCCTCGATGTCCTCGGCCAGCGGGTCGTAGGGGTTGTCGGGCAGCGCTTCCTGGCGCACGGCGCGGATCGCGGCGCCGCCGTCGGCGCCGACGAAGGACGGCGGCGCGTAGTTGACGCCGACTTCGTCTTCCCAGTCGGCCACGATCAGGCCGGCGCTCGACAGCAGCAGCATCGCCAGGAAGGCGGCGACCACCGCCAGCGACACCATCGCGATGCGGTCGCCGCGCAAGCGGCGCCAGGCCAGCGCCCACAGGCCGGGCGAGGGTGGATGTTGGTTCATGCGTCTGGTCCTATTTCAGTTGCACGCGCGGATCGACGGCCTGGTACATCAGGTCGGTCAGCAGGTTGAACACCATGGTGGCGGCGGCGACGTACACGGTGATCGCCTTGATCACCGGGAAGTCGCTGCGCTCGACGGCGAGGATCACTTCGCGCCCGATGCCGGGAATGCCGAAGAAGCGCTCGAGCAGGAAGGCGCCGATCAGCAGCGCCGGCAGGCTCGCCATCACGTGCGTGATGATCGGGATGGCGGCGTTGCGCAGCACGTGCACCCACATGATGCGGCCTTCCGGCAAGCCCTTGGCGCGCGCGGTGCGCACATAGTCCTGGCCGGCCTCGTCGAGCACGAAGCTGCGGTACAGGCGCAAGGTCGGCGCGATCGATACCGCCAGCCCGATCAGGATCGGCAGGGTCGCATAGCGCAGCAGGTTTTCGCCGAAGCTGCTGCCCCAGCCCTGCACCGGGAACAGGCCCAGCTGGTAGGCGAACACATACTGGAACACGATGATGTAGACCAGGATGCTGATCGACATGCCGACGGTACAGGCGATCATCACGGCGCGGTCGGTCAGGCTGCCGCGCACGAAGGCGATGGCCAGCGCCAGCGCGATGCCGAACACGGTTTCGAGGATCGTCAGCGGCACCAGCACCGTCAGCGAGGGCCCGAGGCGGGTGGCCATGATGTGCGACACCGGCTCGCCCGTGCTCCAGGCATTGCCGAAGTCGAAGGTGACGATCTGCTTGACGAAGATCCACAACTGGACCCAGTAGGGCTGGTCGACCCCGAGCTGCTTGCGGATGTTGGCGATCGCTTCCGCGTTCGACATCTTGCCAGCCAGGATGTAGGCGGGGTCGCCGCCGACCCAGTTGAACAGGATGAACACCAGCAGCACGACGCCGGCCATGGTGGGCAGCATTTGCCACAGCCGGCGGAGGATATAAGCAAACATGATCTGTATTGTTTTTCTATTAGTTGAGCTAATTTGACCGCGCCGACGGCGGCGCGCGCGCCGGGTCGATGTCGATGTACTGCCATTCCTGGTGCAGGATCGGATGCTTCTTGTAGCCGAGCACGGAAGGCTGGGCCAGCATATTGCGGTAGCGCGCGTAGCCGATCAGGCCGCCGCCATAGGCTTCGATCCGGCGCGCCATCTTGCGGAACAGCGCATCGCGCTCGGGGCCGGCCTGCATCTTCTGGGTCTGGGCGTACATCTTGTCGTAGTCGGCGTCGGCGAAGCAGCCGGCATTGTTCTGGTAGACGTTCTTGCCATAGAACAGCTGCATGAAATTGTCGCCGTCCGGATAGTCGGCCATCCACTGGTAGTTGCGGGTCTGCAGCTTGCAGCGCTGCTCGGACTTGAGGATGTCGGCGAAGATCATGCGCTCGTTCTCCATGCGGATGCCGAGCCGGTTATAGGTCTTGCGCCAGACCTCGGCCTGCAGCACGCCGGACGCTTCGTTGCGCGAGGCGTAGCGCACCAGCAGCGGCTTGCCGTCCGGCTGGGTGCGCCAACCGTCGGCGCCCTTCTTGTAGCCGAAGCGGTCGAGCAGCTTGTTGGCCAGCACCGGGTCGTAGCGCAGCATGCTGCGGTAGGCCGGGTCGTGGCCGACCACGCCGGGCGGGATCGGGAACTCGAGCCGTTCGGCCTGGCCATTCCACACCATCGCGATTTCCTCGTCGATGTCGTGCGCCATCGCGATCGCGCGCCGCAGCGCAATCCGCTCCTTGCCGAAGCCGCCCAGCGCCGGGTCCTGCATGTTCCAGTAGTAGTAAGTGATTTCGGGATCGACCTGGCGCGACAGCTGGACGCCGCGCGCGGCCAGCTCGGGCCGCAGCTTGCCGTTGTGCAGCGCCTTCGGCGCCAGCGGGCCATCCAGCCAGAACAGGTCGATGCCGCCGCTCTGGAACGCCAGCCAGCGCGACTGGTCCTCGACCATCACGGCGATATCGATGCGGTCGATCCGGGGCATCTGCTTGCCCTTCATCTGGGCGATGATGCGCTCGTCCTCGGGGGTGCCGTTGCCCTTGAAGTCCCAGGTGCCGCCCGGATGCAGCGGGTTGCGCTCGAGGATGATGCGGTTGCCGCGCACCCAGTGCGCCAGCTTGTAGTGGCCGGTGCCCACCGGGTTCGAATGGATCTCGCCCTTGACGTCGCCATACAGCTGCACCACTTCGCGCGCCACCGCCACGGTCGGCTCGTGCGCCAGGATCATGCCGAGGTTGAAATCGGTCTGGGTCAGGTGGATGCGCAAGGTGTAAGGATCGAGCAGTTCGAAGCCGGCGACCTTGGCGTCGTAGTCGAACTTGCCGCTTCTTTTCGCGTCCGCGGCGAGCTGGTCGAGGCCGACGACCTTGCCCTCGAACAGCCAGCTGTGCGGCGAGGCCAGCTTCGGGTCGAGCAGCCGCTTCCACGAATAGACATAGTCGGCCATGGTCAATTCGCGCCGCCGTCCCTTGAACGCAGCGTCGGGCGTAAACACGATGCCCTTCTTCAGGCGAATCGTGTAGGTCTTGCCGTCGGCCGAGACCTCGGGCATGGCGGCGGCCGCGGCCGGCACCAGCTGCACCGGACGCGCCAGGTAATCGTAGGTGTACAGGGTATCGAAGATGGCCTGGGTGATGTGGCCGGTATACAGGTCGCGCGACACGGCCGGATCGAAACCGGTCTCGGCCGCAGGAAAGATATAGCGCAGCGTTTTCGGCGCGCCGGCCGCGGCAGTCGCCACGCCGTGCAGCGCCCAGCAGCACAGCGCCGCCGCCCAGAATCGATTCATTGTGCCGCATCCCTACGTAAATTGGAAAACCGGGTAACGATAGCGCATGTTGGCGGGAAAAGCGGTATTACGGCGCGAAAAAATCGCCAGGCGCGCGCCGGAAAGCAAAACGCCCCGCGGCGATGGCGCGGGGCGTTGTTGATTCAGGCGCGGCGCGCGTGCTGGCGCCGCTTACGCATCCTCGCGCAAACGCCGCTGGCGCACGGCGGCGGCCAGGCCTTCGAGCACCTTGACGCTGGCGTCCCAGTCGATGCAGCCGTCGGTGACGGACTGGCCGTAGACCAGCTCCCTGCCCGGCACCAGGTCCTGGCGGCCCGCCACCAGGTGCGACTCGACCATGACGCCGACGATGCGGTCGTCGCCGCCGGCGATCTGGGCGCCGATGTCGGCGCACACCGGCACCTGGTTCTCCGGCTTCTTCGAGCTGTTCGCATGCGAAGCGTCGATCATCAGGCGCGAGGCCAGGCCCTGGGCCGCGATCTGCTGGCAGGCCGCGTCCACGCTGGCCGCGTCATAATTCGGCGCCTTGCCGCCGCGCAGGATGATGTGGCAATCCTCGTTGCCGTTGGTCGACACGATGGCCGAGTGGCCGCCCTTGGTGACCGACAGGAAGTGGTGCGGCTGCGACGCGGCCTTGATCGCCTCGACCGCGATCTTGATGTTGCCGTCGGTGCCGTTCTTGAAGCCGACCGGACACGACAGGCCCGAGGCCAGCTCGCGGTGCACCTGCGACTCGGTGGTGCGGGCGCCGATCGCGCCCCAGCTGATCAGGTCGGCGATGTACTGCGGGCTGATCACGTCGAGGAATTCGGTGCCGGCCGGCAAGCCCAGTTCGTTGATGTCGCGCAGCAGCTCGCGCGCCATGCGCAGGCCGTCGTTGATGCGGAAGCTGTTGTCCATGTATGGGTCGTTGATCAGGCCCTTCCAGCCGACCGTGGTGCGCGGCTTCTCGAAGTAGACCCGCATCACGATCTCGAGTTCGCCGATGAAGCGCTGGCGCTCGCCGGCCAGGCGGCGCGCGTACTCCATCGCGGCCTTGGTGTCGTGGATCGAGCAGGGCCCGATGACGACCATCAGGCGGTCGTCCTGGCCATGCAGGATGCGGTGCAGCGCGATCCGGGCCGCGGCCGCGGTCTGCTCGGCGGCGGGGGTGCAGGCGAACTCGCGGATCAGGTGCGAGGGCGGCGTCAGTTCCTTCATTTCCCTGATGCGCAGGTCATCGGTGCGTGGCATGGTGTTCTCCGTTTCGGTCGGTTGCGATGGTTGATATGGGTAAAAAAAAAACCGCCATCGTGGCGGTTTTTCAGGAATCTGCTGGGATCTCGTCGTTGCTACGTGAACCTGCCGCTACTCCACCGCCTTTGGGTTGGAATGGCTAAAGTAAAAGAAGCAGGTAAAGAAAACTGCGTTGCGCATGACGTTGTCCAAATAAAGTTCAGGACCACTATAACAACAATTCCTGCAAATTGGCAAGCCCTTTTGTCTGCCGATTTTTTTCGCGGCATGCCGGCCGCCGGCGCGCCGTTGCGTGCCGCCGACAGCGCCGCCCCTTGTGGCGCCTGATGCCGTTCACGATTGACCTGGATCAGTCGCGCCCCGGAGGCCGGTGCAAGACTCGTTCAACGAGCCCCTGCCCGGTGTTGCGCCGCCTCGATACAAATCGGTTTTTCCGCATGGATTGATTGATGTGTATCAAGTCGCGCGGCTGCACACCCAGGGCCCAGATCCACGACCTTGGAGCAAACAACATGAATGAAACCCAGATCTCCCGCCTCCTGCGCCGCCTGTTCGCCGGCGGCGGCGCGCTCGGCGCCACCCTGCTGGCGCTGCCGGCGCAGTCCCAACAGCCGGTGGTCCAGCCCGGCCAGCCGATCGCCCGCGTCGAAATCACCGGCACCAACATCCGCCGTGCCCAGGCCGAGACCGCCTCCTCGGTGCTGGCGATGAACCGCCAGGACATCGAGCGTTCCGGCAAGAGCACCGTGGCCGAGCTGCTGCAAACGCTGGCGGTCGACAACCAGGGCTCGGTGCCGATGACCTTCGGCGGCGGCTTCGCCGCCGGCGCTTCCGGCATCTCGCTGCGCGGCCTCGGCTCGGCCTCGACGCTGGTGCTGCTCAACGGGCGCCGGGTCGCGCCCTACGGCCTGGCCGACGACGGCCAGAAAGTGTTCTCCGACCTGAACATCATCCCCACCGACGCCGTCGAGCGGGTCGAGATCCTGAAGGACGGCGCCTCCGCCATCTACGGCTCGGACGCGATCGCCGGCGTCGTCAACGTGATCCTGCGGCGCGACTACCGCGGCACCACGGTGCGCGCCAGCCAAGGCATCTCGGCCGAGCACGACGGCCAGGAGCCGCAGGTCTCGATCACGCACGGCATGGGCGACCTGCAGGCCGACCGCTACAAGCTGCTGCTGAACCTCGAGTACGGCAAGCGCAAGGAGATCTGGTACCGCGACCGCGCCGGCCGCGGCCACATCGGCCGCTTCGACCTGCGGCCCTGGGGCTATTCGGCGCAGGAGGCGCTCGGCGGCACCGGCGCCATCACCACCAACAACGCGGCCGGCAGCTCGGTCAACGGCAACGTGCGCAACCCGGACACGCTCGACTACTACAGCCGCGGCAATCCGGCCGGCCTGGGCTTCACCCGCCAGTTCCCCGGCGCCGCCTGCGGCAACTTCACCAGCCACCCGCAGGGCGACCCGGGCGGCGGCTGCCTGATCGATGCCTCGCTCGTCTACAACCAGGTGCAGCCGGACCAGGAGCGCCTGACCTTCTTCGGGCGCGGCAGCTTCCAGGCCAGCCCCGCCGTGCAGGCCTACTCCGAGCTCAACCTCTACACCAGCGAATCGCAGTCCTACACGACGCCATCGGGCATCAGCGGTTCGGTCGGCTACCCGGGCGGGCCGGTCAGCAATGCCGGCGTGCAGTTCGGCGCCGCGCATCCGGACAACCCCTACTTCGGCCGCGCCGCGCGGCTGCGCTACCTGGCCGCCGATGTCGGCCCGCGGGTGTCGAACATCGAATCGGACTTCATCCGCGCGCTGGTCGGCGTCAAGGGCGAGTTCCGCGGCTGGGACGTCGACAGCGCGCTGCTGTACTCGAAGAACCGGGTCAAGAACGAGCGCACCGGCTACCTGCAGCGCGACGTCACCTTCGCCCTGCTCAATCCGACCCTGGCCAACCAGGCCGCCGCCGCCCAGAACCCGGCCTACGCCGCGCTGCCGCCGAACAGCATCTGGCGCATCGCCGAGAACGCCGGCCTGAATTCGCCGGCGCTGTACGCGGCGCTGTCGCCGATGATCGGCAACGACGCCGAGACCAGCATCGCCCAGCTCGACCTGAAGGTATCGCGCGAACTCGGCCAGCTGGCCGGCGGCGCGCTGGGCGTGGCGGCCGGCGCCGAATGGCGGCGCGAGAAGGCCGAGCTGGAGCCGACCGCCGGCACCGAGCGCGGCAACATCATCGGCCTTGGCTACTCGGCCTATGCCGGCAGCCGCAACGTGGCCGCGCTGTACGGCGAAGTGCTGGCGCCGGTGCTGCCGGGCCTGGAACTGTCGGCCGCGCTGCGCGCCGACCATTATTCCGACGTCGGCGACTCCTATACGCCGAAGGTCGGCGTCAAGTGGAACCCGCTGCGCAGCTTCGCGCTGCGCGGCACCTTCGCGCGCGGTTTCCGCGCGCCCAGCACGGCCGAGAACGGCGTTGGCGGCCTGGCCGCCTTTTCCACCGCCGCCGATCCGGTGCGCTGCGCGCTCGGCGTCGAGGCAGCCTGCAACCCTGCCGCGATCGCGATCATCACCTCGCCCAACCCGGCGCTGGCGCCCGAAAAATCGAAGAGCTTCAACGTCGGCATGGTGTGGGATCCGTACGCGCGCACCAGCATGTCGCTCGACCTGTGGGAGATCCGGCGCAAGAACGAGATCAACCAGGAGCAGACCGACGCCGCGATCGCGGCCGGACGCGTGGCGCGCGACCCGAGCACCGCCACCGGCATCCCGGGCGACCCGGGCGCGATCACGGCGGTGCTGGCCAGCTATGTCAATTCGGCCCACACCAAGGTGCGCGGCGCCGACCTTGACGTCCGCCAGGGCTTCAACTTCGGGCCCGGCAGCGGCAACTTCACGTTCGACGCCAAATGGACGCACCTGTTCAAATGGCTGCGCACCGAGCAGGATGGCAGCGCGCGCGATTTCGCCGACAGCCACGGCAACTGCGACGTGACCAACTGCATCGGCACGCCGGACGACCGGGTCAATGTGCGCCTGACGTGGGAGCGCGATGCCTGGCGCGTGTCGGCCAACGTCAACTACCGGGGCGACCTCAAGAACACCCTGTTCAAGAACGACCCCGACGGTTGCGCCAGCCACTTCGCCAATGGCGACCCGGCCCCGGCCGACTGCGAGCTGGCCTCGTTCACGACGGTGGACCTGGTGTTGCGCTGGAAGGCGCTGCCGCGGCTGGAAGTATTCGGTTCGGCCCAGAACATCTTCGACCAGGTCGCCCCGCTCGATCCGCTCACTTACGGGGCGAGCGCCTACAACCCGCTCGACTACGCGGGCGCGGTGGGACGCTACTTTACGGCGGGGGTGCGCTACACCTTCTGACGCGCCATTAAATTGGATGTGAAGGAAGGCACTTCCACTCAGGCGGTACCGCCGACGGTGACTTCCTCGATGCGCAGGGTCGGCTGGCCGACGCCGACCGGCACCGACTGGCCTTCCTTGCCGCATACGCCGACGCCGGAATCGAGGCGCATGTCGTTGCCGATCATCGACACGCGGTTCAGCACGTCGGGGCCGTTGCCGATCAGGGTCGCGCCCTTGACCGGGTAGGTGACCTTGCCGTTCTCGATCATATAGGCTTCGCTGGCCGAGAACACGAACTTGCCGTTCGTGATGTCGACCTGGCCGCCGCCGAAATTGACGGCGTACAGGCCGTTCTTGACCGAGGCCAGGATTTCCTCGGGATCCTTGTCGCCGCCGAGCATATAGGTGTTCGTCATGCGCGGCATCGGCAGGTGGGCAAACGATTCGCGGCGCGCATTGCCGGTGACCGGCATCTTCATCAGGCGCGCGTTCATCGTGTCCTGGATATAGCCTTTCAGGATGCCGTCCTCGATCAGGGTCGTGCACTGGGTCGGGTTGCCTTCGTCATCCATGTTCAGCGAACCGCGGCGGTCGGCCAGGGTGCCGTCGTCGACCACGGTCACGCCCTTGGCGGCGACGCGCTCGCCGAGGCGGCCGGAGAAGGCCGACGAGCCCTTGCGGTTGAAATCGCCTTCGAGGCCGTGGCCGATCGCCTCGTGCAGCAGCACGCCGGGCCAGCCCGGGCCGAGCACGATCGTCATCGGGCCGGCCGGAGCCGGGCGCGCATCGAGGTTGACGATGGCCGACTGCACTGCCTCGGTCGCGTACTTCTGCAGCACCGTGTCGCTGAAGTAGGCGTAGTCGTAGCGTCCGCCGCCGCCGGAAGAACCGGTTTCGCGGCGGCCGTTCTGTTCGACGATGACGGTGACCGACACCCGCACCAGCGGGCGGATATCGGCGGCCAGCACGCCGTCGCTGCGCACGACCAGCACCACATCGTATTCACCGGCCAGGCCGGCCATCACTTGGACCACGCGCGGGTCCTTGGCGCGCGCCATCTTTTCCACGCGTTCGAGCAACTTGACCTTGGCCGTCGCATCGAGCGAGGCCAGCGGATCGTTGGGCAGGTACAGCGAGCGCCCGCCGGTGTGGGTCATCGAGCCGGCCACCTTGATCTTGCCGGAACCGGCGCGTGCGATGGTGCGGGTGGCGGCGGCGGCATCGAGCAAGGCGCTGTGCGAGATCTCATCCGAATACGAGAACGCCGTCTTGTCGCCGGACACGGCGCGCACGCCGACGCCCTGGTCGATCGAGAAGCTGCCGGTCTTGACGATACCCTCTTCGAGGCTCCAGCCTTCGCTCTTGGTGAACTGGAAGTACAGGTCGGCGTAGTCGACCTTGTGCGTGAACATCGTGCCCAGCGTCGAGAGCAGCTTGCCCTCGTCCAGGCCGAACGGCGTCAGCAGCACATCGCGGGCGACGGCCAGGGTAGAGAGATTGGGTTCGAATGGCTTCATTTTGGCAAGACTTTCAGCGGTGAATCAGGTCCGGTCATTGTGCCACACTCCGCCCCGCGCCGTCAGTCCCGCACCCGCCGCTTTCCTTTAACCCAACCCCGGGGTCAGACGTGCGTTGATGCGTCCCCGTGCATATTGACCCCGGGGTCAGACGTGCGTTGTTAATTCCTGGGTCAAATGCCAACCCTTGAACTAAATCCTTATTCATCAGCATCGACGATTGATGCGCGGCCGTCATGAACTCACGACGTCCGCCTCGATTCAACAGAATTTTCGGATGAACGGCGGGGATTGCTTGCCACTCCGCAAGGCGCACGTCTGACCCCGGGGCGAAAACGCACGGCGGCGCATCAACGCACGTCTGACCCCGGGGTGGAATCGGAAAAAATGAACGATTACAGCTTGCGATGCTTGAGCGCCGGCAAGCTTTCGCGCACTTGCGCCAGGAAGCCGGGATCGATGTCGCCGCTGACGACGCCCTCGCCTTCGGCCAGCACCGCCTTCACTTCGCCCCAGGGGTCGACCAGCATGCTGTGCCCGAAAGTACGCCGCCCGTTCGGATGGCTGCCGCCCTGCGCCGCCGCCAGCACGTAGCACTGGTTCTCGATCGCGCGCGCGCGCAGCAGCACTTCCCAGTGCGCGCGCCCAGTCGTATACGTGAACGCGGCCGGCACCAGCATCAGCGTGCAGTCGCCCATCGCACGGAACAGCTCCGGGAAGCGCAGGTCGTAGCACACCGACATCCCGACCCGCCCGAACGGCGCCTCGAACACGCCCACGTTCGCGCCCGGCACGATGGTGCGCGCCTCGTCGTACGATTCCTCGCCCCTGCTGAAACCGAACAGGTGGATCTTGTCGTAGCGCCCCACCGGCTTGCCCTGCGGGTCGTACACCAGCGTCGCGTTCATCACGCGCCCGGCATCCGTGGATACCAGCGGCAAGGTGCCGCCGACCAGCCAGATGCCGTGCTTCAGCGCCAGCTCGGCCAGGCAATCCTGGATCGGCCCGCGCCCGGGCTGCTCGGCCAGCGCCACCTTGTCGGTGTCCGCCATGCCCATCACCGGCCAGTATTCCGGCAGGCACACCAGCTGCGCGCCGCCAGCCGCCGCTTCGGCCACCAGGCGCCGCGCGCTGGCCATGTTCGCGCCCACGTCGGGGCCGGATACCATCTGTATTGCAGCGACTGTCGTCATTTCTACTCCACCTTGTTGGCCGGCGCCGCCGGCGCCGCGGGCCGCGGGCCCTCGAGTTTGGCGATGACCGGCGCCTTCCACGGCCCGGTCACTTGCATTTCATAGGTCAGCGCCTTCATCACCGGCGCGCGCAGCACCCATTGTGCCAGCAGGCTCGACAAGCCGACAACCGGGTTGACGGCGATCGCATACACCAGCGGGCCGGTGCCGAGATTGAATTCGGGGATCACGACGACATGCAGGTTGGTCGATTCGTTGGCGATGTCGGCCGTGCCATCCATCAGGATCGTGGCCGCCACCCCATGCATGCGCAGGTTGTCGGTGCGCAGCACGCCGCGGCTGATGACGGCGTTCGCGCTGATGCCGTCGAAGGCGAGGCCTTCCGAGAAGACGTCGTGGAAGTCGAGCTTGAGCAGGCGCGGCAAAGCCTGCAGGCTGAGCACGCCAAGCAGCTTGGCCGCGCCCGGGTCTTGCTTGAGGAACTGGCCCGACTCGACGTTCAGTTCGATCTGCCCCGACAGGCTCGGGATGTCCAGCGAATACGGCAAACCGCTCCACAGGATGTCGCCGCTCATCTTGCCCTTGCCGCGGCGCAGGGTCTCGGGGAAGCCGAGCCGGTCGAGCAGCTTGCCGGCGTCGGCGATGTCGAGCGTGAAGTTCAGGCTGGTGCTGCTCTTGCCATCCTTGGTCACCCACTTGCCGCTGCCGTTCAGGTCGCCGTCGGGATTGGCCAGCGACAGCTTGTTGATGCGCCATTCGCGCCCGGCCACGGCCGGCACATTGCTTGCCACTAGTTCCAGCCGCCCCAGCTGCTTGTTGAACAGCTCGAAACGCTCGGCCACGATGTCCAGCGCCGGAATGGTCGAGGCCGCACTCTTGCTGCCTTCGAGCAGGTCCTTGACGTCGTTGGCCGCCGATTCCGGAATGAACAGCGAGGCCAGCCGCGCCGTGACCTTGCCCAGCCCCTGGCCGCTGTTGTTCTCGTTCCAGCTGATGTGGCCGGCAACCTGGCGCGAATCGATGCTGGCCTGCCAGGTGTTGGCCTGGTGGGTGGCGCCGACCACCACGTTGTCGAGCTTGCGCTCGCCGATCACCAGCTCGGTGGCGCGCGCGGCCATGCTGTCGGCCACCACGTACTGGGCCAGGTCGGGCCCGGCCGGTTCGCCGTCGGCGCGCGCGCGCGCCGGCTCGCCGCCGCCAGCCACGGCGCCGCCCAGCGCCAGCCAGTGGTCGACGTTCAGGGTCTTCAGGTTGACGTTGACCATCATGCCGCTGTCGGGCTCGGGCGCCGGCACGTTCACGCCGATGCCGCCGCGCAGCACGCTCCACGCGCCGCGGCCCTTCTTTTCGCGCAGGTAGCGCGCGGCGATGGTGTTGCCCAGGCTGATGCGCACCTCGTCGCGGTGCAGCTGCTTGTCGCCGGTGGCCAGGCCGGCCAGCGTGAAGTGCAGCGGCAAGGCGTCGGCCTCGGACTTGGCCAGCGGCGCCGGAAACGCCAGCCCGAGCCCGCCCAGGGTCGAGTCGACCGTCACCACGGCTTGCTGGTCCTTGACCACCACGCTGCCGGTGAAGCGGGTGCTGCCGCTGATCTTGCCGACGATCGGGGCCAGCGCCGGCGCGCCGTACTGCTTGCGCAAGCCCTCGGCCGACACCATGCCGCCCATCCGGATCACGATGCTGTCGTCGCGGCCGCTGCCGCCGGTCAGCGCCAGCGGCCCGCCGAGGAAGCTGGCGCCGATGCCGTTCAGGGTCACGCCGCGCTCGGTGAATTCGACCTTGCCGACGGTCGCCTGCAGCGGCGGCAAGTCGGGGAACAGGACCACGTCGTTGCCCAGCAGCTGCAGCGCGCCCTGCACCTTCGATTCGCGGATGCGGTGCAGCGGCAGGTGCAGCTTGAGGCCGAGGCGCGCATTGCCGCTGGCGCGCGTGTCTTCGGTGAAATGGTCGATCCATTCGAGCACCGGGCTGGCCGCCACGTAGCGCAGGAAGTCCTGGGTTTGCCCGGCGGCGCTGCCGTCGATCTCGAGGATGCTGTCGGCGCTGGCCAGGTCGGCCACCACCGCCTTGACGCCGGACAGCGCGACGTTGCCGGTGCGCGCCGTGTCGCCGCGGATTTCCATGCGGGTGCGCTCGAACAGGAAGCTGCCGTTGATCTTGTCGGCCTGCGGCCAGTACGGCGACTTGCCGTCGGCCGCATAGTGCCCCGGCGTGTAGTTCAGGCGCCCGTTCTCGATGCGCCCGCCGATCCGGAATTCGCCGCGCGCGCGCGCCGGGCTGTCGGCCCGGAACGGGAAATGGGCAAGGTCGCCGCGCAGGCGCAGGGTGGCGTCCTTCGCCATGCCGTCTTCCAGCGCGCCGGTCAGCCAGGCGCGCAGCTCGGCCGGGGTCTGGAGCGGCAGGAACTTGCCGATGGTGTTGACGGCGAAGCCGTCGATGTTGCCATCGAGCTCGATCGTGCCCGGGCCGCGCGCGCCGGCGCCCAGCGGCAGGCTGTGCTTGCCCCGCACGCTGGCGCGCAGCTGGCCCTGGACCAAGGAAAAGTCGTCGACCTGCACCTGCAGCTGGGCCTTGTCGCCCTTGCCCTGCAAGGTCCAGCGCGCCGCCAGGTCGAGCCGGTCGAAGGGCATCGCCGGCTCGGCGAACCAGGCCGGCATTTGCAGCACCAGTTTCTCGGACGCCAGGCTGATGCTGCCGCCCTTGTCGCTCGCGTCGATCGCGCCGGTCAGGTTGTCGAATCCGGGCAGCGCGGCGCGCGCCGGCAGCGCCGCCGCGGTCGCCGTCTTCGGCTGCGCCGCGCGCGCCGGCTGCGGGTTCAGGCCCAGGCCGGCCACCCGCGCGCGGATGCGGTAGCTCGGCGCTTGCGGCGCCTGGCCCTGCCACAGCACCGCCAGTTCCTCGATCTTGCCGCGCGGCGCGAAATCGGCCAGCATCGCCCGCTGCAGCGCCGTCAGCGGCAATTGCCCGGCCAGCTCGGCCACGGTGGCCATTTCCAGCTGGCGCGCGCTGACCTCGATCTTGCGCGGCGCCCCGCCGCGCGCCGGGGTATAGGCTTCGGCGATCGTCATCGGCGCCAGCGCCACCCCGCCCCGGGTCTGCACCGAGAATTCGGTCAGCTCGACCGCATGGCCGTGGGCGCCGAACGCCGGCTTGCCGGCCTCGGCCTCGGGCGCCTTGGCCTCGCGCGCCGACATCCGTCCGCTGACCCTGGCCAGTTGCAGCGGCGGCAAGTCCTTGCCCAGGCGCGCGCTGACGTCGACCAGGCCGAGGTCGGCGGTGAAGCTGTCCATCCGCGCATGGTCCACCGTCAGCCAGGCGCGCACCGCGCCCTTGCCCTGGATGACCTGGAACGGGTAGTCGATATACGGCGTCCACGCCGCCAGGTCGGTTTCGCGCACGTCGACGTACAGCTCGCCCTTCCACAGCATCACGTTCGCGATGCGATCGGCGAAGCGCGGGTGGGAAAACGCGGCGCGCACGTCGAACGGCTGCGCCAGCGCGGCCGGCGGCGTCGCCTGCAGCGCGAAGCGGTGCTCGGTCCATTTGTTGAGCAGCACCATGTGCACATTCCCGAGCGCCAGCGGGGCCGCCCCGCGCAGCTGGTCGGTCCACAGCACGCGCCCTTCGCGCACCACGATTTCGCGCTGCTTGAAGGCCCAGTCGGCGCCGTCGCCGTCGTCGCCTTCCGCGCCCAGCACGATGCCGGCTACCGACAGGCGCCCGCCGGCGTCGCGCCGCACGTCCAGTTCGGGACGGATGATCTCGAGCGACTGGAAGCGCGGCGCCAGCGTCGCCACGCTCCACCACGACAGGGTGGCCGACACGCTCGGCAGCGCCAGCAGCTGGCGCCCCTGCGGGTCGCGCAGCGTGACGTCGCCGAGGAACAGGTTCGGGTGCAGCCCGCGCCAGGAAGCATAGATGCGGGCGATCGCGACCTGGTTGCCGAGCGCGCGGCTGGCCAGCTTTTCGATGTCACCCTTGTAATAGTCGATATTCGGCAGCACGGCGTATTTCAGCAGCAGGAACAGGATCATGAAGGCGAAATACACCAGCAGCGCCAGCTTGACGGTGAAGCCGAGCACATGGTGGGTGGCCAGGTTGGCCATGCGATAGGCCGCACGCAGCCGCCGCCAGCGTTCGGCGAGGGGGACATGGGCCGGAGCCGGGTCCGGCGCTTGCATCAATAAACTAATAGGAGCTCGCTAGTGTCGTGTCATTCGTAAAGAGAGCGCTTGCGGCCTGCTGCCGCCTGCCTTACCATCGGCCTGTCCGGTCCAGCCCGCGCGGCCCAATTCTACCCCATACGGGACGCCCCCCGCCTTCCCTTTACGCAGACTTTCATTCTCATGAGCATAACTTCGCTGACCGCTTCCTCGCGCTTCCTGCAACGCTGGCTGGCCGCCGATCCGGATCGCGCCGCCCAACTGGCCGCGGCGGCGGCGGCGCCGCTGACCGAACTCGACTTTGGCGCGGCGCTGGCGCGCGAACAGGCGGCCGGGCTGCCGCCGGCGCGCGCGATGCGCCGCTTGCGCAACCTGCTGGTGTGCGCCCTGATCGAGCGCGACCTGGCCGGCCACGCCGGCCTCGACGAGGTGGTCGCGGCGATGACCCGTTTCGCCGATTTCGCCATCGCCACCCTGCTCACCGGCCTCCAGGCCGAGCTCGAAGCGGCGCACGGCAGGCCGACCGGCCAGGAATCGGGCTTGCCGCAGCAAATGATGGTGTTGGCCATGGGCAAGCAAGGCGGCGGCGAACTGAACGTCTCGTCCGATATCGACCTGATCTTCGTTTATCCGGAGGATGGCGACACCGCGGCCGGCCCGGCCCAGCGCGCGCTGTCGAACCACGAATTCTTCGCGCGCCTGGGCAAGAAACTGATCGCGGCCCTGTCCGAGGTGATCGAGGACGGTTTCGTGTTCCGGGTCGACATGGCGCTGCGCCCGAACGGCGCCTCCGGGCCGCTGGTGGCGAGCCTGGCGATGGTCGAGGAATACCTGATCGTCCAGGGCCGCGAATGGGAGCGCTACGCCTGGGTCAAGGCGCGCGCCGTCACCGGCGCCGCGGCCGACATCGCCGCGCTGGACGGCATCGTGCGCCCCTTCGTGTACCGGCGCTACCTCGATTTCGGCGTGATCGACGCGATCCGCAATATGCACGCCCAGATCCGCGCCGAGGTCAACCGCCAGGAACGGCTGCACCCGGACCGCAGCAACAACGTCAAGCTGGGCCGCGGCGGGATCCGCGAGATCGAATTCCTGGCCCAGGTGTTCCAGCTGATCCGCGGCGGGCGCGACGCCGCCCTGCGCGAACGCTCGACCCGCGCCACCTTGCGCGTGCTGGGCGACAAGGGCCTGATTGCCGCGCCCACGGTGGCGCGCCTGCTCGATTCCTACACCTTCCTGCGCAACCTCGAGCACCGCCTGCAGTACCTGGACGACGCCCAGACCCACACCCTGCCGGCCGCCGAAGCGGACCGGCTGGCGGTGGCGCGCATGATGGGCCTGGCCGGCAGCGACGCCCTGCTGGCCCGGATCGAGGCCCACCGCGCCTATGTGGCCGAGCAGTTCGACGCGATCTTCAGCGACAAGCAGGCCAACGGCGGCGCCGCGCCCGGCGACCAGGTCGACCCGCAGGCGAGCGGCGAATGCGCCGACCTCGACAACCTGGCGGCGATCGCGGCGCGCCTGGCCGCGCTCGGCTTCGACCAGCCGGACGCCGCCGCCCGCCGCCTCGTCACCACCTGGCAGACGCCGCGCATCCAGGCATTGCCGGAAGCGAGCCGCACCCGCCTGCTGGCCCTGGTCAACGCGGCGCTGCCGCTGGTCGCCAAGGCCGCCGCCGAATCGGGCGCCGGCAGCCACAGCGCCACCCTGGGACGGCTGCTCGACTTTTTCGAGGCGGTGGCGCGCCGCTCGGCCTACCTGTCGCTGCTGACCGAATACCCGCACACGCTCGAGCGCGTGATCCGCATGATGTATGCCAGCGGCTGGGCCGCGACCTTCCTGACGCAGCACCCGATCCTGCTCGACGAGCTGCTCGACGACCGCGCGCGCGACGCCGCGCCCGACTACGCGGCGCTGCTGGCCGAGCTGCAGGCGCAGCTGGCCGAGGCGGCCGGCGACACCGAGCGCCAGATGGACATCCTGCGCGAAGCCCACCATGCCCAGCTGTTCCGGCTGCTGGCCCAGGACCTGTCCGGGGTCTTGACGGTCGAGCGGCTGGCCGATGACCTGTCGGCGCTGGCCGACACCATCGTCGCCGCCACCTTGCAGGCGGCGTGGCAGGCGATCGCCAGCCGCCACCGCGAGGTGCCGAAATTCGCCGTCATCGCCTACGGCAAGCTGGGCGGCAAGGAGCTCGGCTATGTGTCCGACCTCGACGTGATCTTCCTGTTCGACGACGACGACCAGGAAGCGCCCGGCAACTACGCCAAGCTGGCGCAGCGCTTCATCACCTGGATGACGGCCCATACCTCGGCCGGCATCCTGTTCGACATCGACACCGCGCTGCGCCCGGACGGCGCGTCCGGGATGCTGGTGTCGTCGCTGGCGGCGTTCGAGCGCTACCAGAACGGGTCGGCCTGGATCTGGGAGCACCAGGCGCTGACGCGGGCGCGCTTTTGCGCCGGCGACGCCGCCATCGGCGCGCGCTTCGAGGCGATCCGCACGGCGGTGCTGCGGCGCGACCGCAGCGCCGAGGCGGAGGCGCTGCGCGAGGAAGTGCTCAAGATGCGGCGCAAGATGCTCGATGCCCACCCGAACCGCAGCGCCCTGTTCGACCTGAAGCAGGACCCGGGCGGCATGATCGACATCGAGTTCATCGTCCAGTACCTGGTGCTGCGCCATGCGGCGGCCTACCCGCAGCTGGCCGCCAACACCGGCAACATCGCGCTGCTGCGCGCCTGCGGCGCGCTCGGCCTGATCGACGCCGGCCTGGCCCAGGCGGCCGGCGACGCCTACCGCGCCATGCGCAAGCTGCAGCACCAGCTGCGCCTGCAGGGCCAGGACAACGCGCGCGTCGAGCCGGCCCTGGTGGCCGGCCACACCGCCGCCGTGCTGCAGCTGTGGCAAGCGCTGCTGGGCTGAGAAAAAGCGCGCGCCCATAAAAAAAGGGCTTGCATGCTTCCGCATGCAAGCCCTTCGTCACTACTTACGTGTTAATTAAAACTCGTAGCGTGCGGTGAAGCGTACCGAACGGCGGGCCTGGAAGCCGGTAGGCTGGCCATAGTTCGGGTTGATCTTGCCGGCGATGAAGTCTGCCGGATCGATCGGGCCCGACGCGCGCGAATCGGCGCGGCTGTAGTCGCGCTGCTCGTCCTGCTCGGTGACCTTGCGCTGGTTGAAGATGTTGAAGATATCCATCTGCAGGGTCAGGCGCTGGGTACCGAACTTCTTCAGGTAAGCCACCGACAGGTCGGTCGAGTTGGTCCAAGGCGTACGGCCGAAGGTGCCGCGCTGGGTCAGCTTGGTGCGGCCCTGGTCGTCCAGGCAGTAGTACGACGATGCGCTGTTGTACTCGCCCGAACCGCCGGTCAGCGAACCGTAACCTTCAGGACCGTAGTAGTCAGGCGCGGTTTCCGGCACATAACCAATGCAGCTCTTCGGACGGCCCGACGATGCGGTGAAGTTGAAGCCGAGGCGCCAGTTTTCGGTCAGCTGGTAGTTACCATAGGCCTTGAACTGGTGGCGGCGGTCGTTCGGCAGGTAGCCGTCCGCGCCATTGGTGAACGAGCCGAAGTCGAAGTCCTGGGTCAGGCCCGCGTCTTCCTGGTTCAGCTGCGACTGCACATAGCCTTCTGCCGTACCGGTGCTCTTTGCCAGGGTGTAGGAACCGGCGATGCCCCAGGTGCCGTCGAATGGGCGGTCGACGGAGATTTCCATCGCCTGGTACTTGCGCTTGTACTTGGCCAGGCCGAGGTAGCTGTTCGGGATCACGACCGATTTCAGCACGCCGTCGTTGTTGACGTCGACGTTCAAGGCCAGCGGGTTACCCGGATTCATCAGCACGCACTGCGCCAGATCATGGTAGTCGAAGTTGGTATAGCCGTTGTCCGCTGCCCACTTGGCGATGCCGGTGGTGTTGCAGTAGTCATCCATACCGTCGTTGACTTTGCGCTGGGTCACTTTCATGCCCACTGCCCAGTTCTTCGACAGCGCCTTCTGGAAACCGAGGATGTATTCGTCCTGCGACATCGGCTGCAGGTCGGTGTCGGCCACGGTGCCTGGGTTAGGCAGCTGGGCGCCGGCATTGCCGGTCGAAACGCCGATCGGCGCCGACAGGCCGGTCGGGGCCGCGGTGCGCGGATCCTTGCCGGTGAAGGTGTAGAAGTCCTGGGTGCTCAGTTCCAGGCGCGTCGCGCGGATGTTGGTGTTCGATGCGACCGGGATGTAGTAGCGGCCGGCGTTACCGTAGACCTTCAGGGTAGCGTCGCCGAACACGTTCCACGACGCGCCAAAGCGCGGCGCCAGCAGGTTGTCGGCTTTGACGAAGCTGATGCCACCGCTGTTCTTGTTGTCGAACGATTCCGAACGCACGCCGCCGTACAGCAGGATGTTCTTGGTGACGTTCCAGCTGTCTTCCAGGTAGATCGCGCTGTTCTTGACTTCGTACTCGCCCGAGGTCTGGATCGAGGTGCGCTTGCGCACGTAGGTGCCGCCCGGGGTGATCGCATTGGGCACGCCGTTGATGGCGCCGCTGGCCGAGATCAGGTAACGCCAGTAGGCGCCGCCCGAATAGGTCGAACCGCCAGCCTGGGCCGAAATGAACTTCTGGCCGTCGTAACCGGCACGGATCGTGTGGGTGCCGATCGTGTATTCGAGGTCGAAGCGCGACGATTTGCGGGTGTCGCTGTCGTCCTTGGCGTTCGGGTCGCGTGCGCCATTGGCGAACGGCTCAACCCAGCAACCCATGTGGTTGACGGCTGGATCGTACACTTCCGGGCAATCCTTGCCCAGGGTGCGCGCGCCGCCTTCCACGCCGCTCAGGTCGAACACGCGACCGGCCTGTGCCGAGAAGGTCAGGTTGTCGGTCAGGTAGCCGGTGTACTTGAAGATCGACACGGTGCCGCCCGACTTGATGGTGCTGTAGTCAGGTTTGCCATAGTTGTAGGTCAGGTAAGGCGTCGTGTCCGGATTGTGGTAATCGTAGATCTTGTCGGTCTTCTTGTTGGTAATGCCGGTGTACTCGAAGCGGTGATCGGAAGTCGGCAGGTAGTCGATCTTGATCATGCCGTTCGGCACGCTCGAGGTGCGGCGTTCCGACGATTCCTTCTTGAAGTCGTTGGTCATCAGGCGCGGCGCCTCGACGATCGCGTACATGAACAGCTTGTCCTTGATGATCGGACCGCCGGTCCAGGCGTTCACCGAGATCTCGTCGCGCTCGTCATCCTTGCTGTAGATGTAGTAGTCGCCAGCGTGGTCAGGATCTTTGTCCAGCACGTTGCGGCCATCGCCGCGCAGCGATTTCGGCGAGTAGTACGCCGCCACGCCGCTCTTCCAGGTGTTGGTGCCGCGCTTGGTCGAGATCGCGATCACGCCGCCCAGCGAGCGGCCGTATTCGGCGCCGTAGCCGCCGGTCTTGATCTGCTGCTGGTCGACCGCGTCGAACGGCAGGGTCGCGTAGGCGATGAAGTTACGGATGTTGGTAACGTCGAAGCCGTTGATGTAGTAGCCGTTCTCGGCCACCGATGCGCCGCCCACGGCAGGCAGGCTGCCGCCGCCGAGGTCGGCGTCGCCGCGCACGATGCCCGGCGCCAGCAGGGCGACCGCGGTTGCGCTGCGTGGCACCGGCAGGGCCTGGATTTCAGCCTGGGTCAGCACGGTGTTCGATTCGACGCTCGAGACGTCGATTGCGCTGCGCGTACGCGAACCGGCAACGGTCACGACGGTCAACTCGGTGAACTTGACTTCGGTACCGGAACCGATCGCCACGTTCACTTCGCGCGTCACGCCGCCTGCCGTCACTTTGTAGCGGCCTGGTGCAAGTTTCGAGAAAGCAAAGTTGCCATCTGCTTCGGCAGTGATGTTACGTTTGGAACCGGAATCCAGGCTCTCAACCGTGACTTGTGCCTTGGACGTGGTACGTCCGAAGATGGAACCGTCCGCGCTCTGTGCCATCGCGGCTGACGCGAAGCACAGGCTGACCGCGACGGAGATTGCCGTGCGGCTGAGCAGCCCTAATTTATTGGTGGTATTCGTCATCTCGACCTTTCTTGTCTATTGTAAGTACAACTTTTTTGCACCAGCCACAGAACACTTGGAGGACTGAAGTGGTGGGCCAATGTTAACGTAATGTGCATATAAACCACTACAAAACGCTGCGATTTATCGAGGCTTGATGGACTTTTGTTGTAATAGCGCATAACTTGCATTTTCCGCGTAGTTTGATGCCACAACCATGGAAATTGCAGATGAGAAATGCTGTCTGAGCAATGTGTGGTTTTATGGGCAAGACGCCGAATATCGCCTGCATAAGCAGCGAAAAAAACGCGGCAAAATTCTGCCGCACCACAACAGTGCCAACACTAATTACAGAAGTGGCGAAAACTGGCGAATTTATGCGAGCAGCATCGCCGGCGCGCGCTGTCCTGTTTCTGCGAGCAATAAAAAAACCTGCGCGGCCGGCTGGCCGCGCAGGTTTTCTTGTGAAGCGCGCCGGAATTACTTGGCGTTCATCAGCGCGACGGTGGTGTCGAGCATGCGGTTCGAGAAGCCCCACTCGTTGTCGTACCACGACGATACCTTGACCAGGCGGCCCGATACCTTGGTCAAGGTCGAATCGAAGTTCGACGAGGCCGGGTTGTGGTTGAAGTCGATCGATACCAGCGGTTCGGTCTGGTAAGTGAGCACTTCCTTCAGCGAACCTTCGGCGGCCGCCTTCATCAGCGCATTGACTTCGTCCACGGTGGTGTCGCGCTTGGCGATGAAGGACAGGTCGACCAGCGACACGTTGATGGTCGGCACGCGGATCGCGAAGCCGTCCAGCTTGCCGTTCAGTTCAGGCAGCACCAGGCCGACCGCGGCGGCGGCGCCGGTCTTGGTCGGGATCATGCTCATCGTGGCCGAACGGGCGCGGCGCATGTCTTCATGCATCACGTCCGACAGCACCTGGTCGTTGGTGTAGGCGTGCACGGTGGTCATCAGGCCGGTCTCGACGCCGATCGCGTCGTTGAGCGGCTTGACCAGCGGGGCCAGGCAGTTGGTGGTGCACGATGCGTTCGAGATCACGGTGTCCGTGGCTTTCAGCACATTGTGGTTGACGCCGTACACGATGGTGGCGTCGACATCCTTGCCGCCCGGGGCCGAGATGATGACTTTCTTGGCGCCGCCCTTCAGGTGGGCCGAAGCCTTTTCCTTGGTGGTGAAGAAGCCGGTGCACTCGAGCACCACGTCCACGCCCAGCTCGCCCCATGGAATTTCTGCAGGGTTGCGCTGCGCGAACACGCGGATGCTGTCGCCGTTGACGATCATGTTGTCGCCGTCGACCGTCACGGTGCCAGGGAACTTGCCGTGCGCGGTGTCGTAGCGGGTCAGGTGGGCGTTCGATTTCGCGTCGCCCAGGTCATTGATCGCCACGATCTGGATGTCCTGCTTCTTGCCGCCTTCGTAGAAAGCGCGCAGCACATTGCGGCCGATGCGGCCATACCCGTTGATTGCAACTTTGATCGTCATACTAAGCTCCTGATTGTTATAGAAAAAGAGGTTCGTGCTTGCTTGCGACTTGATGTTTAAGCGGCGATGACCAGCTTGACCTTGGCCACCACGTTTTCCACCGTGAATCCGAAATGCTTGAACAGCACCGGCGCCGGGGCCGATTCGCCGAAGCTGTCGATGCCGACCACCGCGCCTTCGAGGCCCACGTATTTATACCAAAAATCGGTCACGCCTGCCTCGATGGCGACACGCGGCAGGCCGCGGGTCAGCACGCTGGCCTTGTAGGCGGCGTCCTGGCGGTCGAACACGTCGGTCGACGGCATCGACACCACGCGCACCGCCACGCCTTCGGCAGCCAGCGCGGCGGCGGCCTTGACCGCCAGTTCGATCTCGGAACCGGTCGCGATCAGGATCGCTTTCGCCCCCGGCGCATCTTGCAGCACATAGCCGCCGCGTACGATGTCGGCCACCTGGGCGGCGCTGCGTTCCTGGAACGGCAGGTTCTGGCGCGAGAAGATCAGAGTCGACGGGCCATCCTTGCGCTGCACGGCGGCGCCCCAGGCGGCGGCCGATTCGACCGTGTCGCACGGACGCCAGTTGTCCAGGTTCGGGATCAGGCGCAGCGAAGCGACGTGCTCGACCGACTGGTGGGTCGGACCGTCCTCGCCCAGGCCGATCGAGTCGTGGGTGAACACGAAGATCGAACGCAGCTTCATCAGCGCGGCCATGCGCAGCGCGTTGCGGCTGTAGTCGGAGAAGGTCAGGAAGGTGGCGCCGAACGGGATGTAGCCGCCGTGCAGGGCGACGCCGTTCATGATCGCGCTCATGCCGAATTCGCGCACGCCGTAGTTGATGTGGTTGCCCGGCTGGCCGGAACGCAGCGCCACGCACTCTTTCCAGTTGGTCAGGTTGGAACCGGTCAGGTCGGCCGAGCCGCCCAGGAATTCAGGCAGCGACGGCGCCAGCGCCTGGATCGCGTTCTGGCTCGCCTTGCGGGTCGCGATGTTTTCCTTCTTGTCGATGCAGGAAGCGATCGCCGCGTCCAGCACCTGCTGGAAGTTGGCCGGCAGTGCGCCGCTCATGCGGCGCACCAGTTCGGCGGCCTGCTGCGGGTACTGCGCGCGGTAGGCGGCGAACTTGTCGTTCCATGCAGCCTCGGCGGCGGCGCCGGCTTCCTTCGCGTCCCATGCCGCATACACGCCGGCCGGCACCTCGAACGGCGCGCTGCTCCAGCCGATGTACTCGCGCACGGCGGCGATTTCCTTGTCGCCCAGCGCGGCGCCGTGCACCTTGTCGCCGCCCTGCAGGTTGGGCGAGCCCTTGCCGATGATGGTCTTGCAGCAGATCAGGGTCGGCTTGCTCGAGGCCTTGGCCCGGGTGATGGCGGCATCGACCGCGGCCACGTCGTGGCCGTCGACGCCGGCGATCACGTTCCAGCCGTAGGCGGCGAAACGGGCCGGGGTGTCGTCGGTGAACCAGCCTTCGACCTTGCCGTCGATCGAGATGCCGTTGTCGTCGTACAGGGCGATCAGCTTGTTCAGGCCCAGGGTGCCGGCCAGCGAGCACACTTCGTGCGAAATGCCTTCCATCAGGCAGCCGTCGCCGACGAAGGCATAGGTGTAGTGGTCGACCACGTCGAAACCGGGCTGGTTGAATTCAGCGGCCAGCAGCGTTTCCGACAGCGCCATGCCGACCGCGTTCGCGATGCCCTGGCCCAGCGGGCCGGTGGTGGTCTCGACGCCCGGCGTGATGTCCACTTCCGGGTGGCCCGGGGTCTTCGAATGCAGCTGGCGGAAATTCTTGATGTCGTCCATCGTCACCGCATAGCCCGACAGGTGCAGCAGCGCGTAGTGCAGCATCGAGCCGTGTCCGTTCGACAGCAGGAAGCGGTCGCGGTTGACCCAGGTCGGATTGGCCGGATTGTGCTGGTAATGGCCGCTCCACAGGGCGACGGCGATTTCGGCCATGCCCATCGGCATGCCAGGGTGGCCGGAATTAGCTTTTTGTACTGCATCCATGGCCAGGGCGCGGATTGCGTTGGCCATCTGTGTCGTCGGTAGCGTAGGTTTCATGGGGCTAGAGTAGGTCGTGGATTGGGAAATCGTTGGCGGTGCATGGATCGCTGAGCCAACTATTTTACCAGACCGGGGGGTGGCGAATTAAAATGCCCCTGTTTACTTCCCACACTTTTTGTTCAAGCAACAGGATTCCCATGCCGCGTTTTTACTGCCAGCAGGACCTAGCGGTCGGCGCCACCGTCGAGCTGCCCGAGGCGGTCGCCCACCACCTGCATGTGCTGCGGCTGCAGCAGGGGGCGGCGCTGACCCTGTTCAACGGCGACGGCGGCGAATACCTGGCCGAGCTGGCCGGCATCGGGAAGAAGCGCGCCGGCGCCACCGTCAAGGCCTTCGTCGCGCGCGACGCCGAGCTGCCATACGCGCTCACGCTGGCCCAGGCCTTGCCGGAAGCGTCGAAAATGGACTGGATCGTCGAGAAAGCGGTCGAGATGGGCGTGGCCGCGATCCAGCCGCTGGCGGCGGCGCGCTGCGTGGTGCGCCTCAATGCCGAGCGCGCCGAGAAGAAAGCGGCGCACTGGCAAGGGGTGATCGTCGCCGCCTCCGAGCAGAGCGGGCGCAACCGGCTGGCCAGGCTGGCCCCGGTCGAGGATTTTGCGCGCTGGATCGCGCAGAACGACCTGCACCGGCGCATCCTGCTGACGCCGCGCGCGCGCCAGTCCTTGCCGGACTGGGCGCGCCACCAGCCGCCCCAGGCGCTGACCCTGCTGATCGGTCCCGAGGGCGGCTACACCGAGCAGGAAGAAGACGCCGCCATCGCGCGCGGCGCCGTGGCGCTGGCCATGGGCCCGCGCGTGCTGCGCACCGAGACCGCCGGCATCGCCGCCGTGGCCGCGCTGGCCGCCCTCTGGCACGGCGCCTGAGCGCCGCCCTCCCCCTTCGGCTGAATTAAAAAAAAGCCCGCTGGCATGCCAGCGGGCTTTGAGGTCAGGCGCAGCCATGCTGCGCCCGGTTCAGTTCTATCAGAACTTGTGGTTGTACTCGACCGACAGGCGGGCGCGACGTGGCGTGGTGTAGCTCAGTACGCCGCCGTAGCGGTTGAAGAGCGTGCCGGTGCCATTTTCATGCGTATCGTCGATCGTCTGCGCGGTCTGGCGGTTGGTCACGTTGAACACGTCCACCTTGAACGCCAGGCCCTTGAACATTGCTGGCATGTACGTTACGTTCATGTCCAGGCGGATGTCCCATGGGTAGGTGCCGTTGGTGCCGCGTGGTGCCGGAACCGATACGCCCGCTGCGTTCTTGCAGTAGTGGTAGGCAGCGCCGTAGCCGAGGTCTTGCGCGACCGGGTCAGGGTGGATGCCCAGGCAGCTCTTCGGACGACCCGATGCGGCCAGGAAGTTACCGCCCAGCGAGACTTCAGGCGTGACTTCGTAGTAACCGAAGGCCTTGACCTGGTGTTCGCGGTGGTTAGGCAGCAAGCCGTCGGCGTATTCGGCCAGGTACTTCTGGTCCCATACGGCGGTGATCGACACGTTGGCCTGGCCGGTATCCGAATTGGTCTGGCCTTCGGTGTTACCTTCCGACTTCGACCAGGTGTAGTTCACCTTGCCGTACCAGCCGTTGCGCAGCGGGTGCTCGGCGAACACGTCGATCGCCTTGTACACGCGCTTCGGTTTCGGCAGGGCGAGGTCCGACGCCTTCATGTTGACGACGGTCATGTTCTTGCCTTCGAGGGCAGGCACGCCGTTGTTGAAGTCCACCAGGAAGGTCTGGTCTTCGCCCGGATTCAGGATCACGCAGCCGAGGCCGTAGGTCCAGTTCGCGGTCGACACGTTGTTGCGTGCTGCCCATTCGTCGAACGGGGTCTGGTCGCAGAAGTCGTCCGCGGTAGCCTGCAGCGTACGGTAAGTACCCTTGACGCCGAAGTTCAGGTTTGGCGACGCCACTTTCTCGAAACCGAGGGTGACTTCATCCTGGAACGACGGCTTCAGGTTTTGCGAAGTGATCGTGCGCGGATCCTTGCGCTGGCCCAGTTCGTTGTTGGCCGAACGCGGACCGGTCAGCTGGACCAGGCCCAGCGGCTGACCCGTTGCTGGATCGATGCCGCTGTAGGTATAGAACTGCTGCGTGTTGGTCGCGCGGCTGGCGCCACGGACGGTCACGTTGGTCGGGATCTGCACGTGGTAGCGGCCGGCGCTACCGAAGACCTTGAACGACGCATCGCCGTTCACGTCCCACGAACCGGACAGGCGCGGTGCGAGTTCGTTCTTCTGCTCGAGGAAGGTCTCGTTGTCGCCGTTACGGTTCGAGAACGACTCGGAACGCAAGCCTGCGGTCAGCAGCACGTTCTTGGTGACTTGCCAGCGGTCTTCCAGGTACTTCGACGACTGGTCCGAAGCGGCCGAGGTCGAGGTGCTGAAGACGACCTTGCGGACGTAGTAACCGTTGGTGCCCGACTGGCCGCCGCTGGCGGTCGCCACGCGTGGACCGGCGCTCATCGAGATCGGGGTATTCGGCGTTGCCGTGTACAGGTACAGCCAGGTGGCGCCGCCCGGGGTTTCGGCACCGGCGTTGTTCGAACCCAGTTCGACCTTGTCCAGACCGCCGCGGATGGTGTGGCTGCCCAGTTTGTATTCCAAGTCGAGGCGCGAAGCCTTGACCGTGTCCGACGAGCCGGCTGGCAGGATGTTGAAGTTGACCGGATTCGGGTTGATGATAGGCACTGCCGGGTTCGGGTTACCGCCGGAGGCGATACCGGTTGCAGGCAGCAAGCCCTTGTCCAGCACGAATTCGTTGGTGTGCTTGACTTTCGAGCGGCCGGTGGCGACGGTCAGGGTCAGGTCTTCGGTCAGGTTGCCGACGTACTTGACGTGCTTGAATTCGTTACCGGAGGACGGGGTGAAGCCGTTCGCGGTCGAGTCGTTGCTCCAGTGGCCCTTCAGTGCCAGCACGTTGTTGCGCTGGTTGGTCAGGAAGTTGTAGCCGTAGGTTTCACGGGTCGCGCCGGAATCGTCGCCGACGAAGGTACCTTCGATGCGGTGGTTGTCGTTGATGTTCCAGTCCAGCTTGGCCAGGTAGCGGTCGGTGTTGGCATGGCTTTCGAGCCAGCCGTTGGTCACGGTCGGGTTCGAAGTGAAGGCGACGTTGGTGCCGCTGAAGTCGGTCTGGGTCGTCTCAGCCGCGAAGAACATGAACAGCTTGTCCTTGATGATCGGGCCGCCGATGTAGGCGCCGAGCTTCTTGGAGTCGTTGGTGTTGTTTTCACGGAACAGGCGTACCTTGCCGTCGGTCGTCGGATTGGCGCCGGTGTTCCCGTACATGTAGTTCTTCGACTTGGAACGCAGCGAATCAGGCGTGATATCCGCCTGGACGCCGAATTCCCAGTTGTTGGTACCGGACTTGGTGGTGATGTTGACCACGCCGCCGACCGAACGGCCGAACTCGGCGCCGAAGCCGCCGGTGATGATCTGCGCCTGGGCGATCGCGCCGAACGGCAGTTCGGACGCGCCGAGCTGGGTCAGCGGGTTGGTGGTCGGGAAACCGTTGATGTAGTACGCGTTTTCCGAAGGACCGCCGCCGCCGAAGCTGTCGCCAGCTGCGTAGCGGGTGTCGCCGCGGGTGGTGTTCGGGGCCAGCTGGATGATCGAAGCGAGCGACGGGGTGATTGGCAGCTTGGCCAGTTCACGCGCGGTGAAGTTCGCGCCGTTGTTCGTGTTCGACACGTCGATACGGCTGCGGCGGCCGCTGATCTGCACCGTGGCGACAGTGGTGAAGGAAGCGTCGGCGCCCTGGCCGGAGATCACGAAGACGTCGGTCGACTTGTCGACTTTGCCATTGCGAATCAGTTCGACCTTGTATGGGCCGAGCGGCAGTGCCGTGATCAGGTAGCGGCCATTCGATTCGACACCGATGCTGCGCTTGAGGCCGGTTTCGGTATTGGTGACCTGGATCGTTGCGCCTGCAGGGGCTTCGACGGTACCGAGGATGTTACCGGAAGCGCTGGACTGCGCCATCGCCGGAACGGTCACCGCTGCGGTCAGTGCGGCTGCACTGAATGCGATCGACAGTGCGCGTACTAAAACGGTTTTTCTCAACATGTGATTTCCTAATTATTAAGAAGCATCTCTTGTAGATCAGCTTGGGTAAGGGTTGCGAGTTAAATCACGGTGTAATGCTAATTGCCCCACTATTTTTTCGCTCTAAGTCGCCTCATGGGCGTTTTTCGTTAAATATGGTTTGATTTGAACCAAACATACTTAAGTCGTACATAAAACCATATCAAAACTAACGATGTCAACCTTGCTACTCCCATAGCATGCATATAAACAACACATTGAATTTGCTGGTATTTCGGCTTAAAAAATGTGTTGTTTTTGCTGCACTGCAGCATAAAATTTTCGTCAGGAATCGAACTTTGTGCGCATTTAAAGGAAGTACCGGTGCAGATGCCAACCTTACCCGGAATATTGTCAGAAGGGTCAATTCAGCTCGCATTGTGCGACGCAACATGAACAGCCCGAACAATCCCCGCCGCGAGGCCATCTGCTTGCTACTGACAGCAGGTAAAATAGCGCATTGAAAAATTCTATTTTGTTGCTATGTTGCGAATAAATGAACTTAAGCTGCCGCTGGACCACTCGCCGGCCGACCTCGACGCCGCCATCCTGGCGCGGCTGGGCGTCGATGCCGGCCGCCTGGCCGGCTATACGGTGTACAAGCGCAGTTACGATGCCCGCAAGCGCAGCGCGATCATCCTCATTTATGCGATCAACGCCGAGGTGCGCGGCGAGTCCGAAGTCCTGGCCCGTCTCAGGCACGACATCCACATCCTGCCGGCGCCCGACACCAGCTACGCCTTCGTGGCCGGCGGTGAACAGTTGCAGGGCCATGACCGCAACGAGCGTCCGGTGGTCGTCGGCACCGGCCCCTGCGGCCTGTTCGTGGCGCTGGTGCTGGCCCAGATGGGCCTGCGCCCGCTGATCCTCGAGCGCGGCAAGGTCGTGCGCGAGCGCACCGTCGACACCTTCGGCTTCTGGCGCAAGCGCGAGCTCAACCCCGAGTCGAACGTGCAGTTCGGCGAAGGCGGCGCCGGCACCTTCTCCGACGGCAAGCTGTACAGCCAGATCAAGGATCCGAAGCATTACGGACGCAAGGTGCTGACCGAGTTCGTCAAGGCTGGCGCACCCGAGGAAATCATGTACGTCAGCAAGCCGCACATCGGCACCTTCCGCCTGGTCAAGATGGTCGAGCAGATGCGCGAAAACATCATCGCGCTGGGCGGCGAATACCGATTCGAGAGCAAGGTCGTCGACATCGAGGTCGAGGACAAGAATGGCGCGCGCCAGGTGCGCGGCCTGACCCTGGCCAGCGGCGAGCGGATCGCCACCCGCCACCTGGTGATGGCGATCGGCCACAGCGCGCGCGACACCTTCGAAATGCTGTACGCGCGCGGCGTCTACATCGAGGCCAAGCCATTCTCGATCGGGTTCCGGGTCGAGCACCCGCAGTCGCTGATCGACGCCTGCCGCTTCGGGCCGAACGCCGGCAACAAGATCCTCGGCGCCGCCGATTACAAGCTGGTGCACCACGCGGCGAATGGCCGCTCGGTCTACAGCTTCTGCATGTGCCCGGGCGGCACCGTGGTCGCCGCGGCCTCCGAACCGGGACGCGTCGTCACCAACGGCATGAGCCAGTATTCGCGCAACGAGCGCAACGCCAACAGCGCGATCGTGGTCGGCATCACGCCGGCCGACTATCCGGGCCACCCGCTGGCCGGCATCGAATTCCAGCGCCGCCTGGAGGAAGGCGCCTTCGCCCTCGGCGGCGGCAACTACGACGCCCCGGGCCAGCTGATGGGCGACTTCGTCAAGGGCCGGGCTTCCACCAGCCTTGGCGCGGTGATCCCCTCGTTCAAGCCGGCGGTCCACCTGACCGACCTCGGCGGCGCCCTGCCCGCCTACGCGATCGACGCGATGCGCGAAGCCTTCCCGGCGTTCGACAAGCAGATCAAGGGCTATTACAAGGAAGACGCGCTGCTGACCGGCGTCGAGACGCGCACCTCATCGCCGATCCGCATCAAGCGCCGCGATGACGACCTGCAAAGCCTGAACACGCACGGGCTGTTCCCGGCCGGCGAAGGGGCTGGCTACGCGGGGGGCATCCTGTCGGCGGCGGTCGATGGCATCAAGGTGGCCGAAGCGGTGGCGCTGTCGATGGCGCGGGCTTGATCAGTTTGCCCTGGCACGTCGTCCCAGCGAAGGGTTCTAGAGAGGCAGGGATTTCTACATGGCCGCTTAAAGCCAGCCGGCTTTCTTAAAGCGGCGGTGGAGGTACAGCGCCACCAGCGCCATCACGGCCAGCGCCGCCGGGTAGCCGAAGCGCCACTTCAATTCCGGCATATGGTCGAAGTTCATGCCCCAGATGCCGACAAATGCCGTCAGTACCGCGAAGATAGCGGCATAGGCGGCCAGTTTCTTGTTGACTTCGCCACCGGCGATGGCAACCATCGACAGGTTCACCTGGATCGCCGTGTTGATGGTTTCGCGCATGATCTCGATCGCGCCGCCGATGCGCTGCAGGTGGTCGTGCACGTCGCGGAAATATTCCTGGGAATTCTCGCACATGGCAGGCACCCTGCCCCCGTGCAGCTTGCCGATCACGTCGAGCAGCGGCGCGACCGCGTGGCGCAGCACCAGCACCTTGCGCTTCAGCGTGTACAGGCGCTCGATGTTACCGCGCTGGGCGCCGGGGATGAAGATGCATTCCTCGATCGTTTCCAGCTCCGCCTCGAGCATTTCGACGACCGGGAAATAGCGGTCGACCACGGCATCCATCAGCGCGTACAGCACGAAGGCCGAGCCCTTGACCAGCAGGTGAGGTTCGCGTTCGGCGCGCGCACGCACGCCGAGGAAGCCGTTGTTGACCTGGGTGCGCGAGGACAGCACGTAGTTCATGCCGACGAAGATGTCGACCTCGCCGACGCGCAGTTCGTCGCCGTTCAGCTCGACCGTCTTGACGACCACGAACAGGGAATCACCGTACTCCTCGATCTTGGGCCGCTGGTGGCCGCGCTGCGCATCCTCGACCGCCAGTTCGTGCAGGCTGAACTCTTCCTGCATCGTCGCCAGCTCGGCAGGCGTGGCGTCGGCCAGCGCCACCCAGACGAAACAGTCGGGACGCTCGACGTAATCGCTGATCGCCTCGACCGGGATGTCCGATAGTTTCTTGCCTTCCTGGTAGGCGACGCAGTTGATCAGCATAAGGATCCAGTTTTTAAGTCCAAGGCAAGAGCTTACTATATTGGTGCGCGTAAACGGCGGATGCCGCCGCGATCGCGGCGACATCCGCCATGCCCAGCCGGGAAATCTACTCGTCCTTCGCCCCGTCAATCCCCAGTTCCGCGATCTTGCGCGTGATCGTGTTGCGCCCGATCCCCAGCCGCACCGCGGCGTCGTTCTTGCGCCCGTGGGTATGCTTGAGCGCGGTCTTGATCAGGGCCGACTCGAACTGGCGTCCCAATACGTCCATCACCTCGCTCTGCCCGGCGCTGAGCATGCTCGCCGCCTGCAGCTCGAGCAAGCCGATCCAGCCGCCGGAGGCGCCCAGCGCCGCCATCGTCGCACTGCCCGGCGCCGCGCTGATTTGCGCCGCGCTGTGCAGCAGGCCGCTGTCGGACAGCGCCAGCGGCACATTGACGTCGCCCGCCCCTTCCTGGCCCTGGGTCAGTTCGAGCGGCAAGTCCTTGACCTCGACGGTTTGCCCCGGCGCCATCACGGTGATCCAGTTGCACAGGTTTTCCAGCTGGCGCACATTGCCCGGCAACTCGAGTCCGCTGAGGAAAGTGATCGCCGATTCGCTCATCCGCTTGGTCTCGACGCCGAGCTGCCTGGCGCTTTGCACCAGGAAGTGGCGCACCAAAATGGGGATATCCTCGCGCCGCTCCCGCAAACTGGGCAGGCGCAGCCGGATCACATTCAGGCGGTGGTACAAGTCTTCGCGGAACAGGCCGTCGCGCACCCGCTGTTCCAGGTTCTGGTGGGTGGCCGTGATGACCCGCACATTGGCCTTCATCGGCTGGTGGCCGCCGACCCGGTAGAAGTGGCCGTCCGACAAAACCCGCAGCAGGCGGGTCTGCAAGTCGAAGGGCATGTCGCCGATCTCGTCGAGGAACAGGGTGCCGTTCTCGGCCTGCTCGAAGCGGCCGCGGCGCGTGGTCTGGGCGCCGGTGAAGGCGCCGCGCTCGTGCCCGAACAGCTCGGACTCGAGCAAGTCCTTCGGTATCGCCGCCGTGTTGAGCGCGATGAACGGCTGCTGCGCGCGCGGGCTGTGCTTGTGCAGCGCACGCGCGACGAGTTCCTTGCCGGTGCCCGATTCGCCGGTGATCAGCACCGTCACGTTGCTCTGCGACAGGCGGCCGATGGCGCGGAAGACTTCCTGCATCGCCGGCGCCTGGCCCAGGATTTCGGGCGTGTCCGTGGGGCCCGCTTCGACGCTGGTCTCGCGCAGGCTTTCCTCCAGCGCCCGCCGGATCAGCTCGACGGCCTTGTCGATGTCGAAGGGCTTGGCCAGGTATTCGAAGGCCCCGCCCTGGAACGCGGCCACCGCCGAATCGAGGTCGGAGAACGCGGTGATGATAATGACCGGCAGGCCGGGATAGGTGGACTTGACCATCTGCAGCAGGTCGAGTCCCGATTCGCCCGGCATGCGGATGTCCGACACCAGCACTTGCGGTGTCTCGAATTCGAGCGCCGCCATTGCATCGCGGGCATTCGAAAAACTTTTGGTCGCGAGGTTCTCGCGTGCCAGGGCCTTTTCCAGCACCCAGCGGATCGAGGCGTCGTCGTCGACAATCCAGATTGGTTTCATGTGTTCGCGCTTCCCCGCATATGGATCTTCATTCTGAGGGACCCGGCATCCGGAATCACGCCCGACGCTTATGGCAGGGGCAGCAGAATCCGGAAGTCCGTAAATCCAGGCCGGCTCTCGCATTCGATCACACCCATGTGCTGTTGCACGAAGGTTTGCGCCAATGTCAGCCCCAGGCCGCTGCCGCCATCCCTGCCCGACACCAAAGGGTAGAAAATGCGGTCGCGGATCTGGGGCGAGATTCCCGGTCCATTGTCGATGATATGCAAGTCTAATGCCAGCCCGTAGCGGACCTTGGCCAGGGTCACCTGGCGCGCGACCCGGGTGCGCATGATGAGCTCGGCGTCGCCTGCCGCGATGCGGCTCGACAGGGCCTGGGCGGCGTTGTGGGCGATGTTGAGCACCGTCTGGATCAGCTGCTCCTTGTCGCCGCGGAACTCGGGGATCGAGGCGTCGTAGTCGCGCCGGATCGTCAGGCCGGACGGGAACTCGGCCAGGATCAGGCTGCGCACGCGCTCGCATACTTCATGGATATTCACGTCGCCGACGATGTGCGGGCGCCGGTGCGGCGCCAGCAGGCGGTCGACCAGGGTCTGCAGGCGGTCCGCCTCCTTGATGATGACCTGGGTGTATTCGCGCAGCTGGGTCAGGTGGCGCGCCGGCAGCTCGAGCTCGAGCAGCTGCGCCGCGCCGCGGATGCCGCCCAGCGGGTTTTTGATTTCATGGGCCAGGTTGCGGATCAGCTCCTTGTTGACCTGGCTCTGGTCGAGCATGCGCTCTTCGCGGTCGAGCTTAAGCTGCTGCACGTTCTCGCGCAGTTCGATGATGATGGTGTCGTCGGCGCCGACGCTGACCACGGTGTGCACGTGCAGCGGGTCGCGCCCGCCGCGCTCGAGCGTCAGGTCCTGGCGCAGGTCGGCGTATTTGTGGGCCACGGCCTGCTGGCACAGGTGGGCCAGTTCGTCGGCGTTGGCGAACAGCGCATCGAGGTTCTGGCGCAGCAGGGCCTTGCGCGAGCTTTCCAGCAGGTTCTCGGCGGCCGCATTCACGTACAGGATGTGGCCGTCGGGGTCGACCAGCAGCACGGCCGAGGCAAGCAGGTCGAGGCCGGCCAGCGCTGCCGGCGCAGTGTCCTTACCGCTCATTTGATGTTGGCAATCTCGCGATTGAGCATCTCGATGTTCTTTTCGGTGCGGCTCATGCTCTCTTTCATTTGCGCGACCCGTTCCAGGTACTTGGCGTAGTTCTTCTCATTGCCCTGGCGTTCGGGTTCGCCGTTGTTGAATTCTTTTTTCTGCTCGGCCAACTTGTTCAGTTCGGCGCGCAGCTCGCCCTCGAGGATCTCGCGGCGGTTCGCATCGCGCTCCTTCTGCTTGGCGTTGTCCACCTTCGGAAAACCGTCCGGGGTGACGGCCGGCTTGCCGGCGGCGACCGTCTTGCGCGCGGCCGGGGCCGGGATGGTGCCGGGCACCGTCAGCGGCTTGCAGCCGGGACGGCTGGTGTCGGTCAGCTCGCGCCGCCCGTTGGCGTCCACGCACAGGTAGATATCGGCCCACGCGAGCGGGGCCGCGCCCAGCATCGACAAGGCCAGCACGCAACTGCGCACGGGGAAACCGGGGATCATTGTCATTGTGTCGTTCAGTTCAGGAATATAGGGGAGAAACTTCACCCGAATATACAACATCCGACAAAAAACGCGAGGAAAGCCGTGGCCAACCTCGCGTTTTTTACACCTCGCTTACACTTGACTTGTCGACCCGATCACAGCTGCTGACAAGGCGACAAGGGTTCGGCGATTACAGCGGCTTTTACGCTTGCAGCGCGATTACAGCGAATAGTACATATCGAATTCAGCCGGGTGCGTGGTCATGCGCATGCGCTGCACGTCCTGCATCTTCAGTTCGATGTAAGCATCGATCATCGAATCGGAGAACACGCCGCCGCGGGTCAGGAACTCGCGGTCCTTGTTCAGCGCGTCGAGTGCTTCTTCCAGCGACGAGCAGACGGTCGGGATCAGCGCGTCTTCTTCCGGCGGCAGGTGGTACAGGTCTTTCGATGCCGCTTCGCCCGGGTGGATCTTGTTGGCGATACCGTCCAGGCCTGCCATCAGCAGCGCGGCGAAGCACAGGTAGACGTTGGCCAGCGGATCAGGGAAACGGGTCTCGATGCGGCGGCCCTTCGGGTTCGCCACGTGCGGGATGCGGATCGAAGCCGAACGGTTGCGGGCCGAGTAAGCCAGCTTGACCGGTGCTTCGAAGCCTGGCACCAGGCGCTTGTACGAGTTGGTGCCCGGGTTGGTGATCGCGTTCAGCGCCTTGGCGTGCTTGATGATGCCGCCGATGTAGAACAGCGCCGTTTCCGACAGGCCGGCATAGCCGTCGCCTGCGAACAGGTTCTTGCCGTCTTTCCAGATCGACTGGTGCACGTGCATGCCCGAGCCGTTGTCGCCGACGATAGGCTTCGGCATGAAGGTCGCGGTCTTGCCATAGCTGTGCGCCACGTTCCAGACGACGTATTTCAGGTTCTGGGTCCAGTCGGCGCGCTCGACCAGGGTCGAGAACTTGGTGCCGATTTCGTTCTGGCCGGCGCCCGCCACTTCGTGGTGGTGCACTTCGACCGGGATGCCCATCGCTTCGAGGATCAGGCACATTTCCGAACGCATGTCCTGGAACGAATCGACTGGCGGCACTGGGAAGTAGCCGCCCTTGACGGTCGGACGGTGGCCGCTGTTGCCGCCTTCGATTTCCTTGTCGGTCGCCCACGACGATTCGTCGGAGTCGATCTTGACGAAGCAGCCGGACATGTCGATCTTCCAGCGCACGCTGTCGAAGATGAAGAACTCTGGCTCAGGACCGAAGTAGGCGGTGTCGCCCAGGCCCGACGACTTCAGGTAGGCTTCGGCGCGCTTGGCGATCGAACGCGGATCGCGGTCGTAGCCCTTGCCGTCCGATGGCTCGATGACGTCGCACTGCATGAACAGCGTGGTCTCTTCCATGAACGGGTCGATGTTGGCGGTGTTCGGATCAGGCATCAGCAGCATGTCCGACGCTTCGATACCTTTCCAGCCTGCGATCGAGGAGCCGTCGAAAGCGTGGCCCGATTCGAACTTGTCGAGGTCGAAGTGGGAAACAGGCACGGTCACGTGCTGCTCTTTGCCACGGGTATCGGCAAAGCGGAAATCAACGAATTTGACTTCGTTGTCCTTTACCATCTTCAAGACTTCTGCGGCTGTCATTGCCATGCGTATCTCCTAAATTAAATGGGGGGTTGCCGACTCATCGTGCGACAAAACTTACAGGGATCTTAGCAGAAACCATGCCAGCCGATAATTTGGGGCATATGCCGATTCCGTCTTTCAAAATGCGGCAAAATGATCCTAAAATCCTTCGGCGCGATTTTGCGACAAAATTGAGTAACGCCAATCATGCCCTGTTTTGGTGCAAACCTGTTTTTATGCGCCAATTTGGTGCAATCCGCACCGGAAGGGGAAAAACGCCTTCCGCTGGTGCAGCCTACTATAATAAACCACAACGCAACTCTGGAAACATGCCATGAAAACAGTTGAAGAAATCCTCGCGCAAGCGCGCACCCGTGCCCCAGGCCAGCCCTACGCGGGCGCGGTGACGCCGCAGGAAGCCTGGGCGCTGCTGCAGGAGGATGGCAGGGTCAAGCTGGTCGACGTGCGCACCAACGCCGAGCGCGACTGGGTCGGACGGGTCGCGATTCCCGAGGGCCAGCATGGTGCGGTGCAGTGGAGCACCTGGCCCGGCGGCGTGCCGAATCCCGATTTCGTGCAGCAGCTGGGGCAATTGGCGGGCAAGGACGATGTGCTGCTGTTCCTGTGCCGCTCGGGGGTCAGGTCGCGGCATGCGGCCAGGGCGGCCACAGAGAACGGCTATGCGAACAGCTACGACATCCTGGAAGGCTTCGAGGGCGACAAGGACGCCGCGGGGCACAGGAAAAGCGTGGACGGTTGGTGCAAGGCGGGATTGCCGTGGGTGGGGGCTTGATATAGCGCGCTGTTTGAAAACTGACTTGCGAGCTACGCCAGGTTCTTCTGCAACTGGTTCAGCTCGGCCGCCAGCGCCGAGGTATCGGGCGCTGGTCCGCTGACCGCCCCCATCGCATTCCTGACCCGCTGCCGCACGAAGTTGATATGGCTGCGCAGCCCGTACAGCCCGTCCGCGAACGCCAGCGGGATCGAGATCTGGTTGACCAGCTCCTCGATCTCGTCGAGCCGCGCCAGCTGCTCCTTGCACATCGCCTCGCGCTGCGCCGGCTCGGCCGCCAGCGCCGCCTCCAGCGCCTGTTCCACCGTGCGCAGCTGCCCGTACCAGCGGTACACGCGCGAGCGGATGCGCCACACATACAGCGGCGGCACCACTTTCGACAGCGGGAGCAGCAAGGCGGCCAGCGCCACCACGAGCACCCACATGCGGTCGAAGAAATTGGCCAGCCAGAAATTCATATAGCGCTGCAGCAGCGGCGGCCCGTTCTTGTAGAATTTCCCGGCCTCGCGCGCCACCGGGATCTCGGTGTAGCGCGACGACGGGAACTGCCCGTGCTGCTGGAACCACCCGGCCCCGCCGTGGATGTCGGCCGCGGCTTGCACGAACAGGTCGACCAGCGCCGGATGCAGCGTCTCGCGCGCCACCAGGGTCGCGGTCGGCGCGATCAGGTGGTAATCCTGGGCCGGCAGGTCGCGCCCGACGTCGACGATCCCGCGCGGCAGCACCACGTGCGACATGTACGGCAGGCGCCGCGTGTAGGCCTCGGCCTGGGCGAAGTCGAACAGGCGGATGCCGGGCGTCTGCAGCAGCATCTGCACCAGCAGCGCTTCCGGGCCGGAGCTGAACACCAGCCCGTCGATGCGCCCCTCCAGCAGTTCCACCGTGGCCGGCGTGTTCTGCAGCTGGCCGATGGTCAGGTCGGCCGCGGCGATGCCGTTCAGTTCCAGCACCTGGCGGAACAGCTTGGGCACGCCGGTGCCTTCCGGCCCCAGGTTGATCTTCAAGCCCTTGAGCTGGGTCAGGTTGCTGATCTTCAGTCCCTCGCGCGTGAACAGCCAGACCGGCTCGGTGAACAGGCTGCCGAGCGATACCAGGCCCTTGCGCTGGGCTTCGGCCTGCTGGGTCGAGCCGCTCTGCACGAAGGCGATGTCGACCTGGCCTTCGCCGAGCAGCTGCAGGTTTTCCTGCGAGCCGAGCGAGCGCTTGAGGGTCACCTTGATGCCGTGCTTCGCCAGCGCGGCGGCATAGCGCTTGCCGATCTCCTCGTAGGCGCTGTTTTCCTGGCCGGTGGCCAGCACCACCTTGCGCGGCGGCGCCGGATCGACCAGCCAAAAGGCCAGGGCGCACAGGGCGGCGATCAGCAGGATCGTCGGGCCGGCGCTTGCCGCCAGGTCGCTGAAAGAGAACTGGGTAAACTTGCGAATCTTCGCCATCGCGCCGAACATCATCGCGCCGGCGCCGCGGCCGGCTTGACCGGCGACGGTTTGACGTTCTGGGCGCCCGGCATCTCGGCGGGCGCCGCCGCCGGCTTGGCAGGCGCCGGCCTGGGCTTGGCCGCGGGCTTGTCGGCCGCCTTTGCCGGCTTGTCCGCGCTCGCCGCGGCCGGCTTGTCCGCGCTCGCCGCGGCCGGCTTGTCGGCTGGCTTCCCGGCCGCATTGTCCGCCGGCTGTTCGACCGCCGCCGGTTCGGCCCGCGCCTTGGCCGCCTTCAGTTCGGCCGCTTTGGCGGCGCGCTTCTCGGCCGCTTCGGCGCCCGGCTCGATCATCGGCATCAGCGCCGGCGACAGGGTCGCCAGCAATTGCACCGGCAAGGCGCTGGTGAAGTCGTAGTCGCCCGCTTCGGGGCCGTGCACATAGGCGGTCATGCTGCCGAAGAAGCGTTCGCCGATGTTGAAGACGAAGGTCGCCGAGCGGTTGACGAAACGCGACTCGATCAGGCGGCCGCCCGCCCCGTAAACCTCGAAGCGCTGGTCGCCGGTGCCGGTCTTGCCGCCCACGGCGATGACCTGGCCGTCGGACATCGCGAACGCGGTCTTGACGCGCTTGGCGGTGCCGTCCGACACGACGCCGCGGATTGCATCGGCCACCACGCGCGCCACTTCCGGCGCCAGCACGCGCTCGCCCGGCTCTTCCCTGGCATGCCTGACCAGGGTTTCATACGGCGTGGCCTTGGCGAAGTGCAGCGAATCGATGCGCTCGACGGTCTTGCGCACGCCGCCGTTGACGATAATGCCCATCATCTCGGCCAGCGCCGCCGGCCGGTCGGCCGAGGCGCCCAGCGTCGTCGCGTACGAAGGCGTCAGCGAGTCGAAGGGATAGCCCATCTTCTTCCACTGCGCGTGGATCTTCAGGAAGGCCTCGACCTCGAGCAGGCCGGCGATGCGGCGGTCCTGCGCATGCTTGCGGTGCGTGTTGAACAGCCAGGCGTAGACTTCCTGGCGCTCTTTGGTGCTGGCCTCGGCGATGTCGGCGAACTTGGCGCCTTCGTGGGTGCGCATGTACCCGACCAGCCACAGTTCGAGCGGGTGGATCGTGGCCAGGTAGCCGCGGTCGGCCAGCGACATCGCGGCCGCCGAATACTGTTCGTGCATGCGGCCGATGCGCTCGTCCGGCACTTCGTTCTTCGACTCCAGGTGGTCGTTGATGAAGGCGCCGAACTGCTCCACCGTCGCGTTCGGGGCGATCGTGCGGTGCACGGCGGCCAGCCGGATCGGGGTCGGGCGGAAGCTCGCCAGCAGCGCCTTCTCGGCGTCGGCCGCGTTCTTGCCGCGGTACTTGTTATAGAAGCGGGTCAGGAACTCGCGTCCTTCGCGGTCGGCGAAGCGGGCCAGGTACTCCGAGCGGCGCGGGTCGTCGGCATCGGCCAGCAGCGCCGCCGAGGAGCCGGGCAGCTGGAACATGTAGTAGCGCACCACGTCGCGCATCAGGCGCACGAACACCAGGTTGGTCGAGGCGCGCAGCGCTTCGCGCACGCTGAGGATCTTCTTGTCGTCAAGCTTGCTGAAATTGCCGAAGGTGTGCAGGCCGCCGCCGGTGAAGAAGGCTTCGCCCGGGCTGCCCGAGTACTTGCGCTCCATCGCCGCTTCCAGCATGGCGGGCAGGCCGCGCGGGTCGTTCGCCGGCAGCGCCAGCAAGTATTCGATCGCCCACAGCGACAGCCGGTCCTTGGGATCGACGACGACCTTGCGCAGCTCGGCCGGGTCCATCTTGCCGAAGCGCTGGTGCAGCTGGTCGACGATGTCCATGTAGGTGACCAGGGTGCGCAGCTTGGCGGTCGAGCCGAGATCGAGCTTGGCGCCCTCGTTGATGTCGAGCGGCTGGTCGTAGTTATCGGTCTGCACGCGCAGGTAGTTGGTGCCCTCGCCGCGTTCCATCAGGGTAAAGCTGTAGACCACGTTGGCGGGGTCGCCGTTGCCCAGCATGCCCTTGCCGGTCAGGCCGGCCGCCTTCGCCTCCTCGGCGTCGCGCAGCTTGCGCAGCATCGCCGTGACGGCCTGCTGCGCGTCCGAGTCGAGCGTGCTGATCACGGTCAGGTCGAGCCGGTCGAGGTTGTACAGGCGCGAATCGCCCAGCAGGCCCGCCAGGTGGGTGCGCACCGCGTTCGAGGCCTTGCGCGAGACGAAGGCGTTGGCGGCCGGCGCCGCCACGCCCGAGCCGATGGCCGGGCGCAGGCGCACCTTGAGCGCGGCGTCGCGCAGCTGGGGCGTGATCACGCCGGCCTGGGCCAGCACGCGCAGGTGGACGTTGGACAGTTCCTCGAGGTCGTCGTCGCCGGCGCCCAGGTAGTGCGCCGGGCGGCGCTGGGCGATCATCAGCGACAGCGCTTCCTTGTAGACCAGCGCCTGCTCCGGCGTGCTGATCTTGCCCTTCAGGATGCGGTTGGCGGTGGCGAAGTCGCGCCCGTACCAGACCCACATGCCGTCGCCGATGCCGTTCACCTCGCCGTAGCCGACCTTGGCCGACAGCGGCACCGTGTTCAGGTAGTCGGTGACGATCTGGCGCCGGGCGCGGGTGGTGTCCTCGCCGCCCTGGTAGGCGCGCAAGGTGGCCGAGGCCATCTGCA
This sequence comes from Massilia sp., assembly GCA_036676245.1. Lineage (GTDB taxonomy): Bacteria > Pseudomonadota > Gammaproteobacteria > Burkholderiales > Burkholderiaceae_D > Telluria_A. The sequence continues at coordinate 1,292 of JAKFDH010000137.1, read as the reverse complement.
CCAGCTTTTCCGACAGCGAGCTGGTGCGCCCGTCAGGCGAGTGGCGGTATTTTTCGATCTGCGTGGCCAGCGTGCTGCCGCCGGCGGAGCGCTTGTCGTCGCCGCTGAACATGTTGAGGGCCTTGTCCAGCACCGCCTTGCTGAAGCGGTCCCATTCGACGGCCGGATTGCGTTTCGGGTTTTTCGGGTCGAGCAATTCGCGGTTTTCGATGAACAGCAGGCTCTGCACCAGCAGCGTGGGCGCGTCGTTGAAGGTTTCGTAATAGCGTTCCGGGAACTTGGAGCTGAACAGCGGCTTGCCCTTGACGTCGAGGATCTCGAGGCCGACCTTGGTTTTTTCGCGGTAGGTGGCGAACAGGCCCATGTCGTGCAGCTCGACCATCTTGGGCGACAGGCGCGCCTGCGCCGCCACTTCGTAATCGCGCGACTTGAGCTTGGCCAAGTAGTCCGGCATGTTGGCGTAGCCGAGGCGCTCGTCGTAGGGGCTGTCGTGCGGGAAGCGCACCGACGGGCTGGGGCCGGGTTCGACCTTGTAGGTCAGGCGCGCCGCCAGCTTGCTGAAGAAATGGGCCTGGAAGGCGGAGGTGCGCATTTCGTAATAGGCGAGCGCCGCCAGCACCGACAGCACCGCCATCAGGATCAGGAACAGCACCCACTTGACGCGGCTGCGCCGTGGCGGCGGCGGCGCGTCGGCCACCGGCGGCTCGGCCGGGACGGCCGCGGCCGGCTCCTCGCCCAGGTAAGGCTCGGTGACGAGGGACAGGTGCGCTTGTGGGGATTTCAGCTCGGACGCCGCACGCGTGCGTCCGTAATTGGTCGAAGCGGCGCGGGCGCGCAGTTTGCGCACCGCGCGGGTAACGATGCGGGGCCGTCGAAACCGACGATTACTTTCCATGATGGCTCTATCAATTGATTCAATTCAAACTCTCAATCCTGGCAACGGCCTTCGCCATCCGTGCAATGGGCTGTGCCTGTCGATTGAAGTGACCTGATGTCACGAAAAATCACCGGCATCCCATTGCGCGATACCGGTGCGTGTCTGCACTCCATTCCACCACATCGCAGGCGCAGGCACGATGGGCGGTTCAACAAAAATTGATCTCGCCGTTTGTTTTTCGCAAAAAAACAACGGCTCAGCACGCTATGCAAAAGCGCTGCGATCAATTGTGACCGGCGTATGACGAAACCGGTGAAACCGGGGTCAGTGCCGACAAAAGCAGCCGGTCCCAACGATAAGGCCTTATCGTTGGGACCGGCTGCTTTTGTCGGCACTGACCCCGGTTTCACCGGTT
>JAKFDH010000136.1:0-9789 GCA_036676245.1 Massilia sp. | reverse complement strand
TCGCGCTCCAGGTCCATCGAATCGAGCACCTGCGCCTCCATGTCGCGGTCGGACAGGCCGCCGCAGATCTGGATGATGCGGTCGGCCAGCGTCGATTTGCCGTGATCGATGTGGGCGATGATGGAGAAGTTACGTATGTTGTTCATTAACAAAGCTCAAAAACAGGAAGGACGACAGTGGGGCCGGTGCTTGGGGCGCCGCGCGTTTGCCAGCGCCATACGAAAAAAGCGCTCCGAGGGGGGCTTGGCATCCCCAGGCGAGCGCCTTATCAAGCGAAACAGCCGTCTGCAGGGGCAGCAGCTTTTCCGACCCAAGCATTTTACCGGATTTCAGGGTAGAAAGCCCGGTTTATAGAGGGAAGCGTCGGGGGAAGGCTGGATTTGCCTGGAAAGTTTGCGAATTACACAACAGATGCGCTGGCGACGTAGGCCCGCACCGCCGCTTCGTCCAGGAAATAATGGCACAGCTCGGGCTGGCCGGGCCGGCCGAACAGCACCGGCACCAGCTCGTCGAAGCGCGCCACCAGGGCCTCGTCGGCGTCGACGTCGACCACCGTCACATCGAAGCGCCGCTCCTCGCCCTGCAGCTTGAGCAAGGCGGCCAGCATGTCGTCGCACAGGTGGCACCAGCTGCGCGAATAGAGCGTGAACGGAATCGTCAACGGCGGCGTCACTGGCGCGGCTTGACGACCACGTACTGGGTCGTCTCCTCGCGCTTGACCAGCAGCGCGGCCGGCTTCTTCGGATCGAGCTTGGCCACCAGCGCGTTGAAGGTCTTGGCGTCCCTGACTTCGACGTTGTTCAGCTGCAGCACCAGGTCGCCGGCGCGCATCCCGGCGCGCGAGGCCGCGCCTTCGGCGGCGTCGACCAGCACGCCGCTGTCGAGCTTGAGCTCCTTGCGCTGGGCCTCGCTCAGGTCGGACACGTGCAGGCCGAGCGCATTGGCCACCTGCTCCGGCTTCGGCTTCTTCGGCGTGACTTTCCTGGCGCTGCGCTCTTCGTCGAGTTCGACGATGCTGACCGGGATATCCTGCTGCTGCCCCTTGCGCCAGACGGTGACGACGGCGCGGCTGCCGATCGCGGTCGCGCCCACCAGGCGCGGCAGGTCGGAAGTCTTCTCGATCGCCTGGCCGTTGAACTTGAGGATGATGTCGCCGACCTTGATGCCGCCCTTGTCGGCCGGACCGCCCGCTTCGACCATCGCCACTTCGACGCCGCGCGCCTTGCCCAGGCCCAGCGATTCGGCGACGTCCTTGCTGACGTCGCCGATCTGCACGCCCAGGCGCCCGCGCGTGACCCGGCCCGACTTCTTGAGCTGGTCCGCCACCCGCATCACTTCGTCGATCGGCACCGCGAACGAGATGCCGTTGTAGCCGCCGGACAGGGTCGCGATCTGGGAGTTAATGCCGATCACCTCGCCGCGCATATTGATCAGCGGACCGCCCGAGTTGCCGGGATTGACGGCCACGTCGCTCTGGATCAGCGGCAGGTATTCGCCGGTATCGCGCGCCTTGGCCGAGATGATGCCGGCGGTGACCGTGTTTTCGAGGTTGAACGGTGAGCCGATCGCGATCACCCATTCGCCGACGCGGATCTTGCCGGAGTCGCCCACCAGCAGGCGCGGCAGGCTGGCGCCGTCGACCTTCAGCAGCGCCACGTCGGAGCGCTTGTCCGAGCCGAGCACCTTGGCCTTGAATTCGCGCCGGTCCGTCATCGTCACCAGCACCTCGTCGGCGCCGTCGACCACGTGGGCGTTGGTCAGCACATAGCCGTCGGCCGAGATGATGAAGCCGGAGCCGACGCCGCGCTGCACTTCCTCGTCCTGCGGCTGCGGCGTGCGGCGCCCGCGCGGCGCCGGGCTTGGCGTGCGCGGGACCGGAGTGCCGAAGAAGCGGCGCAGGAATTCCTGCATTTCCTCGTCGCCCGGGCCGCCCTGCCCCAGCTTGACCTTCTCGGTGGTGCGGATGTTGACCACGGCCGGTCCGACCTTTTCGATCAGGTCGGTAAAATCGGGCAAGCCGGTGACCAGCGGCTTGCCCGCCGGGGCCTGGGCCAGCGCGGCCGGGACGCACAGCAAGGTGGCGCTCGCGAAGAGCATGGCCGAAACAAGTTGTCGGGTGATCGTCATGGGGAAAATGTGGTGGTGATGGTTGTCGCCATGGTAAGCGAAAATGGCAAGATTGTCTCTGGCTCGGGACAATGGCGGTGGGTAGGGTGGGTGAGCGATAGCGCTACCCACCAGGCGCCGCCGGCGGCTCCTGGTGGGTAGCGCCCTGCGGGCTCACCCACCCTCGTTCCATGCCGCAGGCCCTAGTTCGAACGGGTATTCGCCGGCGCCGCCTCCACTGCGGGCGCGTTGCTGTCGGCATTGGCTTGGGCGGCGGCGGCCGGGCCGGCGGACGGCGGCACCGGCGCGCGCCGGATCGGCGGCGCCTCGGCATCGAGGCGCGCTGCCAGCGCCGCATCGAAATGGTCGGACAACTCGGGCGTGGCCTGGGCCCGCAGCACATCGCCAATCCGGAAATAGCTGTTCCAAGCCAGCTGGCCATCGGCCGATTGCAAGGCCGCGAGCGCCAGCTCCACGTCGGCGGCGGATAACTCGCCGTCGCTCAGCGCGGAAATGTGCTCGCGGATTTTCTTGTGCGTGTCCATCACGAATTCCATCACAGTAGGTGTGTATGCCTGCATAAACCTAGTATCACAATCATTGCTACACCTAATGTCGCTTGTCAACCGGAAAATCGAGAAGCGGCCTCAACTTTTCGGCGATGACTTCGCGTGCCCGGAAAATACGGCTGCGTACCGTGCCGATGGGACATGCCATGACTTCAGATATTTCTTCGTAGCTCAAACCTTCAATCTCGCGCAGGACAATCGCGGTCCGCAGTTCCAGCGGCAGCGCCTCCATCGCCGCATTGACCGTATGGGCAATTTGCTTGCTCGCCAACACAGACTCCGGTGTGTTGATGTCGCGCAAGCTGTCCGCATCGTCAAACGCTTCGGCGCGCTCGGCATCGGCCTCGGTCGAGGTCGGGGCACGCCTGCCCTGTGTGACGAGAAAATTCTTGGCCGTGTTGATTCCTATCCGATAGAGCCAGGTATAGAATGCGGAATCGCCGCGGAAGTGCCGCAGGGCACGGTACGCCTTGATAAACGTCTCTTGCACCACGTCTTCGGCCTCGGCAGGGTCGTGCACAAGGCGTGAGACAAGGCGCAACAGCCTGCGCTGATACTTGGCCACCAGCAGGTCGAACGCCTGCCGCTCGCCAGCCTGGACGCGTTCAACCAGCAGCTGATCCCCCTCGCGTTCTGTTGTCACCGGCTTTTATCCTCTGCCCGGGCGCGCGTCCTATGTATAAGAGTTGGCCCGTTGCAATAAGTTCAAAGTATTTTGTTGTTTCCGAACAATTTATTGTCGCGTTCGGCAACATGCCGCACAGCGACCGCCAATGCCCGGAAAGCGCCGGGCGCCACGCTGTCGGGCAGTAGCGCCAGGGCCAGCGCCCTGCCGCCGCCTTCACGGGGACGCAAACGCAGCAACAGCAGCCGCGGCCACAGCGTCGACCCCGGGCACAGCGCCAGCGGCCCCGTAGCCGATGCCTCCTGTTGTACCGTCAGGCGAATCTCCCCGAGTCCAGAAATATCAATCCGGCGCACGTTTGGACGCTGCCCCGCCCGGCGCGCGAGCAACAAGGCGCACAGGGCACAGGCGAGCGCGGGCAGGCCGGCGGCCGCCGGCGGGCCCGGCGCGGCGGCCAGCGCCAGGCTGGCGCCCAGGTGAACGGCGGCACAGGCGGCAAGCGACGCGCGCAACAGGCGCGACGGAAGGATGACGGCGGAAACCGCAATCGACATGGTGCTCTTGGAGGGACTTGCTGGACGCCGGCCGCAGAACTTGCGGGGCAGTGAAGACGCCCACCCTTAAGACAAGGGCGGGCGCGGATGGTTCATTACATCTTGCCGATCACCAGGGTACCGTTGGTGCCGCCGAAGCCGAAGGAGTTCTTGACGGCGACGTCGATCTTCATGGCGCGCGCTTCGTTGGCGCAGAAGTCGAGGTCGCAGGCAGGATCCTGGTTGAAGATGTTCATCGTCGGCGGCGATACCTGGTGGTACACCGCGAGCGCCGAGAACACCGCCTCGAGTCCGCCTGCGCCGCCCAGCAAGTGGCCGGTCATCGACTTGGTCGAGTTGACCACCAGCTTCCTGGCGTGCGCGCCGAAGGTCTTCTTGATGCCCTGCACTTCGGCCACGTCGCCCAGCGGGGTCGAGGTGCCGTGCGCATTGACGTAATCGACCTGCTCGAGGTTGACGCCGGCGTTCTTCAGCGCCGACACCATGCAGCGGCTGGCGCCGCTGCCATCTTCGACCGGCGAGGTCATGTGGTAGGCATCGGCGCTCATGCCGAAGCCGATCAGCTCGGCGTAGATGCGGGCGCCGCGCGCCTTGGCGTGCTCGTATTCTTCGAGCACCATCACGCCGGCGCCTTCGCCGAGCACGAAGCCGTCGCGGTCGCGGTCCCACGGGCGCGAGGCCGTCGCCGGATCGTCGTTGCGCGAGGACAGCGCGCGGGCCGAGGCGAAGCCGCCCAGGCCGAGCGGCGAAATGGTCGCCTCGGCGCCGCCGGCGATCATCACGTCGGCATCGCCGTATTCGATCAGGCGCCCGGCCAGGCCGATGCTGTGCAGGCCGGTGGTGCAGGCGGTGACGATCGACAGGTTCGGGCCGCGCAGGCCGAACTTGATCGACAGGTTACCGGAGATCATGTTGATGATCGATGCGGGCACGAAGAACGGCGAGATGCGGCGCGGACCGCGCTTGTCATAGTCGGCCTTGGTTTCCTCGATCAGCGGCAAGCCGCCGATGCCCGAACTGACCATCACGCCGATGCGCTCGGCATTGGCCTCGGTCACTTCCAGCCCGGAATCCTTCAGGGCATCGATGCCGGCAGCCATGCCGTAATGGATGAAGGTATCCATATGGCGCGCTTCCTTGGCGGGGATGTAATCCTCGACATTGAAGCCTTTGACTTCACCAGCGAAATTGGTCGAGAACAAGGTGGCATCGAACTTGGTGATGCCGGCGATCCCCGACTTGCCGGCCAGCGCTGCGGTCCACGTGTCGGCCAAATTATTGCCGATTGGTGAGACGCAGCCCAGGCCGGTGATGACGACACGACGTGAACGGCTCAAGCGATTCTCCCGGAGACTCAGGACTTAGGCCTTGACGTGCGCCGTGGCGTAGTCGATGGCTTGTTTTACGGTCGTGATCTTTTCTGCCTGCTCGTCAGGGATTTCCATTTCGAATTCGTCTTCCAGCGCCATCACCAGTTCCACGGTGTCCAGCGAGTCAGCGCCGAGGTCGTCAACGAACGAGGATTCGATTTTGATGTCTACTTCTGCAACGCCCAGTTGCTCAGCGACGATTTTTTTAACGCGTTGTTCGATATCCGACATGTTATGGCTCCATTGTGTGTGTTACGGAAAGTGCGCGCATTTTATCAGGTTTGCGCGTTGAAAAACTAATTTCGGTGTTTGACGTGATTTCAACCGAAAGTGCTGCTAAATGATGAGATTTTGACCGATCGGGCCGCCTCGAACCGCAGGGCGGCGGCCCCTATCCTGCCATTTTCTCATCAATTCATATACATCCCGCCATTCACGTGCAGGGTCGTGCCCGTGATGTAGGCGGCTTGCGGCCCGGCCAGGAAGGCGACGGCGTGGGCAATATCTTCCGGTGCGCCCAGGCGCGCCAGTGGAATCTGGGTCAGCAGCGAGGCGTGCTGCTCGGCGCTCAGGGCCTTCGTCATGTCGGTATCGATGAAACCCGGGGCGATGCAGTTGACCGTGATGTTGCGGCTGCCGATCTCGCGCGCCAGCGCCCGGCTCATGCCCGCCACGCCCGCTTTCGCGGCCGCGTAGTTCATCTGGCCCGGGTTGCCGGACGAGCCGACGACCGACGTGATATTAATGATACGCCCAGTTTTCGCTTTCATCATGCCGCGCAGGACGGCGCGCGACAGGCGCCCGACGGCGGTCAGGTTGGTCGCGATGACGCTGTCCCATTCCTCGTCCTTCATGCGCATGGCCAGCTGGTCGGCGGTGATGCCGGCATTGTTGACCAGGATCGACAGGCTGCCGTAGCTCTTGGCGACGGCGTCGACCACGGCGCTGCAGTTGGCGGCGTCGGTCACGTTCAGGACCACGCCCTGGCCGCCGAATTCGGCCAGGTAGTCGGAAATGGCGGCCGCGCCCGCTTCGGTGGTGGCGGTGCCGACCACTTTCGCGCCCTGGCGCGCCAATTCGAGGGCGATGGCTTTGCCGATGCCGCGCGATGCGCCGGTGACGAGGGCGACTTGGTTTTCGAGATTCATGTGGGTCCTTCTGGTTTTATGGGTTTAAGCCGACGACGTCAAGCCTTGGTCGCCGCCAGCACGCGCTCGAGCGCGGCCTGGTCGACCAGGGCTTCGCCCGCCAGGCTGGCGTCGATGCGCTTGGCCATGCCGATCAGCACCTTGCTCGGGGCGCACTCGATGACCTGGGTGACGCCGTCAAGCGCCATCTTCTGCATCGTCTCGACCCAGCGCACCGGGCCGGCGGCCTGGCGCACCAGCGCATCCTTGATGCCGGCCGGATCGTTCAGGATCGCCACGTCGACATTGTTGATCAGGGCGATCCGCGGCGCGGCGAACGCGAGCGGCGCCATGTAGTCGCGCAGGCGGTCCGAAGCCGGCTTGAGCAGCGAGGAATGGAAAGGCGCCGACACCGACAGCTTCATGGCGCGCTTGGCGCCGGCCGCCTTGGCCAGTTCGCAGGCGCGTTCGACGGCGCCGTTATGGCCGGCGATCACGATCTGGGTCGGCTCGTTGAAGTTGACCGCCTCCACCACCGAGCCAGGCTCGGCAGCCGCAGCGTCGCGGCACACGGCTTGCACGGCATCGGCCGCCAGGCCGAGGATGACGGCCATGCCGCCCTGCCCGACCGGCACCGCTTCCTGCATCGCCTGGGCGCGGAAGCGCACCAGCGGCACCGCGTCCTTGAACGCGATCACGCCGGCGGCCACCAGCGCCGAATACTCGCCCAGGCTATGGCCGGCGACGACGGCCGGCGCGGCGCCGCCCGCGGCGATCCACGCGCGGTACACGGCCACCGCCGCGGTCAGCATGACCGGCTGGGTATTGGTGGTCAGGTCCAGGTCTTCCTTCGGGCCTTCGGCGATCATCTTGCCGAGGTCGAAGCCGAGCGCGTCGGAGGCCTCGGCGACGGTCTGGCCGACCACCGGGTTGCCGGCGAAACCGCCGAGCATGCCGACCGCTTGCGAACCCTGGCCGGTGAATACGAATGCTACTTTAGACATGCACAATCTCCTGATTACATGCGGAACAGGGCCGCGCCCCATGTGAAGCCGCCGCCGACGCCTTCGATCATCACATTGTCGCCCGGCTGGATGCGGCCGTCGCGCACCGCGGTGTCGAAGGCAAGCGGGATCGAGGCGGCCGAGGTATTGCCGTGCTGGTCGACGGTGACGACCATTTTTTCCATCGGCAGACCGAGTTTCCTGGCGGTGCTCTTCATGATGCGGATGTTGGCCTGGTGCGGGATCAGCCAATCGACCTGTCCGGAAGCCATGCCGGCCGCTTCCAGCACTTCATGGGCCACTTCCTCGAGCACGGTGACGGCCAGCTTGAACACGGCCTGGCCGTCCATGTACAGGAAAGCGCTGCCGGCGATCGCGCCGCCGTTCAGGTGGCCCGGCACGCTGAGGATGTCGGCGTGGCGGCCGTCGGCGTGCATGCGGGTGGCAAGGATGCCAGGGGTTTCCGATGCCGTCATGACAATCGCGCCGGCGCCGTCGCCGAACAGCACGCAGGTCGTGCGGTCTTCGAAATTGAGGATGCGCGAGAACACTTCGGCGCCGATCACCAGCACGTTCTTGTGCACGCCGGCCTTGATGAAGGCGTCCGCGGTCGACACCGCGTAGACGAAGCCGCTGCACACGGCTGCCACGTCGAACGCGGCGCAGCCGTTATGCATGCCGAGCTTGCGCTGGACGATGCAGGCCGTGCTCGGGAAGCTGCCGTAGAAATCGGGGGTCGAACTGGCGACGATGACGAGGTCGATGTCGTCTGGCTGCATGCCGGCCATGTCGAGCGCGCGCTTGGCCGCTTCGACCGCGAGGTCGGACGACAGTTCGCCGGCGGCGGCGAAATGGCGCGCCGAAATGCCGCTGCGCGAGACGATCCATTCATCGGAAGTCTCGATGCCCTTGGCCTCCAGCTGGCTTGTCAGGTCCTCATTCGTTACGCGCTGTTTTGGCAGGTAGCTGCCGGTACCGATAATTTTGCTGTACAAGGTCATTGCGGGCATTCCTACTGAATTGTTGAACCTGCCGGATCGTTCTCTGGGGTGCGCGGCATCAGCTCGGCGATCTTGGTCGAGACTTGCTCCTGCACATTATATTTGGCGGCATCGAAGGCGCGTTTGATCGCCCACTCATAAGAGTAAGAATCGGCGCCGCCATGGCTCTTGAACACGAGGCCGCGCAAACCGAGCAGGCTGGCGCCGTTGTAACGCGAGGGGTTCATCTTGTCCTTGAAGGCCTTGAGCGCGCGCCCGCCGATCAAGGCGCCAAGCATGCTGACGATATTGCGCTTGAATTCGGCCTTCAGGGTGGTGCCCATGAAGCGCGCCAGCCCTTCGATCGCCTTGAGCGTGACATTGCCGACGAAACCGTCGCACACGACGATGTCGGTGGTGCCCTTGAAGATGTCGTTGCCCTCGACGTTGCCGTGGAAATTCAGGGCGCCGCGCTGGTGGTCCGCCTGCAGCAGCATCGACGTGGCCTTGACCACCTCATTGCCCTTGATGTCTTCGGTACCCACGTTGAGCAGGCCGATCGTCGGGCGCGCGATGCCCTCCATGGCCGACACCAGCACCGAGGCCATGATGGCGAACTGGTGCAGGTGATGCGGTTCGCAGTCGACGTTCGCCCCCAGGTCCAGCATATAGGTGGGGCCGTCCTTCTGGTTCGGCAGGATCGAGCAGATGGCGGGACGGTCGACCCCGGCCATGGTCTTGAGCACATAGCGCGAGATCGCCATCAGCGCGCCGGTATTGCCGGCCGAAACGCAAGCCTGGGCCTTGCCGTCCTTGACCATCTCGATGGCGACGCGCATCGACGAATCCTTCTTGCGGCGCAGCGCCACTTCGAGCGGATCGTCCATGGTGACGGTTTCGGAGGCATGCTGGATCGACAGGCGCGGATGGGTCTCGGCCTTGTGCTTCTTCAGTTCGGCGCGCAGCACCTCTTCCAGGCCGACCAGGATCAGTTCGGCCTCGGGCTGGCGCGCAAGGAAAGAAATGGCCGCGGGGATCGTGACGGACGGGCCGTGGTCGCCGCCCATGCAGTCGATGGAGATTTTTATTGTCATTTGTCGGGGTCGAACCGCAGGTCAGTCAAAACTGGCGGCAAGATGCGATCTGTAAATGGACGAACGCCAGTCAGAGTCAGCGAATTTCAAAATGACGGTGTGCAAAAGTGGTTTGCAGCCGAGGGCAAAGAAAAAGCGGCGCGACGCAGGGTTAATACGTTGCACCGCTTTTATCTTACTCAAAGACAAAACGTCGATTACTCGTCGTTTTTGGTCTTGAGGACTTTACGACCACGATAGAAGCCGTTCGGGCTGATGTGGTGACGCAGGTGCGTTTCACCGGTGGTTGGCTCGATACCCAGTTGCGGCGCGACCAGGAAGTCGTGCGAGCGGTGCATGCCGCGCTTGGATGGGGACTTC
>JAKFDH010000135.1:0-64533 GCA_036676245.1 Massilia sp. | reverse complement strand
CCGCGCCGCCGCCGCCGGCCGCGTCCGCCCCGGCCACCGCGCCGCCGGCGCCGGGGCGTGGCGCAACAGCGAAGGGCCTGCTGCCGCTGGCCGCCCTGCTGCTGGCCCTGACGCTGGGCATGTGGCTGCTGGTGCAGCTGCCGACGGTGCCCTATAACCTGAAGAAGCTATTCGGCGAACATGCCCTGGCCGGCGCGGCCTTCTTCTCGCTGGCGCTGCTGTGGCTGGGCAGCGGCCCCTGGCTGGCCGCGCACCTGGTGCAGGCGCGCCTGGCGCGGCGCCAGCGCGCTCTGTTCCTGCTGCCGCTGCTGCTGGTGGGGCTGGCGCTGGTGAGCTTCCTGCTGCTGAACCTGGCGACCCCGGAGATCATGCTCAACAAGATCATCGGCGCGCCCGACCTGTACCGGCGCATCGTCGACGACAACCTGTGGGGCGACGCCTGGCGCGCCGGCGTGGCGGCCTGGCCGGCCAAGCTGATCGCCGGCGCCGAGCGGGTGCTGCGCTTCATCGCGCTGTACTGCGTGTTCATGGTGCCACTGCTGCTGTCGATGCTGGCCATGGGGCGGCGCGAGGAGCGCGGCGCGCGCGTCGTGTACGCCGCGCTGGTCATGCTGCCGTGCTGGCTGCTGGCCAAGCTGGTGGTGCTGGACTGGAGCGTCACCGACAATGTGACCGAGCTGGTGAGCGATGGGGGCGAGTATTTCCTGGCGCTCAACGTGCTGCTGTTCGGTGCCTACAGCACCGCGCTCGGGGCCTACGCGCCGCGCAGGCGGGCCTGGCCGGCGCTGCTGCTGGCGGGCGTGGCGGTGCTCGGCGCCAGCTGGGGCCTGCTGAACCTGGGAATCGAAGACGCGGTGCTGAACAATGGCCGCCTGTTCTCCGGGGTCCAGTTCCTGCTGGGCCAGAACCGGACCGAGATCCTGCCCGACGGCGTGCTTGCCGCCCGCTGGAGCGCCCTGTTCCTTGGCGCGGCGCTGGTGGTGGCCGCCGGCATGCGCGTGGCCATGCAGTGGCGTGCGCCGCCGGCGCCGCCGGTGCGCACATCGCGGCGGCGGCGCGCATCCGGCAGCGCGCGCGCTACTTGATCGGTTCCGGCGTCTTGGGCGCCGGCACCGCCGCCGCCGCGTCCGGCGCGGCCGTGCCGGCGGGAGCGCTGTCCGGCGCCGGCGCCTCTTCCGGCAGTTTGGCGGCCGGATCCCACTTGCCTTCGGCCTCCAGCATCTTGCGCAGGCCCGGCAGCGGGAAGCCCAGCGCGTAGGCCTTCTGGGCGTACAGGTTGGCCTTGTCGTAGTTCTTCAGCTTGAACTGGGCCAGGCCGAGGTTGTAGTTGATCGTCGCGTTCTGCGGGTCGAGGGCGACGGCGGCGGCGAACATGCCGGCCGCGACCTCGGTCTGGCCGCGCGCCATCAGGTAGGTGCCATACGTGGCGCGCACCGCGCCGTCGTCCGGCGCGAAGCGGATGGCGCGGTCGAAATAGCATTCGACCGGATAGCGTCCGCCTTCGAGCTGTAGTTTCTTCTCCTTGACCGCGATCCGCGCCAGCGCAGCCAGGGCGCGCGAATGGTTCGGGAAGGCGCGCAAGGTGTAGTCGAGCGCCTGGCCGACGGTGCCGGAAAGGCCTTTGATGCCTTGTTCGACCGACTCGGGGAAGTGGGCCATCTCGACCAGGCGAATATTGTCCGCGTGGTGGGTGTAGCGCTTGCGGTAGTCGAAGGGGCCGTAGGCGTTGGTCAGCTCGCCGCATGGATTGGCGGCCTGGGCGAAAGTGCTGGCCAGCAGCAGCAGGGCGGCGGCAAGCGGGTAGTGGATGGTCATGCGGATGTTCATGCGCTCTTCCTTTGCACTGCGGTCGTGATGTCGTCGAACAGGGCGGCCAGCGCAGCGCTTCTGGCTTGCCGTGAATTGGCCTCGATGCATGCGGGGGAGGCCAGCGGAGCGCGGCCCTCCCTGGCCAGGGTGATAAATGCCAGCAGCGCCGCCATGATGGCTTCCTTATCGTCGAGCGGGGCGATGCTGTCGATTCCCGCCTTGCGCAGCGTCGCCGCGGTGTCGCCGGTGGGATCGGTCAGCGCCAGGACCGGGCGCCGGGCGCGCAAGTATTCGTAGAGCTTGGCCGGCACCTGGTGGTTGCAATTGGCCGCCTGCAGGATCAGCAGGCCGCCCGCGCTGACCATCTCGGACAGCGCCTCACGGTAGGACACGCGCGGCGCCAGCGTCACCAGCGAGGCGATGCCGGCCGCTTCGATCATGGGCGCGAGGTAGTCGTCATGGGCGGTGGCGCGCAGGATCAGGCTGAAATTGGCGGCGCTGACATGCCCTTGCTGCTGCAGCGTGGCCAGGGCCGCGAACAGGGGGCCAGGGTCGCGTTCCGAGGGATAGATGATGCCGCTGTGGACCAGCACCAAGGGATCGTCCGGCCCGGCCGCCGGCGCCGCCAGCGTTTCGGCATCGGCAAAGTTTTCTTCGTCAAACGCGTTTTCGATCAGGCTGAAGCGTTCCGCGGGGATCTCCGGGAAGCGCTTGCGGTAGCTGGCGATGGCGCCCGGCGTGGTGCAGACCACGCGCGTGCAATGGCGCAGCGCCAGCTTTTCGATCCACAGGTAGGCGCGGCGGATGGCCGGATTGGCCGGATAGCCTTCATCGGTCATCGGGTCACGCATATCGATGACCCACGGCAGGCCGCTCAGCCGCTGCAAGGCAAGTCCGATCAGGTGGGCGGTGGCGATCGGGTAGGTCGACCACAGCACCTGCGGGCGGTGCTTGCGGATCAGCTGCAAGCCGGCCGGTACGGCGCCCAGGCCCCATGTCACCCAGCGGTCGGGCAGCGACATCCAGCTGAGGTAGCGGTCGCGGAACGACAGGTGGCGTTTGGTATCGAGCGCGAAGGCGCGCCGCACCACCACGCTGGCGGGAATGTCGCTCATCTGGTCGTCGCCGGTATTGGCGTAGGCGCGCGGATGGGCGCTCAGCACCAGCGGCTGCCATCCGAACTGCGGCAGGTACTGCGAAAACTTCAAGGTGCGCTGGATGCCGCTGCTGCCGCGCAGCGGCGGGTAGTGGAAAGCCACCATCAGCACCCGCTTCGGCGCGCTTACCATGAGCGCACCCAGGTCCCGGTCCATTCGGCCACCTGGTCGCGCCAGGCGCGGCGCGAGAAGGTGTGGTCGGCGACGGCGAAATCGCGGCGCGTCACGCGCGCGGCGCCCAGTTGCTGCTGCCACTTGGGCGAAGCCTTGACCATGTCCATGAACTCCTGCGCCGTCATGTCGACGCCGCTAATTATCAATAAGATGTTTCCCTTGAAGCGGCTGACGCCGGCCAGCATGCGTTCGGGCAGCGGCCCGCTGGCGACCGGCGCATCCGCCTGCGCCGGCCCGGCGGCGGTGCTGGCGCCGGCGCGCGCGGCGCCCAGCAGGCGCGCCAGCGACTTGCCGGCGGTGGCCGGGTTGAAGCGGCCGCTGAATACCTTCTTCCAGAACGCCGGGTCCAGCAGGCGCCGGCGGTAGTAGTGCTTGAGCGTGGTGCGGGCGATGCCGTCGGCGGTCCGGGCCCAGGGATTGAGCAGCACCAGGCCGGTCACGCGCGGATCGGTGCCGGCATAGAACATGGCCGCCGTGGCGGCGTCGCACAGGCCCCAGATGACCACTTCGCTGGCGCCCGGCGCCGCCGCCAGCAGCTGGTCGACGCCGGCGCGCAGGTCGTCGCCGACGGCCTCGAAGTCGCGCGCCGCGCCGCCGCTGTCGCCCATGCCGCGGTAGTCGAAGCGCAGCGAGGCGATGCCCTGTTCGGCCAGGCTGCGCGCGAGCAGCGTGAACTGGCGGTGGCTGCCGGCCCGGTATTGCGGGCCGCCGACGACGATCAGCACGGCGCGCGCGGCGCTTTGTCGGGGCAGGCTGGCGATGCCGAACAGCTGTTCGCCGCGGCATTCGAAACTGAGGGCGTGTTCCTGGTACGTCATGGTGTCGTGTCGGTCAGCGCGGCCGCGGTGGCGGCCAGCAGGGCGGGGCATTCGGCGATTTCCTGGGTGGCCCAGAACGGCAGGCAGTGCACCACGTGCACGCGCAGGTCGACCCCGGCTTGTTCCCAGGCGGCGCCGATGCGCGCCGCCGCCGGGGCGATCGCGCGCCCGGCCGCCGACACCACCTCGAACCAGTGCACCGGGCAGCCGGCGACCGCCAGCGCCTTCGTGTCGAGCGCTTCGATGGCGTCGGCCATGGCCGGCGCCAGTTCGTAGCCCGCCACTTCGAGCGGGCTGCCGGCGCGCAGGGTTTCGCGCAGGGCCTTGGTGCCGCTGCCGCTGTCGGCGCCTTCGGACAGCAGCTGGTTGGCCATCTTCATGCGCAGGAACTGGGTCAGGAAGGTCGCGCCGTTGACCAGCGGCTGCCACAGCAGCACGGCGGCCGGCGCCGCGCCCGGCATGCGCGCGCAGTCGAGCGCCAGCAGGGCGCCCAGGCGCAGGCCCCACAGCGCGACCGGCTGGCCGGTTTCGGCGCGCAGCCAGGCCGCGGCCAGCGCCACGTCGTCCTTCCAGCCGTCCCAGCGGGCGTCGGCGAAATCGCCGCTGCTGTCGCCGCAGCCGTGCAGGTCGATCTGCAGCACGCCGTAGCCGAGCGCGGCCAGCGCGCGCGCCTGCAGCGCCGCCATCCGGCGCGACTTGTTCATCTCGTCGCCGAAGGGATGCAGGTAGAGCAGCGCGCCGCGGCAGGCGCCGGCGGGCGGGTGGTACAGGCAGAAGCGCTGTCCCGGCGCCGCCGCGAGGAAGAACGGCCGGGCCGGCACGGCCTGGGGCAAGCCTGCCATCAGCCCAGTTTTTGCTGGATGAAGGCGTTCAGGGTGCCGACCGTCTCGAAGGTGCTGGCGCTGATTTCGTCGTCGTCGACGACGATGCCGAAATGCTCTTCGAGCGCGGTGATAAGGTGGACCACGGCCATCGAGTCGAGCTCGGGAATGCTGCCGAGCAGGCCCGATGACTCGGTCAGGGCATGGCGCGCGTCGCCCAGGCTGAGAACATCGCCGAGGATGGTTTTGACTTCGTCGAGATACATTGCTACTCCGTGGTGACAGATGGGGGGGGGGTGCTTGCGGCGGGCGCCGGCTGGCGCGGCGCGCGCAGCTGGCGCACCAGCGTCGACTCCTTCAATTGGCGCAAACCGAGCAGCAGCTGCCAGCGATAGGAAGTGACATGGTACATGGTGCGGATTTCATCGGTCCAGCGCGTATGCCAGTCCATGACTTTGCCGTAGAACTCGAGGCGGGCGAAGCGCGCTTCGTCAAAGATCTGGCGCACCGCCTCTTCACGCATCAGCAAGGTCGGCGACAGGCTGTTCGGCACGCTCTCGTCGTAGGTCGTTTTCAGGACGATGATGCAGCCGCTGCCTTCGATGCAGAAATCCATGGCCACCAGCTGCTGGTCGAACCAGTAGCGGTAGACGCTGGCGGCCCCGCGCGCGGCATACGCCTCGAGCATGGCGCGGTAGAACCGTCCCTGGGCATTGTCGGGATGGATGGCGGTGCCGCCCTGGGCCTTCCAGCCTGCGCTTTCGAGCTTGCCATAGTCGGCCACGGCGGCGGCCATGTCGCCCGGGTCGCGGCTGATCTGCATCCGGGTCGCGACCCCGTCCTTGAGCAGCTTGGCGCGCTGCTTCTTCAGGTTGCTGCGCAGGTTCTTGCCGCGTGCGGCCCAGTAGTCGTCGGCGCTGCCGGCGATGCTGATGCGGGCGGTCCGGATATAGTCCTGGGTGCGCAAGGTGGGGGCGTCCTGCGGACGCGGCGACAGTTCCGGATCGCGCTGCGTCAGGCTCAGCACCAGCGGAAAGCCCGGCAATTGGCGCAGCAGGGAGGCCAGCAGCGCGCCGGTGTCGGCGGCGCCGGCCTGTACCCATGGGCTGACCGGGGCCTGGGACGGCTGGAACGTGGTCCAGTTGCCGGCGCCGCGCGCGGCAAGCAGGGTCATGGCCACCAGCTTGCCGCCGCTCTCGCAGCAAGCCAGCAACTCCTTGCCGCTGCCGAAGGCGAGCAGCAAGGCCCGGATGAAATCGGGCTCGAGCAGGGGAGTTGCGGCAGCGCCGCTGTTGAGCGATTGCCAGCGTGCGGCATGCTGGTCGAATTCGCCGGCGGGCAGGAGGGTCCAGTTCATTGTGTCGTTGTGCCTTGAGGTGAGAGTGCATGCCGGACCATGCTGATGATCCAGTCGAGTTCGTCTTCGCGCAATTCCTGATGCACCGGGAACTGCAGCACCCGACGCGACAGGTCGACGCTGACAGCGCAGACGCTGGCGTCGACGCCGGGCCACAGGTATTCGCCGAAGCGGATGACGGGAACGGCGGCCCACTTGAGGGTGGCGAACACCCGTTGCGGGTCGTCCGTCAGCAGCGGGAAGCCCCAGGGGTAGACGCCATCGGGCAGGGTCGGGAACAGCGGGCGCGCGCCGGGCAGGCCGGTCAGCGCCGCTTCCAGTTTCAGGTAATTGCGCCTGCGTTTCTCGCCCATTCGGCGGTGCGACACCAGCCGCATCATCAGGCGCGAGAATACCGAGGAGCGCATGCCCATCCAGTACGGGTCGAAGGCGAAGCCGCCGTCGGACGAACCGGGCGCCAGCGAGGGCGGCGCGCCGGCGCGGCGTGCCTTGAGCCGCTTCCACAGCAGGTTTTTCAGCACCAGGGGCAGGCGCAGCAAGGCTTTGACCGCACCGAGCCGCCCATACTGGAAGCTGTCTTCCAGGGTGCTGAGCGCGGCCTTGCCTTCGAAGCCCAGGCCGGCCGAATGCAGCTGCACATTGGCCAGCGAGTGGCGGGCGGAAACCAGGGCCCCGCCTTCGTAGATGGGGAAGAACTTCATGCTGCTGGCAATCGCGTAGTCGCCGAAGGAGCCGACCGGCTGGCCGCGGTATTCGCCGAGGAAGCAGTGGGCGCAGTCTTCCAGCAGCAGCAGGCCGCGCTCGTCGCAAAAGGCGCGCAATTGTTCCAGCTGCTGGGGAAAGCCGTAGTAATTGGCGGCCAGCAGCAGGCGCGTCGTCGGACCGACCTTGGCGGCGATATCGTCCAGGTTGACGGAGGTGTCCGGGTTGATCCGGTAAAAGACCGGCGTGGCGCCGGACCAGGTCACCGGCTCGATCATCGAGGCGCAATGGTAGGACGGCACCAGCACGCTGTCGCCGGCGCCGATATGCATTTCGCGCAAGGCCATCGCAATGGCGACCCGGCCGCTGCTGACCAGGCGGGATTGTCCTGCATCGAGGATGGACTTCGGCCGGCGGCCCGCTTCGCGGCCCAGCGAGCCCCAGGACAACACCGGCGACACAGGCACTTTCGGCTTCGGATAGGGACCGCTGCGCACGGCGCCGGCAGCGGCGACGGTCGACTTGGGCGCTGCGGGCGGCAAGGAATCTGCCGGAATCGGCCGCGCATCGACGTCGTAGCTGCTCATAGTTTTCCGTGGCTTTCGAGTCCCGCCGGGGTGGCGGACGAGATAAATTAGATTTATATAATTATTACAACAAATAGTATAACCCGGCCTCGGCGCTATGGTCGAGCGAGCCGATGATCCAGTGGTACTTTGACGACATTTTAATTTCCACGTGGAATCTTCGCTGCGGCGATCTTGCTGGCGCAATGGCAAGCGCAGCAAAAACGCCCGGCCGCGGGATCGAAAAACCGGTAAACTGCTCTGGATGAAACAACACATCAAGCAGTCCGTCTTTTTCCTTGCCCGCCTGCTCGGCCTGTTCGCGCTGGCGCGCCGGTTCACGCGCGGCCAGGTGCGCATCCTGTGCTACCACGGCGGCTGCATCGGCGACGAAGACGGCTACAATGCCAAGCTGTTCTGCCGCCCGGCCCTGCTGGCCGCGCGCATGGCCTGGCTGCAGCGCCACGGTTTCAACCTGGTGCCGCTGGGCGCGGCGGTGCAGGCCGCGCGCGGCGGCGCGCGCGCGCCGCTGACGACCGCCATCACCTTCGACGACGGCTGGTACACGACCGCCAGCGAACTGGTGCCGGTGCTGGCGCGCATGGGCATCCCGTCCACCCTTTACCTGTGCACCCGCCAATTCCTCGAACAGGGGCCGGTGCCGTCGGTGGCCGTCCATTACCTGCTGTGGAAAACGCGCCTGTCCAGCGCCACCGTGGCCGGCATCGGCGCCGGCGCCGACGGCCACTGGGACTTGTCCACGCCGGCCGCGCGCGATCGCCTGGGCGCGCGCGCCAGCGCGGCGATCGAGGCGGCCGAGGGCGAACGCGCGCCGCTGCTGGCGCGGCTGGCCGACTGCCTCGGCGTCGACGCCGGCCAGTTACAGCTCGATTCGCGCCGCTTCGACTACATGAACGGCGCCGAACTGCTGGCGCTGCCGGCGCAGGGCTGCGCCATCGAGCTGCACGGCCATGTGCACCGCTATCCGGCGGGCGACGCCCAGGCCTTCCGCGCCGACCTGGCCGCGTGCAGCGCCGCCATCGTGGCCCAGGGCTTGCCCCAGCCGCGCCACTACTGCTACCCGAGCGGCAATTTCGACGCCGGCGCCTCGGCCGTGCTGGCAGAGCAGGGCGTGCTCTCCGCCACCACCTGCCTGCCGGGCCTGGTGGACACGGTCAGCGCCGCGCAAGCCCATTACCTGCCGCGCTTCCTCGACGGCGCCGCCATCAGCGAGCTGGAGTTCGAGGCCGAGATGAGCGGATTCACCGGGCTGCTGCGCACGCTGCTGCGCGGCGGTTCGCCGGCGTCGCCGGCCCCGGCCGCGCTGGCCGAGACCGAAGCTCAGTCGCAGCGCGCCTGAGCCGGGTCAGCGGCCAGGCGCCGGCGCGCCCAGGCCAGCTGCTGTTTTTTCCCCCACAGCAACATATAGGTGCTGGGCCGGTATTTGCCTTCACGGTGCAGCTGCTGGCGCGTCGGCGAACGGGCCAGCGCGCCGCTGTCGTCGTCGCGCGCCATGAACAGCACCTGGGCGCCGTGGCGCTCGGCCGTTTCGCGCAGGTAGGCCAGGCGCGGGCTGATGGTGGCCAGCACCGGGTCGTAGAACCAGCTGCAGCCGAACATGCCCAGGCTTTCCGGGTGCAGCGCGTACAGCTCGGCGCAGCACAGGTAGCATTCCTCGCGGCTTTGTTCGCTAAACGCGTCGAGGTTGAATTTATGGGTATGGACCTGGAAGTAGGGCTTGAAGCCGCCCAGCAGCAGGATGCGGACGATCTTGGCGGGCGCCTGCCACAGGGGACCCTTGAACGGCAGCGAGCGCGCCACGCCGCAGCGGGTGTCGACCAGCTGGCTGCCGGCCGCGTACAGGCGTAAGGTGGCCAGCCCGAATTCCTTCTGGAAGATGTCGTGGCCGAGCGCCAGCCATTCGGCCTGGTCGTCGCCGCCGGCGGCGATGCGCGCCAGGTTCAGCGCGTGGTGGTGCGCCACCCGCGGCGGCAGCGCGGCGAAGCGCGGGCCGTCCAGCAGGTCGGCCACGGCCTGGGCCAGCGCGGCGCGCAGGAACAGGCGGCGCAGCGGCGCATCGACGCCGTCGAACAGGGCGCGGGCGGCGGCCGGCATGTGGCGGTAGCTGTCGAAGGGACCGACGGCGCTGCCGGCGGCGATGAAGGCGCGCAGCGCCGCCGCTGTGCCATGGGCGCCGAGGCGCGCGCGCGCGGCGTCGACGGTGCGTGCGGCCTGCGCACTGATCTCTTGCAAACTTGGCATTGCCCGTATCCTGGAAGAACGTAAATAGTGCAGGGGCGGGCGATCCGCCGGCGCCGCCGTCCCTGTTTCGAAGTTTAAATATTTGCAACAGGGGCAAGCGTTAAACTCTAGCATTTGCAGTCATAGTTGTGGGAAAATTTGACGGCAAGCATCCGCGGGCAGCCAGCGTTTGCCCTTTGGAAGCGGCGCGGCGCGGAAATGCTAAAATGATAATGCTTATTCCTGTTTGATTTCATATTCTTAGTAAGGTGTTAATGAGCGACCTTGTTCACGACTTCATAGTCGAATCCGCGCGCAGGACCCCGTCCGCCGAAGCGCTGGTCTACGGCGAACGCCGCCTCGATTACACCGCCCTCGCCAATGGCGTGCGCCATGCCGCCGACGGCTTGCTGGCCCTGGGCCTGCAGCGCGGGGAACGGGTCGCCATCTACCTCGAGAAGAATATTGAGAACGTGGCCGCCATGTTCGGCGCCGCCGCCGCCGGCGGCGTGTACGTGCCGGTCAACCCCCTGCTCAAGCCGGAGCAGGTCGGCTACATCCTGGCCGACTGCAACGTCAAGGTGCTGGTCACCTCGGCCGACCGGCTCAAGCTGCTGGCCGCGACCCTGCCGTCCTGCCCCGACCTGCACACCGTGATCGCCACCGGCACCGCCGACGTGCTGCCGTCGATCGCCGGCATCCGCGTGCTGTCGTGGGCCGCCGCCACCGTCGGCGTGGCGCCCGGCGCGCCGCACCGCTGCATCGACACCGACATGGCCGCGATCCTGTACACCTCCGGCAGCACCGGGCGCCCGAAAGGCGTGGTGCTGTCGCACCGTAACATCGTGGCCGGCGCCAACAGCGTCGCCAGCTACCTCGGCAACACCGCCGACGACCGTATCCTGGCGCTGCTGCCGCTGTCCTTCGACTATGGCATGTCGCAGCTGACCACCGCGTTCAAGGTCGGCGCCTGCGCGGTGCTGATCAACCACCTGCTGGTGCGCGACGTGCTCAAGGCCGTGGTGGCCGAGCGCATCACCGGCCTGGCCGCGGTGCCGCCGCTATGGATCCAGCTGGCCGCGCTGCCGTGGCCGGCCGACTGCACGCTGCGCTACCTGACCAATTCCGGCGGCGCGATGCAGCGCCCGACGCTCGACGCGCTGCGCGCGGCGCTGCCGAACGCGCGCCCGTTCCTGATGTATGGCCTGACCGAGGCGTTCCGCTCGACCTTCCTGCCGCCCGAGGAACTGGCGCGCCGCCCCGATTCGATGGGCAAGGCGATCCCGAACGCCGAAGTGATGGTGCTGCGCCCGGACGGCAGCGAGTGCGATCCCGGCGAGCCTGGCGAACTGGTGCACCGCGGCGCGCTGGTATCGCTCGGCTACTGGAACGACGCTGCCAAGACCGCGGAACGGTTCAAGCCTTTCGTGTCGGTGAACCACGGCCTGGTGCTGACCGAGATGGCGGTGTGGTCGGGCGACACCGTGCGCAAGGATGAAGACGGCTTCCTGTACTTCATCACGCGCGCCGACGAGATGATCAAGACCTCCGGCTACCGGGTCAGCCCGAGCGAAGTCGAGGAAGTCCTGTACGCGCGCGAACAGGTGGCCGAGGCGGCCGCGATCGGCGTCGACCATCCGCAGCTGGGGCAGGCGATCGTGGTCGTGGCGCTGGCGAAGGAGGGCATGGCGATGACGGCCGAGCAGCTGCTGGCCGCCTGCAAGCCGCACCTGCCGGCCTACATGCTGCCGGCCAGGGTGGTGATGGCCGAGGCCAGCTTGCCGCGCAACCCGAACGGCAAGATCGACCGCAAGCTGCTCAGCCAGCAATACGAACACACCTTCATGGAAAACAAGCAATGAGCGCAGTCCGTCCCCAGCATGCGCCCTTGAACCAGTTCGACGTCGTCGACGACTGCCTGCAGGTCGGCGGCATGGCCCTGACCCGGCTCGCCGAGCGGGTCGGCAGCACGCCGTTCTACGCCTACGACCGCGCCAAGCTGAGCGAGCGCGTGGCCCAGCTGCGCGCCTGCCTGCCGCCGGAAATCGAATTGCACTACGCGATGAAGGCGAACCCGATGCCGGCCGTGGTCCAGCACCTGGCCGGCCTGGTCGACGGCATCGACATCGCCTCCGGCGGCGAGCAGCGGGTCGCGCTCGACACCCCGATGGACCCGGGCGAAATCAGCTTCGCCGGCCCCGGCAAGAGCGACAGCGACATCCGCTGCGCGATCGCCGGCGGCGTGGTGCTGAACCTCGAATCGTTCGGCGAGATGGAGCGCGCGGCCGCCTTCGGCAAAGCGCTCGGCATCGTGCCCAAGGTGCAGGTGCGGGTCAATCCCGATTTCGAGCTGAAGTCCTCCGGCATGAAGATGGGCGGCGGCCCCAAGCAGTTCGGCGTCGACGCCGAGATGGTGCCCGACATGCTGGCGCGGGTCAAAGCCCTCGGTCTGGATTTCTACGGCTTCCACATCTACAGCGGTTCGCAGAACCTGAAGGTCGAGGCACTCAGGGAAGCGCACGAAAAGACCTTCGCGCTGGCGATCCGGCTGGCGCAGCACGCGCCGCGCCCGCTGCGCACGCTGAACATCGGCGGCGGCTTCGGCATTCCCTACTTCCCGGGCGAAGCGCGGCTCGACCTGGAAACGGTGGGCGCCAACCTGAAGGCGATGCTGCCGGGCGTGCAGGCGGCGCTGCCGGGCGTGCGCATCATGATCGAACTGGGGCGTTACCTGGTGGCCGAGGCGGGCATCTATGTCAGCCGCGTGATCGAGCGCAAGGTCTCGCGCGGCCAGGTTTACCTGGTCACCGACGGCGGCCTGCACCACCACCTGGCGGCCTCCGGCAATTTCGGCCAGGTGATCCGCAAGAACTATCCTGCCGTGATCGGCAACAAGGTGCACGGCGGCGAACGCGAAACGGTGTCCGTGGTCGGCCCCCTGTGCACGCCGCTCGACCTGCTGGCCGACCAGATGGAAATGGCGCGCGCCGAGCCGGGCGACCTGGTCGTGGTATTCCAGTCCGGCGCCTACGGCCTGACGGCCAGCCCGGCCGATTTCCTCAGCCATCCGCATGCGCGCGAAGTGCTGGTCTGATCCGCTTTGAAGAAAACAATGAAGAACATGATGAATAAAGCAGCTGGAGTGGCCCAATGAGCGGTGTATGCGGATGGATCGGCCAGGGCGCCGGCGACCCTCGCGCGCTGATTGAAGCGATGGCCGCGCCGCTGGCGCGCTTTGACGCCAGCCCCGTCCACGCGATGCACGGCGAACGCGGGGCGCTGGCCGTGGCGGCCGCCGCCGGCAGCGCCCACCACTACCAGCGCGACGGCTTGCTGGTGGTGGTCGCCGGCATCGTGCGCCTGCGCGATGCGCGCCTGGCCGAACTGGCCGCGGCCGAAGGCATCGCGCGTGCGGTGGCCACGCTGTGGCGCGACGGCCCGGAGGCGGTCTGCAACAGTCTGGGCGGCGCCTTCTCGCTGTGCATCGTCGACGAGAAGAGCGGCGAAGCCCTGATCGCGATCGACCGCATGGGCGTGCACAACCTGACCTGGCAGCAGGCCGGCGCCACCCTGGTGTTCGGCTCCTCGGCCGACACCATCCTGCGCCACCCGGCCACGCCCGGCCGCATCGATCACCAGGGCCTGTACAACTACGCCTACTTCCACATGGTGCCGGGTCCCGGCACGGTCTACCTCGGCCAGCAGCGCCTGCTGCCGGGCGAGTACCTGCACTTCAAGAACGGCAGGGTCGAGCAGCGTCCCTACTGGCGCATGCGCTTCGAGGAAAACGGCACGCGCTCGTTCGAGGAGCTCAAGCAGGAATTCCTGGCCCTGCTGCGCAGCAGCGTGCGCGAGGCGGCAGGCGCGCAGCAGATCGGCGCCTTCCTCAGCGGCGGCACCGACAGCTCGACCATCTCGGGCATGATGTGCGAGGTGTTCGGCAAGGGCGCCAAGACCTATTCGATCGGCTTCGAAGCCCAGGGCTACGACGAGATGGAGTACGCGCGCTGCGCATCGCGCCACTTCGGCACCGAGCACCATGAATACTATGTGACGCCGGACGACGTGGTGGCCGCGATCCCGCAGATCGCCAGCGTCTACGACCAGCCGTTCGGCAATGCCTCGGCGGTGCCGGGCTTCTACTGCGCCAGGATGGCGCGCGCCGACGGCGTGCAGCGCATCTTCGGCGGCGACGGCGGCGACGAACTGTTCGGAGGCAACGAGCGCTATTCGAAGCAGCATGTCTTCGCGCGCTATGAGATGGTGCCTTCATTGCTGCGCAAGGCCTTGCTGGAGCCGGCCGTGTTCAACTTCCCGGGCGGCTCGCACATCAAGCTGATGCGCAAGGCGCGCAGCTACATCGAGCAAGCGTCGGTGCCGATGCCGGCCCGCCTCGAGACCTACAACCTGCTGGGCCGCTACGGCCCGCAGCAAGTGTTCACGGCCGAGTTCCTGGCCGGCGCCGACATCGGCCAGCCGCTCGCCGGCCTCGAGCGCACCTACGGCAAGAGCGAGGCGGCCAGCCTGATCAACCGCATGCTGGAGCTGGACCTGAAGGTAACCCTGGCCGACAACGATCTGCCGAAGGTGGTCAAGGCCTGCGAGCTGGCCGGCCTGGAAGTGGCCTTCCCCTTCCTGAACGACGACATGGTCGCGTTCTCGGCGCGCCTGACGCCGCAGCAGAAGCTCAACGGCACCCAGCTGCGCTGGTTCTTCAAGGAGGCGCTCAAGGGCTTCCTGCCGAACGAGATCATCACCAAGCAGAAGCACGGCTTCGGCCTGCCGTTCGGGGTCTGGCTGCAGCACCATAAGCCGCTGCAGCAGCTGGCCACCGACAGCCTGACCGACCTCAAGGCGCGCAAGATCGTGCGCGGCGAATTCATCGACCAGCTGGTCGGCCAGCACCTCAACGAGCACGCCGGCTACCACGGCACCATGGTGTGGGTGCTGATGA
The DNA here is from genome assembly GCA_036676245.1 of Massilia sp. GTDB lineage: Bacteria > Pseudomonadota > Gammaproteobacteria > Burkholderiales > Burkholderiaceae_D > Telluria_A. The sequence goes on along the minus strand of JAKFDH010000135.1, from coordinate 49,934 downwards.
TGATGGAACAGTGGTTCAAGCAGCGATGAGCGGCGTCACGGCCGGCGGCGCGCGGCGTTCGACGAACATCGACTTGTGCCGCGGCCTGCTGTTCGTCCTGATGACCAATACCCATGCGCTGGCCCTGCTGGGGGTGGCGGGCAGCCACTTCCTGGTATCGGACTGGTGGCTGCCGGGCGGCTGGGCGACCGTGGTATTCGTCGTGCTGTCCGGGTTTTCGGTCGGATTCGTGCTGTCCGACCGGCGCGACCCGCTGCCGCTCGAACGCGCGCTGCTGCGCCGCAGCCGCCAGATCCTGGCCGTGATGCTGGTGTCGAACACGGTGTTCGCGCTGCTGCGCGACGCCATGGCCGGCAAGCTGGCGCTGGTGGCCACGCCCGGCTGGTGGATCGGCTTCCTGACCCTAGAAACCGACTGGACCATTTCCGGCGTGCTGTTCCCGACCGCGCTGGTGGTGGCGCTCGGCGTGCCCGTGTACCGCATGGTGCAGCGTTCGCCGTGGCTGGCGCTGCCGGTGCTGCTGGCGCTGCAGCTGGCCTGCACCCTGGTGCGGGTGCAGCTGAAAGCCGACGGCGCGACCGAATCGTGGTGGCTGCGCTTCCTGTTCCTACAGGGATTCGGCGGCTTCCCGGTGCTGCCCTTCGTGCTCAACGGCCTGCTCGGGCTGTGGCTGGGCGTGATGCGCAATGTGAACGAACTGCAATGGCGCCGCATCATCGTGCTGCTGCTGGTGCTGCAGCTTGGCGTCTACCTGACCTCGCTGTTCCCGGCGCTGATGGCGACCAGCCTGCTCGTGGCCGGCGCCGGCGCGATCGGCAAGTTCGCGTGGATGTACCTGGCGGCCCACCTGCTCAAGCTGTCCGGCCTGTTCCTGGCGCGCCCGATCGAACTGCTGGGCGCCTTCGCCCTCGGCTCCTTTGTCATGCACCGCTTCTTCCTGCAGGCGCTGAACCTGGCCATGAGCAAGCTGGGGATCAAGTCGGTCGCGGTCGAGCTGCGCTACGCGCTGCTGCTGGGCCTGACCCTGCTGCTGACCTGGGGCCTGTGCGCGCTGCGCAAGCGCTACCTGTGGCTCGACACGCCGTTCCGCCGCCTCGCGCTGTAGGACGGCGCTAGGCTGCCTTGCCGGCCTTGGCCTGCTGCAGCAGCCAGGCGCTCAAGGCCTTGATGCGCTCGTCCTGCAGGTTCTGGCGCGGGCACACGATCCAGAACGAATACGGATTTTCCATCACCGCCGGCAGCGGCCGCACCAGGCGGCCGGCGGCCAGGTCGCGCTCGACCAGCGGGGCCGAGGCCAGCGCCACGCCGTGGCCGGCCTGCGCCGTTTCCAATGCCATGTAGATGCTGGGGAACTGCGGTCCCTTGAAGGGATCGATCCGGCGCACGCCGTTCGCCTCCAGCCATTCCTCCCAGTTCGGCGAGCGGCCGCGGGTGCCGGGCGTGTGCGAGTGGATCAGCGTGTGGTGGCGCAAGTCGGCCAGCTTGTCGAGCGGCTGGCGCAGCAGCAGGTCCGGGCTGCACACCGGGAACACGGTGGCGTCCATCCAGTAGCGCGAGTGCAGGCCTGGGCTCTTGCCGGGGCCGTAGCGCAGCGCCACGTCGACCGCGCCCGACTCGAAGTCGGTCAAGCCATCCTCGACGTCGAGCAGCACCTGCCATTGCGGGTACAGGGCCTGGAACGCCGGCAGGCGCGGCGCCAGCCATTTGGCCGACAGCGACTGCATGGCGCTGATCGTGATGGTCGAGCGGCGCCGGTGGGCGGCCGGGTCGAGCACCGCCTCGAGCTGGATGAACAGGTCCTTCAGGGTCGCCGCCAGCGCCGCGCCGGCCGCCGTCAGTTCGACCGCGCGGTTCAGGCGCACGAACAGCGCCTCGCCCATGTATTCCTCGAGCCGGCGCACCTGGTGGCTGATGGCGGTCGGCGTCACGTGCAATTCCTCGGCCGCCTTCAGGAAGCTTTTATGGCGCGCGGCGGCTTCGAAGCTGCGCGCGGCGATCAGCGGCGGGTTGTTCCTGGCGACCATGCAAACGTCCTGTTCTGGGAGGTACCGCAATGGTAACTCAGATAAGTTTTATTCATCCGACAGGCAAAAGCTTTCGTTTGTCGGCCTGCCGCGGTTTTTCTAAGATGGTGTCATTCACAAGGAGAAACCACCATGCGCATCGACTACCTCGCTTCCGACATCCTGCTGTTCCATGGCGACAGCCTGTCGTCCCTGGCCACCGCCTTCATCGACGGCGAGCGCGTGCTGCTGGTCGACGCGCTGGCCAGCACCGAGGACGCGCAAGCCATGCGCGACTACCTCGAGGGCGACCTGGGCAAGCGCGTCGAGCTGCTGGTGCTGACCCACTTCCACGCCGACCACATGGCCGGCGTGACGCTGTTCCCGCAGGCCGAGGTCATCGCCCAGCGGCTGTACAACTACACCTTGATGGAGCAGCAGCCGCGCCCCGACGCGAGCATGGCTGCGCTCCCCGATACCGTCATCGACCAGTCGATGACCGTGCAGTGGGGCCGCCACGCGCTCGAGCTGTTCCACAATCCCGGCAAGACCGTCGACACCCTGGGCATCGACGTGGCCAGCGCCGACCTGCTGTTCGTGGCGGACAATATTGTCGGCAACATCGCCTACATCGGCGCCTCGGCGCCGGAGCTGATCGATGACGCGCTGGTGCGCCTGCAGGCGCGCGGCCGCGGCCGGATCATTCCGGGCCACATGGGGGTGCAGGATGCCAGCGTATTGGGCAACGCGCGCCACTACCTGGCGCGGCTGCGCGAGCGGGTCAGCGTGCTGCGCGCGGCGCTCGGGCCGGAGGCGGCCAAGAACGCGATCGCCGCGATCGACATCGAGGAACTGCTGGCGCCGCGCGTGCATGCGAGCCGCTTCGAGCGGCACTGGCACAAGCAGAACCTGCTGCGCGTGAATGAGCGCGACCTGTTCCCGGCCGCGTCGTACAAGGCGCCGCCGCTCGCCAGCCGCGGCGTCGAACTGTGCCGCCGCGGCTGCGAAACCGTGATGGGCATGCTACAGCATTTGCTGGGCGGCATGGCTCGCCAGGGGCTGTGATCAGCCTTCGGCGTCGCCCTTGCGCAGCCGCGCGAGCAGGTTCTCGACGCTGTCGCTGACCGGCAGGCCGTGGCGGCGCAGCAGCTGCAAGTGCAGCACCAGGTTCTCCAGGACCAGCTTGGCCGACACCGCCAGCAAGGTCATCAGGCGATCCTCGGTGCTGAAGTTTTCCATCGCCCCCGCCATCTCGCACAGGTGGGCGGCGACCAGCTGGCGCAACTCGTCTTCGCCGAAGGGCAGGTCGGCGAAATCGATCGGGTCTTCGTGCTCCACTTCGCGCATCAGCGCGGCCAGTTCTTCGGGTTGGATCGGCATTCGTCTCTCCGCTGTGGCGACGGCCAATTGTAGTGCCGCCGAGGTCAAAACGCATAGCGACATGACAAGCGAATGGGGCTAGAATCGGCGCTCGTCCACTATTTCGCCGCAGGCGGCACCATGGCGCGACTCGTATTTACCCAGCAACTTGCCCGGTTCACGTCCGTGCCCCAGGTCGACAGCGGCGCCGACCGCCTGCGCCCGGCGCTGGAAAGCGCGTTCGCGGTCAATCCCCTGCTGCGCGGCTACGTGCTCGACGAACAGGGCCACCTGCGCGAGAACGTGGTGGTGTTCATCGACGGGCGCCGCTGCCGCGAGCGCGTGCTGCTCGACGATCCCCTTCAACCCGGTAGTATGGTTTACGTACTGCAAGCATTGTCAGGAGGATGAGCATGAGCGATCGCGCGTTGGTGTCGACCCGCAAGGGACTGTTCGAATTGCATCGCGGGGTAGGCGGCTGGACGCTCGGCGCCAGCCATTTCCTCGGCGAGCCGGTATCGTTCGCGCTGGCCGACGGGCGCGACGGCAGCCTGTACGCGGCGCTGAACCTGGGCCACTTCGGCGTCAAGCTGCACCGCAAGGACGCCGGCAGTGAAGCCTGGACCGAGGTCGCCGCGCCGGCCTACCCGCTCAAGCCGGAAGGCAGCGCCGACACCGTCGAATGGAAAAACAAGCTGATCTGGGCGATGGCGGCCGGCGGGCCGGACCAGCCTGGCCTGTTGTGGGCCGGCACCTTGCCGGGCGGCCTGTTCAAGTCGGTCGACCGCGGCGCCTCGTGGGAGCTGGTGCGCCCGCTGTGGGACGTGCCGCAGCGCAGCGAGTGGTTCGGCGGCGGCTACGATGTGCCGGGCATCCACAGCATCTGCGTCGACCCGCGCAATAGCGACCATATCTTGGTCGGCGTGTCCTGCGGCGGCGTGTGGCGCAGCGAGGACGGCGGCGCCAGCTGGACCATCAGCGCGACCGGCATGCGCGCCGACTACATGCCGCCCGAACTGAACGAGAACGAAGCGGTGCAGGATCCGCACCGCATCGAGCGCTCAAGCGCCAGTCCGGACGTGCTGTGGTGCCAGCACCATAACGGCATGTGGCGTTCGAGCGATGGCGGCATGCACTGGGGCGAGATCAAGAATGTGCCGGTGTCGAACTTCGGCTTCGCGGTGGCGGCCCATCCGGGCGACGGCGATACCGCCTGGTTTGCGCCGGCCGAGGCCGACCAGCGCCGCATACCGGTCGGCGCGGCGCTGGCCGTGACCCGCACCACCGACGGCGGCAAGAGCTTCACCGTGCTGCGCGAAGGCTTGCCGCAGCAGCATTGCTACGACCTCGTGTACCGGCACGGGCTGGCGGTCGATGCCGACGGGCGCAGTCTGGCGATGGGTTCGACCAGCGGCGGATTGTGGACGTCGGACAATGGCGGGGACAGCTGGCGGACGGTGTCGACGACCTTGCCGCCGATCTATGCGGTGGCGTTTGGTTAAGACGGTCCCTACGTTCCCGTTTCAGGATTTGACAGCGAAGTAAGACAGGAACATCTCGACCACCGCCTCCACCAGCGGCGCCGCCATTGCCGGATCGAGCGGCGGCGCGCCCATCGTCACCTGCGGCCAGAACGCGACCGCCTTGACCTGGCCCTGCAGCAGGTTGGCCGCAAAGACCGGGTCGACCGGCTTGATGCGGCCGTCCGCCTGCGCCGCGCGCACCCACGTCAGCACCCCTTCCTCCCTTTCCCCCAGCCTGGCCAGCACCGGGCGCGCCCGCTCCGGCGCCACGATCGCCTCGGCGATCGCCACCCGCGCCAGCGCCAGGAAGTTCGGATCAGCCAGCAGCGCGATCTTTTGGCGCATCAGTTCGCCCAGCTGCTCGCGCAGCGCGCGCTCCGGCCGGTAGGGCAGGTCGACGCGCGAGGCGCCCTCCTGGAACAGCTGGACCAGGGTCTCGGCGAACAGCTCTTCCTTGCTGGGGAAGTGGTTGTACACGGTGCGCTTGGAGACGCCGGCATTCGCGGCGATCCGGTCCATGCTGGTCATTTCGAAGCCATGGGCGCGAAACTCCGCAGCGGCGGCCTCGAGGATGGCGCTGCGCTTGCGGTCGGTCAGGCGGGTCGGTGGGGTCGGCATCCATGTATTTTACACCGGGTAGTTTACTTTTTCAAAAAAGGAAACTACACTGTGTAGTGTACATTTAAGGAAAACACCAATGAACCGCCTCGCCACCACCCTTTTTGGCAGCCTCACTGCCATGACAAGCCTGACCCTGGGCGGCTGCGCCGCCGACGCCATTCCCGCCTCGCCCCAGTTCCGCGACGGCGGTTTCCACAACGCCAGTCCGATCCGGCGCACCGGTTTCGTGGACACCGTCGGCATCATGTGGAAGTTCATGGTGGACAAGCCGGACGGCACCGTGCCGCGCGGGACGATTCCGGTGCAAGCGCTGACCCGCGCGCAATTGCTGGCCGCGCCCGACAACACCTTGTTCCGCCTCGGCCATTCGACAATGCTGATGAAGCTGGCGGGCGAGTTTTACCTGACCGACCCGGTCTTCTCGGAGCGCGCCTCGCCGTTCCAGTGGATGGGTCCGGCGCGCTTCCACAGGCCGCCGATCAGCATCGCGGAGCTGCCGCCGATCAAGGCCGTGATCCTGTCGCACGACCATTACGACCATCTCGACCACGCGGCGATCCTGGCGCTGTCGGCCAAGACCGAGCTGTTCCTGGCGCCGCTCGGCGTCGGCGACCGCCTGATCGACTGGGGCGTGGGTGCGGCCAGGGTGCGCCAGCTTGACTGGTGGGAAACGACGATGGTGCGCGGGGTGAAGTTCGTCGCCACGCCGGCCCAGCATTTCTCGGGGCGCGGCCTGACCGACGGCAACAAGACCCTGTGGGCATCGTGGGTCATCGAACACAAGGACCTGAAGGTGTTCTTCAGCGGCGACACCGGCTACTTCGACGGCTTCAGGCAGATCGGCGCCAAGTACGGGCCGTTCGACCTGACGATGATCGAGACCGGCGCCTACGACAAGTTGTGGCCGGACGTGCACATGCAGCCGGAGCAGACCTTGCAGGCCCACCTGGACTTGCGCGGCAAGGCGCTGATGCCGGTGCATAACGGCACCTTCGACCTCGGCTTGCACGTGTGGCAGGAACCGTTCGAGCGGATCGTGGCGCTGGGCAAGGCGGGCGGGGTCGCGCTGGCGACACCGGAAATGGGACAGGCGCTGGACATGAAGCAGCCGGCGCCGGGGACGGCGTGGTGGCGTGCGGTCGACTGAGTGGCAGGATACGCGTCAGTTGAAATTCCACAGGCAAAAACCAGCGTCGTCCCTGCCTTCGCAGGGACGACGTTGGTGAGGTAGTTTTATTCGAGTATCGCCGAATCCGACGCAGTCTAGACAGCGATATTGATCAGGGTCCCGATGGTCTGCCCCTGGACATTGATTTGCGCGCGCGCCGGCGCCGCCTGGCTTGCAATCGCTTTCTCCAGCCGCGGCGCGTTCACCGCCGCTGGCGCTTCAGCCTGGGCCGCACGCCCTTCCTGCTGCACAGCATTGAGCCGCTGCTGGTCGCGCACCAGCTGCGCCTGGCTCTGGTCGAGCCGGGCGCTGTCCTGCTGCACCTGGGATTGATCGCGCTGGACCTGGCGTTCGGCCGCCGCGATCGATGTCTTGAGTGCGTTGACGGAAGTTAGCGTCGCCACGGGTCCGAAAATTGTCGTTTATCAATTACTTCAGCGTAGGCCAAAACCCCTTGTTACGCCAGAAAAATATGTTTTTCGAAATTTTATGGCCGAATCCGCGAAAAAACAACGCCGCCCCAGCATGCGGCAGCGCGCCTGATTGTGCTCCTTGCCTGCGCACGCAGGCCGCCGGCGGGCCGAAACCGCACCCGATTGGGGCCGCCATAACAGGTATACAATTTCTGCATGCCAGAAAATAGTGCGCTGCAGCAAGATATTCCCGCCCCTGATAACCGGCATCCGAACAATCAATTTCGATTTTCTGCTGCACTGCAGTATCGTTTAAATCGTCAGCTGACTGTTCAGCAGGCGATCCGGGCCCACGAAGCCCGGGTGTCATTCGGATACTTATCGGAGGTTCTATGTTTGCCACTACTCGTTTTGCCGCAGTTGCCGCTGGTATGTTGCTATGCGTTGGCGCCAGTCAGGTCGCCGCCGCCGACCGCGGCGCCCGCATCGACCTGAACGGATGCGAGAAGCCGGAACTGGCATCCCGCTACCTGGAAGACGCCGTCCCCGCCAAGGTCACCGTGGCTTACCTGGTCGACACCACCGGCGCAGTCCAGGCCACGAAAGTGCTCGAATCGAGCGGCAACGGCCGCATCGACCGCGTCTCGAGCCGCGCCGGCGCCAAGTGCAAGTTCAAGCCGGCGTCGAAGGGTGGCCAGGATGCGATCGCCTGGGCCAAGGTGACCTACTCGTGGATTGTGGACTGACATGCCCATGACTGGCCAAAGAAAACGGGGGCAGGGCTGAGCCCGCCCCCGGAGCAATCGAGGAATCAGTTCACTTCGAACGTCGCGCGCTGCGCGCCCACGCCGCGAATTTCCAGCCGCTTCCAGCCTTTCGGCAGCGCCGTCTTGCGCTGAACGATACCGTTCGCGCCGATGTGCAGCCCGCCCAGACCGAACATCACCGCCTGCAGGCTGCCGCCTGCGCCTGTGGCGAAATAAGGATTGCTGCCGCCCGCCGTTTCCGCCAGCACGCCGAACGGCGGCAACTGGTTCGGACGATAGCTCTTGACGAACAAGGCGTAGGCCTTGTCGGGCTGGCCGGCGCGCGCATACAGCGTCGCCAGGATCGAATGCGACATGGCAGGGCCTTCGGGCGCCATGCGCGCTTCGTAATAGGCCAGGTCTTGCCCGACTCGCGCCGGGTCGGTGACGATGCTCAGCGGATAGGCCAGCAGGTTGGCGTCGGCTTGCTTGATCGGCACCCCGTCGTAGGTGCGGTTTTCGCGCGTGGTGCCGTCGGCAAAAGTGAGAATCGGGATATTGCTGGCCACATGCTCCCAGTCCGGATCGGGCGCGATGCCGAGCACCCGGGCGGCCTGGGCGGCCTGGCGCAGCACCGTGATCGCCATGCCGTTGGTGAAGGCGTTGTTGTCGATGTTTTCCTGCCACTCGTTGGCGCCGATCACGTTGTTGATGTCGTAGCGGCCCGGGCCGTTGCGCTCGACCCGGCTGGTCCAGAAATCGGCCACCTCCTTGAGTACCGGGTAGCCGCGCTCGCGCAGCCACTGCTTGTCTTGCGTGACCTCGTAGTATTTCCAGAAGGCCCAGCCGACGCTGCCGGTAATGTGTTGCTGGAAGGGGCCGGTCAGCGCCCACACGGGCGTGGTTTCCTGGCCCTCGCTGGCCGATTCCCAAGGGAACATGGCGCCCCTGTAGCCGTGGCTGAACGCATTCTGGCGCGCCGCGGCCAGCCGCTGGTAGCGGTATTCGAGCATCGACCTGGCGATCCCCGGCTGTAGTGCGAGCAAGGGCGGGAACATCCACAGCTCGGCGTCCCAGAACACATGGCCGTTGTAGCCGAGGCCGGACAGGCCCATCGGCGACAGGCTGTAGGCGGTGCCTTCGCGCGCGAACGCGTACAGATGGTACAGCGCCAGCCGCATTGCGCGCTGCGATTCGGCGTCGCCGCTGATGACGATGTCGCCTTGCCAGAGCTGTTCCCAGGCCTGCCGATGGCGCGCCTGCAGGCGCGCGCGCCCTTCCAGCGCGGCATACAGGGTCAGGCGCTCGGCCTCGTTGTGCGGATCGCTCACATGGGCCGACGAGATCACCGAACCGACCACCGAAAATACATAGCGCTCGCCTGCTTTCAGCGCGCGCGTGAACTTGGTGGCATGCATCTGGTAATCCCAGTCCTCATGCACCAGCGCCGGCTGGTCCTTGCCTTCGAATATGAAGCTGGTCGAGGCGGCCACCGTGTGCTTGCCCGAAGGGCTCTTGCCCACCGAGGTGGTCAGGCCGATGCTGGCATGCGGCCGGTCGATCAGTGCGTACAGGTTCTTGACGTCGTGCAGCACGTCGGGGGCCTCGATCGCGCTGGCGGCGGTGATGGCGACGGCGCTGGCGGCGCTCAGTTCGACCGTGGCCATCGCGCTGAACGGCAAATGGCGCAAGGCCGCGATTTCGTGGCGCACATGCAGCTTGCCCGGCAAGTCGAATTCGCTGACCAGCACGGCGCGCCGCATGTCGAGGCGCTGGGTGAAGTTGGCCACCGCCTTGGCGTCGAGCCGCCGCCCGTCGACGTCGAGCGTCAGGTTGATGAAATTGAAGCCCTTGAGGATATTGTCGACCCGCCCGCGGCCGTAGGTGTCGTATGCGCCGTTGAGCACGACCTCCTTGACCTTCATCGGTTCACTGGAGGAGACCAGCCCCACCATGCCGTTGGCCACGGTGACGCCATGGTAGCTGGCAGGATCGATATGGGCGGCGCTGATGGTCCAGCCGTCGCCGTCCTGCGCCGTTGCCGGGTTCGTCAAGCCGGCGGCAAGCAGCAGGGTCAAGCAGAGTAGGAGCAGGTTCATTGGGGGGCCTGGATGCAAAAAACCGCCGGGCGGACCCGGCGGAGATGAAGGAAAAGACACGGCGCCGCACGGCAGCGCCCCGGGCCAAGCCTAGAAGCGGTACATGACCGACGCTTCGACCGAGCGTCCGAACAGCGGACGCCCGAACACGACACCGCCGCTGCCGCCGATGATCCTGGCATTGCCTTCTGTCAAGCCGAATTCATTGCCCAGGTTATTGCCGGTCAGGCGGAACTCCAGTTTTTCGCCGACCGTGGCCAGCAGGCCCGCATCGATCGTGGCGTACTTGGGCAGCAATTGCTTGTTCTCGACGTCCGACCAGCGCTCGCCAATGGTGGTGTAGGTCGCATGCAGCTTGAGTTCGCCCCATGCCATCGGAATCCGGTAGCTTGGCGTCAGGCGCGCCTGGAATTTCGGCTGGCGCTGCACCACATTGCCGTTCTTGAACGAGTCGCTACCGGTGAAGTCCTTGTAGGTGGAGTCCTGGTAGTTGCCGGTGAAGGCGATCTGCAGGTGCCGGAGCGGGCGCAGCGCCACTTCGAACTCGAGACCGTTGCCGCTGGCGCCGCCGAGCGCGTTGAACTGTGTCCCGTTGTCGAGGATCTGGCTGAACGGCAGTCCGTTGAACTCGGTATGGAAGGCGGTCAGGTAGGCGCTGTAGACGCTGCCCACGGATTTCAGGCCGATCTCATACTGCTTGATCCTGATCATCGGGGCGTTGGCGCCGAAGTCGCGGATCGTGTCGAACTGCGGGAAAGAAACGCCCGAGTTCATGCGGGTGAACAGGCTGAAGTCCTTGCCGGCCTTGTACAGCGCGCCAACCGTGTACGAGGTGGCGTTGTCCCTGCGGTCGACGGCGGTGTTGCTGCCGCTGAGCACAGAGGCGTTGTTGTTGTAGATGGTCAAAGGATTGTTGTCGATGTCCTTCGAGACCGGGTTCGAAATCGTGCCGGTGATGCGCTGCTTTTCGTAGCGCACGCCGGCATCGACGATGACCTTGTCGATGATTTTCCATTCGTCGGCCAGGAACAGCGCCGTGTTTTGGCCATTCAGCTTCTCGCTCAGGGTGTAGAACGAGGCGCCGTCGTGGCCGTTGCCGCTGACAATCACGCCATTGTCGAGCGTGACGTTGATGGGGCGCGCGTTGTGGGTGGCCGTCATCAGGGTGCCGTTGCCCAGATACCATTGGTCATCGGTCGAAAAATCGGCGATGTAGGCGCCGGCGGTCACGTTGTGGCCCGGCAGCAGCTCCTTGCTCACGCGCAATTCGTCGGTGAAGGCCTGGATCTCTTTCTCGACCGACCAGATGCCCGCCGACAGCACCTGCTGGCTGCCGTTGACCGCCGCACCGCCATTCGTGTAGGTCGCCACGCCGCTGGTGGCCGGCCGGCCGGCCGCCGCCACCACGTTCGCCATGCCGTTGGCGCTGCTGATCGCGTTGGCAATGTAGCCGCTCATCGTCAGGGGATTCGATCCGCCGGCGAAAATGGCCAGGGTGGGCGCGTCCGCTTTCAGGAAACTGGCTTTGTTGCTGACATTCCAGCCTTCGATGCGTTGGCTGAAATCGGCGCCCAGCAAGGTGGACTTCAAGCCGCGGCCGTCGGCCAGGTCTTTCTGCAGTACCTGGCCGGGGCCCACTTCGAGCCGGACATTGCGCAGTTCATTGCTCGCCAGCGTGCTGGTGAGCGGGTCGAAGCCGGGGAAGGCGCTGGGCTGGCCGTCGGCGCTGGTGGCGCCGATCAGCGGCACGCCGGTGTGGAAGGCGTTCTTGTCGCTGGTGGCGCGGGCGTACACCGTCAGTTCACCCTGGTCAAGCTTGCGGGTAATGCTGCCGTTGATCTGGCCGCCATTGTCGGCCGGGAATCCGGCATCGCGCACGCTCTGGGTGGTGCGGTGGAAGCCGCCGATCGTGCCGTACCAGCCGTCGGCGATCTTGCCGCCGTAAAAGGCGTCGAAGCGGCGCAGGCTGCCGGTGCCGGTGCTGAAGCGCAGCGTGCCCTCGGGCGTGTCGCTGCCTTTCTTGGTGATGAAGTTGACCGTCGCGCCTGGCTGGCCGTTGGAGAACACGGTGCTTGGACCGCCGCGCAGGATCTCGACCCGCTCGACGCTGTCATCGATGCGGAACAGCGAGGAGTTTTCCAGGAACGACAGGGTCGGCGGCGGGAACAGCGGCGATCCGTTGAGCTGGATGGTCACATACGGGGCGTCGCCGCCCGAGGGAAAGCCGCGCACCGCGATATTGGCGCCGGCCACGCCGCCGGTGGCTTCGGCGAACACGCCCGGAACGATCTTGAGCAGGTCGGCGGTGCTGGTCGGCGCCGCCGATTTGAGCTGCTCTTCGTTGGCGGTGGTGATCGAGTAGGCGGCGTCGATCTTGCGTACGCCGGAGGACGCCGCGGTACCGGTGACGACGACTTGCTGGATTTCGGCGGCGACGGCGGCGTCGGACGCGGCCGGGGCTGCCTGGGTGGGCGCTGCCTGCGTGGGGGCGGTCTGGGCCGCGGCCTGGGACTGGCCGGCCAGTGCCAGCACTGCCAGCGTGATCGCGGACAGGGATAACTGCTTGTGCTTGTTCATGTGTGGGCTCTCTGTTTTGTTGTCATTTCCGTCTCCTGGACAGGCCAGCCGCGTTGCGCACAAGCCGCCGATATTACTCCTGTCCCCTTCTTTCGCTGCGAAGCCTGGCCATTGAAACAAGAAATGATATCGATGTCAATAAAAATGTTATCGATGTCATTTTGCTTGTACCTTGCCCCTTATCTGTCATAATGCGGCGGTGGCGTTGTTTTTAAACAAATTTGGCATCGGATGACTGCAGACAAGAACGTGGTGCGCAAGGGGGAAGCCGGACTGACGATGGAAGACCTCGCCATCCTGGCGGGCGTTTCCACGATCACGGTATCGCGCGCGCTGCGCGACAGCCCGCTGGTGACCGCCAAGACGCGCGAAAAGGTGCGCCGCATCGCCGACGAGCAGGGCTACCGCCTGAACATCAGCGCGCGCAACCTGCGCATGCGGCGCAGCTATTCGGTGGCGGTCGTGGTCGAGATGACGCCGGTCAAGGGCCGCCCGATGTCCGATCCTTACCCGCTCGAGCTGCTGGGCGGGATCACCCAGGAATTGACGACGGCCGGCTACAGCGTCGTGCTTACTTCCAAGCAACTGATGGACACGGCGCCGGTGCAGGGCGCCGACGGCCTGATCCTGCTCGGCCAGGGTTCGCACGGCGAAGCGGTGCGGGTCCTGGAAAAGGCCGGCCTGCCGCTGGTGGTCTGGGGCGCGCCCGAAGCCGGCGCGTCCTACATCGTGGTCGGCAGCGACAACCGCGCCGGCGGCTTCAAGGTCGGCCAGCGCTTCCGCGCCCAGGGCCGCAAGAAGCTGGTGTTCCTCGGCGACGTCGACCATGCCGAGGTGCAGGAGCGCTGCGCCGGCTTCATCGAGGCGCTCGGCGGCCAGGGCAGCGTCCACATCATCCGCCCGCGCGCCTTCACCTTCGAGGCGGGCTTCGACAGCATGACGGCGCTGCTGCGCAAGAAGGGCGCGCCGATCGACGGCGTGTTCGCCGCCAGCGACTCGCTGGCGATGGGCGCGATCCGGGCGCTGGCCGAGCACCGGCTGCAGGTGCCGGCCGACGTGTCCGTGGTCGGCTACGACGACACCCCGGGCGCGGCCAGCTTCGTGCCGCCGCTGACCAGCGTGCACCAGTACCTGCGCGACGGCGGCGTGCTGCTGGCCAAAAAGATGCTGGGGCTGATCCATGGCGAGGCCGTCGAGTCCGAAATGCTGCCGACCGAGCTGATCGAACGGCAGACCTGAGCCCGCCCGAATTCCGCGCAGTCCGAAAACACCCGCCATTTCCAACGTCGCTCCTGCGAAGGCAGCGGTGCGGCGTTCCGAAGCCCATACTGAACGTGCTCCGCATGGGCCCCAGCCTTCGCTGGGGCGACGTTGGGGAGGGCGCTTGATTTCATCGGCAGGTCGACGTCGGACTAGCCGCATAAAACCAATTCCCGCGAAATAATTTGACTTTCCAAACCGATTTGAACTAGACTCGCCTCGTTTCCAAACCGGTTTGAATCAAACAAAAACGATAGATAGGACTTCGCCGTGCCGCCGTCAGTAACCTCTTTCCACGCCTTCCCCCTCGATCCCTGGTGCTTGCGCGAGACCGCTTTCGATCCGGCCAGCAATTTCCTGAACGAGACGCTGTTCGCGCTGGGCAATGGCTACATCGGCTTGCGCGGGTGCCACGAGGAAGGCTACAGCGGCCCCGCCGGGACCTCGCTGGACGGCAGCTACCTGAACGGCTTCTACGAGAGCGAGCCGATCGTCTATCCCGAGGCTGCCTACGGGCTGGCCAGCACCAACCAGTTCATGCTCAACGTCCCGAACGCGAAGGGCATCGAGCTGTGGCTCGGCGATGAACGCTTCGACCTGCTGGACGGGACCGTTGAGCGCTATGCGCGCACGCTCGACTTGCGCACCGGCGTGCTGCTGCGCGAAGTCGAATGGACCTCCGCCGGCGGCAAGCGGGTGGCCGTGCGCAGCCGGCGCCTGGTGTCGTTCGCCCACAAGCACCTGTTCGCGATTGCCTACCAGGTCACGCCGCTGAACTTCTCGGGCGCGATCACGCTCGTCTCCAGCGTCGACGGCGCCGTGATGAACCAGCAGGCCGGCGACGATCCGCGCGTCGGTTCGGCCGTCAGCGGCCCCGCGCTCAAGCTGCAGGCGATCACGCAGGGCGAATCGTGGTCGAGCGTGGCGCAGCGCACCCACAACAGCGGCTTCACCCTGGTCAGCGCGATCGACAGCGTGCTGCGCGGCGCCGCGGCGCGCACCGAAGCGCAGCAGGCCGGCCAGCGCGCCGGCCAGAGGTTCAGCATCGACGCGCAGCAGGGGCAGGCGGTGGAGCTGGTCAAGTGCGGCGTGTACTTCTCGTCGCGCGACTACCCGGAAAGCGAACTGGCGCAGCGCGCGCAGGATGAACTGGCGCGCGCGCAGGCGGCCGGCTTCGATGCGCTGGCCGCGCAGCAGGCGGCCTACCTGGCCGACTTCTGGACCCAGGCCGACGTCGAGATCGCGGGCGACGACGCGCTCCAGCAGGGCATGCGCTTCAACCAGTACCACCTGCTGCAGTCGGTCGGGCGCGACGGCAAGACCAATATCGCGGCCAAGGGCGTGACCGGCGAAGGCTACGAGGGCCATTACTTCTGGGACACCGAGATCTACATCTTCCCGTTTTTCCTGTACAGCAAACCGGAAATCGCGCGCAAGCTGCTCGACTACCGCTACAGCGGCCTCGAAAAAGCGCGCGAGCGGGCGCGCCAGATGTCGCACGCGAAGGGCGCGCTGTACCCGTGGCGCACGATCGCCGGCGAGGAGTGCTCCGCCTACTTCCCGGCCGGGACCGCGCAGTACCACATCAACGCCGACATCGCGTACTCGATCAAGCTGTATTACGAGGCCAGCGGCGACCTGGCCTTCATGGCGCAGGCGGGCGCCGAGATCGTGCTCGAGACAGCGCGCATCTGGATCGGCATCGGCAACTACGACCGCGCGGGCCGCTTCTGCATCAACGACGTGACCGGGCCGGACGAATACACGGCGCTCGTCAACAACAATTACTACACCAATGCGATGGCGTGCATGCACCTGCGCTTCGCCGCCGACATGGTCGAGGCGGTGGCCGAGGCCAGCCCGGCCGACCATGCGCGCATCGCAGCCGCCACCGGCCTCGAAGACGGCGAGATCGCCGCCTGGCGCAAGGCCGCCAGCGCGATGGCGCTGCCTTACGACAGCGCGCTCGGCATCCACGCCCAGGACGATACCTTCCTGTCGAAGAAACTGTGGGACTTCGCCGGCACGCCGCCGGAGAACTACCCGCTGCTGCTGAACTACCACCCGCTGGTGATCTACCGCCACCAGGTGTGCAAGCAGGCCGACGTGGTGCTGGCGCTGCTGCTGCTGTCCGAGCAGTTCACGCTGGGCGACAAGAAGCGCGACTTCGACTACTACGAGGCGGTGACGACGCACGACTCCTCGCTGTCGTCCTGCATCTTCAGCATCATCGCCTCCGAAGTGGGCTATGCCGACAAGGCCTACGACTACTTCATGGAGACCGCGCGCCTGGACCTGGACGACACCCACGGCAATACCCACTACGGCGTGCACACGGCCTCGATGGCCGGCACCTGGATGGGCGTGGCCTACGGCTTTGCCGGCATGCGCGTGTCCGAAGGCGCGCTGCGCTTCGCGCCGTCCTTGCCGAAGCAGTGGCAGCACTACCAGTTCAAGATCCACTTCCGCGGCGCGCTGCTGCAGGTGCGGGTCGACGCCAGCGGCGCCACCTACACCTTGCTGGCCGGTGACGCGCTGGCATTCACCCACCGCGGGCGCGCCGTCGCGCTCACCAGCACGGCGCCAACGGCGCAGGAGGCGCCATGAGCCGGTTCAAGGCAGTGATCTTCGACCTGGACGGTGTCATCACCGACACCGCGCATTACCACTACCTGGCGTGGAAGCGGCTGGCCGAGGGTGAGGGCGTGCATTTCGACGAAGCCTTCAACGAGCACCTGAAAGGGATCGACCGGATGGGGTCCCTGGACCTGATCCTGGCCGGCGCGCAGCGCAGCTACACGCCGGAAGAAAAGCTGGCGCTGGCCGATGCCAAGAACCGCCATTACGTGGAGCTGATTTCGACGATGACGCCGGCCGACCTGCTGCCCGGCGCGGTCGATGCGCTGGACGCGGTGCGCGCCGCCGGCCTCAAGGTGGGGCTGGCCTCGGTCAGCAAGAACGCCTTCACGGTGCTGGAGCACCTGGGCATCCGCGACCGCTTCGACGACGTGGTCGATGCGGCCACGCTCACTTACAGCAAGCCGCATCCGGAGATCTTCCTGACCGCGGCGCGCCACCTGGGCGTGGCGCCGGCCGACTGCCTCGGCATCGAGGACGCGGTGGCCGGCGTGGCCTCGATCAAGGCGGCGGGCATGGTCGCCGTCGGCATCGGCAGGCCGGAAGTGCTGACCCAGGCCGACGCCGTCATACCGGGGCTCGATACGTTCCGGCTGCAGGACTATTAAAATCATAACGATAAAACCGGAGACAGCGTGAACAACCAGCGGCTATTGGCAGCACTATTCCTGATCTACTTTGTCTTCGCGATTTTGTTGAACAGCGTCGGCACGGTCATCCTCCAGGTGATCGGCAACTACGACGTGAGCAAATCCGGCGCCAGCATCCTGGAAGCGTTCAAGGACCTGCCGATCGCCGTCGTGTCCTTCCTGGTGGCGTCCTTCCTGCCCCGCATCGGCTACAAGAACGCGATGCTGGCCGCGCTGGCGCTGGTGTTCGCCGCCTGCATCGCGATGCCGCTGCTGCCCTCGTTCCTGACCACCAAGCTGCTGTTCCTGTGCGTGGGCGTCGCGTTCGCGCTGGTCAAGGTGTCGGTGTATTCGACGCTGGGCCTGATCGCCACCGACCGCCGCCACCATGCCAGCATCATGAACACGCTGGAAGGCTTCTTCATGGTCGGGGTGCTCAGCGCCTACTGGGTGTTCGGCTACTTCATCGATTCGTCCGACCCGAAGTCGCAAAGCTGGCTGCAGGTGTACTGGGTGCTGGCCGCGCTGTGCGCCTTCACCTTCGTGCTGGTGCTGGGCACCCGTTTCAACGAAGAGGCGGCGCGCCTGCCGGACGGCCGCAGCCGCCTGGACGACTTCCTGGCGATGCTGCGCCTGTTCTTCAAGCCGCTGGTGTGCGTGTTCGTCATCACCGCCTTCCTGTACGTGCTGGTCGAGCAGAGCGTGGGCACCTGGCTGCCGACCTTCAACAACGAGATCCTGAAACTGCCGGCGGCGATGAGCGTGCAGGTAACCAGCATCTTCGCCGCCTGCCTGGCGATCGGGCGCCTGTCGGCCGGCGTCGTCATGCGCAGGCTGAACTGGTATCCGGTGATGAACGCCTGCGTGATCGGCATGGCGGCGATGGTGCTGCTGGCGCTGCCGCTGACGCACGACGTGGTGCTCAATCCGGATGTGAGCTGGGCCACGGCGCCGCTGGCGACCTTCCTGTTCCCGCTGATCGGCCTGTTCATGGCGCCGATCTACCCGGGCATCAACTCGGTCATGCTCAGCTCCCTGCCCAAGGACCAGCATTCGGCGATGACCGGCCTGCTGGTGATTTTTTCGGCACTGGGCGGCACCACCGGCTCCTTCGTCACCGGCTACGTGTTCGGCAATTTCAGCGGCCAGTCCGCGTTTTACCTGACCCTCGTGCCGATTTCACTGGTGCTGGTCACGCTTTATCTGTTCAAGCGACAGGTCGACCGCGCGGTTTGATCGAATTGTTATAATCATCGGTTATGTACATACTACCCACCCTTATAGATCATGAACCTCAAGAGCCTTGCCCGTAACCTCGGGATCTCGAAAACGACGGTGAGCCGGGCGCTGAACGGCTACCCGGAGGTCAATTCGCGCACCCGCGAGAGGGTGTTGGCCGCTGCCAAGGAAGCCGGATACGAGGCCAATCCGATGGCGCGCAGCCTGGCGGTGGGCCGCACGAATGTATTCGGCATCATCTACCCGCTGCTGCCGAGCGACCTTGGCGACCCGATGTTCCTGGGCGTGGTGGGCGGCATGTCTGCCGCGCTCGAAAAGAGCAAGATGAACCTGATCATCGCGCCGGTCTCGCCGAGCAACGAGCTGCCTTCGTATGAACAGATGGTGCGCGGCAAGCGCGTCGACGGCCTGGTGGTCAGCCGTACGCTGGTGCACGACGAACGCATCGCCTACCTGGTCAAGAAGAATTTCCCCTTTGTCGCCCATGGCCGCACCGACCTCAAGCAGCCATACGCCTGGTTCGACTATGACAACGAGGCCGGCATCCGGCTGGCGGCGGCGCAGCTGCTGGAGCACGGGCACAAGCGCATCGCGCTGGTCAGCGCGCCGCTGGAAATGAACTTCGCGCTGCAGCGCCGCGATGGCTTCGTCGCCTGCCTGAGCGAGGCCGGCATCACGGTCGATCCGCGCCACATGGTGGCCAATGCGCTGGACCGCCGCACCGGCTACCAGGCGATGCAGGACCTGCTGGCCTGTTCGCCACGGCCGACGGCAGTCATCGTCGATAACCACCTGGCCGGGGTCGGCGCGGTGCGCGCGCTGCTCGACGCGGGCATCGAGATCGGCAAGGAGATGTCGGTGATCGTCTGGGGCAGCATCGAGGACAGCCTGGTCGGTTCGAACGTCACCACCATCGACCAGCCCGATACCAGCGGCGCGGGCGCCAAGATGAGCGAAATGCTGCGCGCCCTGGTCGAGGGTACGCCGCCGGAAGAGCTGCAAGTGCTGTGGCAGCCGGTGCTATTGCCGGGCGGAACGGTAGGACGCTGTCCTGATTAATCCCCAGCCTGTCTCAGCTGAACGAAATTCGACGCAACGCGAATTACCCTGAATTACAAGTCAGCTTGGTAATTCTCGTGGGAAAACGAGTTCAGGGCGTACCCGTGTGGGAATTGCCAAGTGCCGCATGCCGGAAGAGCGCAGCGATGCACTCCCCGGCCACGACATGTCCGTCTTTAACCGCGCCGGGCGGCCTCGATGGTGGCGATGTCGATCTTTCTCATCTGCATCATCGCATCGAAAACGCGCTTGGCCACCTTGGGGTCAGGATCGGCGATCCCTGCGGTGAGGGCGCGGGGCGTGATTTGCCACGACAGTCCCCATTTGTCCTTGCACCAGCCGCAAGCGCTTTCCTGGCCGCCGTTTTTGACGATCGCATTCCACAATCGGTCGGTTTCGGCCTGGTCGTCGGTGGCGATCTGGAATGAAAACGCTTCGCTCTGCTTGAACGCCGGACCTCCGTTCAAGCCGATACAGGGAATGCCGGCGACGGTGAACTCGACCGTCAAGACATCGCCTTCCTTGCCAGAGGGGAAGTCGCCAGGCGCGCGGAAGGTCTTCCCCACCGAGCTGTCCGGAAACGTCTCTGCGTAAAACCGTGCGGCTTCTACCGCGCCGCCATCGAACCAAAGGCAAATCGTGTTTTTGCTAACCATTTTAGTTTCTCCTATGGATGACAAATACTTCGCGTGAGCGATGTAGCCTGCCCGATTTCTTCGGCGATTGGCGCACCGCAGGGAGCGACAATAGCACTCGCCGGTCGTTCCATGCAATGATTCTGAACGCTTGATTCGGAGGGGAAATCTTATGGTGCAATTCACGGGCGGCTGCCTGTGCGGCAAGGTCAGGATCGTGGCGTCGGGTCTGCCATATCGCGTGGGAATTTGCCACTGCCTCGACTGCCGCAAGCATCACGGAGCGCTGTTTTACGCAGCGGCGGTGTTCCCGCAGGATGCGGTGACGATCGATGGCGAAACGCGGGATTACGCGGGGCGTTTTTTCTGTCCCCATTGCGGTTCTTCCGTATTCGCGCGCAGCGCAGACGAAATCGAAGTGCACCTGGGATCGCTGGACGCCCCGGACCAGCTGATGCCGAGCTACGAAAACTGGACCGCCCGTCGCGAATCCTGGTTGCCGCCGTTTCCGCTCAAGCACAGCTACGAGCGAGATCGCGAGACTACGGGGCGTACCGAGGAGTAGCTTCGCCGATTTTCACCGCATGATCTCCTCCATCGCTTTTCCCTTGGCGAGCTCGTCGACCAGCTTGTCGAGGTAGCGAATGATCTGGTCGACTTCTTCCTTGCTGCGATTCCTGCGTTCCGCTTTCTGGACATAGAGCGAATATACCTTGGAAAATGCCATGGTGAAGATTCGATGCCCGGACATCCTGATTCCTTCAAGAGAGCTTCAATTTGGAATGACTGCGGATGAAGGATAATCGAGATCCTTGAACATCAGGTCGCAAACGGCCGCTCGCGCGCCAAATACAGCCTTGGTGCCGGTCGGCTCCATCGAGAGCGAGGCGTCTTTTTCGCCAACGCCGGGCCAGTGTGGCAGGCCCGCGCCGTTTGGATTGCCGCTGCGGATGAAGTTCACCCAATAGCGTTGTATGGGCGGCCAGTCGCGGGCGAGCGCGTCGGCTGGCTCCGCAGGATAAACATAGGCCATTTCCGTCGTGTGTTCTGGTGGCTTGCCCGTACCGGGCGTGCCGAAGCCGAACTCATACCGCCAGACGCGGGGACTGACACCGAGCATGCGTTTGGCCAGCCAGCGGCTGGGGCAGCGGAACCACAAATCGGTGATCACCTGGGTTGGAATGCTGCCCAACACCGGGTCGGCATTCGGCGCCTTTCCATCCTGATAGCCATACAATCGCCTTGCCGCCGGCGCTTTTGCGCCAAACGCCGCGTTCACCAGTGCGTCCGCCGCTTCGGGCTTGCGGTCGGCGCCCAGTTCCTGGGTGTTGGAGCCGATGATGATCGCAATGTCACGCCCCGCACCCTTGGCGTAGGCGCGGGCGTAGCTATCCGGCAGTACATAGCCATCGAGGTTCTGCTGTTCCCACGTGAAGCTGATATCGACCCCTGGCGAGGTGGGCAGGTTCAGCGCCGCCGCGTTGATGGCCTCCGCCGGCAAGGCCCTGAGCGCGGCCAGTCCCTTGGCGCCATATGGCAGCTTCAGGCGGTCGAGCAGTACGTTTCCCATCGCCTCGCTTTGCGCTCTCGTTCGTGGCGCACCGGGGGCTGGCGATTGCAGTATGGCGCGTTGGAACAGCCCATTCGCCAGTGGCGAATAGGTCAGGAACAGCACATCCGTTGCGCCTGCCGAGTTTCCGCTCAGCGTGACCTTGGCGGGATCGCCGCCAAACGCGGCGATGTTCGCCTTGACCCATTTGAGTGCCGCTATCTGGTCCAGCAAGCCATAGTTTGCCGATGACTTGTGCGGGTCCTCCTCGCGTAGCGCGTCCAGCCCCAGGAATCCGAAAGCGCCCAGCCGATACTGCACCCTGACCAGCACGATGCCCTCGCGGTGGATGGCGTCGTTCTCAAGGCTGCCGGCATCGCCCGCGGCATTGGATCCGCCATGCACATAGACCAGGACCGGCAGTTTGGCTTTGTGCCCGAGCGCGGGGGTACGGATGGAGAGCGTCAGGCAATCTTCTTGCGCGCGTTCCCGCATGCCTTGATTCCAGCCCACGTCGGCCTGTGCGCAGGCAGGAGCAATCGTACGCGCATCCAAGACGCCACTCCATGGAGCGCGCGGCACCGGCGGCTTCCAGCGCCTGGCGCCGGTCGGTGCGCCGGCGTAGGGGATGCCATAGAAGATCGAGCTGCCATCCTTCATGGCCAGACCGGCGACCTTGCCTCCCGTGACAGTGACGTCTTGGGCCATCACAGGCGAGAGCAGTACCGACAGCGCGATGCCCAGCATTGTCTTCTTCAAGAAATTCGACATCCATCATCCTCCCGTTTGTTCAGGAGTGTCTGAGAGAGCGAGTGGTATGTCTATTGCGAAAACGACCAACCGGGTAGGAATATTTTTTAGGCAAGTAGCCGCGTATTGCTCCTACATATTCCTGCGGTACTGCCCACCCACTTCGAACAGCGCCGTCGTGATCTGCCCCAGCGAGCACACGCGCACCGCGTCCATCAGCTTCTCGAACACGTTCGCGTTGTCGATCGCCGCCTGCTGCAGGGCCGCCAGCGCTGCCGGCGCCGCTGCCGCGTTGCGGGTGTGGAAGTCTTCGAGGCGGGTCAGCTGCGACTGCTTCTCGTCGTCGGTCGAACGCGCCAGTTCGATCTTCTGCGGGGCGCTGCCTTCCGTTTTCGGATTGCGGAAGGTGTTCACGCCGATGATCGGCAGCGTGCCGTCGTGCTTCTGGTGCTCGTACAGCATCGACTCTTCCTGGATCTTGCCGCGCTGGTAGCCGGTCTCCATCGCGCCGAGCACGCCGCCGCGTTCGGCGATGCGCTCGAATTCCTGCAGCACCGCTTCCTCGACCAGGTCGGTCAGTTCTTCGATGATGAAGGACCCCTGGTTCGGGTTCTCGTTCTTGGCCAGGCCCCATTCGCGGTTGATGATCAGCTGGATCGCCAGGGCGCGCCGCACCGATTCGTCGGTCGGCGTGGTGATCGCCTCGTCGTAGGCATTGGTGTGCAGCGAATTGCAGTTGTCGTAGATCGCGATCAGCGCCTGCAAGGTTGTGCGGATGTCGTTGAAGTCGATCTCCTGCGCGTGCAGCGAGCGGCCCGAGGTCTGCACGTGGTACTTGAGCTTCTGGCTGCGGTCGTTGGCGCCGTACTTGTCGCGCATCGCCACCGCCCACAGGCGCCGCGCCACGCGGCCCAGCACCGTGTATTCCGGATCCATGCCGTTACTGAAGAAGAAGGACAGGTTCGGCGCGAAGTCGTCGATGTGCATGCCGCGCGCCAGGTAAGCCTCCACGAACGTGAAGCCGTTCGACAGCGTGAACGCCAGCTGCGAGATCGGGTTCGCGCCCGCTTCGGCGATGTGGTAGCCCGAGATCGACACCGAGTAGAAATTGCGCACCTGGTGGTGCACGAAGTATTCCTGGATGTCGCCCATGACCTTCAGCGAGAACTCGGTCGAGAAGATGCAGGTGTTCTGGCCCTGGTCTTCCTTGAGGATGTCGGCCTGCACCGTGCCGCGCACGTTTTGCAGCACCCAGGCGCGGATCTTGGCCGCTTCGTCATCGGTCGGCTGGCGCCTGTTCTCGACGACGAACTTGTCGATTTGCTGGTCGATGGCGGTGTTCATGAACATCGCCAGGATGGTCGGGGCAGGGCCGTTGATCGTCATCGACACCGAGGTCGACGGGCTGCACAGGTTGAAGCCGTCGTACAGCACCTTCATGTCGTCCAGCGTAGCGATCGACACGCCCGAGTTGCCGACCTTGCCGTAGATGTCGGGGCGGATCGCCGGGTCGGCGCCGTACAGCGTGACGGAGTCGAACGCGGTCGACAGGCGCTTTGCCTCCATGCCTTCGGAGACCAGCTTGAAGCGGCGGTTGGTGCGGAAGGAGTCGCCTTCGCCCGCGAACATGCGGGTCGGGTCTTCGCCTTCGCGCTTGAACGCGAACACGCCGGCCGTGAACGGGAAGGAACCGGGTACGTTCTCCAGCATCAGGAAGCGCAGCACTTCGCCGTGGTCTTCGTACTTCGGCAGCGCCACCTTGCGGATCCTGGTGCCGGACAGCGTGTGCTGGACCAGGCGGGTGCGGATTTCCTTGTCGCGGATCTTGACGACGTAATCGTCGCCCGCATACGCGGCCTGCATGTCCGGCCACATGGTCAGCAGCTTCTTCGAGGTGGCGTCGAGCGCGTGCTCGCGTTCGGTGATCAGGTCGTCGAAGTCGGCGCCCTTGCCGGCCGCAGCCAGCATGCGCTTGGTTTCAAGCAGCTGCTGGCGCTCGCGCGCCAGCTTGACCTGCTTGCCGGTATTGGCGTGGTAGCCGCGCACCGTGTCGGCGATTTCGGCGAGGTAGCGCGCGCGTGCCGGCGGCACGATCATGTGCTTGCCGCTGGAATGGCGGAGTGCGGTCGCCGGCAGCTTGCTCGGCACCGTCTTCAGGCCCAGCGAAGCGAGCTTCGGCAGCAGGCCCTGATACAGCGCGGTCACGCCGTCGTCGTTGAAGCGCGAGGCCTGGGTGCCGTACACCGGCATCTCTTCCGGGCGCTTGCTCCACAGTTCGCGGTTGCGCTGGTATTGCTTGGCCACGTCGCGCAGCGCATCGAGCGAGCCTTTGCGGTCGAACTTGTTGATTGCGATGAAGTCGGCGAAATCGAGCATGTCGATTTTTTCGAGCTGGGATGCGGCGCCGAATTCCGGCGTCATCACGTACATCGACACGTCGACGTGCGGCACGATGGCGGCGTCGCCCTGGCCGATGCCGGAAGTCTCGACGATGACGAGATCGAAGCCGGCCACCTTGCAGGCGGCGATCACGTCCGGCAGCGCCTGCGAAATCTCGGAGCCCGCTTCGCGCGTGGCCAGCGAGCGCATGAACACGCGCGCCTGGCCGTTCCACGGGTTGATCGCGTTCATGCGGATGCGGTCGCCCAGCAGCGCGCCGCCCGATTTGCGGCGCGACGGGTCGATCGAGATGACGGCGATGTTCAGCGCGTCGCCCTGGTCGAGGCGGATGCGGCGGATCAGTTCATCGGTCAGCGAGGATTTGCCGGCGCCGCCGGTGCCGGTGATGCCCAGGGTCGGCACCTTGAGACCCTTGGCCGCGTCGACGATGGCCTTGCGCAGTTCGGGCGATGCCTTGTCGTTCTCGAGCGCGGTGATCAGCTGGGCCAGCGGGCGGTGGCGGTCGGCCACGGCGCCGGTTTGCAGCGGTTCGAGCGTGGTCGGGGAGTAGACGGACAGGTCGATGTCGCAGGCCTGGACCATCGACTGGATCATGCCGACCAGGCCCATGCGCTGGCCGTCTTCCGGGCTGAAGATGCGCGTCACGCCGTAGGCGTGCAGGTCCGCGATTTCGTCCGGTACGATCACGCCGCCGCCGCCGCCGAACACCTTGATGTGGGCGCCGCCGCGCTGCTTGAGCAGGTCGACCATGTATTTGAAGTATTCGACATGGCCGCCCTGGTAGCTCGACAGCGCGATGCCCTGCACGTCTTCGGCCAGCGCCGCCGTCACCACCTCGTCGACCGAACGGTTATGGCCCAGGTGGACGACCTCGACGCCGTTCGACTGCAGGATCCGGCGCATGATGTTGATCGATGCGTCGTGGCCGTCGAACAGCGAGGCGGCGGTGACGAAGCGGACCTTGTTGGCCAGTTTCGGGGTTTCGGGCGCGGTCAGTTTGGCGGCGGGGGTCAGGTCGTTCATGGTGGTCCTTGCGATAGCGTTCTGGTACGGTATATGACGTTTACGTTAACGTCAAGCAGGTTCCGGGCTGCATTTGGTGGGTAGCGGCCTAGGCGGCCCCCAGCTCATCCACCCTACACCTGTCTTGATGTCCCGGGCCGTCATGGGAGGGTAGGGTGGGTAAGCGCAGCGCTACCCACCAGCGACTCATGCGGCTTGTTTCTGAGCAATAAGGCCGAGCAAGCGTGCTTTTTCGGTACGGAACGTGGCCACGGCCTTTTCCTTCACATGCCCGAACCCGCGCACCTGTTCCGGCAAACTGGCCAGTTCGACCGCGGTCGCGTGATTGCCTGCGGTCAAGCCAGCCACCAGCGCCTCCACCATTGCACGGTACTCCACAATCAGCGCGCGCTCCATCTTGCGTTCTTCAGTGTAGCCAAAGATATCGAACGCGCCACCGCGCAAGCCCTTGAATTTGGCCAGCAGCTTGAACGCGCTCCACATCCACGAGCCGAACTCGGCCTTGACCAGGCGGCCCTTGGCATCCTTCTTCGCGAACAGCGGCGGCGCCAGGTTGAACTTGAGCGAGAAGTCGCCTTCGAACTGTTCCTTCAGCTGCTCGACGAAGCGGCCGTCCGTGTACAGGCGCGCCACTTCGTATTCGTCCTTGTAGGCCATCAGCTTGAAGTAGTACTTGGCCACGGCGGTCGACAGCTTGTTGCCCAGGCCCGCAGCGGTTTCCGCCGAACGCACCTTGTTCACCAGCTCCGCGTACTGCGCCGCGTAGTGCGCGTCCTGGTAGGCGGCCAGGAAGTCGACGCGCTTCTTGATGACGTTCTCCAGGCTTTGCGGCATCTGCACCACGATCGCCTGGGTCGGCGTCGCCACGCGCTCGACGCGCTTGACGTCGACGGCGGCGCGGCGGCCCCACAGGAAGCTCTTCTTGTTCGACTCGACGCCGACGCCGTTCAATTCGATCGCGCGCAGCAGCGACGCTTCGGTCAAGGGAATGCGGCCGCGCTGCCATGCGTAGCCGAGCATGAACAGGTTGGCGGCGATCGAGTCGCCCATCAGCGCGGTGGCCAGTTTGGTCGCGTCGATGAAGTCGGCGGCGTTCGCGCCTACCGATTCCTCGATCAGCGCGCGCACTTCCGCCACCGGGTACTGCCAGTCGGCGTTCTGGGCGAAGGTGCCGGGCGGCTGCTCGTGCAGGTTGACCACGGCCAGCGTGCGGCCCGGGCGCATCTTCGAGATCGCGTCCTGGGCGCCGGCGGTCAGCATGTCGCAGCCGAGGATCAGGTCCGCCTCGCCGGTGGCGATGCGCTGCGCGCGCAGGTGCGCCGGCGATTTGGCGACCTTGACGTGCGAGGTGACCGAGCCGTTCTTCTGGCTCATGCCGGTCATGTCCAGCACCGACGCGCCCTTGCCTTCGAGGTGGGCGGCCATGCCCATCAGCGCGCCGACGGTGATCACGCCGGTGCCGCCGATGCCGTTGATGAGGATGTTGTACGGCTGGTCGCAGTTCGGCAGGGTTGGCAGCGGCAGGGCGCCGAAGCCGTCGTCCTCGTTCTTTTTCGTCACGCCGGTGCGCGATTTTTTCAGCGTGCCGCCTTCGACGGTGACGAAGCTCGGGCAGAAGCCCTTCACGCAGGAGTAGTCCTTGTTGCAGGACGACTGGTCGATGGTGCGCTTGCGGCCGAATTCGGTTTCCTTCGGCAGGATCGACACGCAGTTCGACTGCACGCCGCAGTCGCCGCAGCCTTCGCAGACGGCGTCGTTGATGAACATGCGCTTGTTCGGGTCGGGGAACTCGCCCTTCTTGCGGCGGCGGCGCTTTTCGGCGGCGCAGGTCTGGTCGTAGATCAGCACCGACACGCCGCCGACCTCGCGCAGCTCGCGCTGGACGGCGTCCATGTCCTTGCGGTCATGCAGGGTGACGATGGCCGGCAGCTGGTCCGGATCGTCGTAGCGCGACAGGTCCTCGGTCACCAGCGCGATGCGCTTGACGCCTTCGGCCGCCATCTGGCGCGCGATCAGCGGCACCGAGGTGATGCCGTCGACCGGCTGGCCGCCGGTCATCGCGACGGCGTCGTTGTACAGGATCTTGTAGGTCATGTTGACCTTGGCCGCGACCGCGGCGCGGATCGCCAGGTAGCCCGAGTGGAAGTAGGTGCCGTCGCCCAGGTTCTGGAACACGTGCGGCACTTTCGAGAACGCGGCCTGGCCGATCCACGGCGCGCCTTCGCCGCCCATGTGGGTGGTCAGCTTGTTCATCTCGGGATAGATCGAGGTGGCCATCACGTGGCAGCCGATGCCGGCCAGCGCGAAGCTGCCTTCCGGGACCTTGGTCGAGGTGTTGTGCGGGCAGCCGGAGCAGTAGAACGCGGGGCGGAACGGCGTGCCGATCGCCTTCTTCAGGACCGCGTCCTTGGCGTCGAGGAAGGCCAGGCGGGCCTTGATCAGGTCGCAGGTGACGGCGTCGGTCACCAGGCGCGAGATGCGCGAGGCGATCACGCGCGCCACTTGCGACACCGAGAAATCGGCCTTCGACGTCAGCAGCCATTCGCCGCGCGGCGCCACCCATTCGCCCTTGTCGTCGAACTTGCCGACGATGTGGGGACGCACGTCGTCGCGCCAGTTGTACAGCTGCTCCTTGAGCTGGTACTCGACCATCTGGCGCTTCTCTTCGACCACCAGGATCTCGTCGAGGCCCTGGGCGAATTCGCGCACGCTGTCCGGCTCCAGCGGCCACGGCATGGCGACCTTGAACAGGCGCAGGCCGACGTCCGCCGCCATCTTTTCGTCGATGCCGAGGTCCTGCAGCGCTTCGAGCACGTCGAGGTAGGACTTGCCGGAGGCGATGATGCCCAGCTTGGCGTTCGGGCTGTCGATGGTCACGTGATTGAGCTTGTTCTCGCGCGCATAGGCCAGCGCCGCGTAGATCTTATAGTCCTGCATCAGCGCTTCCTGGTTGCGCGCCTGCTGGCCCAGCGGGATGCTCGACAGCCGCGCATTCAGGCCGCCTTCCGGCATCTGGAAGTCCTGCGGAATCTTGACCTCGACGCGGAAGGGATCGGCGTCGACCGAGGCCGACGATTCGACCGTGTCGGCCAGCGCCTTGAACGCGACGGTGCAGCCGGAGAAGCGCGACATGGCCCAGCCGTGCACGCCCAGGTCCAGGTATTCCTGCACATTGCAGGGGTACAGCACCGGGATCATCGACGCCGAGAACAGGTGGTCGGACTGGTGCGGCAGGGTCGACGAATAGGCGCCGTGGTCGTCGCCGGCCACCAGCAGCACGCCGCCGTGCTTCGCGGTGCCGGCATGGTTCATGTGCTTGAAGACGTCGCCGCAGCGGTCGACGCCCGGGCCCTTGCCGTACCACATGGCGAATACGCCGTCGTAGCGGGCCGGCCCGATCAGGTCGACCTGCTGCGAACCCCACACCGCGGTCGCGGCCAGGTCTTCGTTGACGCCGGGGACGAACTGCACGTGGTGGGCTTCGAGATGCTTCTTCGCCTTCCACAGGTTTTCGTCGAGGCCGCCGAGCGGCGAGCCGCGGTAGCCGGAGATGAAGCCGGCCGTGTTCAGGCCGGCGGCGCGGTCGCGTTCGCGCTGCATCATCGGCAGGCGCACCAGCGCCTGGATGCCAGACAGGAAAATGGTGCCGGAGGTGGCGGTGTACTTGTCGTCGAGGGTGACGCTGGTCAGGCGCGGATTGACATCTTGCGCGCGGACGGGATCGATCGCCGTGGTATCTGGCATGGCTGCTGCTCCAAAATTGTATTGTTGGATGTCGCCCTGGCCTGGGGGCGCCGGGTAGGCGCCGTGTAGCCGGGGAGGGGGGCCGCGGTGTGCGGCCAAGGTTCACTGGAGTGCGAGTGTATGACCTTCCCGCCAGCAGGGGAAATACGGATGCCCGATGGGGGTATAAGAAATTATGATGGGAGGTGGGCGCCCGGCCAGGCGCCGCTCTGGCACAGCTCGCGCGTGACCTGCAGCACCAGCCGGTTGACGGCGGCGGCGGCATTGGTCAGCGGGATATTGCGCGAGGCGCACAGGGTGACGGTGCGCGACATCGACGGGCTGTGCAGCGGGCGCGCGACCAGGTCGCCGCTGCGGATGTCGGCCAGCAGCGGCGCCAGCGGCAGGATGGTCGCGCCCATGTCGGCCAGCAGCGCCGACTTGAGGATGGCGATCGAATTCATCTCGATGACGTGGGTCAGCGCCAGGCCGTGGGCGCGCGCCAGGTTCTCGATGCGCGGGCGCACGCCCTGCTGCTGGGACGGCAGGATCAGGGTCGTGGCCAGCGCGTCGGCCAGCGCCACGGCCGGCCCGGCGCGCCCGAAGGCCGAGCCGGCGCGGCAGATGAACACCAGGTCTTCCTCGATCAGCGGGGTGCTGGCGAACGGCGCCAGCTGGCCGTCGTCGAACAGCACCGCCAGGTTGATGCGGCCCGACTTGAGCTGCTCGGCCAGGCTGCCGGACAGCTCCTCGGTCAGCTGCAACACGATTTCCGGATAGCTGGCGCGGGCCGCCATCAGCAGCGGCAGCGCCAGCGCGCCCGAAATGCTGTGCGGCAGGCCCAGGCTGACGCTGCCCGAAGGGCGGGTGGTCGACTGGGTCACGGCCGAGCGCGCGTCGGCCACCTGCTTCAGGATCGCCTGCGCATGCTCGTAGAACACCTTGCCGGCGTCGGTGCACAGCACGCCTTGGGCCGAGCGGTGCAGCAGCTGGGCGCCGAGGTCTTCCTCGAGCTGGCGCAGCTGCTGGGTCAGCGCCGGCTGGGCCACGTGCAGCACCAGCGCCGCGCGCGACAGGGAGCCGTGGTCGACGATCGCGACGTAGTAGCGGAGCTGGCGCAGTTCCATGGTAAAAGACTAACGAAAATGTTAAGAATGAAAATTTAATTGTGCAAATATAATCCTGCTGGGCAACAATCTGGCATACTGCACTGCATAAAGCCATTGCGCGAAGATTACAACACAGCGGGGCGCCAGATGTTAAAAAAAGTCGATGCATCCCAGCTCAAGGTCGGGATGTATATCCACGATCTCAGTTGCGACTGGATGACGCACCCTTTCGTCCGCAATCGGTTCAAGCTGGGCAGCGAAGCGGAAATCCGCAAGATCATCGACGCCGGCATCCACGATGTCGTCATCGACAGCAGCCGCGGCCTCGACGTGCAGGATGCGCCGACCATGGCCGAGGCGCAGGCCAGCACCGAATCCGAACTGATCGAACTGGCCGCCAAGCCGGTGGTCGTCACCCGCGTGTCGCTGGGCGAGGAACTGCAGCGCGCCACGATGATCCGCAACCAGGCCTCGGGCCTGGTGCGCACCGTGATGCGCGATGTGCGGCTGGGCAAGGCGATCGAGCTGGACCAGGTCACGCCGGTGGTCGAGAACATCACCGCCTCGATCCTGCGCAATCCGGGCGCGCTGGTGGGCATGCTGCGCATCAAGAACAAGGACGACTACACCTTCCTGCACTCGGTCAGCGTGTGCACCTTGCTGGTCGCGTTCTGCCGCTCGCGCGGCATGGATGCCGACACCACCTACCAGGCCGGCCTCGGCGGCCTGCTGCACGACACCGGCAAGGCGCTGGTGCCGGACATGATCCTCAACAAGCCGGGGCCGCTGACGGAGGAGGAATTCGCGATCGTCAGGCGCCACCCGCAGGATGGCTACGACATCCTGCGCAAGTCGCCGGAGATCGGTCCGATCCCGCTCGACATCACGCTGCACCACCACGAGCGGCGCGACGGCAGCGGCTATCCGGACAAGCAGGGCGAGGGCGCGATCAGCGAGCTGGCGCAGATGGCGGCGATCGTCGACGTGTACGACGCGATCACCGCGGACCGCTGCTATCACAGGGGCATGTCGGCGGCCGAGGCGCTGCGCAAGATCTACGAGTGGAGCAAGTTCCACTTCAACCCGGTGTTCGCGCAGGAGTTCATGCGCTGCGTCGGCATCTATCCGGTGGGGACGATGGTGATGCTCGAATCGGGGCGGCTGGGCGTGGTCGTCGAGCCGCACGCGACCAACCTGCTGGCGCCGAAGGTCAATGTGTTCTTCAACACGAAAAAGAATGTCTACATCAAGCCGGAAACGCTGGACCTGTCGAAGAAGCTCGGCTTCGGCGGCGGCGACAAGATCGTCCGCCACGAATCGCCGGCCAAGTGGAATGTCGATCCGATGAAGTTCCTCAGCGTGGCCTGAATAAAACCGGGGTCAGTGCCGACAAAAGCACACGGGCTCATGAGCCCGTGTGCTTTTGTCGGCACTGACCCCGGTTTTATTCAGAAGAACTCGGCAGTATCGTTCGACGCCACCGCCTGCAGCAAGCCACCCGTCACCAGCTGGTCGTAATGGCAGGCCTGGTTGCGGCCGTGGCTCTTGGCGTAGTACAGCGCCTGGTCGGCGCGTCCGAGGATGATCACCGGCGACTCGTAGGCGCTGATGCTGACGAAGCCGACGCTGACCGTCACCTGCCCTACCTGCGGGAACACATGCTGCTCGACGTTGACGCGGAAGCGGTCGATGATCTTCTGCGCGTTTTCCAGGGTCGTCGAGCGCAGCAGCACGACGAATTCCTCGCCGCCGAAGCGGAACACGCGGTCTTGCGAACGGAACGACGATTGCAGCAGGTTGGCGATCAGGATCAGCACCTCGTCGCCATACAGGTGGCCGAACTTGTCGTTGACCAGCTTGAAGTGGTCGACGTCGACCACCGCCAGCCACTGCTTCTGCTGGTCCGAGGCATGGCGCCGTTCCTCGACGCCGGCCGGGGCCGCGCTTTCCTGCTCGCTCGACGCCTGCAGCATCTTGGCCAGCTGGTCGTCGAAGGTCTTGCGGTTGAGCAGGCCGGTCAGCGAATCGCGCTCGCTGTAGTCGAGCAGGTTCTGGAAATTGCGGTAGACGCTGACGATGCCGCCGATCACGTGGATGGTGTCGGAGTTGTACGGCGTCGGGTGGACGATCTCGAGGCAGGTGTCGGACTTGTCGCCGATCCAGATCGGCAGCCACAAGGTGCGCTTGCCGTCGGCCTCGATCCGTTCGGCGTTGTTGCCATGCGCTTCCAGGCAAGCCGCCAGTTCGGGATAGCTGGCGATGGCGTCGCCCGGCGAATTCGGATCGGCATGGTCGACCATCCGCGCGGCGCCGCCGGCGCCGATGATGGCGCGGGCGCGCACGTATTTCTGGCTGCGCACGGTGGCGATGCTGAGCACGCGCGTCTGCGACGCCCCTGCCAGCTCCTGGACCGCCGAGATCACCGAGATGTCGAGCATCGTGTGATCGCGGTGGCCAGTCATATCCACCATGTGTCTCAGAAGGGAATCCATGTCGTTCTCAGAAATGTAATCAGCCAAGCACCACTTACCCGCGTTCGTCGCCCTGTCTCGCCGTGCCGTCAAGCCCTGGATATACGGCGGCCGGGCCAAGCCCCCCCCAAGAACAGCTGTCGCAGCATAAATGCTTTTTGCCTAATAGGCAATTAGCCCGTGCCCTGGCAAGCTTTCCATGCCCTGATTCTAACTGTGGGCGTCGCCTTAAGGACACACCGTACCAAACTTTTCGTCAGGACGCCGCACCGTGTGTCCCGCCACGCTTTAAATAATTCCGCGTGGAAAAGTTGCGTCACGTCAAGTTGCCCAACGGCATCGACAGCTATAGTGGACTCAATGGCGCAACACATGCAGCAGGGAAGCCAGCCGCAGCCCACCGCGGCGCACTTCACGCCAGGGCTTGGTCTTCAACCACTAAAGGAGTTAGTCATGAGCACCCTTACCTCCGCAGTAAAGACTTTCATCAACGACGACAATGGCGTTACCGCCATTGAATACGGGCTGATCGCAGCGCTGATCGCGACCGCTCTTGTCGCTGCGGTCACCTACATCACGACGGCGCTGGATACCAGCTTCGAAGATATCGCGTCGAAGATGACAGGTCCGGCTTAATCGCCGCCTGCTCCCTGGCCGGGGCCCTGCCCGGGGAGCAGTTTTTCCGCAGATCACTGAAAGCTTGCCATGCATACCAACCACTGGCTTGATCTGGCGCTGATTGCAGTCATTACCGGGGCTGGGGTGGCCGACCTCGCGGTACGCCGCATCCCGAATCGCTTGCTGCTGGCCGGCCTCGCTTGCGCCGCGCTGCTGCACCTGTTCTCCGCCGAGCCGCTGTCCCTGCTGTCGACCGGCCTGGCCGGCCTGGCCACCGGCCTGCTGCTGTTCCTCCCTCTTTATCTGCTGCGCGGCATGGCCGCCGGCGACGTCAAGCTGATGGCCACCATCGGCGCGTTCACCGGACCGCTGCTCGCGGCCGAGATCGCGCTGGCCAGCTTCATTGCCGGCGGCCTGATGTCGCTGGCGCTGATCGTCGCGAAAGGCAAGACCGGGCAAGCGCTGGCCAATATGCGCGCCTTGTTGCGCCCGCTGTTGCTGCGCGCCATCGGCGTGCCGCTGGTAAACGAGCCGATGCGCCACGCCAGCGTCGGCGGCATGCCCTACGGCCTGGCGATCGCGGCCGGCACCTTCGCGATGCTGTGGTTTCGCCACATGTGAGCTTGCGGCTCAGCATTCATTGCTTAACGTCAAAAGACCGCGGAAGCCGGTCTATAGAATCGATTGTGACTTTCGGAAACACCGGCAAGCAGGCGCCGGCGGACACAAGGGGGAACCAAGATGATCGAAGCCGAAACGGCCGTGGCCAAAGCTGCCGAGGGCCAGCGCAGCGCCGCTGCCGCCAGCAGCGAAGCGATGGCCAGCGTGCCGCCGCAGCCGAAGACGGTGCGCGAGACCGGCCTGGAGCCGGGACTCATCGTCGAGCTGGTCGCGAAGACGATGCATGCGGCAGGCAAGATCCACTTGCCTGTGCTCACAGGCAAGCTGCGCCTGTCGATTAATGTGCTGCGCGAAATCCTCGATGCGATGGTCGGCCAGCAGCTGGTCGAGGCGGCCTGGCGCGGCGACTCCGAACTCGATGTGCACTACCAGCTGACCATGGCCGGCAAGCAGCGCGCCGCCGAATTCCTGGCGCGCTGCCGCTACGCCGGCCCGGCGCCGGTGACTCTGCAGGCCTATCGCGATGTCGTGCAGCGCCAGTCGAGCCGGCAGGCGGGCGCGCCGCGCATCGGCGCGGCCGACATGGCCGCCGCCTTCGCCGAGGACAGCATCGATCCCGGCGTGCGCGACCTGCTCGGCGCCGCGCTGCAGTCGAGCCGCTCGCTGTTGCTGTACGGCCCGTCCGGCAGCGGCAAGAGCAGCCTGGCGCGCAAGCTCGGCCAGCTGCAGCGCGGGCTGGTGGCGATTCCGTATGCGATCCTGGTCGACCAGCAGATCATCGAATTCCACGATCCCCAGCTGCACCTGGCGCCGTCGCCGCTGCAGGCGCGCCACGGCGAGAACCAGCGCAGCGTCGACACCCGCTGGGCCCTGTGCCAGCGGCCGGTGGTGCACGTCGGCGCCAGCCTGGGGCGCGCGATGCTGGACTTGCGCCACGATCCGGCGGCCGGCGTGTTCCATGCGCCGCCGCATTTCCAGGCCAACAACGGCATCCTGGTGGTCGACGACCTCGGGCGCCAGGACGTGGCGCCGGCCGACCTGCTCAACCGCTGGACCGGGCCGCTCGACCTGGGCGCCGACCAGCTGACGACGGAGGGCGGCAACAAGATCACGGTGCCGTTCGACGCGACCCTGGTGTTCGCCACCAATTTCGCGCCGCACCTGCTGCTCGACGACTCGTCGATGCGGCGCATCGGCTACAAGATCCATATCGGCGCGCTGGCCGAACCGGCTTACCGGGTGCTGTTCCGCCACCAGTGCCGGGTCGCGCGCATCGCCTTCGACGAGGCGGCCTACGAGCACCTGGTCCAAGGCCTGCATGCGCCGTCCGGCCGTGCGCTGCTGGCCAGCATCCCGCGCGAGCTGCTGGGACGCATCGCCGATTTCGCCAGCTTCGCCGGGACCAGCCCGGCGCTGACGGTCGCCGCAATTGAACAGGCCTGGATCAGCATGTTTGCCGGTCACGGCGCCGGCTCCCTGGCACCGGCCCATCCTCCCGCACCGTTCGGCGCCGCCAACGCCGACCCACTGTTCGAAAGAATATGATGAAAAACAAACGCGCCGTATTGATGATGGCCCTCGCCATCGTGCTCGGGATCGCCGCCGTGGTGCTGGCCTCGCAATGGCTGCACAAGAAATCCGGCACCGGCATCAGCCGCGTGCTGGTGGCCGTCAACGACATCAACCGCGGCCAGCGCCTGCTGCCCGAGATGTTCAAGGTGATGGAATTGCCGATCTCGCAGATTCCGAAAGATGCGCTGACCGAGATCGGCAAGCTGTCCGACCGGGTCCTGAAGACCAACCTGTCGCGCAACGAGCCGATCGCCGAATCGAAGCTGGCCCCGCCCGGCACCGTCGGCGGCCTGTCGGCCCTGATCGCCGAAGGCAAGCGTGCGATCACGGTGCGCGTCAACGACGTCATCGGCGTGGCCGGCTTCGCCTTGCCGGGCAATTACGTCGACATCATCGTGCACACCGAGCGCGAGCCGGCCGAGAACGAGAAGCCGGCGCGCGGCACGCTGCACATCTCCAAGATCGTGCTCGAGCGGATCCTGGTGCTGGCGGTGGCGCAGGAAGTGAGCCGCGACGACACCAAGCCGCGCGTGGTCAACGCCGTCACGCTCGAGGTGACGCCGGGCCAGGCCGAGACGCTGGACCTGGCGCGCGGGGTCGGCACGCTGTCGCTGGCGCTGCGCAACCAGGTCGACCCGCAATCGCCCGAGACGCCGGGCGCGACCAAGCGCAGCCTGCTCGACGACGTCGCCATGCCGG
Source organism: Massilia sp. (assembly GCA_036676245.1). GTDB lineage: Bacteria > Pseudomonadota > Gammaproteobacteria > Burkholderiales > Burkholderiaceae_D > Telluria_A. The sequence continues at coordinate 13,431 of JAKFDH010000135.1, read as the reverse complement.
AGGCCGCGGCCAAGCCGGCGCCCGCCGCCAAGGTGGCCCGGGGGCCGGCCCGGGCGCGGCCGGCGGTGGCGGCGGCGCCGGTGACGGCTGCCGTGGCCGACGCGCGGCGCAGCTGCGTGGGCGTCATCAACGGCGTGAACACGGCCCAGGAATGCTTCTGAGCGGTCCCCCAGGCGGACCATCCCTTTTACGAATGCAGGCTATTTTGAAGGTGGGCGACATGGACAAAAGCGGCGGGCACGGAAAAGACAAGTGGCTGGGCGGCCTGCTGGCGCTGGCATTGGCGCAGGGGGCGGCGCATGCCGCGCCGGCGTCCAAGGCGCCGCCGGGGCCGGCGCTGCGCACGGACAGCGGACCGCGCTGCAGCGGCGAGGCGGCGCGGCCGGGAAACATGACTTTGCAGGTCGGTAAATCGAACCTGCTGCGGTTGCCCGAACCGGTGCAGCACCGCGCCGTCGGCAATCCCGGCGTGGTGCAGGCGATGCTGGTGGCGCCGGACACCCTGTACCTGGTCGGGGTCGACATCGGCAGCACCAACATCATCGTGCAGGGCCGCAGCGGCGCCTGCAGCATGGTCGACATCGTCGTCGCGATGGATCCGGCGGCGCTGCAGGCGGCGCTGGCGCAAGCGATGCCGGACGAGCGCAACATCAAGGTGCTGGCGGCGGCCGACGCGCTGGTGCTGACCGGGACCGTGGCCGACGGCGCGGCGGTGGCGCGCGCCTTCGAGCTGGCCAGCGCCTTCGTGCGCCGTCCGGCGCGGGCGCTGCATTACACCGGCGACAGCGCCGCCGGCGTCGGCGCCAGCACCACCCAGGGCGCTTCCGGCGGCAATGCCGGCGGCGCCGCCGGTGGCGCGAATGCGCGGGTGGTCAACATGCTGTCGGTGACGGCGCCGCAGCAGGTGATGCTGGAGGTGAAGATCGCCGAGGTATCGAAGACCTTGCTCGAGCGCCTGGAAGCGGGCGCCACGCTCAAATTCTCGTCGGGCAGCTGGGGTGCGACCCTGCTGTCGAACTTCATTTCCGGCAGCGCGCGCGGCCTGCTCGACCTGAGGAAAACCAACGGCAACCAGCTGACCGCCGAAGCGCAGAAGCAGGACGCGCTGGTGCGCATCCTGGCCGAGCCGACGGTGATGGCGATCAGCGGCCAGGAAGGCAGCTTCCTGGCAGGCGGCCGCTTCTACATCCCGGTCGCGCAGGACAACAACAAGGTGACGCTGGAAGAGAAGGAATTCGGCGTCGGCCTGCGCTTCGTGCCGACCGTGCTGGCCAATGGCCGCATCAACCTGCGCGTCTCGCCCGAAGTGTCGGAACTGTCGCGCGAGGGGATCGGCCTGTCGGCCACCGGCACCACCGGCAACGCGATCCTGCCGCTGGTGACCACGCGCCGCGCCAGCACCACGGTGCAGCTGAACGATGGCCAGAGCTTCGCCATCGGCGGGCTGATCAAGAACAACCTGACCACCAACCTGAAGGGCTTGCCGATGCTGGGCGAAGTGCCGGTGCTCGGCGCGCTGTTCCGCAGCACCGACTACCAGCAGGACCGCACCGAGCTGGTGTTCGTGGTGACGGCGCACCTGGTCAAGCCGCTGCCGGCCAACTACACGCTGCCGACCGACAAGGTGACGCCGCCGTCGCGGACCGAACTGCTGCTCGGCGGCCGCCTCGAAGGCACGCCGGCCGCCGCCGCCCGGCAAACCGTGCCGCCTGGCGCCGACAGTGCACGCGCCTTTGAACTCAAATAGGAGCACGCCATGAACAAGCAAACGAGCAAGCTGGCCAAGGCGCTGGCGGTACTGGGCGCCGCCGCCCTGGCCGCCGGCTGCGTGCAGACCACCCCGCGCTGGGACAGCGCTTTCGGCGCCTCGGTGCGCGCCTCGCTGGCGGCCCAGGTGGCCGACCCGGCCGCGGTGCGCAAGCAGGACGCCGCGGCCGGCATGGACGGCGCCGCCGCCCGCGCCGTGCACCAGCGCTACGTGGGCGAAAGCGCCAATCCGCCCCGCGCCGCCGCGCCGATGACCACTAGCGAGGCCGGCGCCAAATGAAACTGCGTCCCGTCCAGCGCGGCGCCTTCACTGCGCCCTTTGCGATCATGCTGGTGCCGATCCTGGGCATGGTCGGCATGGCGCTCGATCTCTCGTTCGCTTACGTGCGCCGGACGGAAATGCAGGCCCTGGCCGACGTCGCCGCGCTGGCCGCCGCGCGCGCGCTGGACGGCACGGTGGACGGCGTCGGCGACGCCGTGACCGAGGCGCGCGAGGTGGCCGAAGGCACGCAATACAACTTTGGCGTCGACGTGGTATGGAGCGACAACGCGCTGCGCTTCGCCGCCTCGCCCGACGCCGCCGAGAGCGACTGGATCCCCGCCGGCAGCGTCACCGAGGCGAATGCGCCCGCCATGCGCTACGCCAGGGTCGACACTGCGGAAATCGCGGGGATCGGCCAGACCAGCGTGCTGTTTGCGCGCGTGCTCGGCAGCGGCGCGACGCTCGAAAGCAGCGCGCGCGCCGTGGCAGGCCGCTCGAGCGTGGCGGTGACGCCGCTGGCGATCTGCGCGCTCAAGACGGCGCCGACTTCGAGCCGCGCGAACAGCCTGGGCGCCGGCAATGAAGAATTGCTCGAATATGGATTCCGGCGCGGGGTCACCTACAACCTGCTGAACCTGAACCCGAACGGCGCGGCGGCCGTCAGCTACCTGGTCAACCCGGTGGACTTCCCGCCCGCCGCCGACCACGCCGGCCACAACAGCCTGGCCTCGGTCCGGCCCTTCGTCTGCAACGGCAAGCTGGCGCGTCCCGGCCTGGCCGGCGGCGCATCGCTGTTCGTGACCGAGCCTTTCCCGCCGTCGCTGGCCGATGCGCTCAATTCGCGCATGGACCTGTACGGCTCCGGCGACTGCAACAAGACGGCGGCGCCGCCCGACACCAACGTGCGCAACTTCGCCCAGAGCTACCCGCTGTGGTGGATGACCAGCCCGAACGCGCCGGCGCGCGCCAGCGCCCTCGAGCATACCGTCGGCGGCGCGCTGCTGACCATCGGCGAATCGGCCACCACGGTCGCCGGCACGAGCAGCGCCAGCTACGGCACGCTATGGTCGTATGCCAAGCCGGTGCGCTTCAGCGCCACGGCGGCCGGCAATATCGGCGCCAACTTCATCAACACGGACATGGACGAACTGTATCCGGTGGCGTCGGGCTCGATCGCCTCGGGCTACTCGAATACCTCGGCGCGGCCCTACAAGTCCGGCTCCTGGCACCGGCTGGCGCCGACCAACCCGGGCCTGCTCGATCGCCGCGTGCTCAACATACCGCTGCTGGCCTGTCCGGTGAGCGGCAGCACGGCGACGGTGCTGGCGGTCGGCCGCTTCCTGATGGTGGCGCCGGCCACCGAGTCGCCGGCCGCCGTGCACGCCGAGTTCGGCGGCCTGGCCACCCTCGCTACCGCCGATGCCACGGCATCGCTGTACCGATGAACTGCGCGCTCGCCAGGGTCGCAGGGCGCAGGCGCCACGCGCGCGGCATTGCCGCCGTCGAGATGGCGTGCATCCTGCTCGTGCTGTTCCTGCTGATTCCGTCGGTGTTCTTCTTCGGCCGCGGGATCTACCACTACGGGGTGGTCAAGCAGGCCACCAGCGATGCCGCCAGCTTTGTCGCCACCACGGGCGTCATTGCGATCACCTCGGACGCCACCCGCGACGCCGTCGTCGACCAGGCCGAAGCCATGGTCAGGAACGCGCTGGCGGAGGCGGGCATCCAGCCCGACGGCGCGATCGAAGTCGCGGTCCTGTGCCACGACCGGTTTGCCTGCAACCAGTCGCGGCCGACCATGATTCGCGTGTCGGCCAGCTACGGCATGCAGGTCACGCTGTTCAATGAATTCCTGGGCCGCTGGTTCGACACGAATCCGATCTGGATGGTGCAGGCCGATTCGGTCGTCCCCTATGCCAACTGAAGGGAAAGGAAACCCGATGCACGCATTCCCTGCGATACCGCGGCGCTCGCGCCAGGCCGGGACCACGGCGATCGAATTCGCCCTGCTGGCGATGTTCTTCTTCAGCCTGGTGGTCGGCATTGTCGAAGTGGCGCGCGCCATGTACATGTGGAACACGGTGAGCGAGATCACGCGCCGCTATGCGCGCGAGCTGGCCGTCACCAATTTCAAGGACGGCACCGCGACCGCGGCGGCGCGCACCTACGCGGCGTTCGGCCGCAGCGACGGCAGTTTTCCGCTCTCCGGCCCCATCAACGGCACGCATTTCCAGGTCAGCTACCTGCGCGGCGACGGCGCCACCGCCGTCGGCGCGCTGCCCGATTGCCCGGAGCAGAACCTGATCAACTGCGCGGCCGATCCGGACGGGGCCAATTGCATCCGCTTCGTGCGGGTGCGCGTGTGCGATCCCGCTTCGTCCGGCAACTGCAGTCCGGTGGCCTACCCGCTGATGGTCAAGCTGGACATGGGCCTGCCCGACCTTTTCAATTTCCCGTCGTTCGCGACCGTGGTGCCGGCCGCCGGTTTCGGCCACAAGCCGGGCGCCAGCAACAACTGCTCCTAGCGCCGAGTGCAGCAATTACCAGTGAGGATGTCGATGAAAGCCCTGATCATTACCCGCGACAACGAGTTGTATTCGGAAGTCGCCACGCAAGGGGCGGCGCGGGTGCCGCCGCTGATCCTGGCGGCTCGCCGCAACAGCGTGCGCGAGGCGCTCGACCGCATGATGTCGGACACGCCGGCGGTGGTCATCGTCGACGCCAGCGACCCCGAAAGCACGGAGGGCGACCTGCTCGAGCGCCTGACCAAGAATTACCCGTCCTCATGCTTCATGCTGCTCACGCGCGAGCACCAGCAGGACCTGCTGATCCGCGCCATGCGGGCCGGCGTGCGCGAGGTGCTGCCGCTGCCGCTGGTGCACCGCGCCTTTCACGAGGCGATGGACCGGGTCGCCGCCAGCGCCGGCGATGGCGGGCTGCGCGACGGCCGGGTGCTGGCCTTCATCTCGTGCAAGGGCGGCAGCGGCGCGACCTTCATCTCGACCAATTTCGGCTACGCGCTGGCGACCCTGGCCGACAAGAAGGTGCTGCTGATCGACCTGCACGGCCAGTTCGGCGACGCCACCCTGTACGTGTCCGACCAGAAGCCGGCCATGACCCTGTCCGACGTGTGCGGCCAGATCGCGCGCATCGACGGCCCCTTCCTCGACTCCTGCCTGGTGCATGTGACGTCCGGCTTCGGCGTGCTGGCCGCGGCCGACGATCCGACCCACGCGATCGACCTCAAGCCCGAGCACATGGACACGATCCTGCGCGTGGCGCGCCAGCACTACGACTTCATCGTGCTCGACGTCGGCCGCCAGATCGACGCCATCTCGCTGCGCGCGCTCGACAACGCCGACGCCATCTATCCGGTGCTGCAGCTGGCGCTGCCGGACATCCGCGACGGCCGCCGCCTGCTCGACATCTTCCGTTCGCTCGGCTACCCGGTCGAGAACACCCGGCTGGTGGTCAACCGCTACGAGAAGGGCGGCAAGCTGCGCCTGCAGGACCTGCAGAACGCGCTCGGCGCCGAAGTGCTGCACACGGTGCCGAACGACTACGTGGCGGCCACCGACTCGGTCAACCAGGGCGTGCCCGTGCTGCAGCTGTCGCGCTCGTCCGCGGTGGCGCGCAGCCTGGCCGAGCTGGTCGAGGTGGTGACTGCGCGCCGCGTCCCTGAGAGCAAAGGCCTGTTCGACCGCCTGTTCGGGCGCGGCGAAGTGGAGCAATAACGATGGAGACCGCCATGACATTACGCGAACGCCTGTCCACCCCCGAGGAGATTCGCCCGGTCGTCGCCGCGGCTGCCGAGCCGGCCAACCAGGCCTACCAGGAGCTGAAGAAGACGATGCACCAGCTGATCCTCGACCGGATCGACCTGGAGCGCCTGAAGCGGCTGACCACGGAGCAGTTCAAGCACGAGCTGGCGCTGCTAATCCAGCGCATCATCGAGGACGAGCGTATCGTGCTGAACCAGCACGAGCGCCACAACCTGGTGCTCGACATCCAGCACGAGATGCTCGGCTTCGGCCCGCTCGAGCCGCTGCTGGCCGATGCCACCGTGTCCGACATCCTGGTCAACACCTATGCCCGCGTGTATGTCGAGCGCAAGGGCCGGCTGGAGCTGACCGATGTCACCTTCCACGACAATGCGCACCTGATGAAGATCATCGAGAAGATCGTCTCGCGCGTGGGGCGCCGGGTGGACGAGTCGAGCCCGATGGTCGACGCCCGCCTGCCGGACGGCTCGCGGGTGAACGCGATCATCCCGCCGCTGGCGGTGGACGGCCCGATCCTGTCGATCCGGCGCTTCTCGAACACCCCGCTGACGATCCAGAACCTGCTCGACTACAAGAGCATGACGCCGCCGATGGCGCAGGTGCTGCAGGCGCTCGGCATGGCCAAGATCAACATCCTGATCTCGGGCGGCACCGGCAGCGGCAAGACCACCTTGCTGAACCTGATTTCCGGCTTCATCCCGCCCAACGAACGCATCGTCACCATCGAGGACGCGGCCGAACTGCAGATGCGCCAGCCGCACGTGGTGCGCCTCGAAACGCGCCCGCCGAACATCGAGGGCAAGGGCGAGGTGACGCAGCGCGCGCTGGTGCGCAATGCGCTGCGCATGCGCCCCGACCGCATCATCCTGGGCGAGGTGCGCGGCGCCGAGGCGCTCGACATGCTGCAGGCGATGAACACCGGCCACGAAGGCTCGCTCGCGACGATCCACTCGAACACCCCGCGCGACGCGCTGGCCCGGCTCGAGAACATGGTCGGCATGGCCGGCGTGACGCTGACGCCGCGCGCCACGCGCCAGCAGATCTGCTCCGCGGTGACGGTGGTGCTGCAGGTGACCCGCCTGACCGACGGCGCGCGCAAGCTGGTCAGCCTGCAGGAGATCACCGGCATGGAAGGCGAGATCATCGCCATGCAGGAGATCTTCCGCTTCGACCAGACCGGCGTCGATGGCGACGGCAGGGTGCTCGGCCACTTCTGCGCCACCGGAGTGCGGCCGCGCTTTGCCGACCGGCTGCGCCTGTTCGGGGCGCCGGTGCCGGATTCCGCGTTCGATCCCGGCCGCGTGTTCGAGTAGGCGAACGGAGACGCCATGGATCCCATTTTCAATACCTTCGCGGTGCTGCTGTTCGCCGCTGTCATCCTGATGATCGAGGGCGCCTACCTGTGGTGGGCCGGCACCCACGGCAGCGAGGCGCAGCGCATTTCGCGCCGCCTGCGCACCATGTCGGGCGGCGCCGGCGCCGACGGCGAGCGCATCTCGATCCTGAAACAGCGCCGCTTCAGCAAGTTCGACGACGTCGACCACTTCCTGCACCGCCTGCGCCCGGCCCTCGCGATCGACCGGGTGCTGGTGCAGGCCGGCCTGCAATGGTCGGTGGCGCAGTTCCTGTTCGCGACCAGCTGCCTGCTGCTGGTGGGCGGGGCGCTGGTGCAGCTGTGGCCGATCCCGACCGTGGCGCGGGTCGTCATCGCCCTGCTGTTCGCCGCGATCCCGTATGCGCTGATGATGAAGGCCCGCGCCGAGCGCCTGCACAAGGTCGAGGAGCAGCTGCCGGAGGCGGCCGACTTCATCGCACGCGCCCTGCGCGCCGGCCATTCGTTCACCAACGTGCTGCAGATGGTCGGCACCGAGCTGCCGGAGCCGCTGTCGGGCGAATTCCGCGCGGCGCACGAGGAGATCAACTACGGCGTGCCGCTGAACGAGGCGTTGCACAACCTGGCCGACCGCATCCCGCTGACCGACCTGCGCTACCTGGTGATCGCGGTCGTCATCCAGCGCGAATCGGGCGGCAACCTGGCCGAGATCCTCGGCAATATCAGCCACATCATCCGCGAGCGCCTCAAGCTGATCGCCCAGGTGCGGGTGCTGTCGGCCGAAGGCCGGATGTCGGCCTGGATCCTCGGGCTGCTGCCGTTCGTGGTGGTGTTCCTGATGTCGATCACCAATCGCGGCTATATCAGCATCCTGTGGACCGAGCCGATCGGCATCAAGCTGATGTGGTACGCGATGGGCATGATCCTGTTCGGCGCGTTCTGGCTGCGCCGTGTTATCCACATCCGCGTCTGAGGGCTGCGCCATGCTGACATCCGACCTGTTGTTCGTGTTGATCGTCATCGCCGTCGTCGGCGCGCTGGGCGCACTGGCCTATGCGATGTTCTCGCCCGGCGCGATGCGCCAGCGCCTGTCCGGCTTCAGCGGCAAGAACGAAGCCGGCAAGCTCGAATCGGGCGGCTGGGTGGAGCGCGCCGCCAAGGTGGCGCAGCCGTTCTCGCGCTTGTCGGTGCCGGAGGAGGGCTGGGAAAAATCGACCCTGCGCACCCGCTTCATGAACGCCGGCTGGCGCAACCCGGCGGCCGCCACGCTGTACTTCGCGGCCAAGTCCGGCCTGGCGCTGCTGTTCCCGGCCGTGTTCGCGCTGTTCGTGGTCGGCGCCGAGAAAGTGCTGCCGGGCCAGCGCCTGCTGTTCTTCCTGCTGCTGTGCGCCGGCTTCGGCTACTACCTGCCGAACGTGGTGCTGGGACGGATCGCGGGCCGCCGCCAGCGCGAGATCTTCGAGACCATTCCCGATGCGCTCGACCTGCTGACCGTGTGCGTGGAGGCGGGCCTGTCGCTGGAACGGGCGCTGATCAAGGTGGCCGGCGAAATCCACATCAAGAGCATGACCCTGGCCCAGGAGCTGCAGCTGGTGCTGATGGAAATGCGGGCCGGCTTCACCAAGGAGAAGGCGCTGCGCAACTTCGCGCTGCGCAGCGGGGTCGAGGATGTGGACACGCTGGTGGCGATGCTGATCCAGTCCGAACGCTTCGGCACCAGCATGGGCGATTCGCTGCGCGTCCATTCGGACAACCTGCGCTCGAAGCGGCGCCTGATGGCCGAGGAGTCGGCGGCGCGGATCGGCCTCAAACTGCTGTTTCCGCTGATCTTCTGCATTTTCCCGACCCTGCTGATGGTGTTGCTGGGACCTGCCTGCATCCAGATTGCGCGCACCCTGCCGGCGATGAGCGGCAGCCACTAACGGAAAAACGGAGGAGCCATGCGCGTTCACTTCAAACGACTGTCCTTGCTGTGCGCCGGTACGATGCTGGTCGCCTGCGCCGACCTTGGCCGGCAGCTGCCGCTGCTGGCCGGGCCGGGCGCGCCGGCGCGGCCGGCGGTCAGCGCCGACGAAGCCTACCTGGTGGCGCGCACGGCGCACCTGGCGGGGCGCAACGCCGAGGCGCTGGCGTCGTACCAGACGGCGCTGCTGTCCGACCCGGAGCACGTCAACGCGCGCAACGGCCTGGCCACGCTGCATGCGGAGCAGGGCGCCTTGCACCAGGCGATCCCGCTGTGGCGCAAGCTGACCACCAGCGCCAACGGTCCGGAGAGCGCCTTCCTGTTCAGTAACCTCGGCTACGCCCATTTCCTCAATGGCGACTACGACAGCGCAATGGCGGCGCTGGAACAGGCCTGCCTGCTCGACCCGCTCAATCACAGGGCATGGCAGCACCTGGGCCGCGCGCTGGAAAAGGTTGGCCAGCATGCGCGCGCCGAGCTGATGCACCGCCAGGCCGCCGCGCTGCAGGCGCACGACTTCAAGGCCGACTACGCGGCCGTCGGGCGGTCCGGCATCGCCGCCATCGACAAGGCGCTGCAGGTGGAGCCGGCGCGCGGCCAGGAGTGGGCCGCGACCGAAGTGCGGCGGGATGCGAGCGGCGTGTACGAACTGCACCGGCTTGGGCTGGCGCGCCCGGCCCCTTCGGCCGCGGCGCACTCGCCTGCAGCCCCGTTTGCCCCGGCGCCGGTGGCACAGCATGGCGGCCGGGCGATGCTGGAGATTCGCAATGGCAATGGCGTCAAGGGCATGGCCCGCTCCCTGTCGCGCAAGATGGACGGCAGCAGCCTGCGCGTCGTCAAGCTGTCGAACGAGAAGGGCTTTCGCGTGCGCCAGACCCGGGTCGAATACCAGCCGGCCTTCCGCGATGCCGCCGCGCGGCTGGCGGGGCGCTTCGGCAATGCCAGCGTGGTGGAGATCGTCGACGCGAAGTCGGCGGACTTGCGGCTGGTCATCGGCCGCGATTTGAGGAACGGCAGGTTCGCGCTGCGGCCGATCGGCAAGGCAGCGCCGGCATCGTTTGTCGGACATCAAATCGCGCCGAAACCGTCACGCGACAATGAGGCTGACCAAACGACATCGGGAGCCCAGCCATGATCAGCGTACGCCGTATCCTGCCATTCCTTTCCACCATCGTGCTCGCGGCGCTGGTTGCCTGCGCACCCACCCAAACCCGTGAGGGCACGGGCGAGTACATCGACGATACCGTCATCACCGGCAGGGTCAAGGCGGCCCTGGTGGCCGATCCCGACCTGAAGGCGACCGAAATCAATGTCGAGACCTTCAAGGGTACGGTACAGCTGAGCGGCTTCGTCGCCGCGCCCGAGCATATCCAGAAGGCTTCGTCGCTGACGCGGGATGTCAAGGGCGTCAAGAGCGTCAAGAACGATATCCTCGTCAAGCGCTAGCCCGGCTTCGCAGAAGTCGCGAAACTGGCTGGACCGCAACTTGAAACAATGTCGTCCCCGCTTTCGCGAGGACGACGTCGGGCGCTTCAACTTACATCTCGGTTTACGATTCCTGGAACGAAAAAAAGCCGCCTGACAAGCAGGCGGCAATCGGAGACAGGTGTATTGTTGCGGGTGCCGCTTAAGCGAGGCTTAGGTCTCGCTTAGGCCTTGCTTAATTCCAGGACACGCTGCCCATGCCGCGCGCGGTGGCGTTGCGGTTGGCGGGCTTGCCGTAGACGGTGGCCGAGCCGAGGCCGGCCAGGTTCAGCGTCGCCGAATTCTTGGCGTAGACGGTGGCGCCGCCCAGGCCGGTCATGTCGAGGTCGACCGCATCGGCGCGCAGCTGCTGCGCTTCGAGGCTGCCGACACCGCCCAGCGAGGCGCGCAGCATCTTGCTTTCACCGTTGATCTCGATGCGGCCGGCGCCGCGCATGTTCAGGTCCACCTTGTCGGTCACGCCCGCGTTGAGCTTCATGCTGCCGACGCCGCCGAGGCGCGCGTCGATGTTCTTGTAGTTGCTGGTGACGGTGATCGCGCCGGCGCCGTCGAGCACCAGCTTGACGCTGTCGCCGCTGAAGCCCTGGACATCGGTCGAGCCGACGCCGTGCGAACTGAATTCGTTCAGTTTCGGCAGCGTCAGTTCGGCGCGCAGCTTGTGCTTCTTGTTTCTGCCGAAGCTCCAGCCCTTGTCATCGGTCTCGATGACCAGCGTATCGCCGTTCTGGGTGGTGGTGACCTTGGCCACATACTGCTTGTCGCCGTGCAGGGTCAGGGAGGCGGTCGCGCCTTGCTTCACGTTCAAGTTGATGACGCCGCCCAGCTTGATCTTGACCACGCGCGCATCGATGGCACGGCTCTCGCTGACTTCCTGCGCGGCCGCTGGGCGCGGCGCCACGGTCAGGCTCGCTGCGATCAGTGCTGCGCCAATAAACTTGTTCATGCCGTCTCTCCTTTAGTGTGTATGGTTGCGGGCTTAATCGGCCAGCTGTGCTTTTTCCGCAGCGGTCAGGCGCTTGGCGGTAATGGTGACGACCGCCACGTTGGCGTCGGTCGTGCTTGCATGCAGCGCTGGTGGATCGATCAGTTTAGCAGGCGCTGCGGCAGTTGCCATCGTGGTCCCCGAGACCAGGCCGATTGCAACGATGAAGATGGCTTCCATGTTTTTCGCGATGTTCATTTTGTGGCTCCGGTAAGTGATTAGCTCGTTTCGTTGAGTGAACTATAGACACCCCCGGGGACGTCAACACGCGGATTGCGATGAACTGCAAGTTTGGCGGGTTGGAGTGCGATAAACGGGCGTTAATGGCTTTTGTATTGATCGATGCCGCATTTACTGTCTCATTTGATTTATGCTGGCGTATCAAAGGAGACGATCATGGCCAGCCCAAAAGCTTCAAAGCCAGCCGCAGTGCTCGAGGTCCATTCGCCGGAGCCAGGTACGATCATGGTCGGTGCCGATATCAATATTGTCGAAAGCACTAAGCTGTACCAGGTCGATCCGCAAGCACGTATTGCGGCAATACGCCATGGGATTCCGGCGACGGTCGTAGGCCAACTCTCGACGACCATGGGGATGAGCAAGGAATTCTTGCTCGGCAGCCTGGGCCTTTCCCGCGCTACCATCAGCCGCAAGGAACGGGAAGGAACGGTGTTGTCGAAGGACGAATCGGAGCGGGTCCTCGGTGTCGCCACCTTGATTGGCAGAGTGCAGGCGATGGTGGAACAGTCCGGTGAGCCTGCAGGCTTCGACGCCGCGCGCTGGGTGGCGGACTGGCTGGCCAAGCCCTTGCCGGCCCTGGGCGGTGCGACGCCGGCCAGTTATATGGACACCTTCGAAGGCCAAAAGCTGGTGGGCGAATTGCTGTCCATGAGCCAGAGCGGGGCCTACGCGTGACGCAATCGGTATGGCGGATCGCGGTTGATGCACCGTCCTACGCAGCCAATGACCTGAGCGGCGCCGGCGCCAAGAAGACCGGGGGGCGCTGGAACAGCCCCGGCACGCCGCTGACGTATTGCGCGACCTCGATTGCATTGGCGACGCTCGAAACGGTCGTCTGCCTTGGGACCGGCAGTCTTCCCTTCAACCGCTCCCTGGTGCGGATCGACATTCCCGACGCCGTATGGGCTTCACGTACCTTGCTCGATCCGCTGCCGGGCGGCTGGGATGCCGTACCGTCGGGCCTGTCGAGCCGCGCCGCTGGCGATGCCTGGGCCGCGGCGGGTGGATCGGGGCTGTTGCTGGTGCCCTCGGTGATCGTGCCGGAAGAGCACAATGTGCTGATCAATCCCTTGCATGGCGATTCCGCGAAGATCACTGCGACCACCATCAAGCGCTGGCTCTACGATCCGCGCTTTTTTTATCGCTAGAGCACCTACCTTCGCTGCGCGCGCCGTGGAGGCCTGCGAGGGCCGGCAAGTGTTCGATTAGACTGGGGACATCCGTTCCAGGGAGTGCGCTGAAGCGAGAAGCCCCCCCAGAATTTTGTCGGCTACCTTCTCTGAAAAACCGGCAGGGAGCTCTGCCCGGACCTTGTCGACGACCGCAGGCGTACGCGCAATGAAGTCCTGCAGCAGCGGCTCTGCGTTCACACCGTAGCCGACCTCTTTTGCAGTGCTGTTGAAGTGGCGCCGCTCGATGCCATGCGCCAGGTAGTGCCGGTTGTTACCGAGCAGCGCCATCGCCAACTTGAGCTTACGTTCGCTCCACTGATTTGGCCCCGGGCCGATAACCGGGTAGGCGGACATCACGTCATAGATGGGCGTCAGCTTGAATCGCCCGGCACCGGCGAGCAGCTGGATACTGAAGTTCTTGGCGTGGCCGTCCGGCGCGCGAAGC
>JAKFDH010000134.1:0-1726 GCA_036676245.1 Massilia sp. | reverse complement strand
CCAGCTCCACGCCCGGCGCCACGCCGAGGCATTGGCGCAGCAGGTGGACATGGCCCTGGCCGTAGAACACCACGGCGCGGTCGCCGGGTTTCAGGACCTGCAGCAGGCGCGCGCAGATGCCGAGGTTGCGTTGCGCCCAGGCGGCATTGAGCGCGACGCCCGGCTGCGCCTCGCCGCTGCCGTAGCGCAGGAACTCGGCATAGAAGCCCGCGCTCTCGTCGATGGCCTGCGCGGTGTTCATCTCGCGCAGCACGCCGCCAATGGAATGCGTGACCTGCAGGGCGGTGATGCGGCCGGTGATGGCTTGCGCCTGCGCCGTGAGCGCGCCCAGCGCGTCGGCCTTGCCGTTGGCCTCGGCCCAGGCTTGCACTGCTTCGAACGGAAAATCGCCGGGGACGTCGAGGCCGTGGACCTGTGTCAGTCCGCGTTGTTTGGCCAGGCGGAAGCCGAGTTGCACGACTTCGTTGGTCGAAGGCGGCAGGCTGCCGTCGAGATACTGCGCGTACTCCTTGCGTGCGGTGTCGGCCGGCCATTCGACCCCAACCAGGGTCGGCTCGAATTTCGCGAGCGCGTCGGACACGGCCTGCAATTCGGCCTGTCGCTTCGGCACGCTGACATCCACGGACTCGACGTTGGCCTGGTCCTGGCCCGGGTTGCTGAAATGGTAGGTCCCGACGAGCACGACGCGTGCCGGTTCGGCGGCGTGCGCGATCGTGGCGGCGAGCACGAGGCACAGGGCAAGCAGGGGGCGGATCATGGCGGCAGCCTCGGAAAGTTGAAGGGAGAGCGTAGCTGGGTCAGGGTCATCCCCTCAGCCTCGCCGGACAAGTGACATGCGTTGGGTTGACCCGATCCACGCGACGCGGCTCCCACGAACTTGCCGAGAACAAGCGCGGCGCGCCAGCGCGCAGGCTGGGCTGGCTCCATCAACCCGGCATCGCGGAGCAAGTCAAAGGCGCTGGGTTGATGGAGCCAACCCAGCCTACGGCCTGAGAAAAGCCCCGCGGATGCGGGGCTTTTCTTGCGACAACCATGCGCCGGCGTGAACCGCCGGACCCGGCGCTCAGCCGCCCGCCGGCGAGCCCCGCAACTTGATCGGCGCGTCCATCGAATAGATCTGGCCGGGCACCATGGCGCCGATCTCGACTGGCGCCTTTGGGTCCCAGAACGCCGTGTCCTGGATCGTGACCCGGACTTGGTCATCGACGCCGGCGATGGGTCGCGCCACCAACTGCACGCTCATCCTGACCGTAGCCGGCGACTGCAACGGACTGCCGTCGGCCTTGGCCACATCGAGTTCCCAGCCTGGAACGAGTTTCGCGAGCAGTTTCCTGGTATCCGGCGGCAGCGCGTCGGCGCGGTCGAGCTTGTACGACTTCACGGCGCCATCGGGCGCGACCACGAGTTCGCCGGTGACCAGCATGCTGGCCTCGACCTGCTTGTCGTGCCGCCCTGCCAAAGCGGCGAAGGCGCACAGCGCCAGCAGCGTGAACAGCAGAATCCTTCGCGTCATGGCCAATTCCCCTGGTTTTATCCGAGCGGCGTCAGCCGCCGCGGTCCACGCTTTCCAGAGTACAGGAAGGACAACCCCCTTTCGGTCGCGGGGTCTTGCCCCACGCCCCGGCACCGCCCTTGCACGCCCTCGAAGGGAGCGCGTCAGCTGGCATGCCCTTGATTGCCTCCGTCCTTTTCGCGCGGCATCAGCCGGCGGTGTAACCCACCAGGA
>JAKFDH010000133.1:0-13773 GCA_036676245.1 Massilia sp. | reverse complement strand
GCCCGGCACGTCCAGGCCGAGGCGCTGGGCCACCGCGACGGCGGCGGCGGCCATGTCGTCATTGCTGGCGAAGATCGCCGTGGGACGGTCGGGCAGCGCCAGCAGCAGCTCGGCCGCGTCCAGGCCGGAGCGGTAGTTGAACAGGCCCTGCACCACCAGCTCGTCGGCCGGATCGGCGCCCAGCTCCCGGACCGCGGCCCGGTAGCCGGCCAGGCGGGGCGCGCTGACCGACTGGTGCGGATGCCCGCTGATGAAACCGACGCGCTGGTGGCCCAGTTCGATCAGCTGGCGCGTCATCTGGTAGGCGGCGGCGCGGTCGTCGATGCCGATCGCGTTGACGCGCGTGTCCGGCTGGCCGCAGGCGATCGCCACCAGCGGGATGCCAGCCTTGACGATGCGGTCGACAATGGCGGTATCGTCGCACAGCGGCGGCGGCAGGATGATGCCGTCGAGGCCATTGTCGATCAGGCGCTGGGCCTGCTCGAGACCGAGGTCGCCCTCATCGCATTTTTCGACGAATAGCTGGACGTTGTTCAGGCTGATCTGGTTCAGCAGGCCGAGCAGCACTTCAGTCAGGTAAGTGCCGCTGCGCACGCTCGGCAGGCTGTACAGGAAACCGACGCGGATCGGCTTCGCCCCGGCCAGGCTGCGCGCCTCCTGGTTGGGCGCGTAATTGAGCGCCGCGGCGGCCTCGGCCACTTTCTTGCGGGTGCTGGCGCGCACGGTAGACTTGCCGTTCATCACCCGCGATACCGTCATCGGGGATACCCCGGCACGCTTGGCCACATCCAGCATATTCGGAACGCGCTTGCTGTCCTGTGCGTTGAAAGGTTCGCGCCTGGAATTGGTCATGACGAAGTCTGCCTTGGGATGGAACGACAATGTTTGCGCAACCTCGCGCATCAAAACTTTACCACAATCGCCGCGCACGGTGGCTGCGGGCCATGGAACAGGCGGCCCCATCGCGTGTTGACGCCCTTCTTTCGATACGTCACAATCGCAAAATGGTTGCGCAATGCATTTAAGCTGATACTCGCTCTTACCGGCCCATGAATAACATTAAAACGTCAATGCAAGTAATGGAGCTGTTTCCGACGCCGGTATTCGTTGTCCAGACCCAGGGGATGGACAACGAGGCACTGGCGCGCCAGATTTATGCCATTCGCGACGAGGAAGTCGCGGCCGGCATCGCCGGCAAGACCGGAACCTCGAGCCATGGCGGCTTCCGCAGCTATGACCTGTTGCAGCGCGGAGGCTTCGAGCCGCTCAAGCGGCTCGTGCTGGCGGTGCTCAACGAAAGCCTGGTCAAGGGCAAATGGTTTGCGGAACCTGAAGTGAGCGAAGCACAGTTCGGCGCGATGTGGGGCGTCATCAATGGCAAAGGGCATGCCAACAGCACCCACAACCACCCGGGCGCCTGGATCAGCGGCGTGTATTACCCGCAGGTGCCGGCCGCGACCGAGCGCGCCGGTTCGCTCGGCTTCCGCGATCCGATCCTGGCGCGCACCTTCACGCGCAGCTTTTATCGCAGCGTGCCGGCCGAGGTGGCATCCGTGGCGCCTGAAGTGGGCAAGCTGATCATGTTTCCCAGCTGGTTCGAACACCACGTCGGACCAAACCTGACCGATGAAGAGCGCATCGCGATCTCGTTCAACATCAACCACGCCAGCGCGCGCTAGCGGCTGGCCGCTGGCGCCCATTCAGCTTTTCGCCTTCAGGTAGCCGTGCATCGCCAGCCAGCGGGTGAAGCCGTCGAACCATCCGGTGCTGGTCGTCGTCTTCGGATACATGCCGAAGCCGTGACCGCCCTGCTCGTACAGGTGAAATTCGACTGGACGTCTGGCGCTCTTCCAGCTGTCGATCAGGCCATAGCCCGCGTTGGCGAAGAACGGGTCGTCTGCCGCCAGGGCGATGAACAGCGGCGGCGCATCGGCCGGCGCGGCGACTGCTGCCAGCGGGCCGTAGATATTGGCGATGAAGGCAGGCTTGGCGTCCTGGCCGTGCAGCGTGGTCGCCAGCGTCAGCATGGCGCCAGCGGAGAAGCCCACCATGCCGATACGGTCAGTGTCGACCTTCCACTCCCTGGAGCGTGCGCGCACCAGCGCAAATGCAGCGCGGGCGTCGGCAATCTGGGGCGCGAGCGTCACCGCCGCGTCCTGCTGGCCCGGCGGGCGGACGCGGCCGGAGAACATCTTCGCCATGTCCGCTTCGAACTCGGTCATGGCGACCGGGGTGGGATTGAGGCGGTACTTCAGCACGAAGGCCGCAACGCCCCTGGCGGCGAGCGCCCTGGCCACGTCCCAGCCCTCGTTGTTCATCGACAGGGTGCGAAAACCGCCGCCCGGCGCCACGATCACGGCCGCGCCGGTACCCTTGCCCTTGGCCGGCAGGATCGGCGTCAGCGTGGCGACGGTAACGTTGCGCGCAAAGACGCTGCCGTACTGGCGGTGCCAGGCTTCCGGCGCAGTCGCACCCGGCAACGCGCCGGTGCCGAGCGCAATCGCGTCAGGTTGCGCTGGAATCGCGATTGGCGTCATCTTGTCATCCTGCGCCATCGCCTGCGCGGCGAACGCGCAGGTCAAGACCAGCATGGCGGTCAACAGGCGGCTATTCCGATTCAAATTCATTCAATCACCCCTCAAGAGTAAGCACATTTGAAAAGTCAGATGATAGCGCAAACATTTAGTCAATGGTAATGTTATGAATGCACCTTAAATATTTTGACAAACATGACAGATTGCCATAATCTTGCATGAGTTAGCGCTACCATTATTTGGTATGATTTCGCAACGAAACATCAAATTCAGGGATGGGAATGAGAATGACGAAATCTACGGCACAGGAACCCGATGGCGCGGGCACACCGGCGGACGGACAATTCATCCGGCGATTTGCGTTCCTGATAGCCCTCCCTGCCCTGCTGGCGCACACATTCGGACATGCCGGCACCACTGCGCGTACCGACGCCGATACCCGTGCGCGGGAGCTGGTGGGGCAACTGACATTTGAGGAAAAGCTGGACCAGCTGTTGAACGTCGCCCCGGCCATTCCGCGCCTGCGCATCCCGGCCTATAACTGGTGGACCGAATCACTGCACGGCGCATTGGGCCCGGTCCCGACCACCAATTTCCCTGAACCGGTGGGCCTGGCCGCAAGCTTCAACCGCGGGCTGACGCACCAGGTAGCCGCCGCCATCAGCGTCGAGGTACGCGCCCTGCACACGCTGGGACGGCAAACCGGCAAGCTTGGAAAGATCGGCACCGGGCTGAATACCTGGTCGCCCAACATCAATATTTTCCGCGACCCGCGCTGGGGCCGGGGGCAAGAAACCTACGGCGAAGATCCCTTCCTGACGTCCGCGATCGGCGTCGCCTTCATCCAGGGGATGCAGGGGCCGAATCCCGAGCTGCCGCAGGTGATCGCCACGCCGAAGCACTTTGCCGTCCACAGCGGGCCGGAATCGACGCGCCACTACGCCAATGTGATCGTGTCGCCGCATGACCTGGAAGACACCTACCTGCCGGCGTTCCGCGCCGCCATCGTGGATGCCAGGGCCGGCTCGATCATGTGCGCCTACAACCGCGTCAACGGCCAGCCGGCCTGCGCCAGCGAACCGCTGCTCAAGCACACCCTGCGCGACGCATGGGGATTCAAAGGCTATGTCGTGTCCGATTGCGATGCCGTGACCGACATCAACGAGCAGAGCAAATACGCACCCGACGCCGCGTCGGCGGGCGCCCTGGCTTTGAAAGCCGGTGTCGACAACGAATGCAATGGCCAGACCTTGGGGGATGCGAAGGATCTGGGCGCGCGCTATCGCGAGGCCCACAAGCGGCGCCTGATCAGCACGGCCGATATCGATACGGCCCTGGTACGCCTGTTCTCCGCGCGCTACCGCAACGGCGACCTGGGCGGCCTGTCCCAGCGTACGCCCAACGTTACGCCGATCAGTGCGGTCAATACGCCGGAGCACCGGCAGCTGGCGCTGAAGTCGGCGATCGAGAGCCTGGTCCTGCTGAAAAATGATGGCGTGCTTCCCCTCAAGCCCGGCGTGAAGCTCGCCGTGATTGGTCCGCTGGCCGACGCGACACGTGTTTTGCGCGGCAACTACTCGTCGACCCAAAGTGCGCCGCCGGTGTCGGTGCTGGACGGCCTGCGGCGCGTGATGCCGCGCGCGCAGATCGCGCTGGTGCCGGCCGGCGCTTCGATCACCGACGGCGATCCGGTACCGGCCTCGGCCTACCTGGCGCCGGACGGAAAACCCGGCCTGCAGGCAGCGTACTTCAATGCCAGGCCCGCGCCGGCGGACGGACAGCCACACGGCTACGACGCGGCGCCCGCAGCCAGCCGTGTCGAAAGTGGCCTGGTATCGAATGCCGGCGCACTCAAGAATGTGACTGAACGCAACCGGGTCGTCTGGACCGGCTACCTGGTCCCGCCCGAGTCCGGCACGTATCGGATTGGCATGAGCGGTGTGCGCGGTGAAGTCACCGTCGATGGCAAGAGCGCCGTCCAGGCGAC
This sequence comes from Massilia sp., assembly GCA_036676245.1. Classification (GTDB taxonomy): domain Bacteria; phylum Pseudomonadota; class Gammaproteobacteria; order Burkholderiales; family Burkholderiaceae_D; genus Telluria_A. The sequence goes on along the minus strand of JAKFDH010000133.1, from coordinate 9,252 downwards.
CGTCGCTTCCAAGTGGGCCGAGCCGCTCAAACTGACCGAAGCCGCGCTGCAAAAAGGCCGGCGCTATCCGGTCCGCTTCGAAACGGAAGCGGGCGTGTCCGGCATCCCGGGGCTGTTCTGGAAACGCATTTCGGTGCAGCCGGAAGCCGATCTCGCAAGCGGCGTGCGTGATGCCGATGTGGTCGTCGCCGTGGTTGGACTGACCGCCGATCTGGAAGGCGAGGAAATGGCCGTCAACGCCGAGGGCTTTTCGGGCGGGGACAAAACGACGCTGGACATCCCCGCCGACCAGCGCCGCCTGATGGAGCAGGCCAAGGCGCTCGGCAAGCCGCTGGTGGTCGTCGTCATGAGCGGCAGCGCGCTGGACCTGTCGTGGGCCAAGGCCAATGCCTCGGCGATCGTCATGGCGTGGTACCCAGGCCAGTCGGGCGGCCTGGGCATTGCACAGGTTTTGACCGGCAAGGCCAATCCGGGCGGGCGCCTGCCGCTCACCTTCTATCGCAGCGTGCATGACCTGCCGCCCTTTGACGACTATGCGATGAAAGGACGGACCTATCGCTACTTTGAAGGCACGCCGGTCTACCCATTCGGCTACGGCCTGAGCTATACGACCTTCGCCTATGCCCCGCTGCGTGTCGAAGCGGCCGCCGGCGGCGCGGAAAATGGCCTTACCGTGGTCACGGAGATCACGAATACGGGCGCCCGCGACGGCGACGAGGTGGCGCAGCTGTACCTGGTGCCGCCCGCTGTCGATGGCGCGCCCCGCCTCGCGCTGCGCGGCTTCGAACGCCTGACCTTGAAAGCGGGCGAACGCCGGCAGCTCAAGTTCGTGCTGTCGCCGCGCGACCTGAGCTTCGTCAGCCAGGATGGCGTGCGCCAGCTGATGCCGGGCCAATACAAGGTCGTGGTCGGGTCGGGACAGCCAGGCACCGGCGTTGCCGGACAAAGCGCCGCGATCACGCTTGTGCGGCCGGTCGTGCTGCCGAAGTAAGACCCGGCTTCAGCTGGCGTTCAGCCGCACCCCGAAGAAGGCGTTGACGGTCAGCCGGCCTTGTGCCGGATCGGCGCTGAGCAGCTCCGGGTGGCGCAGGTCGCCGCTGTGGTAGATCGAGCCATCGTAGAACACCGCGCGATTGAATGCCGCCGGGACGGTCCCCATTTTTTCAAAATACGCGCTGCTGGTGGTCGGATACGCGGGAGCGCTGTCGATCAATGCCGAAAACGCCTGGCTGTCCATGTGCTGCCCGCGCGCCATCATGTTCGACAAGGTCGCGGCATCCACCCGCGGCCGGAAGAAGCTTGTGCCGCCCATCCGTTCATCCTTGAACAAGTACAGCACCATGGCGAAATTGCCTTCGCCGGGCGGAAACGGTCCGCCATCGACATGGGGGATTCGCTGGAATGGCACCAGGTTCTCCGGCTTGAGGGTGACCAGCGACATCCTGCACAAGGTGCTGCGGGTGCGCCGGCCGCCAAGCCGGCCCCGGATATATTGCGAGAAAAACGCTTCGAAAGCCTGGTGCGCGCCCTGATCGAGCAGCAGTTCCGGCCCCGGATAATAGTGCGCATCTTCCGGCGAAAAGTTGGCGCGCTGTGCGACGGCATGGGCGACCAGCTGCATGGGATCGCGCAGGATATTGTCAACGACCACGCAAAAACGGCCATCGCTCAGCGGGGCTTTACTCATCGAGGGATTTGGATTGAACATGGGCGTGCTTTTCAATTGGGGTGCGGCATCGGCGGCTGCGCGCGGCAGAACTGCTGGAGATAGTCATAATGCGACGGCAACGGCTTGACCGTCATCTCAATCCCCTTGCGAATTCCGGTCAGGAACCGCGACAGCTCGGCATCGCCCATCAGGTCCGCCGTCTGGTGGTGCTGCTCGGGCATCATGCCTTGTCCCAGCATGACCTGCAACCACGACGATTCGGTAAACAACTCGCCCTCGGTGCGGAACACCCTGCCGGTTTCGCGGAACAGGTCGATGCGGTGCTGCAGCGATGCCGGCACCTCCATGGTCCTGGCAGCCTCCCAGTACGGCGTATCGGCGCGGTTGGTCACCTTGTAGTGCAGGATGATGAAATCGCGGATATGCTTGATTTCGCTCTGCACCTGGGCATTGTACTCGTCGATGTCGGAGCGGCAGATGCCGTCGGCCGGGAACATCTGCATCAAACGGATCAGGTTACGCTGGATAAGGTGGATGCTGGTCGATTCGATCGGCTCCAAAAATCCGCTCGACAGGCCGATGGCGACGACGTTGCCTTTCCACGAATGCCGGCGCTGGCCTGGCTTGAACCTGATCACGCGCGGCTGCGTCAGCGGCTCGCCCTGAATGTTGTTCATCAAGATCTGCCTGGCCTCCTCGGCGTCCATATGCTTGCTGGAGAAGACGTGGCCATTGCCAACCCGGTGCTGCAGCGGGATGCGCCACTGCCAGCCGGCGCCATGCGCAATCGAGCGCGTGAACACCACCGGTTCGCCGACCGATTCGGTCTGCACCGCCAAGGCGCAATCGTTAAACAGCCAGTGCGACCAGTCTTCGTAGTCCACACCCATGGTCTCGCCCAGCAACAGCGAGCGAAAGCCGGTGCAGTCGATGAACAAATCGCCTTCGATCAGGGCGCCGCTCTCAAGCTTGAGCCCGGTCACGTGGCCGCTGGCGGCATCGGTCATCACCTGCCCGATCTTGCCTTCCACCCGCCTGGCGCCGAAGCCTTCGCTGAACCTGCGCAGGAATTTGGCGTACAAGGTCGCGTCAAGATGGTAAGCGTAGTTCATGCCGCCGTTCGGCAGGTGCGCGAAGCGGCCATCCTGGGCCGCCCTCAATTCCAGGCAATAGTCGCCGAAGTCGCTGGCCAGGCCGCGCTTGCGGCCCTTGAGCCAGAAATGCTGGAAGCCGGCGGTCCAGTGGTCGGTGCCGGTCACGCCGAACGAATGGATATAGTGTTCGTTGACGTTGCGCCAGTTCTCAAAGCTGATGCCAAGCTTGAAGGTCGCCTGGGTCGCCTTCATGACCTCGGCTTCGCCCAGTTCCAGCACCTGGTGGAACCTCAACAAGCTGGGTATGGTCGCCTCGCCCACCCCGACGGTACCGATCTCGTCGGATTCGACCAGCGTGATGTCGAGTGACTTGCCCAACACCTTGGCGATGACGGCGGCGGCCATCCAGCCGGCCGTGCCGCCGCCGGCGATGACGACGCGGCGCACTGGTTTCCTGCCGATTTTCTCTTGATTGTTCTGTTCCACGTAAAGACTCCTGCTACCGTAGCCGGTTTTTGCGTTCAATCAGCTCGCGCAGCTTGGTCAGCGACGCGACGATCAGATGGGCGGCCAGCAAATGGCCGGACTGGTGCAGGCGTTCAAGCGCCGCGCCGTCGAGCGCGGCAAGTTTTTCCTCGTTAATCGTCGAAAAACCGACCAGCTGATTGCGCGAGCCATCGCTTAATTCGATGTCGAGCGTGAACGGTTCGATCAGGCCGAGGTCGAGCAGCGCGGCGACAAAGCCGGCATTGCTCTGCAGCCCCTGGTGCAAGGCCAGCAGCGTGCTGTTGATGTATTCCAAGAATTCGCTATTGCCGCCGAACTCGAGAAACAGTGGCGCGCCAATGGTCGTGCTCACTTTTGGATGGTCGAGGTCGACATGCACCAACAGGCCCTCGCCCGACAGTCCCATCAGGAAGGGCTGGCGCGCCACGGCCAGCGGCACGTACAGCGCGTCCCAGGCATCGGCGGCCGCAAACAGGTTCTCGCCATCCTGGAAGCCGAACAGCGCCACCGGCTCGTAGCGCTGCTCGTTGCCGGTCTCGCGAAACACGATCGGATAGTGGGCCAGCACATGGCGAAACTCGGCTGGGAAAGTCGGGCACACCATCTCGCCGTCGCCGAACCGGGTGCCGCGGCCAGGAATGATTCTCAGGTGTTTATGTTCGACATTGCGCAACAAAACAGGGTTGCTCATTTTATCTCCGTGCCTTCTCGTTTTAATGAAAGAAAAGCAGGCCGTGGTGGACACCACGGCCTGCTTCATGGCCTGCTCAAATACCAAGTGCTTGCTTCAGCATTTAGAACTTGTAACGTGCGCCAAGCATGTAACGAGGACCACTTTGCGTGATGTTCAGGAACGTGGCTTGGGTACGGCCGTGCTGACGCTGGGTCGAATTGCCCACATTGATCGCCTCGGCCTGGAAGCTCAGGTTCTTGCTGAAATCGTAGCCGATGCTCAGGTCGACCTGGCCATACTTGTCGGTGTACACCGGCGCCAGGTGGCCGCCGCCGTCGATTTTCGACGCCAGGAAGGAGTCGCGCCAGTTGTACGCGACACGTACCGTCCAGCCGTAGTTCTCATAGATACCTACCAGGTTGGCCGAATTGCTCAGACCCAGGATTGCGAACTGATCGGCGATTTGCTCGTTCTTATACTTCAAGGGCGAGGTGACATAGGTGTAGTTCGCCTGAACGCCAAAGCCGGTTTGAGCAAACATATGCTGCACGGTCAATTCAGCACCGCGCAAACTGGTCGGGTTCGCGTTCACGAAGCTCGAGGTCCTGAACATCAACAGGGGATCGCTAGAGATGCCCGTGATGACACCGGTCGCATTGCCAACGTTGTTGACACCGGTCTTCGTTACGCCGGGCTGGCCGTTGTAGTTGTTGAGAATGTAGTTGCGGATGCAGTCGGTGTCGGCCACGGCGCATTTTCCCGGCCCGCTCGTTGCCGCGACATAGTAGGCGCCGCCGATCGGGGTATGGATGCCGTAGTGGTTCGCCAGGGTCTGGTTCTGGGCAGTGTAGTCAGACAATTTCTTGTTGAACAGACCCAGCGAGGCGACGCTTTGTTTGCCGAAGTACCACTCCAGGGACAAGTCCAGGTTTTTCGACTTGACCGGCGTCAGGCCCGGATTGCCCTGGGAAGCCGTACCGCCCTGGTAGTAGTCGGCACCGGTGCCGATGGTCAGGCCGCCCTGCAGCTCGTTGTAACGGGCACGGGTGATGGTGGTGCCGGCGCCGGCGCGCACCTTGAAGTCCGGGGTCACGTCGAAGTCGGCATTCAGGCTTGGCAGCACGTTGTTGTAGGACGAGGTGCTGGTCGAGAATGCGGTGCCGCCAAACGTCAGCGGCAACTCATTCTGCGAGATCCAGGTCACGCCATTGGCCGGGAGAACCTGGGCCACCGAGGTGACCTTGGTTTTTTCAAAGCGCAGGCCGATCGCGGTGTGGAAGGGAATCGCCATGTCCCAGTCGGTGCCGAAGGACACGAATGCCGATGTCGTTTTTTCCTTCAGGCGCTGGTCGCTGTCGGTCGTGGCGAAATTCGGCAGCCAGCTTGCTTGCGTCTTGACGCCGTCGGAGGTGACCAGGCCCGGCTTGGTCGAGGCGGCGGCGGTAGCCGCGCGCAGCGCGCCGAAATCGGCCGTGAAGAACTCGTTGTACATGCCCGGCGCGTCGTTGCCGCCGATCGCGCCGAAGTAGTCGCTGGTCCGGCTCTTCTGGAACAGGCTTGCAGGATAGTCATTCTTGCTGGTCAAGCCCGACCAGCCGTTGTTCTGCACCATCGAGAACGTCGAGCGGTTCGACGAGTCGGTCACCGCGACGCCGAAGTTCAGGTTCGACGATTCGAGCAACTGGAAAGCGGCGGTCAACTGCAGCTGGTCGACCTTCGACTTGACGTAGCCGTTGCCGAACTGCGAGCCGGTTGCCTGGATCGGTTCGTTGACAAGGTCGGCGTTCGGCATGCTCAGGATCGGCAGTTCGCGCGTGAAGTCGATCGTGGTGGTGCCGCGGCTGAAGCTGGCGTTGCTCAGCTGGTTGACGGTGCCCCATGGGCTGTCGGCTTTCGATTCCGCGGTCGAACTATGCGCGTCGGCCGTGAACTTCATGGTGGACGACGCTTTCCAGACCGCGTTGAAGCCGATCGAATTGTTCGTGCTCTTGGTGGCGAAATCGGCGGCGATGACCGAGATATCCTGGGGCCGCGTGTAGACTTCCGAGTAGATCAACGGGGCCTGGATCGGGCCGCCTGGCCAGCTGCTGGTCGAGGTCGGCGTTTGCGCGAACCAGGTGCTCATCTCGGCGCGGCGGGTGTGCACCTTGTTCTCCGAGTAGGTGTAGTCGAGCGTCGTGGTCAGTTCCTTGAACGGACGGAATTGCAGCACCAGCTGGCCATTGACGCGCTCGCGCTCGATACCATTGACCTGGTAACCGAAGTTTTGCGGGCGCGAATACAGGTCGTTCGGACCTGGACGATTCGTCACGCTGCCGACCGGGGCGCCTGGCAGCGGCAAGGTCGAACCCTCGACCACTTCCGAACCGCGGTAAGGACCGATGTAGCCGTTGGCCACCTGGGCGCGGTTGGAACCCGATTCACGGTTCTGGTAGCTGGCGCTGGCGCCGATACCCCACATGCCATCCTTGCTGGTGGTGCTGAAAATACCGGAGACTTCAGGGGTAATGCGCCCGCCCTTGAACAACTCCGGCAGCTTCTGGTTCGAAGTATCGACCACGCCCTTGATGCCGACGCTCGCCAGCGTGCCCGGCTGGTCGAACGGACGCGCGGTCATGACATTGACCGTGGCGCCGATACCGCCGGATGGATTGTCGGCGCGGCTGGTCTTGTAGACCTGCAGCTGCGAAATGGCTTCCGACGCCAGGTTGTCGAAGGAGAACGAGCGGCCGTCACGGTCGTTCAAGTCCGACACCGGCATCTGACGGCCGTTCAACAGCACCAGGTTGAAGTCGGGCCCCATGCCGCGCACGGTGATCTTCTGGCCTTCGCCATTTGAACGGTCGATCGACACGCCGGAGATGCGCTGCAGCGACTCCGCCAGATTGGTGTCTGGGAACTTACCGATGTCGGCAGCGACGATACCGTCAACGATGCCATCGGAATTTTTTTTCAGGTTCAGGGTCGACTGCAAACTGGCACGCAGGCCGGAAACAATCACGGTGGCCGTCTCCGGGTTAGCGCTAACATCAGATTGTGCATTAACTGGCGCGATCTGTGTTGCAAAAGCGCTGGCAATTGCCAGGCTCATCAGACGCCGCTTGGTATTCGGGACCATCGATTTCTTTGGATGCGACATTGTCTCTTCCTTTTCTCATTGAATGTTGGACGCTGTTAAAGAGCTGGCAACAGCGCCGCCGGCGACACTACAAGACGCATCTTTTATCGAGTAGCGGTACAACATGCCGCCTTCTTCCGCAGGCGGCTTGTGCCATTGGTTTTAACCCCAATTTCGGCACGGCGATATTCCTTTCTTGTTATGAGAAACAAACCTTGGTAGCGCAAACTGGAACGTCGTATTTCGTTTAGGAAAGCCCGCGTTGCCAATGGCAACTTGATCTGTCCGCCCTACTTTCTCATTCCTGGAAGCGTGGCTTTCACGGCCACGTGAAAGTTATTAACATGCAAAATGAATTGCGCAACCATTTGATGATGACTGATTTGCAATGGGACGTCAACTGGCGTTTTTGCGCTCGTTGTAACGCGGATACGATCTGGACGAAGGGGCTGTAAGCGGCATACCGGACTTGCGGCTAAGCCATTGATTCTCTGTTCCCTTGGTAAGCTATGCTATATTTTCTGTCGCAGTCTAAATTTTTCGTGAAAGTGCTCCATGAATTCCCGGAAGGATCCCGCCTTAGAGTGGCAAACGGTGTTCGATCAAATCGACGCGACCATGTACGTCGACCCAGAAGAGGCGTTGAAGCTCTGCAAAAAAGTGTTTGTTGAGTCGTATTTGTGGGAGCCACCCATCTACGTGCGCGCGGCCGAGCGCTACGGGAAGATCATGGATCACCTCGGACGATCGTCCGAGGCGCGCAGTTCTCTGCTGGCAGCCCAGCAAGCGGCCCAGGGTTCTTGCTTGCCGATCTACGAAGCGAAGATACTGGAGCGCCTTGCCCGCGGCTATTACACCGATGGCGACTACAGGCGCGCCGATCAATACTGGGACAGTTGCATTGCCGTCATCGAACAGACCGGGGGCGACGCGGAGACCTGGATTCTGGCCAAAGTCGGTCTGGCGCAAGTCTGCAAGGGCGCCGGCGATTATGCCGCCGCCCTGAACATGCTCAATGAAGCGCAGGTGCGCACGAAGGAAACAGACGACCCGCACCTGGACGTCAAAGTGAAAATCAACCTGGCAGTCTGCCTGATCGAACTGGAGCGGCCGAAAGAGGCCTCGGCAATTCTGCTTGAAACATTCCAGACCTGCTCGCAACACCAGCTATTCGACTATCTCGCGGAATCGAATCTCTATCTCGGCAAGATTGCCTTGGCAGACGGCGAGCCGGAACGTTCCCTGGCCTACCTTGAAGCAGGGCTTGCGGCCACCCGTCAAGTCAATTTCCGGTGGTGCGAGGCGCACATCCTTGCAGTCAGGGCCCAGGTCTATTTCAGCGGGGGCGATTTTGAAATGGCTTTGCAGACGGTGAAGGAAGCCCAGGCGATTGCCATCGCTGACGGCTTCTCCGACATGCTGGTACAACAGCATTATGCCGCCGCGGAGTATGCGGCTGCCCTGAACGACTTTGCGAGCGCATTCGCCGAGTACAAGGCCGGCCACGCTTGCGAGCAGCGCTTGTATGGCAAGGCGCCGCTGGAGCGTAGTTTGGTCCTGGAGAAACAGCCTGACTCGCATCCAAATCTCAACCGCCTGCTGGCCGACCTGACGAAACAGGGTGGCGCCGACTGAGACGAGTGCCGCCGGATGCCTGAATCAGGCGCTGATGTCGATCAGCGTGCCAATGCGTTCATCCGCCATTTTGATCAGCTTGGCGGCGAATTCGACGCCTGTTGCGTACGTCAGGGAATTGGTCAGTGAAGTCGGCAGGTCGCCCCCGTCGGCGGCAGCGAGGCTGCGGCCCTCGAGCGACAGGGTCACGCCGGAGCCGGCCGGGCTGGCCTCGCTGAACCGTGCTCCCTGTGCCGTGTAGCCGGCCGTGTTCAAATTGGCGACATGATGCGCCTCGACCTCCAGGGCTTGCTGGTTGGCGGTCAGAGCGGAAAGGCCGGAGCTCAGCGCGGAGAGTCCCATTGATGAATTTCCATGTGGCAATACTGGAATTGTACCCCGTTTGCCTTCGCGACGCCGTTTCGACAGGCAAAAAAAAATGGCTATGTCATCGTAAGTGTGGAATGGCCTCACCGAATTCACCAGACTCAAAACACGCTTGACCTCCCCAACGTCATCCCTGCGAAGGCAGGGATCCATGCAGAGCTTGAGCAACGGTTTGGTCGATTTCGACAAC
>JAKFDH010000132.1:0-3452 GCA_036676245.1 Massilia sp. | reverse complement strand
TCCGCCAGCGCGTTCGATGCGCCGCACGGCGTCCTCGACCAGGCTCAGGTTGGAGGCCGTGGTGCCCAGCAGCGCGTCCTCCAGCCCCACCCGCACATGGCCCCCCCACTGAACCACGGGCGCAATCAGCGGGCAGATGTCCACGCCCAGGCCGGCGACCATCCAGGGCGCGCCTGGCGCCTCTTGCGAGAGCAGCTGCAGGTAGGACTGCAGGGCCTGCTCGCTGGGCCGGTAGCCGAAGGTGAACTGCTGCGAGAACATGAAGCGGTACATGGGCATGGGCGTGCCCGCCACGGCGCGGGCCAGCGCCGCACCCAGGCGCACATAGCCGGGCTCGTAGATGGCGAAACCCGGATGCAGCCTGTGCCTGGCGGCCAGCTCCAGTCCGAAGCGGATCGCCGCGGGCGTGTTGATGTCGACCACCGCCTTCTGGCCCTCGGCGATGTCGCGGTAGCTGACCAGGTTGGCTGATCCGGGGTCGACGATCAACCATTCGGCGAGCCCGCGCGCCGCCATGGATTCCAGGTGTGCATAGCGTTGCTGACCGGCATCGTCCTGCACCGCCTCGGCGTTGCTGAGGTAGCGGATCGCCGGGTAGACGACGGCGTCGACCTGGGCGCGGATCTGCTCGATGATGCGGGTCACCACATCGAGCTCGGTGGTCTGCTCGCCCGTGGCGGGGTTGTAGGCGTGAAAGTGGATGATGCAGGCGCCGGCCTTCGCGCATGCCACGGCCTCGCGCACGATTTCCTCGGGCGCCAGCGGTATGCCCGGCTGCGCCTTGCGGGTCCAGGGGCCGTTCAGCGCCACCTCGATGCACACCTTGCCTTGCTTCATGTTGCTCTATCCCCAAAGTAGGACCACCGCCCGATCAGACCGGTTGCCCGGCCGGCATTTTTCCGGATCGTTTGGGTGTGATATTTAATGACTTCAATCTTCGCCTTGCACCTGCGAAGCTTGGGCCAATCCTATTTGCGAGCGTTGGTTCTGGCAAACGACAACATTTCCTTTGCCTGTGATGAAAACTCACATCGCGGGCCCCTGGCCAGGGGCCGTCGTTCAGGCGCGCTGGTATCCGGTCACCGCGCTGCGCCGAAGTCACTGGTGACGGCGCCTTGCGAGGCGTCGGTCACCAAACGGGCGAATTTCGCGAGCACACCCGTGGTGTAGCGAGGCGGTGGTGGCTGCCATTGGGCGAGGCGCTGGCGCATGGCCTCCTCGCTGAGGTCCACGTCCAGCCGCCGCTGTTCGACGTCGATGCTTATGATGTCGCCATCGCGCAACGCGGCGATCGGGCCACGATCAACGGCCTCCGGGACGATGTGGCCGATCACGAATCCATGGGAGGCCCCGGAGAAGCGGCCGTCGGTCATCAGTGCGACCTGCTCGCCCAGGCCGGCGCCTTGCAAAGCCCCCGTCACGAGTTGCATCTCGCGCATGCCCGGGCCGCCACGCGGGCCTTCGTTGCGGATCACGATCACGTCGCCGGGGCGGATCTCGCCCTGCTTGACCGCCTGAAACGCATCCTCCTCGCGTTCGAAGACGCGTGCGGGACCGCGGTGCTGCTTGCGCTTTTGTCCGGAGACCTTGATCACGCAGCCACCCGGCGCCAGGTTGCCGCGCAGGATGGCCAGCCCGCCCTGCGGCTTGAGCGCCGCCGCCAGCGGCTTGATCACCTGCTGCGCCGCCGGCTCTACGGCACGCGCGATCTCCTCGCCCAGGGTCCTGCCGCTGACGGTGCGTTGCTCGAGGTGCAACAGGCCGGCTTCGCGCAGGCGCTTGCCCACGACGGCCATGCCCCCGGCCTCGAACATCTCGGGCGCGGTGTAGGTGCCCCAGGGCCTGAGGTCGGCCAACACCGGCGTCTTGCGCGAGATGTGGTCGAAGTCGTCGATCACCAGATCGACGCCGAACTCGCGCGCGATCGCCAGCAGGTGCAACACGGCATTGGTGGAGCCCCCGGTCGCCATCACGCCGGCAATGGCATTCTCGAAACTCGCGCGGGTGACCAGGGACCTCGGCGTCGTGCCCTGGCGCACCAGGTCCATGACGAGCCGGCCGCATTGCACGGCCACGTCCTCCTTGCGTCCGTCAGTGGCCGGAATGTCGTTGAACCCCATCGGCGACAGCCCGAGCATCGCGCAGGCCGTGGCCATGGTGTTGGCCGTGAACTGGCCGCCGCAGGCGCCGGCGCCGGGGCAGGCGTGGTCCTCGACGTCGCGCAATTCGTCGCGCGTGATGCGGCCCGCGTTGTAGGCGCCCACCGCCTCGTAGACCTCCTGGATGGTCAGCTTGCGGCCGTGGAACATGCCCTGGGTCGAGGCGCAGCGGCCCGCCTGGATCGATCCGCCATAGAGGGTCAGCCCCGGGATGTCGAGCCGGCCCAGCGCCATGGCCATGGCAGGGATGGTCTTGTCGCAGCCCGACAGGGTCACGAGGCCGTCGAACATGTGACCGCGCGCGACCAGTTCGACCGAATCGGCGATCAGTTCGCGGCTGACCAGCGAAGTCTTCATGCCCTCGCTGCCGGTGGTGATCGCGTCGTTGATGGCCACGGTGTTGACCTCCACCGGCGTGCCGCCGGCGGCGCGCACGCCTTCCATCACACGGGCGGCCAGGCTGCGGTGGTTGGCGTTGCAGGGCATGGTGCCGATCCAGCAATGCGCGACACCGATCAGGGGGCGCGTGAGGTCTTCCTCGCTGAAGCCCGCGGCCTTCATCATGGCGCGGGCGGCGGCCCGGTCGGGCCCTTCGAGTTGCGAGCGGCTGTTGCGGCGTGGGTCAAAGCGCATGGGGGTTTCCTGGCTGAAACAGAAGGGGGAGGCGCGCGATCAGGCGTTCAGGCGATAGCGATCGTTGGCCCGGTTGAGGTGGTTGGTGATGGCCGTCGCTGCGCCGTCCGGGTCGTGCGCGGCGATGCGCTCGAGCACCTGTTCGTGCTCGGCAATGACGCCGCGCTCGGCACCGGGGTCGGTGACCGCATCCCTGTGGAAATGCTCCAGCCATTCGAGCGTTGTGCGCGAGACCGCCATGAACACGGTGTTGCGCGAGATCGCCGCAATTGCGCGGTGAAAGGCCATGTCGGCCTTCAGGAAGCGCACCGGGTCGTCGATGCTCGCGCGCTGCTCGGCGATGGCGCTGCGCAGCACGGCGATGTCCTCCGGGGACGCCTTCGCCGCCGCCTGGCGCACCATCAAGACCTCAAAGCTCAGGCGCGCCTCCTTCAGATGCTCCAGCAGGAGCTGGGAGTTCGACAGCAGGTGCATGGCGGCGTCCGAGATCTGGGCCATCAAGGTGTCGGCCGACAGCGCCTGCACGCGCGCGCCTTCGCCATGCACGATGGCGACGAAGCCCATGCGTTCGAGCGCCTGCAGCGCCTCGCGCACGGCAGGTCGCCCGACCGAGAACATCTGCATCAGGTCGCGCTCCGAGGGCAGGTAGGCGCCGACCGG
>JAKFDH010000131.1:0-66429 GCA_036676245.1 Massilia sp. | reverse complement strand
CGCCGCCGCCGCGCCTGCCGCCGCTGCCGCGCCTGCCGCCGCTGCCGCGCCGGACCACAGCGCCGCCACCCTCGGCGCCGATGGCCTCGACTGGGAAGCGATGTTCATGGCGGTGGTCCCGCCAGGCACCTACACGCCGGCCGCCAAGCCTGCGGTTGCCGCTGCTGCTGCCGCCGCGCCGGCCGCCGCCAGGCCTGCCGGCTGGGACGGCGCCGAACGGCGCGATGAAAAGCAGGAATTCCGCGCCGCCGCGCCGGTCAAGGAAGACAGCATCCGCGTCGATGCGGTCAAGCTCGATGCGCTGCTCGAAGTGGCGGGCGAATCGGTGCAGGCCGCCAACCAGGCGGCGGTGCTGCTCGAGCGCCTGCTGCAATTCAAATTCGAAGGCCCCGCCGCGACGCTGATGGCGACGCTGACCGAGACGCTGGAACGCGCTTCGCGCTATTCGGCCGAACTGCAGCGCGCCACGCTGGCCACGCGCATGCAGCCGGTCGGCCGCCTGTTCCAGAAATTCCCGCGCCTGGTGCGCGAGCTGGCCAAGGACCTCGGCAAAGACGTCGAGCTGACCATCGAGGGCGCCGAGACCGAAGTCGACCGCGTCGTCGTCGACAGCCTGTACGACCCGCTGGTGCACATGCTGCGCAATGCGCTCGACCACGGCGTCGAGTCGCCCGAAGACCGGCTTGCCGCCGGCAAGCCGGCCAAGGCCTTCATCTCGCTCAAGGCATGGCAGGAAGCGAACAGCGTCATGATCGTGCTGCAGGATGACGGCAAGGGGATGGACCCGGTCCGGCTGCGCAAGAAGGCGATGGAGAAGGGCCTGATCAACGAGAACGGCGCGCCGACCGACGACGAGGCCTACCAGCTGGTGTTCCTGCCCGGCTTCTCGACCAAGGAGGTGGCCTCGGCCGTGTCGGGCCGCGGCGTCGGCATGGACGTGGTCAAGACGGCGGTCGAGAAGAACCGCGGCGCGATCCACATCGAGTCCTCGCTCGGCCACGGCACCAAGTTCGCGATCCGCCTGCCGATCGAACTGTCGATCGTCCCGACCATGCTGGTCTCGACCTCGGGCGCCGCGCTGGCGCTGCCGATGGCGGTGGTGCAGCGCGTGGTGGAACTGCCGGACACCTTCATGCAGGTCGGCGGCGCCCCGGTGCTCAAGGACCAGGGCCGTCCGCTGCCGGTGCGTTCGCTGGCGCAGGCCCTCGGCTACGAAGACTGCTCGGAGAAAGTCGGCATCGTCGTCGCCGCGCCCCAGCCCTACATCCTCGCGGTGGCCGCGGTCGACGGCACCGCCGATCTGGTGATCAAGCCGATGACCGCGATTTCGGTCGAGGGCATCACCGGCACTGCGCGTTCGGCCGAGGGGGAGCTGGTGCTGGTGGTCGGCCTGTCGTTCCTGATGGACGGCTGCCGCAGCAGCGTGCGCTTGGCGGCCTGAGCGGGGAAACACGAAGTCGCAAACGCGAAACTCGTGACGAATTTGCCAACGTCGTCCCTGCGAAGGCAGGGACCTATGCTGAATATGCTCAGCATGGGTCCCTGCCTTCGCAGGGACGACGTTGGTTCATGCGTCGCGAGATTCGCATTCACGACTTCGAACGCTGTTGTTTGGTGGGTTTCTTCTATTTGTACTTACCACTTCTCATTGTCACGCGTTTCATTGCATGGCAACATGAGTCCTTTCTTTTTGTGCATGAAGCACAATCTTTGTAGAGGCGCGCGACGATGGTGTTGGAAACGTTCGAACAGGTCTTGTCGGCTGCCGAAGCGGCCGGATCGATGACACCGGCCTGGAGAAAATTTGTCGTCACGAAGTTCTTCGTCCCCATCGTCCGCACCTCGGACACCGATCCCCGCAAATTCACCTTGCGCCTGACGCCGGTCGGCGCCGGCGGCAGCCACGCGATCCTCATTTCAGAGGAACGCGAACGGGTCGGCGCCCAGCAAGAGAGCCTGATGGCCATGACCGGCGCCGACGTGGTGCGCCTGCTGCACACCGAGGCCGCAATCCTGGTGGCCCTGAGCGACCGCGCCTTCAGCATCGCCAGGGACAAGGTCGAATGGCTGAAGAAGGGCATCGAAGCGTCGCAGGCCAGGGCCGCGGCGAAGGCGCGCGAAGCTGGCGCCGCGCCGGCGGCAGCGGCAGCAGCGGCGGCGCCATCGCCGGCCCCGGCGCCGAAGCCGGCCCCGGTATTCGCCGAGCCGCCCGAAAAGCGCAATCACAGGGGCACGCTCGATGTCGGCGCGCTCAAGCCGCGCAGCGTGTCGGTCGCCCGCATCGGCCTGGACTTCTACGTCCCGGGCGCCTGGCGCGAATCGCAGACCGCCAGCGGCCAGCGCTTCACCGATACGGACGGCGGCAGCGTGATCGACGTCAGCGGCTTCCAGCGGCCCGGCCTGTCGCTGGCCCAGTGGATCGACATGCGGCGCAACCTGGTCAGCCAGGAGATGCCCTTCCTCACGCAGGACGGCGCTTCCTACCGCCTCGACGGCGAAAGCTGGCGCGCGCGGGTGCAGGGCACGGCGACCGAATTCACCGGCACCTTCCCGGGCGACGCGGTCGAAAGCCGCTACCTGGTCGCCTGCATCTGGATCGACGGCACGGTGGCGGCGTTCACGATCAAGGCGCCGGCCGAGGAGTTCGAACGCAAGCGCCCCCTGTACAAGTGGCTGCTCGGGCGCGTCGACATCGCCGAAGCGCCTGCCGCCGCCGTGTACGCAGCGCCGGCCGGCCGCGCCGCGGCCAGCCCGATCTACGGCGGCGAAACCGAAACGCCGCCCGTGTTCGGCACCGACATGCACGGCCGCATCGGCCGCCTGCGCGCGATGGCCTATTCCTTCCCGATCATGGGCGCGGCCATGCTGGCGGCCGTGCTCGGCACCTTCATGTTCAGGAGCAGCCCGATCGCGGGCGGCGTGTTCATGCTGCTGCTGACCGTGGCGACCGTGTATACCTGCGTGCGCCTGATGGTGCTGCGCCTGCACGACGTCAACCTGAGCGGCAAGTGGATCCTCGGTTTCGTGGCGGTGGCGGGCATCGCCGGCGCCCTGCAGCTGCCGGGGGTGATCAGCGCCGTCAGCGTGCTGTTCTGGCTGGCGATGACGGTGATCTACTGCTTCATCCCGGGAAATTCCGGCGACAACGACTTTGGCGTGCCGTCCGGACCGAACACGGGGCTGGTGCACGTCGGGGCCGGGCTGTATATCCTGCTGCAAGTGGTGGCGCTGGCCGCCCAGCTGAAGACGGGCGGCCTGGAGGCCGGCGCCTTCACGAACCCCGGCGCGTCGCGCGCGCAGGCGCAGAACGACGCGATGGAGGAGGGGCTGGGCGTGCGCTTCGTCATGCCGGGCGGCGGCATGGCGGTCAACCTGCCGGACCAGCCGCAGGAGGTCAAGGCGCCGCTCGCCACGCCGGACGACACGGCCGGGATGCTGCAATACCAGCTGGTCAACGAATCGGCGGTGTACGTGATGCAGTCGATCAGCTTCGGCCGCACCGGCCTCGACGCGGACGGGGCGATGGATGCGTTCAAGAGCGCCGCGATCGGCAGCGACGGCGTGCTGATCAGCGAGGAGCTGGTAATGATAAGTGGCAACAAGGGCCGCGATGTGCGGGTCCGGCTGCCGGGGCAGCGGATCCGTGCGACCCGCTTCGTGGTCGCCGGCGGCAAGCTGAGCGTGGTGTCGATCGTCACCAGCGGCGACCGCTACGGGATGGCGCGCGCCGACGCGTTCCTTGCTTCCTTCGAGGCCCGCTGAGCTGGCCGGCGCGCCTTGCGCGAAATAAATACGCGATGCCCGCCGCTTTTGCGGCGGGCATTTTTTATGGCGCCCGGCGAGGGGGACCAGTCAAAAATTCGAAATTGCGATCCGGAAACCGTATAAGTATCAGCAAAAGCGTATCGCAAGCGCCGAATGTATCAAAAGGGGGCGTCCACTTCTGCAGTGCACAACTATGGCATAATCAAAGGCGATACCTGAAACTGGCAGTCGATCACCCCACAATATCATGATAAAAACGCTTTACGACAAACTCTGGGAATCCCACGTAGTGCGCGCCGACGAAGACGGCACCACGGTCCTGTACATCGACCGCCACCTGGTCCACGAAGTGACCAGCCCGCAGGCCTTCGACGGCCTGCGCGCCGCCGGCCGCAAGCTGTGGCGCACCTCGGCCAACCTGGCGGTGGCCGACCACAACGTGCCGACCACCGACCGCAAGGACGGCATCGCCGACCCCACCTCGCGCCTGCAGGTCGAAACGCTGGACGCGAACGCGAAGAGCTACGGCCTGACCTATTTCAACATGAACGACAAGCGCCAGGGCATCGTGCACGTGATCGGGCCGGAACAGGGCGCGACCCTGCCGGGCATGACGGTCGTGTGCGGCGATTCCCACACCTCGACCCACGGCGCCTTCGGCTGCCTGGCGCACGGCATCGGCACTTCCGAGGTCGAGCACGTGCTGGCTACCCAGACCCTGCTGGCCAAGAAATCGAAGGCGATGCTGGTCCAGGTCGACGGTGCGCTGCCGGCGGGCGTGACCGCCAAGGACATCGTGCTGGCCGTGATCGGCAAGATCGGCACCGCCGGCGGCACCGGCTACGCGATCGAATTCGGCGG
Source organism: Massilia sp. (assembly GCA_036676245.1). Lineage (GTDB taxonomy): Bacteria > Pseudomonadota > Gammaproteobacteria > Burkholderiales > Burkholderiaceae_D > Telluria_A. The sequence goes on along the minus strand of JAKFDH010000131.1, from coordinate 61,803 downwards.
CTCGACCATCCGCGCGCTGTCGATGGAAGGGCGCATGACGATCTGTAACATGGCGATCGAAGCGGGCGCGCGCGCCGGCATGGTCGCCGTCGACGACACCACCATCAACTACGTCAAGGGCCGTCCGTTCTCGCCGGCCGGTCCGCACTGGGAGCGCGCGGTGTCGTACTGGCGCACCCTGCATTCGGACCCCGGCGCCCGGTTCGACCTGGTCGTCACCCTCGACGCGTCGGAAGTCAAGCCGCAGGTCACCTGGGGCACCTCGCCCGAGATGGTGACCTCGATCGATGGCCGCGTGCCCGATCCGGATCAGGAAAAGGACGCCGTGCGCCGCGACGCGATGGAAAAGGCGCTGGTCTACATGAACCTCAAGCCGAACACGCCGATCGCGGACATCCGCATCGACAAGGTGTTCATCGGCTCCTGCACCAATTCGCGCATCGAGGACTTGCGCGCCGCCGCCGCCGTGGTGCGCGGCAAGCACCGCGCCTCGAACGTGCGCCTGGCGCTGGTGGTGCCGGGCTCCGGGCTGGTCAAGGACCAGGCCGAGCGCGAAGGCCTCGACAAGATCTTCAAGGACGCCGGCTTCGAATGGCGCGAGCCAGGCTGCTCGATGTGCCTTGCAATGAACGCCGACCGGCTCGAGCCGGGCGAGCGCTGCGCCTCCACTTCGAACCGCAATTTCGAAGGCCGGCAGGGGCAGGGCGGACGCACCCACCTGGTGTCGCCCGCGATGGCGGCGGCGGCTGGTATCACCGGCCACTTCGTCGATGTACGCGCACTGCGCTGACAATAAAAAAACTATTATCCATAGGGCTCATCATGAAAAAACTATTCGCACTGTCACTGATCGCACTGTTCCTCACTGGCTGCAACACCGTCGCCGGCTTCGGCAAGGATGTTGAAAAAGTCGGTTCCAAAATGGAAAGCGCAGCAAAAAAATAACCAAGGGGCACGAGTGCCCCGCAGTCCCCGCGAAGGCGGGGATCCACTCTTGAGCCTCATGGAAAAATTCACACAATACGAAGGACTGGTGGCGCCGCTCGACCGCGCCAACGTCGACACCGACGCCATCATTCCGAAGCAGTTCCTCAAGTCGATCCACCGCACCGGCTTCGGCCCCAACCTGTTCGACGAGTGGCGCTACCTGGACCACGGCGAACCGGGCAAGGACAACAGCAACCGTCCGCTGAACCCCGACTTCGTGCTGAACCAGGCGCGCTACCAGGGCGCTTCGATCCTGCTGACGCGCAAGAACTTCGGCTGCGGCTCCTCGCGCGAGCACGCGCCGTGGGCGCTCGACCAGTATGGCTTCCGCGCCATCATCGCGCCCAGCTTCGCCGACATCTTCTTCAACAACTGCTACAAGAGCGGCCTGCTGCCGATCGTGCTGTCCGAATCCCAGGTCGAGCACCTGTTCAACGAGGTCAAGGCCTTCCCGGGCTTTCGCCTGGTGGTCGACCTCGAACAGCAGCGCATCGCCACCTCGAACGGCAGCCTGTCGTATGAATTCCAGATCGACCCCTTCCGCAAGTACTGCCTGATGAACGGCCTGGACGACATCGGCCTGACCTTGCGCCACGCGGACGAGATCCGCGCCTTCGAAGAGCGCCACCTGGCGAACCAGCCGTGGCTGGCCAACGTTATCTGATACGAGTAATTAATGAAAATTGCAATCCTCCCAGGCGACGGCATCGGCCCTGAAATCATGGCGCAGGCGGTCAAGGTACTGAACGTCCTCGGCGAAAAATTCGAGCTCGAGAGCGCGGACGTCGGCGGCGCCGGCTACGCGGCCCACGGCCATCCGCTGCCGCCCGCCACGCTGGCGCTGGCCAAGTCCGCCGACGCGGTGCTGTTCGGCGCCGTCGGCGACTACAAGTACGACTCGCTCGAGCGCGCGCTGCGCCCGGAGCAGGCCATCCTCGGCCTGCGCAAGGAACTGGCGCTGTTCGCCAACCTGCGCCCCGCGATCCTGTACCCGGAACTGGCCGGCGCCTCCACGCTCAAGCCTGAAGTCGTGTCGGGCCTGGACATCCTGATCATCCGCGAGCTGACCGGCGACATCTACTTCGGCAAGCCGCGCGGCGTGCGCGAATGCCCGGACGGCCCGTTCAAGGGCGAGCGCGAAGGCTTCGACACCATGCGCTACGCCGAAACCGAGATCCGCCGCATCGCGCACGTGGCCTTCCAGGCCGCGCGCAAGCGCGACAAGCGCGTCACCAGCGTCGACAAGGCGAACGTGCTCGAGACCTTCCAGTTCTGGCGCGACATCGTCAGCGACGTGCACAAGGAATACCAGGACGTCGAGCTCGACCACATGTACGTCGACAACGCGGCGATGCAGCTGGTGCGCGCGCCGAAGAAGTTCGACGTGCTCGTCACCGGCAATATGTTCGGCGACATCCTGTCCGACTGCGCGGCGATGCTGACCGGCTCGATCGGCATGCTGCCGTCGGCCTCGCTGGACGCGAACAACAAGGGCCTGTACGAGCCGTCGCACGGTTCGGCGCCCGACATCGCGGGCAAGGGCATCGCCAATCCGCTGGCGACGATCCTGTCGGCGGCGATGATGCTGCGCTTCTCGCTGGGCAAGCAGGAGCAGGCCGACCGCATCGAGACCGCGGTCAAGAAGGTGCTGGCGCAGGGCCTGCGCACCACCGATATTTATGAAGCAGGGACCACCAAGGTGGGGACGGAAGAGATGGGCAATGCGGTCGTGCGTGCATTGAGTTGATTTTATTTACTGAAGAGAGAAGATGATGAAATTAGTAGGCTTGGTAGGTTGGCGCGGTATGGTTGGTTCGGTCCTGATGCAGCGCATGCAGGACGAGGGCGATTTCGCCCACATTGAACCGGTATTTTTCACCACCTCGAACGCGGGCGGCAAAGCCCCGGCGATGGCGAAGAACGAAACCACCCTGAAGGATGCGACCGACATTACCGAGCTGTCCAAATGCGAAATCATCATTTCGTGCCAGGGCGGCGACTACACCGGCGAGGTATTTCCGAAGCTGCGCGCCGCCGGCTGGAACGGCTACTGGATCGACGCCGCATCGACCCTGCGCATGGACGACGACGCCGTCATCGTGCTCGACCCGGTCAACCTGGACGTGATCAAGAACGCGATGTCGAAAGGCGTGAAGAACTACATCGGCGGCAATTGCACGGTGTCGTGCATGCTGATGGGCCTGGGCGGCCTGTTCCAGCACGGTCTGGTCGACTGGATGACCTCGATGACCTACCAGGCCGCGTCCGGCGGCGGCGCCCAGCACATGCGCGAGCTGCTGACCCAGTTCGGCACCATCAACGCCGCCGTGCGTCCGCTGCTCGACAACCCGGCCGCCGCCATCCTCGAGATCGACCGCGCCGTGCTGGCCACCCAGCACGGCATGTCGGCCGACGAGACCAAGCAGTTCGGCGTGCCGCTGGCCGGCAACCTGATCCCGTGGATCGACAAGGACCTGGGCAACGGCCAGTCGAAGGAAGAGTGGAAGGCCGGCGCCGAGACCAACAAGATCCTCGGCCGCGGCGCGGGCCTCAAGAGCGCCGAGATTCCTGTCGATGGACTGTGCGTGCGGATCGGCGCGATGCGCTGCCATTCGCAGGCGCTGACCATCAAGCTGAAAAAAGACGTGCCGCTCGACGAGATCAACGACATCATCGCGGCCAATAACCAGTGGGTCAAGGTGGTGCCGAACAACCGCGAAGCGTCGATGCGCGACCTGTCGCCGGCCGCCGTCACCGGCAGCCTGACGATCCCGGTCGGCCGCCTGCGCAAGATGTCGATGGGCGGCGAATACCTGTCGGCCTTCACCGTCGGCGACCAGCTGCTGTGGGGCGCGGCCGAGCCGCTGCGCCGCATGCTGCGCATCGTGCTCGACAAGTAAGAATAGAAGCGCAAAAATCCGGAACGGAAACGCTGTTTTCGTTCCGGCAATCAAGTTGTCAGCAAGGAGAATCTTCCTTGACAACTAAGTTGCCATCGAGCTTACACGGGGCTGCAATGGCTCTGTCGCGCCCCCTGTCGCGGGGCTGTGGCTTCATAGGTAAAATGCTGCTAAAGAATGCAGCAAATTTGGCGTTTACACTGCTTAACCGTCACATATCGGGCCAAAAGCTTGCATGCTCTAGTGCATGATGATATGTTGAGACCTCCGGGAACGTGCTTGCTCCCAGCCAACTTCTTTACGTCGCCAACTATGCATTTAAACACTCGCCCCAAGATCGTGTCGTTTGCGTTGAAAACACTGGCCAGCGCGGTTGCCAGCGCCGTGTTTTTGTCTTCTTCCGCGTATGCAGCAGGTCTGGGCAAGCTGACGGTCATGTCTTCGCTGGGCCAGCCGTTGCGCGCGGAAATCGAACTGACCGCGGTGTCGAACGACGAAGCCGGCGTGCTGGTGGCAAAGCTCGCCCCGGCCGAGGCTTTCCGCCTCGCCAACATCGAATTCAATCCCGCCTTGCTGTCGCTGCAATTCTCGGTCGAACAGCGCAATGGCCGCCAATACATCAAGATCACCTCGAGCCAGCCGCTGAATGAGCCGTTCGTCGACATGCTGCTCGAACTGTCGTGGAACAATGGCCGCATCGTGCGCGAATACACCTTCCTGCTCGACCCGGCCGAACTGCGCACCTCGCAGTCGCCGCAGGTGTCGGCGCCGGTCGATGTGCTGTCGCAGGGCGCGCGCCCGGCCACGGGCAGCAATTACCGCCCGGCCGCCAAGCCGGTCACGCCGACCCAGGCGCCGGCGGTCCAGCCGAAGCCGGAAGCGGCGCCAGGCCAGCCTGGCGCTTCCGAGTACAAGGTCAAGGCCGGCGATTCGCTGAGCAAGATCGCCGCCCGGCTCAAGCCGGTGGAAGTCTCGCTCGACATGATGCTGGTCGCGCTGTACCGCGCCAATCCGGACGCCTTCGTCGGCCAGAACATGAACCGCCTGAAGTCGGGCCAGATCCTGTCGGTGCCTGACACCGACGCGATCAAGGGCACCGGCGAAGGCGAGGCGCGCGGCGTGGTCGTCGCCCATGCCGCCGACTTCAATGCCTACCGCAACAAGCTGGCCGGCCAGGTCGCCACCTCGGCGCCGGAGAAGGCGCCGGAAGCGGCGCAAAGCGCCGGCGGCAAGATCACCGCCAAGGTCGAGGAACGCCGTACCGCCGCCAACGAAGCGCAGGACCAGCTCAAGCTGTCCAAGGCCACCCCGGCCGCGGCCGGCGCGGCCAAGCCGGCCGGCGCCACCGTCGAAGACAAGATCGCCAAGGAAAAGGCCCTGGCCGACGCCACCGCGCGCGTCAAGGAACTGGAAAAGAACGTCGGCGATCTCGAGAAGATCATGACGGTCAAGAGCAAGGCCGGCGCCGACGCTGCCGCGTCCGCACCGGCCGCCGCCGCCTCCGCACCGGCCGACAAGCCGGCCGCGCCGCCGCCGATCAAGACCGCCGTCAAGAAGCCGGCCGCTCCCGTTGTCGCTGAAAAGGGCATCGTGGAAATGCTGATGGATAACATCGAGATGGTTGGCGCCGCTGTCGGCGTGCTGCTGCTCGGCGTAGGCGGCCTGCTGTATTCGCGCCGCAAGAAGGAACCGAAGGAAGTGACCGAGCCGTCGATCCTGGGCGCGCCGACCGACCAGCCGCCGATGTTCGCCGAAACCGGCGGCGCCAGCGTCGATACCAGCAACAGCGTGTTCAATTCCAGCTTCGCGCCATCGGCCAGCCAGCTCGACACCAATGAAGTGGACCCGGTCGCGGAAGCGGACGTGTATATCGCCTACGGCCGCGACGCCCAGGCCGAGGAAATCCTCAAGGAAGCCCTGCGCACCCATCCGGAACGCTTGCCGGTGCGCCTGAAGCTGCTCGAGATTTACGCCACCCGCAAGGACACCCGCGCCTTCGAAATCCAGGCCACCGAGCTGTACGGCATGTCGAAGGGGCAGGGCGACGAGTGGGCGCAAGCGGCCGCGCTGGGCCTGTCGATCGACCCGGCCAACCCGCTGTACGCGAACGCGGCCAGCACCCCGGTGGCCGCCGCCGCCTCGGCCCAGGAACTGGGCCAGCAGGCGATCCTGAACCAGCAGCTCGACGATGCGCTGGCGCCGGAAAGCGACACCGGCATGGACCTCGACCTCGGCCTGGACGCGCCGGCCACGGTGACGCCAGCCGCACCGGCCCCAGTGGCCAAGGCCGCCGACGACGACCATTCGCTCGACTTCGACCTGGGCGGCCTGTCGTTCGAACCGATTTCGAACAGCGATCCGATCGCGATGCCCGGCCCTGCCGCCGCCGCGCCGGCCGCCGCCGAAGCGGACATGACGTTTGCCCCGACCGCGGCGCCTGCCGCCCCAGCGCCGGCGCCGGCGCCGACCGCGGAAGAGGAATCGTTCGACATGGCCTTCGACATGGCCTTCGATACGCCGGAAACGGCCAAGCCGGCTGACCAGGGCAAGGACATCAGCGGCGACCTGTCGGCCGAGTTCGACATGGCCGACCTCGACAAATCGCTCGACCTGCCGCCGCTGCCCTCGACGCCAGCCCCGGCCGCCGCCAGCGCCGAACCGCTGCTCGACCTCGATTCGATGAGCTTCGACCTGCCGGGCGCGCCAGCGGCGCCGGCCGCCGCCACCGTCACCAGCGACGATGGCCACGATTTCACCGCCGTGCCCGACCTGCCGCTGCCGGAGACGGCGTCGCCGAAGTTCGACATGTCCGGCATCGACCTCGACCTGCCGCAAGGCGCCGACGAGACTGCCCTGCCGGAGTTCCAGGAGGTGGCCGCCGCCGAGCCGGGCGAAATGTCGGCCGCGCACATGGAAATGGAAACCAAGCTGGACCTCGCCATCGCCTACCAGGAAATCGGCGACAAGGAAGGCGCACGCGAACTGCTCGACGAAGTGATCAAGGGCGGCAACAACGAGCAGGTAAGCAAAGCGAACGACATGCGCGCGAAGCTTGCCTGATGCCCACTTGAAGCGGATAGCATTCGGCGTCCAGTATGACGGTACCGCCTTCAACGGGTACCAGAAGCAGATAGATCGCAACACCGTGCAGGACAAGCTGGAAATCGCGCTTGAGGCGTTCGCGCGCGTTTTCCTGCCCACCACCTGCGCCGGCCGCACCGACACCGGGGTGCACGCGCTCGAACAGGTGATCCATTTCGATACCGAGCTGACGCGCCCGATGCAGTCCTGGGTGCGCGGCGTGAACGCTTTCCTGCCCGACGCGATCGCGGTGCGCTGGGCCAGCGAGCTGCCGCACGACCCGGACCAGGAATTCCACGCCCGCTTTTCGGCGCGCGCCCGCACCTACCACTACGTGCTGTACAACCACCCGGTGCGCTCGCCGCTGCTGGTGGGGCGCGCCGGCTGGACCTTCCGCCCGCTCGACCTGGACAAGATGCGCGAAGCGGCCCGGCACCTGGTCGGCACCCACGATTTTTCGGCCTTCCGCTCGTCCCAGTGCCAGGCCAAGTCGCCCGTCAAGCAGATGCACGAGGTGAAGGTCGAACGGATCGGCGAGGCGATCGTGTTCACCCTGCACGCGAACGCCTTCCTGCACCATATGTGCCGCAACCTGATCGGTTCCCTGATCTACGTCGGCAACGGGCGCCATCCGCCGTCCTGGCTGCGCGACGTGCTCGAAGGGCGCGACCGCAACGACGCCGCGCCCACCTTCATGCCCGATGGCCTGTACCTGGCCAAAATCGATTACGATCCCAAATGGGGCTTGCCGCAGGACGCGCGCGCCCCCCTGCCATGGTTCTGAACATGCACCGTACACGCATCAAGATTTGCGGGCTGACCCGCCCCGAAGACGTGCAGGCGGCGGTCGCCGCCGGCGCCGACGCGCTCGGCTTCGTGTTTTATCCGCCCAGCCCGCGCTACGTGACGCCGCAGCAGGCAGGGGCGCTGATGTCGGCCGTGCCGCCGTTCGTGCAGACGGTCGGCCTGTTCGTCAACGCCACGCCCGCCGAGGTGGCGGCGGTCGTGGCCGTGGCCCCTGTGGCGCTGCTGCAGTTGCACGGCGACGAGACGCCGGAACAGAGCGCGGCCATTGCCGCTTTGGCAAATCGGCCCTTCCTGCGGGTGTTTCGCGTCAAGCCCGGCACAAGCGCCGCCGATTTGCTAGAATATGAGCATCAATACCGCGCCGCCAGTCCGCTGTTCTCGGGCCTTTTGCTCGATACCTACGTGGATGCCTATGGCGGGGCAGGAAAGGTTTTCGATTGGTCCGTCATCCCAAAAGATCTCGCGCCTCGGGTCGTTTTAAGTGGTGGCTTGAGCGTACACAACGCGACTGACGCGGTGGGTCGAACACGCCCCTATGCGGTCGACATCAGCAGTGGTGTCGAGGCGCAGAAGGGCATCAAGGACGCCCGCAAGATCGCCGCCTTCGTGCAGGCGGTCCGGGTAGCCGATGCCACCTTTGAAAGCGACATCCATCATGAAAGAAGTACCTGAACGCGGCCCCGCCGCACCCCTGTTCAAGACCCCCGAGTACCACTTGCCCGACGCCACCGGCCATTTCGGCCCGTATGGCGGCGCCTTCGTCGCCGAAACGCTGAGCCACGCGCTGGCCGAACTGACCGAGGCCTATGCGCGCTACAGCCATGACTGGGAATTCCTCGAAGAATTCCGCTATGAGCTGAAGCACTTCGTCGGCCGCCCGTCGCCGGTTTACCACGCCAAGCGCTGGTCGCAGCAGCAGGGCGGGGCGCAGATCTATTTCAAGCGCGAAGACCTGAACCACACCGGCGCGCACAAGATCAACAACGTCATCGGCCAGGCGCTGCTGGCGCGCCGCATGGGCAAGAAGCGCATCATCGCCGAAACCGGGGCCGGCCAGCACGGCGTGGCCACGGCCACCATCTGCGCCCGCTTCGGCCTCGAATGCGTGGTCTACATGGGCAGCGAGGACGTCAAGCGCCAGGCCCAGAACGTGTACCGCATGAAGCTGCTCGGCGCCACCGTGGTGCCGGTCGAATCGGGCTCCAAGACGCTCAAGGACGCCCTCAACGAGGCGATGCGCGACTGGGTCACCAATATCGAGAACACCTTCTACATCATCGGCACCGTGGCCGGTCCGCATCCGTATCCGATGCTGGTGCGCGACTTCCAGTCCGTCATCGGCGAGGAATGCCTGGTGCAGATGCCCGAGATGACCGGGCGCCAGCCCGACTACGTCGTCGCCTGCATCGGCGGCGGTTCGAACGCGATGGGCATTTTCTATCCCTACATCGACGAGAAAGACGTCAAACTGGTCGGCGTGGAGGCGGCCGGCGAGGGCCTCGACAGCGGCAAGCACGCGGCCTCGCTGACGGCGGGCTTCCCCGGCGTCCTGCACGGCAACCGCACCTACCTGCTGCAGGATGCGAACGGCCAGATCATCGAAACCCATTCGGTGTCGGCCGGCCTCGATTATCCGGGCGTCGGACCGGAGCACGCGTGGCTCAAGGACATCGGCCGCGCGCAGTACGTGTCGGTGACCGACAGCGAAGCGCTGGCGGCCTTCCACGACTGCTGCCACATCGAAGGGATCATCCCGGCACTCGAGTCCTCGCACGCGCTGGCCTATGCGGCCAAGCTGGCGCCGACGCTGCCGAAGGAGCAGATCATCCTGGTCAACCTGTCGGGCCGCGGCGACAAGGACATGCACACCGTCGCCGAACGGATGGGCCTGGACTTCAGCTAAGGGATGACCATGTCGAAAATTAAAACTACCTTCGCTGCGCTCGCGCAGCAACAACGCACCGGCCTGGTCACCTTCATCACGGCCGGCGATCCCCATCCCGAACTGACGGTGCCGCTGATGCATGCGCTGGTCGCGGGCGGCGCCGACGTGCTGGAACTGGGCGTGCCGTTCTCCGACCCGATGGCCGAAGGCCCGGTCATCCAGCGCGCCTGCGAACGGGCGCTGGCGTTCGGCATCGGCCTGCCCGACGTGTTTGCAATGGTGCGCGAGTTCCGCAAGACCAACGCCTCGACCCCGGTGGTGCTGATGGGCTACGCGAACCCGATCGAGCGCATGGGGCCGTCGGCCTTCATCGCCGCCTTGAAAGAGGCGGGGGCCGATGGCGCGATCGTGGTCGACTATCCGCCGCAGGAATGCGAGCAGTTCGCGGCCGAGATGCGCGCCAACGGCCTGGACATGATCTTCCTGCTGGCGCCGACCTCGACGCCGCAGCGCATCGCCCAGGTGGCCCAGGCCGGCAGCGGTTTTTCCTACTACGTGTCGCTGAAGGGCGTCACCGGGGCCGGCAACATCGACACCGAGGACGTGGCGCGCCGCATCGCGGCGATCCGCGAGCACGTCAAGCTGCCGATCGGGGTCGGCTTCGGCATCCGCGACGCCGCCACGGCGAAGGCGGTGGCGCAGGTGGCCGACGCGGTCGTCATCGGCAGCCGCATCATCCAGGAGCTGGAGAACACGCCGAAGGACAAGGCGGTGCAGGCGGTGCACGACTTCGTGGCCGGCATCCGCAAGGCGCTCGACGAGCGCTGAGCGAACGCCCGCTTCAGTAAAAAAGCCCCGGTCGCGCGACCGGGGCTTTTTTGCTTGCGGCGCCGTTTAGTCGGTGACGTCGAAGGACCTGGTCGTGACGACGCCCAGCGGCGTTCTGACCTTCACGACAAACGAGCCAGACACCTTCGGATTGCTGCATACGTAAGGCGGCGTCCCCGTCGAACCCGTTTGCGTAGCGTCGCTCGCGACTTGGAACTGGTACAGCCAGTTCAGGTAGCTCGGATCGTTCGTGTTCGGCACGGCGCTGGTGGTGGGGCCGCTGACAATCGTGCCATTGCTGGCCTCGACATCGATCGTCGTGCCTGCCGGAAGAATGTTGCCTGATACCGGATTGCCGGGGAAGGTCGTCCCGTTCGTGTCGCGAATATAAAGCGAGAAGGTCTGCGGCGTGTTGACGAAGGGCGTGCCATCGACGCATTTGCTTAGCGCGATGGTCGACGCGCCGATCGGCGTAATTGCCGCGCTGCTGCCGGACATGACCTGCACCAGCGCGCCTCGAACATGGACGGTGCTGATGCGATTGTTGGCCCTGGTCTGGCCGGTGGCGGGGTCGACATTGAGCACGCCGTTGTAGGCGCCGTCGCCAGTGGCGTTGTAACTGCCGTTGGCATTCGTGTCGATATACACGTCGCCCGCAACCGGCGCGGTGCAGGCGGACAGGCGGCTGTCCTTGTTCATCACATTTGCCTCGCCGTTTGTAATGGCGGCGTTGTAGCGCACCGGTTCGCACAGGTCGTCGAACAGTTCGCCGCTGTCGTAACGGTTGATGCTGTTGACGATGGCAGGATCCTCGACATAGCTCTCTTCGCCCAGGGCGTAGGCGAGGACGGTATAGCGGTTGTCCGGCTGGCGCAAGCCGCTGGAGCAGAAGTCGACCGAACACCGGCCTTGCAGCGTCGTGCAGGACGGCCCGACCAGGCCACCTTCGGTGGTGAAGCTGACCGCCGTGCCGTCCGGCGCCGGGTTGCCGAAATGGTCGCCCAGCGTCGCGGTGATCCTGGAACCGACTGGCGCCGTACAGCCATCGTGGCTGGCGCCTTCGACGTTGAAGATCTCGGTGCTCAGCGAGAAGGCGTTCTGGTGCGGCACCCCGGTCGACACCACCAGCAGGTCGGACAGGGTGGTGACGATCGGATTGGAACCGACGATCGTGGCCAGGATCCGCACCGGCGTATTGACGGTCCCGGCGAACACGGTGGTCGTCACCGTGCCGTCGGCGGTCGAGATCGCGCTCGCGGGACTGACCGTGACCGCGCCCGTCGCGCTCGAACCGACGTTGCCGAACAGGCCAAAGCTCACGGTCACGCCCGGCACCACCTTGCCCGACTGGTCCATGACCTTGAAGGTCAGGACCGAGGATTCCTGGCGGCCAGGACCACCGGTGCCCTTGAGCGCGATGTTCTGAGGCTGGGCCGACACGAAGGAGATCTGCCCCGGTGTCGTGCCCAGCGTGGTGATGGTCCCGGTCTGCGAGAACAGCGTGCCGCCGTAGCTGACGCTGGCGGTGATCGGATCGGCGGCGCCGCAGCCCTTGTCGACATAGGTGGTGGTGGCGATGCCGGCCACCGTCAGCACCGGCAGGCCCAGCGTCGCCTTGTTGGCGGCGGCGCAGGTCGAGCTGAAGCTGACCGTCACCGGCGGCGCGAAGGCCGTTGCGCCGTTTTGCACCGTCACCGCCACGGTCGCCGTGCCGCCCACCGACAGCGGGGTCGGGGTCAGGCGCAGCGCGCTCAGGTTCAGCGATGGATAGCTGACCGCGTAGGCGAACGAGCCGCTGGCGCTGGCAGCACCCTTGCTGGCCACCGCCGTGGCGATGTAGGCACCGCTTTGCGCGCCCATCGCCACGCCGATCTTGGCCACACCCTGGGCATCGGTCAGCGTGGTGCCGGAAGCCGGCACGAAGGCCGCGGACTTGTCGGAGCTGGTGAAGCTGACCGCCACGTTCGGCAGCGCCACGCCGGTGCTGTCCTTGACGGTCGCCGCCAGCACGCCGCTGCGCTCCGGCGTGACGGTCGTCATGGCCGCGCCGCCGCTGTCGCTCATGGCCAGTGTCAATGGCGCGATGACGACCGGCTGGTTGCTCAGTACCACTGAATAATTGATCGTTCCCGTGGCGGTCAATCCGGCCTTGACGGCGGTCGCCGTGAGCGTGAAGGCGCCGGCGCGCGTGCCGGCGGGCAGGCCGATCCTGGCCACGCCATTGCTGTCGGTGAGGGCCGAGCCGGCGGCCGGAATGAAGGTGGCCGACGAGTCGCTGCTCGTGAGCGTCACGGTCGCATTCGACTGCGCGACACCGGTGCTGTCCTTGACGGTTGCAGTGACGACGCCGGGCTTGTCAGGCGTGACGGCGATGATCGCCGCGCCGCCGCTGTCTTCCAGGCCCAGCACCACCGGCGCCAGCGTGGCGCCAGGGGTCACCGGCGTGGTCGGCGTGGTGGGGGTGGTACCGCCGCATCCGGGCAGGCTACTCGGCCGACTGGGGTCGATGGTGGTGCAGCCGCCTGCGCTGCCGCCGCCGCCGCCGCCCCCGCAAGCGGCGAGCACGGCCGCGAGTGCGAAGGCGGTGATCCGGGCTGCCAGCGGCTTGGTGATGATCGATCGGGTCATGTGCTCTCCCTGGTGTTGTCGTAGTCGGATGCCGTGCCGGCGCTCAGCGCGCGGCCAGTGGGGTTGTCGAGATCGCTTCGCGCATGGCCAGCACCGCAACCGCGTCCCTGCCCAATAGCAGGCGCAGGTCGGTGTTGGCGGCCATGTTGGCGCCGCCAACGAGCACCAGCTTGCCGCGCACCACGGCGCGCAGCGCCTCGGCCTGCTGGCGGAAGCCTGCGCGGTACTGGATCCTGGTTTCGGACTGGCCGAACGGGCGCTCGTTGACGACGGACGCGACCTTGATGCCGTGCTGGCCGAGCAGGCCGCTGGCGCGCCGGGCCAGGCCGGGCGCGCCATTGCCGTTGGCAACGGTCAGCCGCGGCGCCTTGCCGTTGCGCGCTGTCTTCGGCGGCGCCTGGATCGCGGCCAGCGCCTGCGCGGGCTGCGGCGCCGGCGCGGCGGCGGGCGCCTGCTTTGGCGGCGCGGCGCGCCTGAGTTCGTAGACGTTGGCCACTATCTGGTTCAGCTCCATCGTCGGCGCCGGCCTGGCGTCGGCCGCCGCCGGGGCGGCGGCCAGCACCGGCGCCGGCGCGGCCGGCAGCGGCGCCGGCGCCAGGGCCGGTGCGGCGCGGCTGGCCAGCGCCGTCTCTGCCAAGCGCAGGTTGTTGCGCGCGCGCTCGTTGTGCGGATCGAATTGCAAGGCCTGGCGCATGGCGCCGGCCGCGCCGGCCAGGTCGCCGCGCAGGTAGTCGATGTAGCCAAGGTTGTTGTAGGCCTGGGCGGCGCGCGGGAAGTCGGCGATCACCGCCAGCATCATCGCGCGCGCCTGGTCGAGGCGGCCCTGCTGCGCGTGGATCGCGGCGGCGGCGTTGCGCGCCTCCAGGTGGCGCCCGTCGCGCGCGATCGCGTAGGTGTAAGCCGTCAGGGCCAGCGACAGGTCACCTTTTTCCTGATGGAACTTGCCCATCGCATAGTAGGCATTCGCGGTCTCGTTCGCCGAATGGCGCACGTGCAGGGCCGGCTGTACCAGCATCTCGCGCGGCGCCGGTCCGGCGCAGGCTTGCAGCAGGCAGGCGCCGAGGATGCCGGCACGGAAAGTCAGGATCTTGATCATGGCAATTCTCCTTTGTTTAGCCCGCACCGGGCCCAAGCGCATTCGATACCTGGATGATGGCCGGCCCCAGCAAGACAACGAGCAGGGCAGGGAAAATGAAAAAAATCAGCGGCAACAGCAACTTCAATCCGATCTTGGCGGCCGTTTCCTCGGCGCGCTGGCGGCGCTTCAGGCGCAGCAAGTCCGACTGCACCCGCAGCGACTGCGCGATGCTGGTGCCGAAGCGTTCGGCCTGGATCAGCATCGACACCAGCGCATCGACATCCTCGACGCCGGTGCGCAAGGCCAGGTTGCGCAGCGCCTTTTCCTTGGAACCGCCGGCGCGCAATTCGAGGGTGACCAGCGTCATTTCCTCGCTCAACACCGGGCTGCTCAGGCTCATCTCGGTCGCCACCCGCGCCAGCGCGGAGTCGACCGCCAGGCCCGCCTCGACGCAGATGGTCATCAGGTCGAGCGCGTCGGGGAAGCTGTCGGTGATCTCGCGCTGGCGGATGCTGACGGCGCGTCTGAGCAGCACGTTCGGCAGGTAATAGCCGAAGGTGGCCGCCAGCAGCAGGTACAGCAGTAGTGTCTGGGGCTGGACCTTGCCGCCGGACGTGTTCAGGCCGAGGAACAGGATCGCTGGCAAGGCCAGCGCCAGCACCGTCTTGGCGGTGAAGAAGATGACCGGTGCATTCGGGTTGCGAAAGCCGGCGTTCATGAAACGCTGGCGCAGGGCCGAGTTTTCCCAGTGCTCGTCGGGCAGCGACAGCTTGGCCAGGGGGCTGGTCAGTTTGACGATGCTTTCGACGAAGCTCTTGCGCGGATTGGGCCGCTCCGGGCCGATGCCGGCGCCCGACAGCGAATCGATGCGCTGGCGCACCGCGCCGCGCGTCGATAGCCGCAGCATGATGAACACGCCGGCGAACACGGCGAGGAACACGAGGGCGAGGAAGCCGATCTGGACAAGTGTCATGTCACACCCTGATGTTGATGATGGAGCGCATGGCCAGGACGCCGAGGGCCATCATGGTCAGCGCGCCGCCAACCAACTTCTGTCCGCCGGGGTCGGTGTACAGCACCGCAAGGAAAGCCGGATTGGTCAGGTGGATCAGCAAGGCCGAGCCGAAGGGCAGCAGGGACAGGATCCAGGCCGACATTTTCCCTTCGGCCGACAGCACCCGCACCTGGCCCATCAGCTTCATGCGGTCGCGCATGATCGAACTGATGTTCGCCAGCAGCTCGGCCAGGTTGCCGCCGGTCTCGCGCTGGATAATGACGGCGATGACGAAGAAGCGCAGGTCGGTGACCGGCACCCGCGCCGCCATGCCGATCAGCGAATCCTGCATCGCGATGCCGAAATTGACTTCGTCGAACACGGCCTTGAACTCGTCGGCCAGCGGCGCCGCCGATTCGTCGCCGACCATTTTCAGCGCGGTCGGGAAGGCATGCCCGGCGCGCAGCGCGCGGCCCATCATGTCCATGGCGTCGGGCAGCTGCTGCTCGATCTTGAGCAGGCGCGCCCTGCGGCTGCGCCGCACATGCCACAACGGCAGCAGCGCGGCCAGGGTGGCCGCCGCCAGCGCCATGCCGCTGCTGGAGCGCAGCAGCGCGGCCAGCAGCAAGCCGCCGAAGAAGGCGGCCAGAATGCTGCCGAGCAGGCGGCCGACGGTCCAGCCGAGGCCCGATTGCTGCAGCAAATTGTCGAGCGGCTCCACCAGCAGCGGCACGCGCGCAAGCAGCCTTTGCACGCCGGGCGAGTGGCTCAGCACGCGCTCCTTGATCATCGAGGCCTGGCGCACTTCGCCGCGCGCCGTCATCTGGCGCAGCCGGCGCGCGATGCGCGCCGCCTCCGGCCCGCGGGTGCCGTTCCAGGCCAGGTAGGCGCCCTCGAGCGCCAGCACGACGGCCACGAAGATCAGGATCCCGAATATGTAGTAGAGGTAGTCCATGGCGCGCTAGGAGAATTGGCGGGTCGGGTCGAACAGGTTCTCCGGCACCTCGATGCCGAAGTTGCGCAGCCGTTCGGCAAAGCGCGGGCGCACGCCGGTGGCGCAGAAGTGGCCCTGCACCGCGCCGGTGGCCGAGGTGCCGGTCTGGCGGAACTGGAAGATCTCCTGCACCGTGATGACGTCGCCTTCCATGCCGGTGATCTCGGTGATCGACAGCACTTTGCGCTTGCCGTCGGTCAGGCGTGCGACCTGGACGACGACCCCGATCGCTGAACTGATCTGCTGGCGCATGGCCTTGCTTGGCAGGTTGGCGGAAGCCATGCTGATCATGTTCTCGAGCCGGGTCAGGGCATCGCGCGGGGTATTGGCGTGGATGGTCGCCATCGAGCCCTCGTGGCCGGTGTTCATGGCGCCCAGCATGTCGAGCGCCTCGCCGCCGCGCACCTCGCCCAGGATGATGCGGTCGGGCCGCATCCGCAGCGCGTTGCGCACCAGCGCGCGCTGCGTCACTTCGCCATTGCCCTCGATGTTGGGCGGGCGCGTTTCCAGGCGCACGATGTGGGGCTGCTGCAGCTGCAGCTCGGCCGCGTCCTCGACCGTGACGATGCGCTCGGCATGGCTGATGAAGCCCGAGATCACGTTGAGCATCGTGGTCTTGCCGCTGCCGGTGCCGCCGGAAATGAGGATGTTGACCTTGGCCTTGCCCAGGCCCTGCAAGATCTCGGCCATCGGCGCCGTCATGCTCTGGAAATCCACCAGGTCCTGCAGCTTGAGCGGTTCGGCCGAGAAGCGCCGGATCGACATGATCGGCCCGTCGATCGCCAGCGGCGGGATGATCGCGTTGACCCGTGAACCGTCCGGCAGGCGGGCGTCGACCATCGGGCTCGATTCATCGATGCGGCGCCCGACCCGCGAGACTATCTTGTCGATGATCTTCATCAAGTGGGCGTCGTCGGTGAAGGTGACGTTCGACAGTTCGAGCTTGCCGAAGCGCTCGACATACACCTGCTTGTAGGTGTTGACCAGGATGTCGGAGACGGTCGGGTCTTCCAGCAGCGGCTCGAGCGGCCCGAAGCCGAGCACTTCGTACTGCACATCGCGCGTCAAGTTGCGCCGCTCGCTGTCGTTCAGCACCACCGTCTCTTCTTCGAGCAGGCGCGCGATCAGGGTCTTGATCTCGTCGCGGATCTGGGCGTGCGACAGGCGTTGCATGCCCTCCAGGTCGACCCGTTCGAGCAGCGACTGGTGCAGCCGGTGCTTCAGTTCCTGGTAGGCGCGGTTGTCGATAGTGCCGGGCTGGCCGGAAAAGGCCGGCTTGCTGCCCAGCCGGTCGCGAAATGTCATACTGCCTTTGTCCATGATGCCGGTTCTCCTTGCTGCTTGCTTTGTGAATCGTGCGCACTTGCGCCCATGCCGCTATTTTTTCAACAGGCGCGCCATCCAGCCCTGCTTGGCCGCGCCTTCCTTCGGCCCGGCCAGCTCGCGCGCGAAATCGGCCAGGGCCTTCGACAGCGGGCTGGCCGGCGCCAGTTTCTGGATCGGCACGCCCTGGTTGACCGAGGCCGCGGCCGCGTCGTAATGGTTGGGCACCGTCATGAAGATCGACGTGCCGTAGGCGGCCTCGAGGTCGGAAAGTTTGATCTGGCCATTCTTTTCGTGGCGGTTGACGATCAGCTTGACCTTGTCGCGGCTGTAGTCGAGCGAGCGGAACACGCCCAGCAGGCGCTTGCCGTCGCGGATGTAGGGCAAGGTCGTCTGCAGGATCGGATAGATCATGTCGGCCTGGTCGAGCGCGCGCACGCTGACCGAGTCGAGCGTGCGGCCGATGTCGAGCAGGATGAAATCGTAGTGGCGGCGCGCCAGCTTGAGCAGCACGTCGATGTGTTCCGGCTTCACGTCCTCCGAATACGCGGGGTCCTCGGGCGCGGCCAGCACGCCGAAGTTCGGGGTCACGCTGACCATGCTGCCGGCCAGGAACGAAGGATCGAGGCGGTGGATCTGCTTGGCCACGTCGGCCAGCGTGGCCATCGGCTTTTGCTCGGAAACGAACAGGGTGGCGTCGCCGAACTGCAGGTTGAGGTCGAACAGGGCGACCCTCTTGCCCTCGAGTTCGGCGAGCGCGTAGCCAAGGTTGGTGGCGATGAAGGTGGCGCCGCTGCCCCCTTTGCAGGAGACGAAGGCGAGGATCTTGCCGCCGGCGTTGGCCGCGCTCTCGCGCTTGTCGGCGATGCGGCGCAGCGCCGGGTACAGGGTGGCCGGCGCCGGCGGCGACGGCACCACTTCACGCACCCCGGCGCGCATCGCCTGCAGCAGGAATTCCGGCGTCTGCAGCGCCGAACACAAGATGAAGCTGGAGTTCGGCATCATGTGGCCGAGCCGTTCGAGACAGTCTGTGTCGAGGCTGTTCAATTCGCGCTGGCCGATGACGAACACGTCGACCGGCGTCTCCCCGCTCAGGGTCAGCAGGCGCTCGAGAGGCGCGGCCAGCACCGACACTTCGTCGGCGCTGGAGCGCTCGCGCAGCAGCCTGGCCAGTTCGGCCAGCTGCTTGTCATCGGTCGATACGACGGTGATTCTCATGTTCTGGTCCTGGAAAAGATCATTAACTCGATTCGAAGCCCATGCTCTCGGCGTGCATCGTTACGGTCGAGGTCGGCATCGTGACGTTCAGGAAGCTGAATAGCGTGATCATCGGGCTGTACTGGATGTTGTCGATCGACACCCGCACGCTGTAGATGCAGTTCGCCACCCGCGTGGCGTCGCCGCAGGCCGACAGGTTGTCGGCCGGGTCGGCCGGGAAGGTGCTGACGATGGCGCCGGTCGCGTCGAGGTACTCGATCTTGATGCTGGCGCTGGTGATCTCGGCGCCGCCGGGCAGGGCGGTGCCGCCGAACAGCGCCAGCGTCTTGACCTCGGCCTGGTCGTCGATCCAGCGCACCGTCGCTTCGCGCGCCGCACGCCGCGTCACTTCCTGCAGCGAGTTGTAGACGTACATCAGGCGCCCGATCTCGAGGATGCCGAACAGCAGCGTGAGAAACACCATCGCGACGATTGCGAACTCGACAGTGGCGACACCGGCGCCGCGGCTGGGCTGGGGCAGGGTCTTCATAGCATGTAGGGCATCGTGGTCGACGGCGCCAGGTCCACGGTGTACATGGCGCTGTTGCCGATGATGAAGGGAATGTAGTTGCCGACCGCGACCTGGTAGCTGCTGATCGTCACCCGCACCCCGGCCGGCGCGCTGCCGTCGGCGCAGGCAGTGTCGTTGAGTGCGGCGTCGAGGCAAGCGACGGTGACGTTGCTGCTGCTGAAGGAGGGAATGCCGGCACTGGCGGCGGCGTCGGCCAGCAGCGTCTTGGCGGCGGGGATGGCGGCGGTGGCGATGGTCGCCTTGTCGCTGACCGACACGGCGCGCGCGGCGTTGCGCGTGGCATTCGACAGCGCGTCGTAGTACCAGAAGGCGCGGCCGATCTCGAAGATGCCGGCCAGCAGGGTCAGCATCAGCGGCAGCAGCAGCGCGAATTCGACCACGACGCCGCCGCGCTGGCGCGCCGGCTGCGCTGGATGGGAGGATGGGATGGCGGTGTCCATGGTCAGCGATACAGCTTGATTTCGGAATTCGGCACCGGGGTGATCAATCCGGCGAACTCGACGAAGAAGTACGGCGAGCCGCCGTTCAGGCTCGCCTTCGACTGCATGAAGAAGCGGCCGATGCCCACCACGGGCAGGGGGCGGCAAGCCATCGCGTTGCTGGTCTCGGCGCTGCAGTCGACGATGGCCACGTTCAGCACGCGCCGGTTGAGTCCGGTAGTATGTCCCGGGTCAGGTGCTTCGTGGAACAGGTTGCCGGCGGCCTGGCTGTACGGCGTGCCGGTCGCCGGGTAGCCGGCGCTGGCGGTCGTGCCGGGGTAGAGGTCGGGCCAGTCGGCCACGGCGAAGTCGCCGCCGTAGCTGTAGCTGCCGGCGCTGCCGGCCGCGATCGCCGCCTTGGCGTAGGACCACAGCACGGTTGGCGCCGCCGCCGTCGGCGCCGGCGTCATCCAGGCGCCCGGTCCGCCGTCGGCGGCTGTGATGTTGTAGTCGTATTCATGGATGTTGGGGTCGGGGGGCGAGGTCGCCACGATGCACGAAGTGCCACCCGGGAAATCGTCGAAGCGCGAATTGAGCGCGCGCTCGGTCGGCACCTTGGACAAGCCTGTGTTGGCGTACACGATGGCCGCGTTGGCGGCCAGCGCGGAATTGCCCTGGCACAGGAATGGGGCGGTGAAGTTGACGCTCGAATTGCTTGGCGAGCAGGGCGTGGGCGGGCTGTCGACGGGATTGAGCAGCATCGGGTCCGACGGGCTGCCCGACACCGCGCCCAGCTCGAGGATGTTGTAGGTATAGCCGCGGCGGAAGCCGTATTCCGTCAGTTCGCGGCGCCCGTCCGGCAGCGCGGCCAGCGCATTGTATTTCGTCAGGTCCTTGGCGCACACGCCGAGCGGTGTGACGTTGACCACGAAGCGCCCG
The DNA here is from genome assembly GCA_036676245.1 of Massilia sp. Taxonomy (GTDB): domain Bacteria; phylum Pseudomonadota; class Gammaproteobacteria; order Burkholderiales; family Burkholderiaceae_D; genus Telluria_A. The sequence continues at coordinate 41,151 of JAKFDH010000131.1, read as the reverse complement.
GCCACCGCGACGCCGGAGGTGGCGACGCTGTTGATGCCGACTACGTTCATCAGGTAGGTGCTGACCGACTTGCTGCTGGTGTCGACCCGGATGAAGCTCTTGTTCTCCGGCGAGGCGCTCGCCTCCGATACGCTCGACCAGGGGCCGTCGGGGTCGGAACTGAAGGAGATGTCGGCATTGCTCAGCGACAGCGCGGTGCTAAAGTTGTATTTGTTCTTGCCCGCGAACGCGATCGCCTTGTTGGCGGCATTCGTCACCCCGGCCGCGCTCAGGTTGATCTCCTTGGCGCCGGCCAGCGCGGCGCTGTCGGCCGCGTTCTGCAGTTCCGACTTGAGTACGTACAGGTGCGACAGGTCGAGCACCAGGCCGCCCACGGCCAGCAGCGCGACCAGGGTCAGGCTGAACACGATGGCGACGGCGCCGTCCTGGCGGCGCGCTCTGCGGGTGGGCGTATGCATGGCCGTCTTTCCGGGCGCTGCCGCTACTGGCCCACGCCGATGACCAGGGCGCTGCTCTGCGGGGCCGGCTCCTGGAACGACTTCTGGTAAACGTCGTAGGCGCTCTTGCCGGCCTTGCCGTCGATGCCACTGGCCAGCCGGGTCTTCGGCGCGGCCGGGTCGAGCACCTGCTGCATGGTGTTGGCCCGCACCGCCATGCCGAAGCCATGGTCGAGTTTGGGCGCGGTCGCGCAGCCGGCCAGCAGCGCGAGCAGGGGGGCCAGGCGAAGGCCGGTGTGGAGGGTGGCGTGCATGATGGCGTCCTATTTCAAGTCGAAACCGGTGGCGCCCGCGGTGGCGGGCGGAGAGGCGGGCGCGGCCGGGGCGCGGTCCTTGCCGCCGCCTTCGAGCTTGCCCTTGAGGAAAAAGTCGCCGCGCGACGGCTGGATGTAGCCGTCGGTCGGCAGCTTGTAGCCGTCCGCCAGCGGCTTGACCAGGTGGGGCGTGACGATGAACACCAGTTCGGTGCGGTCGGTCTGGAAGTCGCTGCTCCTGAACAGCGCGCCGAGCACCGGGATTTCGCCGAGCACCGGGAAGGCCTTGACGTTGGTGGTCACATTGTTCTTGATCAGGCCGCCGATGGCGAAGCTCTGGCCGTCGTACAGCTGGACCGTGGTGGTCGCGCGCCGCGTCGTGAACGAGGGCAGGATCGCGGTGCCCGAGACGCCGGCCGCGCTGATGCCGATGCCGTCCTTGTTCAGGTCCGATACTTCAGGCGCCACCTTCAGGTTGATCCGTCCGCCGTCGAGCACAGTCGGGGTGAACTTGACGGCGATGCCGAATTCCTTTTCCTCGAGCTTGATTTCGCGCGTCAAGCCGCTGTTCACACTGACGGGGATGAAGATCTTGCCGCCGGCCAGGAAGCTGGCCTCCTGGCCGCTGATGGCCATGATGGTGGGCTCGGCCAGCACCTTGACCAGGCCGTCGCGCTTCTGGGCGTCGAGGGTGACGAAGTTGCCGTTCTTGTTGAAGGCGTCGCCCACCGCCGGCACCCCGGCCAGCAGGTTGGTCAGGAAGGTATAGGTCCAGCTGCCGCGGTTGGTGGAGGAACCGATGCTCACGCCCAGCTGGTCGACCAGGGTTTTCGAAATCTCGGCCACCTTCACTTCCAGCATCACCTGCTGCGGCGCGGCGATCGACAGCATGTTGATGACCCGCGCCTGGCTTTGCTGGTTGCCTTCGCCCTTGCTCTGCTGGTTGCCGGCCTGGTTGTCCTTGACCTCGCCGGCCGGTCCGCCGGCCGCCTCCTTCTCGCTCTTGCCGCCCTTGTCGCTGCGCGCGCTGCGCTGCACGTAGGCCAGCGCCAGCGCCAGCACCTGGTCGGCCTTGACCACGTCGCTGACGGTGCCCGAGACGATGATGCTGTCGGCCGCCGGCATGATCTTGATGTCCTTCTCGCCGGGCAGCAGCTGATGGATGCGGGCCATCAGCGGCGCGGTGTCCATCTGGACCACGATGTCGACGATGGTGGCGTCGCCGCTCTTGTTCCAGACAATCAGGTTGGTGCTGCCGGCGGTCTTGCCGACCAGGTAGAGCTCGCTCTTGTTCAAGGGGATGATGTCGGCGATGCGCGGGTCGCCAACCGACATTTTTGCGCTCGGATAGGGCAGGCGCATCAGGGTCGACTTGCCCTCGATCAGGGTGAGCTGGGGCGCCAGGTCGGTGCGCGGCGTCCGGGCCAGCTCGGCCGCGGCCGGCTTGGCGGTTTTCCGGGCCGGGGCGCCGGCCTGCGCCATCGGGATGGTGGCCAGCGCAGCGCACAGTGCGGTGCGGACCAGCGGCGAGGCGGCGGAAGTGCGGAATGTGCTCATGCAATGGCTCCCTGGCGCTTTAGAATTGTTGGGTACTGCGGTCGAGGCCCTTGATGATCTCGACCTTTTCGGCCAGCTTCGGCTGGGGCGGCGGCGCGCGCCGCGGCGGCGGTTTGAGCGCGGCCGGATAGGCGACCGGGGGGGCCGGCAGCGGCAGCTCGGCCTGGCCCAGCAGCGAGGCCTTGGTAGCGCCGCCGGTGGCAGCCGTTTCCGGGTCGACCTGATTGCGCAGCACCAGCGACAGCGTGCCGACGCTGCGCGCCAGGTCCAGCGTTTCGGTTTGTTCCGGGGTCAGTTCGAGCGTGACCGCGTTGACCACCTTGGGCTTGGTGTCGTCGCGGCTGGCTTCCTGGGCGATGGCCAGCACCAGGATGCGCTCGAGCACGATCTTCGAGATGCTGGGGTCGCGGTCCGAGCCCCTGGCCCGTTCGCCCTGGGTGTTGACCAGGATGTCGACGAAATTGCCGGGCAGGGCGAAGCCTGCCACGCCGACCACGTCGTTCACGCGCACCGTCATCGCACGCTTGCCGGAGGCGACCACCGCCGACAGGCCACCCTGTGTGCCGGGCGCGGCCAGCTTGCCTTCCATGATAGGTTCGCCGATCTGGATGTTGGTGCGCGCGACGCGCCCGTCGAGCAGCTTGGCATCGCTGAAGGCGCCGGGCGGCATCGCGTTGGCCGGCCAGTCGACCATGTTGACCGACTCGGCCGTCACGCGCGACCCGAGGCTAATGTCGGCGGTGGCCACCGCCACCTTGTTCTTGGCGCCCGAGGCCTGGGCATTGATCCAGCGCGCGGCCACCACCACTGCGCCCACCGCCAGCAGCAGCGCCAGCCCCATCATCACAAGAGCTCTGGTATTTCTCATTATTTACTCCCCAGGATTGGCGCGGTTGCGGCGCTCGTAAAACAAACCGTTGGCAGGCGCGGCGGCCGGCGCCGCCGTCCCCGCATGCGGCGTGAAATAATTGTTCCAGGCCCAGCTCAGGCCGCCCGGGTTCAGGACCGCGGGCCGCTGGTGGTAGCGCGCCACGTCGCGCATCTGGGCCAGGATGTCGCGCGGGTAGCAGGCCAGCAGCGGCCGTTGTTCCTTGTCGTGGTGTTCGCGCAGCAGGTAGTCGAAGCTGGCCTGGTCGAAGGCGATGCCGTAGTCGGCGCACACGCCGCGGAAGATCTTCTCGTACTGGGCCGGCGTGACCTCGGCGACGTGGATCTTGTAGCCGAGCCGGCGCAGGAAGGCGCCATCGGCCAGCTGCTCGGGCGCGAAATTGGACGAGAATACGATGATCATGTCGAACGGCACCGGGAACTTGTAGCCGGTGTGCAGTGACAGGAAATCGACGCGGCGGTCCATCGGCACGATCCAGCGGTTCATCAGCTCCACGGCCGAGCAGCGCTGGCGCCCCAGGTCGTCGATGATGAAGATGCCGTTGTTGGCTTTCATGTGCGAAGGCGCGTGGTAGAGCCGGGTGCCGGGGTCGTATTCGACGTCGAGCATCGGCAGCGTCAGCTCGCCGCCGACCAGCACCGCCGGCCGCTTGATGCGCACCCAGCGCTCGTCGGGCATGGCGCGGCGGTCGAAACCGGCGGCAGGCGCGTCCGGATTGGGCACCGCTTCATGCACCAGCGCGTCGTAGAAGGGGAGCACTTCGCGGTCGACCATGATCGCGTGCGGCACCAGCACGGTGCCGCTGAGCAGGCCGCGCAGGCGCTCGGCGAGATAGGTCTTGCCGCTGCCGGCCGGGCCGTAGACGAAGATCGCGCGTCCCGAGTTCATCGCCGCGCCGAGTTGCTCGAGTACGTGGGGATTGACCACCAGGTCGGCAAACTCGGCCTCGATATCGGCGCGCGTGGTGTGCATGCCCGCCACGCTTTGCGCCTTGACCTGGGCGGTGTAGGCGTCGAGCGTTACCGGGGCCGGACCGGCGTAGGCGTTCTGCAGCACGTGCTGGTTGCCGCGCGTGCGGCCCAGGTCAGTCAGCTGGTAGCACAGGTCGGCGTCGGTGCCGGTCGTGCCGCGGCGCGTGATTTCGCACAGCTTTTCGGCGCGCAGGAAGGTCAGCAGGCGTTCGACGACGCCGACCGACAGCTTGGAGCGCGACACCAGCTCGGCCAGGTGCAGTTGGCCGCGCAGGTACAGGATCTTGGTCAGCAGTTCGACCAGGAACAGGAAAGGCACACCCGTCTCTTCCGGCGTGCGCGGCGCGCTGGGCATCGGCGCGCTGCCGGCACGCCGTTCAATGACTGCTGTTGCAAGTTCTTCAGGCATGCGAATGCCTCATCGGTTGGTTCAAAAAACGTACGGGATGACGCGGTATTTCACCCTCTCCATATAGGCGCGGTAGTCGGCCTCGCGGCTCAGATGTTGTTCTTCGCGGACAATCCGCGCCAGCAGCAGCGCCAGCAGGGCGCAATACACCAGCAGGTTGGCGGTGGAGAAGTTGGTCAGCAGGTAACCGCTAAACATCAGCAGGTAGCTCGCATACAGGGGATGGCGCACCAGGCGGAAGCTGCCGCCAGTCTTCAGTTCGCGGCGCGCCGGCACCAGGCCGATGCTGCGGTTCAGCGACAGCAGGCCGATCAGCTGGAACACGGCGCCGGCGAACACCAGCACGGCGGCGCCCTGCAGCAGCACCACCGCGCTCGGCGCGAACAGCAGCGGAGCGGCGGTGCCGGCCACTGCCAGCGCCCAGTCGCCCGGGTGCGGCGAGACCGAGGACGGGCTGGCGCGCAGCAGGAACATCAGCGCGGTGAACGATTCGGACAGGAAGAACACCAGGTACTCGGCGGTGCCGCTGGCCATGTAGGCGCGCACGTGGAGTGTCGCGAACATCACCCAGGCGCAGGCGAGGATCATGCCGACCAATACACGGGCGGTGGTCGTCTCGTGCAGGCTGGCCATGTTCATGTTCATCGTCACTCCGCGTTCAAGAAAAAATCCGCCAGGCCGGCTTGCCTGCCATCAGCAGGTGCACGGCGGTGCCGCAAGAAATCGCAATGCCGTAAGCCAGCCTGCCGGTCGCGGCAGGCGGCGCCGTGGCGCCGGCCGCGCCGTGGAAGACCCGCGCCAGCAGCATGCCGCGCACATTGTCCACGACCATCTTCAACTTGCCGTTCCACAGTGCAACGATCAGCGCCAGCACCCCGCCGCACAGCATCGTCAGCACGGTGGCGCCGGTCACGCCGGCCGGCCCGAGGAAGGCGCCGGTCATTGCGGCCAGCTTGACATCGCCCGCGCCCATGGTGCGCAGCAGGTAAAAGGGCAGCAGCAGCAACAGGCCGAGCGCGAATCCGCCCACGCTGAACCACAGGCCCTTGCCGGCCAGCGCCGCATCGGTCAGCCAGCGCGCTTCCGGCCAGAAGCTGTGCAATAACAAGCCGGTGATGCTGCCCGCGAGCACGACCAGGTTCGGAATACGGCGTGCCCGCAGGTCGTGCCAGGTGGCCGTGGCCAGCAGCAGCGCCAGGGCCAGCAGCGGCACGGTGGCGGTCCAGGGCGCATTCACGTCGCCGTTCCAGTGTCCGGACTGCCAAGCGCTGGCGCCGTTCTGTTCAAATGGCCGCCGTCACGGATTCAAACAAGGTGTTGACCTTGAGGCCGAGCGCGGTCACGGCAAGCACGATGACGGCGGCGATCAGGGCGCCTATCAGTGCATACTCGATTGCCGTCACGCCTTCTTCATCGCGTAGCAAACTGCGTAATGTGTTCATGATGTTCACTCCCAGTTTGGAAACGGACTGCCGCGCGCGCTGCGCTCGAACGGCAGTCCTGCCTTGGCCCGCACTAGATGGCGGTGGTGATGGCTGTGAAGATGCCGTTGACCTTGACGCCGAGAGCGGTGACTGCAAGGACGATGACGGCGGCGATCAGTGCCGCGATCAGTGCGTACTCGATAGCGGTGACGCCTTCTTCTTCCTGGATGAATCGCTTGATGAGTTGCATGGTGTACTCCCTAGGTTGTCAATCGGATTTCCGGTCCTTGCTGCAGCGCGGCAGGCATTTCATCCGCTCAGGGCGATCAGAACAATCACGCCCACCACGGCGATCAGGGAAGCCACCAATGCATACTCATACAAGGAGGTGCCCGACTGTCGCTTCAGGAACTGGGCCACTGCGGGTCGAAGTTGTTGCAAGAATTGCACGCTTCATCTCCTTTGCCGCAGTTGATGCGCTGGCCTGTTTCCCTTTTTTCCGCGCTGTTGATCCTACTGTAGTGAAATTGATGTTGATTTACATCAGCTAAAGTGACTGTTTCGCGAGGACAAACTGCTCCAATTATGCGGCAGGCATACAGGACTTTTGTCCCATGAGCAAAGGCCGATATTGTTGTCATTCAGGACATGGCGAGCGGGCGCGCCGAGGCCGGCGGCAAGGCCGCCATTCGGGGCTTACTGCTGGGAAGAATGTAGGACGGGAGGAGGGGCGGGATGGGACAAAAGATTTTTGTTTTTGTGCATGACTTATGTCCCGAAAGATATACTTTTTTTTATCAATGTGGCTCGTCCGGCTGCTCGCCAAGATGATGCTTTACGGCATAAACGTACAGTTCGAGCCGGTTCGTCACCCCCAATTTCTTGTATATCGACACCAGGTGGTTGCGCAAAGTGTGTTCAGAAATGAACAGGCTTTGCGCCAGCGAGCGGTTCAGCGCGCCGTTGCCGGTGACGATGGCGCGGATGATCTTGTGTTCGCGCTGGGTCAGGCTGGCTTGCTTGAGCATCTCGGCGTCGGGCTTGCGGTGCACGGGACGGGTCAGTTCGCTCAGCAGCCGGGTCATCACCGTGTGCTCGATCCACATGTCGCCTTCGTGCACTTTCTCGATCGCCTCGAGCACCATCTCGGCCGGCGCATCCTTTTGCAGCAGGCCGCGGGCGCCGTCGCGGATCGCATGGTCGACCAGGGCCTGGTCGCGCGAGCCGGTAAACACCAGCACCCGGGTGCTGCCGCTGGCCAGCAGTTCGGGCAGCAGCTCGAGCGAGCAGGTGCCGTCCAGGTCGAGGTCGAGCAGCACCACGTCCGGCGTGCACTTGGCCAGCCAGGCGCGCGCCTCGTCGCAGCTGGTGGCGGTGGCCACCACTTCCATGCCGGTCTGCTCGCCTTCGAGCAGGCGCTGCAAGCCCCACAACATGGTCTTGTGATCGTCGATCAGCATGACCTTGATTAGTTTGTTCTGGACATTCATGGCAGCCTCAAATGGGAATATCGATGGCCACGACGGTTTGCCCGGCATGATCCTGGGCGACCTGGATGGACCCGCCGAGCGCTGCGCTGCGCTCGCTCAGGGATATCGGCGTGAACGGTCTCCATGCCCGTTCCCCCGGTGGATTGGCGATCTCGATGCGCAGCCGGCCGGCGGCGCTGTGGATCCGCACCGTGCCTTCGTGCGCCTCGGTGTGCTTGCGAATATTGCTGGCGCCTTCGCACACCAGCTGGAACATGGCGGCCGCCAGGCGGTCGCCGACGGCGGCGGCGGCCTCGTCCATGTGCAGCGCGATGTCGAGGCCGTAGAACTGGCGCACCTGGGCCAGGTGCTGGCGCAGCGCGCCCGCCACCAGCGGTTCGCTGAGCGACGGTTCGCGCGCGAAGCCGCCGGCGAAGCGGCGCAGGTCGCTGACCACGGCGGCCGCCATCGCCGCCAGGTGTTCGATGTCCTGGCGCAGCGGATTGTCGGGCGCGGCCTTGTTGCGCAGCGCGCTGAGCGTATGGGACAGGCCGATGTAGGGCTGCACGGTGCTGTCGTGCAGGTCGCGCGAAATGGCCTGGCGCTCGCGCTGTGCCGCTTCCGAGGCCATGCGGTCGAGCAGGTGGATGTTCTCCAGCACCGGCACCACCTGGCCCAGGATATGGCACAGGAACAGCGCATCGTGCCTGCTGAAGCTGCGCGTGGCCGACACCATGAACACCCGGCCTACGCCGTTCTGGAAGGCCAGCGGCGCGCTGATGAAAGAGCGCGCCTCGAGCAGGTCGGCCAGGTGTTCGCCGGCCTCGCCCGCGCAGTCCTGCCATTGTTCGCTGTGGGCGTCCCAGGCGCAGAACTCGCCGCTGCGGGACCAGCGCGGCAGCAGCGGCCGGGTGTAAACCACGGCCCGGCCTTCGGGCAGCCGCATCAGCGGCGGGGTCGTGTCGGCCCCGCGCGGGGCGACGAAGTCGGCCGGGCGGTCGCCGCCGGCGCTGACGGTGCGCATCGACCAGCGCGGCGAACCGGGGCGGTGGGTCAGCACGATGCAGCTGTCGGCGCCGTAGAAAACGCGGCTGCGCTCCATGATCGTGCGCGCCGTGCGGTCGATCCCGAAGCGGGGGTTGGACAGGCGGCTGACGTCGCGCAGCAGGGCCAGCTCGGCCTTCTGCGCCAGGTTCGACGCGCCCCAGCTGGCCATCATGTAACCGAGCGCCAGCAGGAACAGCGCGCGCAGCAGCACCTGCACCAGTTCCGCCGGGCCGACCGTCGAGATCGCGGTGAGCGAAAACAGGAAGGTCGAGGCCAGGGTGATGCGGGCGCCCTCGTCGAAGCCGTAGCGGAACGAGGCGATCAGGATGGTAAAGAAGAAGAACAGGAAGAACAGGCTGTTGTTGCTCCCGGTGGTATATACCAGCAGCGCGTACCAGACGATGTCGAGCCACAGCAGCAGGCGGCTGTCGGCGCCGGGATGGCCGCGCAGGGCCATCAGGTACAAGGTGAGGCTGTGGACGGTGAAGCCGACAAAGACCAGCCAGGCCGCGGGCGAGAAGCTGCTCACGGCGCGGGCGTCGATGAACACCGCCAGCAGCGAGGTCACCGCCAGCACCAGGTGGACGGCGCCGCTCAGCGGAGCGCTGTCGCCGCTGCGCGCAGGCCGGATTTCGGCTGCGGGGGCGGGGCTCATGGTGGCGGTGTCTTGCTGCATACTTTTTTTCCGCGCATTCGCTGAACGATGCCTGTCATACTCGATCCGCCTTCGGGGGCTGAACCTGGTGGGCGCTGCCGGCTGGCATTAAAGTACCGCCGCGTGCGCCTTCGTGTAGTCCAACTATACCATTCCATGAAAACCGGAAAGTATCTTTCTGTGGTTAAAATCCCAACTGTTGTTTTTGTCAAAAAATGACGCAAAAGTTTCGGGCTGTGAGTTTTCGTGAGTATTTGACCCGGTCTTATCGCGTAGGGCGCGCGCGGCGGCACCTCGATGCCCATTTTCGCAGTTATCTTTAGTTTAACTCTTTGGAGTCATTAAGAATGATTTTTTGTAAATAGTGCTTGGGTTCGGACTGGCCAGAATGAACTATCGGCGCGCGCGCCGCTCCAAGCATGAGTACGCTGGAAAACGATATTGGAATGGCAAGGTTCGGCCTGTAAAGTTCGACAAGCCAGGCCTGACCGGCTAAACTACCGACCACCGAACACGCTGTAGAAGGAGAATCTATGAGTTGGTTAGAAAAACTGCTGCCCCCGCGGATCCAGCGCTCCGACGCCGCTGCGCGCAAAACCATGCCGGAAGGCCTCTGGGTCAAGTGTCCGTCGTGCGAAGCGGTTCTCTACCGCACCGACCTCGAATCGAACCTTCATGTCTGCCCCAAATGCAGCCACCACATGCGCATCCGCGCACGCGAGCGCCTCGACGGCCTGCTCGACGAAGGCGGGCGCTACGAAATCGGCCAGGAAACCCTGCCGGTCGACACCCTCAAGTTCAAAGACAGCAAAAAATACCCGGACCGCCTGAAGGCGGCGATGGATGCCACCGGCGAGACCGATGCGCTGATCGTCATGGGCGGCGCCATCATGAGCCTGCCGTGCGTGGTGGCCTGCTTCGAATTCGAATTCATGGGCGGCTCGATGGGTTCGGTCGTCGGCGAGCGCTTCGTGCGCGGCGCCCAGGTCGCGCTCGAGCAAAAGGTGCCCTTCATCTGCATCACCGCCACCGGCGGCGCGCGGATGCAGGAAGGCTTGCTGTCGCTGATGCAGATGGCCAAGACGACCGCGATGCTGACCAAGCTGTCCGAGAAAAAACTGCCGTTCATCAGCGTGCTGACCGACCCGACGATGGGCGGCGTGTCGGCCTCGTTCGCCTTCATGGGCGACGTCGTCATCGCCGAACCGAAGGCGCTGATCGGCTTCGCCGGCCCGCGCGTGATCGAGAACACCGTGCGCGAGAAGCTGCCCGAGGGCTTCCAGCGCGCCGAGTTCCTCGTCACCAAGGGCGCGGTCGACATGATCGTCGACCGCCGCAAGATGCGCGAAGAAATCGCGCGCCTGCTGGCGCTGCTGCAAGACCAGGCAGTCGAAGTGATCGCTTAATCAAGTCCCCGTCACACCAGGCTGCGCGCGGGGCGCTTTTCTCCGCGTCCGCGCGCACGCCGCCACCGAAGTGCTTTCCATGACCGACCTGCCCACCACCCTGCCAGCCTGGCTCGCGCTGCTCGAGTCGCGCCACGCCGAAATCCACATCAACATGGGGCTGGAACGGGTGCGCACCGTCAAGGACCGCATGGGCCTGGCGTTTTCCTGTCCCGTCATCATGGTCGCCGGCACCAATGGCAAGGGCTCGACCTGCGCGATGCTCGAGGCGATCCTGCTGCGCGCCGGCTACAAGACGGGCCTGTACATCAAGCCGCACTTCCTCGACTTCAACGAGCGCGCCCGCATCAACGGCGAACTGGCCAGCGATGCGTCGCTGGTGGCCAGCTTCGCCTTCGTCGAGCAGGCGCGCGGCGAAGTCGACCTGACCTATTTCGAATTCACGACCCTGGCCATCATGCACCTGCTGGCCGGCGCCGGCCTCGACGTCGCCATCCTCGAAGTGGGCCTGGGCGGGCGGCTGGACGCGGTCAACGTGGTCGACGCCGACGTCGCCATCGTCACCAGCGTCGACATCGACCACACCGATTACCTGGGCAGCACGCGCGAGGCGATCGGCTTCGAGAAAGCCGGCATCTTCCGCCCCGGCAAGGCCGCGATTTGCAGCGATCCGGTGCCGCCGCAATCGCTGGTGGCCCATGCCGAAGCGATCGGGGCCGACCTGTGGCTGCTCGGGCGCGACTTCAATTACGCCGGCGACAAGCAGCAGTGGAACTACGGCGGACGCAGCCAGCGCCGCAATTCGCTGGCCTACCCCAGCCTGCGCGGCGCCAACCAGCTGTTGAATGCGTCGGCGGCGCTGGCCGCGCTCGAAGTGCTGCGCCTGCAGCTGCCGGTCGGCGCCCAGGAAGTGCGCACCGGCCTGGTCGTGGTCGAGCTGCCGGGGCGCTTCCAGGTGCTGCCGGGCCGCCCGACCGTGATCCTCGATGTCGCCCACAACCCGCACGCCGCCGCCGCCCTCGGCCAGAACCTGGGCAATATGGGTTTCCACCCCTACACCTACGCCGTGTTCGGCGTGATGCAGGACAAGGACATCGACGGCGTCATCGCGCCGATGGCGGCCCATGTCGACCACTGGTGCGTGGCCGACCTGCCGTCGCCGCGCTCGGCCAGCGCGGCGGAACTGCTTGCCAAGCTGTCGGCCCTGCCCGCCGGGGACGCGAAACCGGGCGAACGCTCGGCCGCCGCCTTCCCCGATCCGGCCGCGGCTTTTTCAAATGCAATGAGCCGAGCCGGGGAGAATGATAGAATTGTGGTCTTTGGTTCCTTTTACACCGTCGCCGGCGTGATGGCGGCCAGGGCATCCTCACATCACTGAAAACGAATCGCATGGGCTTGTTCTCGTTCCTCAATAAAAACAAGCAAGAAGCCACTGGAGAAGACAGTGGCGCATACAGCCGCGCGGAAGACGATGCCGTCGCCGCGCTGGCCCGTTCCAAGCGTGCCTCGAGCGCGAACGAGGCGGGGACGCGGCGCGCCAAGGCGAAAGCGGCGGCCGATCCTGTGCTGCCCGAGAAAAAACGCGCGCGCCGGCGCCTGGTCGGCGCCATCGCACTGGCGCTGGCGGTCGCCGTCGGCTTGCCGATGGTGCTCGATTCCGAACCCAAGCCGCTGTCGAGCGACATCGATATCCGCATCCCGTCGAAGGACAAGGAAAAGGACAACCTCAAGGCCGCGCCGGCCGTGAACGCGCCGGTCGCCGCCAGCGCGGCGCTGTCGCCGCGCGAAGAGATCGTGGCGCTGCCCGCGCCCGCCGCCGCGCGCGATATCGCCGAAGTGAGCACCGGCTCCGGGAAAAAAGTCGAGGTCAAGCCTGCCGAAGCGAAGCCGGCGGAAGCGAAACCGGCCGACAAGGCCGTGGCCAGGGCGGCCGAGGCCAAGCCGGCCGCCAAGCCGGCCGAGGCGGCGCCGGATGCGGCGCGCGCGCTCGCCATTCTCGAAGGCAAGTCGGGCGACGGCCAGAAATTCGTGGTCCAGGTGACGGCGCTGGCCAGCCAGGCCAAGGTCAATGAAGTGCAGGAAAAGTTGAAGGAAGCGGGCATCCGGTCCTACACCCAGAAGGTGCCGACCGCGACCGGCGAGCTGATTCGCGTGCGGGTCGGCCCCCTGAACCGGGACGAAGCGGAAAAAGTCCGCGCCAAGCTGGGCAAGATCGGCATGTCGGGCCGCATGGAACCGGCCTGACGGCGGGCCTGGCGGCGGACTGCGAGTGACGATCTTCGATTACCTGGTGCTGTTCGTGCTGGCGGCGTCGATCGTCATCAGCATGCTGCGCGGCCTGGTCAAGGAGATCCTGTCGCTGCTCGGCTGGATCGTCGCCTTCGTCGTCGCCAACGCCTACGGGGCCGACCTGGCGCCGCTGCTGCCGGACATGGTGCCCGGCGCCACGCTGCGGCTGCTGGTGGCCTTCCTGGCGCTGTTCATCGGCGTGCGCATCCTGATGGGCCTGCTGACGATGGCGATCGATGCGCTGGTCAAGGCGAGCGGCCTGTCGCTGGCCGACCGCGGCCTGGGCGGCCTGTTCGGGCTGGCGCGCGGCCTGGTGATCGTATTGGCTGGCGTGATCGCCTGCGGCATGACGGATATACCGAAACAGGCTTTCTGGACCGAAGCGCTGCTCAGCCCGATGGCAGAGACCGGCGCCCGCACCGTGAAGCCCTTCCTGCCCGACGCGCTGGCGCGGCATGTGAAGTTTTGAACGATTTTTTTAATTTACAGTTTTAAATTGGCTGTACCAGCTTTAGGAGCACACCATGTGTGGCATCGTCGGCGTCGTCTCGCATAATCCCGTCAACCAGCTTTTGTATGATGCCTTGCTGCTGCTGCAGCATCGCGGTCAGGATGCGGCGGGCATTGCAACCAATCACAGCAGCATGTTTTCCATGCACAAGGCGAATGGCCTCGTGCGTGACGTTTTCCGCACGCGCAATATGCGTTCGCTGCAGGGCAATTCGGGCATCGGCCATTGCCGCTATCCGACCGCCGGTTCGTCCAGCGAAGAGGAAGCGCAGCCGTTCTACGTCAACGCGCCGTTCGGCATCACGCTGGCGCACAACGGCAACCTGACCAACCAGGAACAGCTCAAGAGCGAGATGTTCCGCATCGACCGCCGCCACATCAACACCGATTCCGATTCCGAAGTGCTGCTCAACGTGCTGGCCCACGAGATCCAGGAAACCACGACCGGCTTCACGCTCGACCCCGATTCGGTGTTCAACGCGGTGGCGGTGCTGCACCGCCGGGTGCGCGGCGCGTATGCGGTGGTGGCCCAGATCGCCGGCCACGGCCTGCTGGCCTTCCGCGACCCGTTCGGCATCCGTCCGCTGTGCATCGGCATCAACGAAACCGACAAGGGCGTCGAGTACCTGGTGGCCAGCGAATCGGTGGCGCTCGAGGGCATGGGCTTCACCTTCGTGCGCGACATCGCGCCGGGCGAAGCGGTGTTCATCGACAATGACGGTCAGCTGCACCAGCGCCAGTGCGCCGACAATCCCTCGCTCAATCCCTGCGCGTTCGAATATGTTTACCTGGCGCGCCCGGACTCGATCCTGGACGGCGCTTCGGTCTACGCCACCCGCCTGAAGATGGGCGAATACCTGGCCGACAAGGTGCGCGCCCAGTTCAAGAGCGGCGAAATCGACGTGGTCATGCCGATTCCCGATTCCTCGCGCCCGGCCGCGATCCAGCTGGCGCTCAAGCTCGGCGTCGAGTACCGTGAAGGCTTCATCAAGAACCGCTACATCGGCCGCACCTTCCTGATGCCGGGCCAGGCGATCCGCCGCAAGTCGGTGCGCCAGAAGCTCAATGCGATCGCCTCCGAATTCAAGGGCAAGAACGTGCTGCTGGTGGACGACTCGATCGTGCGCGGCACCACCAGCCGCGAGATCGTGATGATGGCGCGCGAAGCGGGCGCCCGCAACGTGTTCTTCGCCTCGGCCGCGCCGCCGGTGCTGTTCCCGAACGTGTACGGCATCGACATGCCGACCCGCGATGAACTGATCGCCTACGGCCGCACGATCGAGGAGACCTGCCGCGAGATCACCGCCGACGCCCTGATCTACCAGGACGTGGACGCGCTCAAGCGCTCGATCTCGGACGTCAACCCGGCGCTGACGAACTTCGAGGCGTCCTGCTTCGACGGCGTCTACGTCACCGGCGACATCACGCCGGAGTACTTGGACCGGCTCGAGTTCGCGCGCCACCATCCGAAGGCCAAGGGCGTCGAGGAAGACTCGGCCCGCACCCAGCTGAACCTGAACCTGGCAACGACGGAGTAACAGGCCGATGAGCGAGAACAAGCCGCGCGGCTTCACCACCGAGATCCTGCACAGCGACCGCCGCAAGCCGATCGAGCAGGGCTCGCTGCACAAGCCGCTGCATACCTCGGTCGCCTTCGGCTACGCGGACGCGCGCCAGCTGGCCTCCGTATTCCAGGGCAAGGAGCCGGGCTTCCGCTACGGCCGCCAGGGCAACCCGACCATCTCTGCGCTGGAAGACAAGATCACGCGCATGGAAGACGGCGTGGCCACGATCTGCTTCGCCACCGGCATGGGCGCGATCGGCGCCGTGTTCCAGGCGCTGCTGCGCGCCGGCGACCATGTGGTGTCCTCGTCCTTCCTGTTCGGGAACACCAACAGCCTGTGGCAGACCGTCGCGGGGCAGGGCGTGGGCGTCGATTTCGTCGATGCGACCGAGGTGCGCCATGTCGAAGCGGCGCTCAAGCCCGAGACCCGCATCGTGTTCGTCGAGACCATCGCCAACCCGCGCACGCAGGTGGCGGACCTGGCGCGCATCGGCCAGCTGTGCCGCGAGCGGGGCATCCTGTACGTGGTGGACAACACCATGACCACGCCCTACCTGTTCCGTCCCAAATCGGTCGGCGCCGGCCTGGTGGTCAATGCGCTGACCAAGTCGATCGGCGGCCATGGCAATGCGCTGGGCGGCAGCCTGACCGACACCGGCGCCTACGACTGGGCCAATTACCCGCACATCGCGGCCAACTACAAGAAGCAGCCGCAGAAGATGTGGGGCATGGCGCAGCTGCGGGCCAAGGGCCTGCGCGACTTCGGCGCCTCGCTCGGGCCGGAGGCGGCGCACCATATCGCGGTGGGGGCCGAGACGCTGGCGCTGCGCATGGAGCGCACCTCGGGCAACGCGCTGGCGCTGGCGCGCATGCTCGAAGCCGATCCGCGCGTGGCGGCCGTGCATTATCCCGGGCTGGCATCGCATCCGCAGCATGGGCTGGCGACGCAGCTGTTCAAGGCCTGCGGCTCGCTGTTCAGCTTCGAGCTGAAGGACGGGATCGACTGTTTCGATTACCTGAACCGGCTGGAGGTGGCCATCTCCGCGAGCAACCTGGGCGATACGCGCACCCTGGTGATCCCGGTGGCGCACACGATCTTCTTCGAAATGGGCGCCGAGCGGCGCGCCAGCATGGGGATCGCCGAGTCGCTGATCCGGGTGTCGGTGGGGATCGAGGATCCGGAGGATTTGCTGGCGGATTTTCAGTCGGCACTGGAAGGCTAAGACCCGTATGGGTTTGATCTCGCATCAATAGTTCATTCCGAAGATAGCGGTGAACCGCTGCCGCGCCGCCAGCTCCGCTCCAGCAGGCCGCTGCGCCCGATTCGCGCCCGGGCGGCCGCCTTCCGGCGAAACCCGGTTTTTCGCCGCCAGAATGTATGTACTTCGATGTTTTCTACCCTGCATGCATATTCGCGAAAAAGAGGCTGGCACCGCGGCGGTGGCCGAGGTAATATGGATCTTTGTGCAAGATCATGAAAGGGTATGCCATGTTGCGATCCACTCGTAAGCTCGTGTTCCTGTTGCTGTGTTCGTTTGCCGGCGCCGCCATGGCGAACGACCTCGACACCGCGAACCGCCTGTTAAGCAACAAGCAGTACCCGCAGGCCCTGGACATGTTCGGCAAGCTGGCCGGCGCGGGCAATGCGGAAGCGCAGCTGCGCCTGGGCGAGATGTACTGGTACGGCGAAGGCGTCGGCGTCGACCGCGCCAAGGGCGATGCCCTGTTCGCGCAGGCCGCCGCCGCCGGCAACCAGGCAGCCGTGGCCGCCACCAAACTGAGCGGCCGGCGCGCCGCCAACAGCGACCTGATCGCTTGGTGGACCGGCGGCTACAACGGCGCCGACCTCGCCGCGGCGCAAGCCGCTTGCGTGGCGCCGAAGATTCCGGCGGTGTCCAAGGTCAACGACGAAATCAATGTGGTCAACGACAAGCTCAAGGACTGGAGCAGCTGTCACAACGCCTTCGTCGGCAAGGTCGCCCAGACCCCGCCGCTGAAGGCTATCCCGGCCGATGTGCTGGAACTAATGAACGAGCAGGAGATCGCGAAAGCTTCGGCCCACCTCGACAAGGTGACGCTCGACGTGCTGGCACGGGCCAGGGCCCATGCCGCGACCGTGCTGGCCCAGAGCGAGAAGTGGAAACTTGCAACGGCCGACGAAATGGCAGCGCAGACCAAGGCCCGCCTGGTGCAGTACGAAATCATGCAGCGCGCCTCGAACAACACCACCGTGGGTGCGCGCAGCCCCGCCAACGGCACCGGCCGTTAGTTTTTTGACTGCGGCACTTTCATCAACGCTGTTCATATCTGGAGTCCGTCTAGGACGAACAAGCTTTCCGCCCTGCTGCCGGCGATGTCCATGTCCGCCGCCGGCGCCGTCCATGCCGGCGATCTCGATGCCGCCAACCGCCTGTTGGCCGGCAAGCAGTATCGCGAGGCGCTCCAGGCCTTCGGCCAGCTGGCCAGCGCCGGCAGCGCGGCGTGGAAGCAGGCCACCTTGGCCGCGATGGCGGCGCGCAACAAGGAGATGGCGCTGTGGCACGCGAGCGTCGGGCGCCATGAAACCTATCGCGCGGCGTAACGGATCGAGCGGCAAGTCAACGGCAAGTAAGCCGCCACGCCCCGGCCCGCAATGGGCCGGCGGCCTCATTTCGCGCGGCGCCTTGAACGCCCGCGCGGAATCCAGTTATGATCTGTGTTCCCAATCACGGTCGAAGCTCCCAACATGAAGAAAACCCTGTTCAGCCTGTCGCTGGTCCTGTCGCTGTCGCTTGGCGGCCTCGCCCATGCCGATGAGCTCGCCGACGCCAATGCGCTGTTTGCCAAAAAAGCCTATCCGCAGGCGCTCCAGCTGTTCACCAAACTGGGCAATGCCGGCAATGCCGAGGCCCAGCTGCATGTCGGTGAAATGTATTTATACGGCGAGGCCGGCGCGATCGACCTCGCCAAGGCCGAGCTGTGGTTCAAGAAGTCCGCCGCCAAGGGCAACAAGACCGCGATCGCGGCGCTCGACATGATGCGCCGACGCGAGGAGCGCCGCGCCGACCTCGAATTCTGGATGGCGAAATACGACGGCGCCGAACTGCGCAGCGGCCAGTACCGCTGCCCGGCGCCGCGGATCCCCGCCATGTCCAAGCTGAACGATGAAATCCAGGCGGTGTCGGACAAGGTCGCCAAATGGCAGGATTGCTACAATAATTTCGTCAAGAACTTGAACGCGAATGCGCCGCTGACCAAGCTGATCCCGAAGGAAGTGCACGACCTGCTGACCAAGGACGAGATGGAAAAGGCGACGGCCCACCTGGCCGACGTCTATGCCCGCCTGGCCGAGGACGCCCGCGTCAGCGCCAAGCTGGTATTGGCCGACTTCGCCGCGTGGCGCGACGCCACCGACAAATATGTCGGCGAACACAATCGCATGGTGAATGGCGCGCCGTCCGCCGAGCGCCAGAAGGACATCGAGGCGCGCAAGCAGAATTACTCGCCGGCCGCGAAATAAGCGGCCGGCAATCAGCCGTAGAAATCGTAGGGATGTTTCCAGCCGGGCAGGGCGCTGATGCGCCCGAGCCAGGCTTGCACGCCCGCAGGCAGGCTCACGTGCGCCTGGTCGGCGAAATACAGGTAGCCGCACAGCGAGATGTCGGCCACGCTCGGCTGCTCGCCGAGGATGAAGGCGCGGCCATCGGCCAGCTCGGCCTCGAGGCGCACGGCGTCGGCCTCGAAACGCTTGCGCATGAACTGTGCGCCGTCGGTGGCGGCGCCGGTGTCGGTGAACTTCAGGCAGTAGCGCAGGTTCGCCAGCGAAAAGCCGATCCGGTTCGCTTCCCAGAACAGCCATTCGCGGGCTCGCTCCATGCGCTGGTCGGATTCGCCGCCGAAGGTGCCGGTGTGGTCGGCCAGGTGCAGCAGGATCGCGTTCGACTGCACGTAGGGCTTGCCGTCATGCACCAGCAGCGGCACTTCGCCGTATTTCGCCAGCGAGCGGAAGGGTTCGGGGCGCGCATCGCGCGGCTGGTCGAGGTCGATCTCGGTGTAGTCGTGCGCCAGGCCGGCCAGGGCCAGCATCAGGCGCACCTTGTAGGCGTGGCCCGACTCGCGGTTGCCGAACAGGGCAAGCTGCGCCATCTGATGCAGTTCGAGCTGGGCCATGCTCCTAGTTCCAGCTGCGCATCAGGCCGACGGCCAATCCTTCGAGCGCGAAGCCATCGGCTTCCGGATCGACCCTGATGACCTTGAAGTCCGGATTTTCGGGGAACAGCTCGATCAGCGAACCGGTCTTCTTGTAGCGCTTGACGGTGACGTCGTCGCCGATGCGGGCCACGACGATCTGGCCGTTCTTGGCGCTGTCCACTTTTTTGACTGCCAGCAAGTCGCCGTCCATGATGCCGGCGTCGCGCATCGATTCGCCGCGCACCTTCAGCAGGAAGTCGGGCTTGGCCGAGAACATCGCCGGGTCGACGCTGTAGGTCGCCTCCACGTGTTCGGTGGCGAGGATCGGCGAACCGGCGGCGACGCGGCCGACCAGCGGCAGCGCCATCATCAGGGTCGGCGGCGGCATCGGGATCGCCGGCAGGCTGGCGCCGACCAGGCGGATGCCGCGCGAGGTGCCCGGCGAAATCTCGATCGCGCCCTTGCGCGCCAGGGCTTGCAGGTGCTCCTCGGCGGCGTTGGCCGACTTGAAACCCAGTTCATTGGCGATCTCGGCCCGGGTCGGCGGGAAGCCCGTGTTGTCGATCGCGTCCTTGATCAGGTTGAGGATCTGTTCCTGCCGTGGTGTGAGTTTGATCATGGGTATGCTGGCGCTGTGTGGATGAACAGACTGTATTTTTGTACAGTATTTCGTCTAATGCAAGCTTTTATTGTGGTTTTCGACGAAATAGTGAACGTCAGGCCGATTTGGCGATCAAAAAACACGCAAGGGAGGGCCTATGGACGTCTTTTTGGAGCAAGAGCCATCGGCGGCGCCGCTGCCGCCATCCGCACCATGCTATGAGCAAGACTATGTCTGCTGGCTGACCGAGCAAGTGCAACTGCTGCGGGATCGCTGCTTCATGCAGTTGGACCTGGAGAACTTGATCGAGGAACTGGAGGGGCAGGTGAGAGCGGAAAAGAATGCCCTGCGCAACCGCTTGCGGGTATTGTTGGCGCACTTGCTCAAGTTTCATTTTCAGGCGCAGCGAAAAAGCGCGAGCTGGGTCGAGACGATCGTTGAACAGCGGGAGCAGATCGATTCTCTGTTGGAAAAGAGCCCCAGTCTGAAGCGCACTGCCGAGGAGACGATGGAATGGGCCTATCCCAGGGCGGTCCGGAAGGCCAGCAAGGAAACGGGTTTACCGGAGGCTGCTTTTCCAGTCACCGTGCCGTACACGTACGCGCAAGTCCTCGATCATGATTTTTATCCGGAGCAGGTCTAGTTTCGCTTAGCCTAGCAACCGCATCATGCCGGCCTGCTACCTGCAGGACCCGTTCACCGCCGAGGCCGCGCGCGGCCCGCGTCTACTGGCTCACCCATGAAACGAATGCCACCGCGATGCAGCTATATGACAACATTGCAACGAAATCCGGCTTCGTCCAGTACATCAAGAACCTGTAGCGGCGGCGCGGAGGCAGAGGGGGATTGATCGAAGCGGCAATTTCGGGTTATAATTGCCGGCTTTCCCCTTCCCACACTCGTCTTGACGCCGAGGTGGGCACTTTGTTTAACGTCCTCAAGGAGTATTGAATGCGTCATTATGAAATCGTTTTTATCGTCCACCCGGACCAAAGCGAGCAAGTCCCGGCGATGATCGAACGTTACAAGGCCAGCGTGACCACGCGCGGCGGTAATGTTCATCGCGTTGAAGACTGGGGCCGTCGCCAGATGGCTTACTCGATCCAGAAGCTGCCCAAGGCACACTACATCTGCATGAACATCGAATGCGACAACGAGACCCTGGTGGAACTCGAGACCGCGTTCAAATTCAATGATGCCGTGCTGCGCCACCTGACCGTCAAGATGAAGAAAGCGGAAACCGCTCCTTCGCCGATGATGAAGTCGGTACAACGCGAAGACGCAGCCAAGAGCCACCGTGCAGAGGCGCCAGCCGCTGCCGCAGCGCCTGCCGCAGCTGCAGCTTAAGTATTGACTCAGGAATAGTGAACCACGAATTGATCGCACTTCGGTGAATCAACTCCAGGTAGTAGCCCAGATTTGCGAGCGCGATGTATTGCGCTATACCCCGGCCGGCGTGCCGATCGTGTCCGCCACCTTGCTGCATAGTTCGCAGCAGATGGAAGCAGGGGTAGCCAGGTTGGTCGAGTTTGAAATGCCGGCGTTCGCCGCCGGCGAGATTTCAGGACGATTCAGCCAGGCCGAAATGGGCGCCGCCTACCAGTTCACGGGATTCCTGGCCAAGAAAAGCCGCAACAGCAAAAGCCTGGTGTTTCACATCATTGATTTCTGTGCCGCCGCTTAAGCGAACGCACATTTTTAGATACAGGAGCCTCAAATGGCATTCGGTAAAAAATTCGACAAGAACAAGCTCAAGCTTAAAGAAAAGCGCAAACAACAGAACCCACTGTTCAAGCGCAAGAAATTCTGCCGCTTCACCGCGGCAAACGTTGAACAGGTCGACTACAAAGACGTCGACACGCTGAAAGACTTCGTCCAGGAAAACGGCAAGATCATGCCAGCACGCCTGACCGGTACCAAGGCGCACTACCAGCGCCAGGTTGACACCGCCATCAAGCGCGCACGCTACCTCGCGCTGCTGCCTTACACCGATCTGCACCACGCTTAATCGCTGGCAGAGACACTGGAGAAAACTATGCAAATCATTCTGTTGGAAAAAGTTGTTAACGTCGGCAACCTGGGCGACGTGGTCAAGGTCAAAGACGGTTACGCACGTAACTTCCTGATTCCGCAGCGCATGGCACGCCGTGCCACCGCAGCGGCCGTGGCCGAGTTCGAAGTCAAGCGCGCCGAACTGGAAAAAGCAGCAGCTGCCAAGCTGGCCGCTTCCCAGGCGCAAGGCGACAAGCTGAGCGGCATGACCGTGACGATCGCCCAGAAGGCCGGCGTCGATGGCCGCCTGTTCGGCTCCGTGACCAACTTCGACATCGCTGAAGCGCTGACGAAGCAAGGTTTCGGTGTTGAAAAAGCACAAGTTCGCATGCCGAACGGCCCGCTGAAAATCACCGGCGAGCACGCTGTCGCCGTTGCGCTGCACACTGACGTGGTCGTGGACATCACGATCGCCGTCGTTGGCGAAGCAGCCTAAGCAAGTCCGCTGAAGGGCAGCCCGCCCGGGCTGTTGCACAGCACAAAAAGCCGGCATTGTCCGGCTTTTTTTACGTCCAAATCTCCCCAATTATTACAGCTTGTTGACACTAAGCAGGTATAATTCGCGCCATGAACGCACCATCCGATCCGCAAGTCGACGCCCTCCGCATCCCGCCCCATTCCATCGAAGCAGAACAATCGGTGATCGGTGGTTTGCTGCGCGATAACGCCGCGTTCGACCGCATTGCGGACATGATGCATTCGGACGACTTTTACCGCTATGACCACCGCATCATCTTCGAGCAGATCGTCAAGCTGATCAACGCCTCGAAGCCGGCCGACGTGATCACCGTGTTCGAGGCGCTGACCAACATCGGCAAGGCCGAGGACGTGGGCGGCCTGCAGTACCTGAACGCGATGGCGCAGAACACGCCGTCGGCGGCCAACATCCGGCGCTACGCCGAGATCGTGCGCGACCGCGGCGTGCTGCGCAAGCTGATCACCGTGGCCGACGAAATCTCGGGCCAGGCCTTCAACCCGCAGGGCAAGGAAGTCAAGCAGATGCTCGACGAAGCCGAGTCCAAGATCTTCGCGATCGCCGAGCAGGGCGCGCGCGGCTCGCAGGGCTGGGTCGCGGTGCAGCCGCTGCTGACCCAGGTGGTCGAGCGCATCGACGAGCTGTACAGCCGCGACAACCAGAGCGAGATCACCGGCGTGCCGACCGGCTTCATCGACCTCGACCGCATGACCTCGGGCCTGCAGCCGGGCGACCTGGTGATCGTGGCCGGCCGTCCGTCGATGGGCAAGACTGCGTTCTCGGTGAACATCGGCGAGAACGTGGCGATCGAAGCGGGCTTGCCGGTGGCCGTGTTCTCGATGGAGATGGGCGGCGCCCAGCTGGCCATGCGTATGCTCGGCTCGGTCGGCCAGCTCGACCAGCACCGCCTGCGCACCGGCCGCCTGAACGACGAAGACTGGCCGCGCCTGACGCACGCGATCCAGAAAATGAACGAGGCGCAGCTGTACATCGACGAGACGCCGGCGCTCAATCCGATCGAGCTGCGCGCCCGTTCGCGCCGCCTGTCGCGCCAGTGCGGCAAGCTGGGCCTGATCATCGTCGACTACCTGCAGCTGATGACCGGTTCCCAGCCGGGCGACAACCGGGCCTCCGAGATTTCCGAGATTTCGCGCAGCCTGAAGGGCCTGGCCAAGGAGCTGCACTGTCCCGTGATCGCCCTGTCGCAGCTGAACCGCTCGCTGGAGCAGCGTCCCAACAAGCGGCCGGTCATGTCCGACTTGCGCGAATCGGGGGCAATCGAGCAGGATGCGGACGTCATCATCTTCTTGTACCGGGACGAAGTGTACAACCCGGACTCGCCCGACAAGGGGACCGCCGAGATCATCATCGGCAAGCAGCGTAACGGTCCGATCGGCGCGGTGCGCCTGACCTGGATCGGCCAGTACACCAAGTTCGGCAATTACAGCGGCAACCTCGCCCTCTATCAGGGCGATTAAGCTCTGGGCGACCAAGTTCAAAGCGCCGCTGCCAGCAGCGGCTATCTGCAGCATCCATTGGAAACAAGCGATTTAACCGCGATTTAAGCGGATACACACACGGAGAGAGCCATGTTTGGACGATTGATGCCCACCGAGGGCAAATTTTTTGACCTGTTCAACCAGCACGCGGACCTGTGCGTCAAAGGCGCGCACGAGATGGTGGGCCTGATGACCAACTTCGACGACCTCGAGATGCGCACCCACGCGATCGAAAGCATCGAGAAGCAGGCCGACAAGATCACCTATGCCACGGTCGACATGCTGCACAAGACCTTCATCACGCCGATCGACCGCGACGACATCCACAAGCTGATCACGCGCATGGACGACATCCTGGACCTGATGGAAGATGCGGCCCAGACCGTTTCGCTGTACGACCTGAAGGCGGTCACGCCGGAAGCGAAGCGCCTGGCCGAGCTGTGCCTGGCCTGCTGCGAACGAGTGCAGGCGGCGGTGGCGCTGCTGCACAACATGGACAACTCGCAGAAGATCGTCGCCATCTGCGAAGAGATCGACCGCCTCGAGTCGGACGCCGACCACGTGATGCGCGCCGCCATGTCCAAGCTGTTCCGCGACGAGCCGGACGTGCGCAACCTGATCAAGATGAAGGCCATCTACGAGATCCTGGAAACCGTGACCGACCGTTGCGAAGACGTGGCCAACATCATCGAAGGCATCATCGTCGAGAACGCGTAAGCCGCGTCCTGAATACAACAAAAAAGAGAACACATGCAAACCCTGGAAATCAGCATTTATGTGCTTGCGCTGCTTATCGCGCTGGCGCTGATATTTGACTTCATGAACGGCTTCCACGACGCGGCGAATGCGATCGCGACGGTGGTCTCGACCGGCGTGCTCAAGCCGCAGACAGCGGTCGCGATGGCGGCCTTCTTCAACTTCGTCGCCATCTTCGTGGTGGGGCTGAAGGTCGCCAGCGCGATCGGCAAGGGGATCATCGACCCCACGATCATCGACCATTACGTGATCTTCGGCGCGCTGGTCGGCGCGATCATCTGGAACCTGATCACCTGGTACTACGGCATTCCCTCGTCGTCCTCGCACGCGCTGATCGGCGGCCTGGTAGGCGCCGCGGTGGCCAAGGCCGGCACCGGCGCGCTGATCGCGGGCGGGCTGCTGAAGGTGGTGATCTTCATCGTGCTGGCGCCGATGCTCGGCTTCCTGCTCGGTTCGCTCATCATGCTGCTGGTGTCGTGGCTGTTCGTGCGCTCGACGCCGCGCAAGGTCGACACCTGGTTCCGGCGCCTGCAGCTGGCGTCGGCGGCGGGCTACTCGCTGGGCCACGGCGGCAACGACGCGCAAAAGACGCTGGGCATCATCTGGATGCTGATGATCGCCTCCGGCCACATCGCCAAGGATGCGCCGTCGCCGCCGCAGTGGGCGATCGTTGCCTGCTATGCGGCGATCAGCTTCGGCACGCTGTTCGGCGGCTGGCGCATCGTCAAGACCATGGGCCAGAAGATCACCAAGCTCAAGCCGGTGGGCGGTTTCTGCGCCGAGACCGGCGGCGCGATCACCTTGCTGATGTCGAGCTTTTGGGGTATCCCGGTATCGACCACGCACACCATCACCGGCGCGATCGTCGGCGTCGGCGCGGCGCAGAAGATGTCGGCGGTGCGCTGGGGCGTGGCCGGCAACATCGTGTGGGCATGGATCTTCACGATCCCTGCCTCGGCCTTCATGGCGGCGGTGGCCTGGTGGATCGGCAAGCATGTGATGTAAGTGAAGGTCCTGACAAAAAAAGCCGCTCGTTGAGCGGCTTTTTTATTGGGAAGTCGCCCGAATTCACACCGGCGACAAGCTCCTGTCTTATCCAACGTCATTCCTGCGAAAGCAGGAATCCATGCTGAAGTGGATCTGAGCCGACGCCGTTTCTGAGCATGCTCAGCATGGATCCCCGCCTTCGCGGGGATGACGTTGATGATTGCGTGTGAACGCCAGCATCCGCGGCTTCGGCTATTTGATGCAGACCTGGCGCACCATCTTGATGTCGGTGATGCCGGACAGGACCTTCTCGATGCCGTCCATTTTCAGGGTCAGCATGCCGTCCTCGAGGGCGGCGGCGAGCAGGGCGGCGACCCGGCTGTGCTCCTGCAGCAGCTTCTTGACCTTGTCGGTGCCGATCATCAGCTCGTGCAGGCCGACCCGGCCCCGGTAGCCCTTGTTGCAATCGGCGCAGCCGACCGCGCGGTACAGGGTGAACCTGCCGTCCGCATCGGCATAGTTCTGCTTCCAGCCGGCCAGCACCCGGGCCCGCGCCGCGCCAGGATCGGCCTTGAATTCATCGGTCGCCAGCAGCTCCAGGCAGAACTCGGTCAGCAGCAGCTCCACTTCGTCCGGCTCCGGATGATAGGCCACCTTGCAGGTCGTGCACAGGCGCTTGGCCAGCCGCTGCGCCAGGATGCCGAGCAGGGCGTCGGCGAAGTTGAACGGGTCCATCCCCATGTCCAGCAGCCGCACGATCGATTCGGGCGCGCTGTTCGTGTGCAGGGTCGCGAACACCAGGTGCCCGGTCAGCGAAGCTTCGATGCCGGTGCTGACGGTTTCCTTGTCGCGCATCTCGCCGACCATGATGATGTCGGGGTCGGCGCGCAGGAAGGCGCGCATGACGGTCGCGAAATCGAGCCCCGCCTTGCGGTTCACCTGTACCTGGCGCAGCCCCTTCTGGGTGATCTCGACCGGGTCTTCGGCAGTCCAGATCTTGGTGTCCGGCGTGTTCAGGTAGCTCAGCACCGAGTGCAGGGTGGTGGTCTTGCCGGAACCGGTCGGCCCGCATACGAAGAACAGGCCGTACGGCTTCTCGACGGTGGCGCGCAGGCGTTCGAGATTGTGCGGCAGGATGCCCAGCTTCTCGAGCGGGATCGGCTCGCCCGCCGCGAGGATGCGCATGACGATGTCTTCCACCCCGCCGGTGGACGGGATCGTCGCCACCCGCAGCTCGATGTCGAGCGGCCCGTATTTCTTGAACTTGATCTTGCCGTCCTGCGGCTTGCGCCGCTCCGAGATGTCGAGGTCGCACATGATCTTCACGCGCGCCACCAGCGCGCTGCGGTAGCTGGCCGGGATCTCGATGTAGGGCACCAGGGTGCCGTCCTTGCGGAAGCGGATCCCGGTCTTTCCCTTGCCCGGCAGCGGCTCGATGTGGATGTCCGAGACGCCCTGGCGGTAGGCGTCGATGATGATCTTGTTGAGCAGCTTGACCAGCTCGTTCTCGACCGCTTCCGAGACTTCGGCCGGTCCCTCGCTGTCGTCGTCGGCGTCGAGCCCCGACAGCAGTTCGCTGACCGTGCCGCCGCCCTCGTTGCCCTCGGCGCTGCCGTAGAACTGCTCGGCGGTGCGCCGGAATTCGTCGCTGGTGCTCACCCGGAACATGATCTTCGACTTCGGGAAGATCTGGCTGACGATGCGGCTGGCGTTGATCCGCTCCGGATCGAGCGCCATCACGACCAGCCCTTCCTTGGTTTCTTCGAGCGGCAGCCACTGGCTCTCTTCGACGTACTGCGCCTTCAGGTTCTTGAGCAGCTCGACCGGCTTGACGCGATCGGGCCTGAACGGCTCGTAGGGCACGCCGAAAAAGCGCGCCAGCGAATCGCCGATGGCGGCCGGCTTGACCTGGAACTCGCTGGTCAGCACCTGCTCGATGTCGAGCTCCTTCTTGCGCGCCGCGCGCTGGGCCAGCTCCAGCTCGCCCTGCGACAGCACCGCTTCCACCACCAGGCCGTCGTACTTGGTGCGCACCAGCTGCGGCGGCTTGAGGCGCTGGCTCATCGCCACCGACAGCGTTTCGCACAATTCGGCCACGCCATCGACGCAGATCCCGGAGAACGGGCCGCCGCTGCGGTTGTTGATGAACTGGATCACGCCCAGCAGCTCGTTGCTCTGCACCGTCACCAGCGGCGCCACCAGCATTTCGCGGGTCCGGTAGCCGGTGTGCTGGTCGACCACGCGCTGGAACTTCAGCTCCGGCGACAGCCGCTTGAGCGCGGCGTCGTCGTAGACGTCGGCGAGGTTGACCGTGGTGCGGTTCAGCGCCACGTAGCCGGCCACCGAGGACGCCGAGATCGACAGCCGCAGGTCCTTGAACGAGGTCAGCCCGGTCTTGACCTTGGACACGATGTGGGTCTTCTCCGGCGTGACCGCATACAGCGTGAAGCGGTCCGAGTTGAACAGGTCGCAGAACTCCATGCCCAGGTCGAGCATGATTTCGTCGAGGTTGGCGGTGGCGTGGATCTTGGTCGATACCGCCTGCAGCTTCTTGAAGAAGGCGAGGCGGGCGCTGGTGTCGTTTTCCTGCTGCGTGACTGCGTCGTTCATCGGAAATGATCTTTCGGTTTCGGGTTCCGGCCTTGTTCGGCCCGGCCTACGCCAGCTCGACTTCCAGGCCCTCGTAGGCGAGGACCACCTTGAGGCCGTTCGGCAGCGGGGCATGGCGCGCGACGACGTCGGCGAACACGAATTCGAGCTCGTCGTCGCTGCGCGTCGGTTCGTGGTGGGTGCAATACAGGACCTTGGCCCGCACCCGCACCGCCATCGCCAGCGCGGCGTCGAAGGTGCCGTGGCCCCAGCCCTGCTTGGCCGGATATTCCTCGCGCGTGTACGAGCAGTCCACCACCAGCGCGTCGACGTCCATCATCGCGGCGTCGATCTCGCGCTGGCGCTGTTCCATGTGCTGCTGGAACGGGGCGTGGCGTTCGTCGCCTTCCGGGTACAGGTTGTAGAACGGCTCGTGGTCGCCGGTGAAGAACAGCGATTTGCCGTTGCAGCTGATGCGGTAGCCCAGGTTGGTCACCGGGTGGTTCATGACGACGTTGTCGATGACCGCGTCGCCCACCTGCACCGGCTCGGCGAATTTCAGGGTCTGGTATTCGATGGTGGCGTCCATCTGCGCCTCGCTGACCGGGAAGTAGCTGTTCTGCAGCTGCACGCCGAGCACGTGCTCGATGCCGTTGCCGGTCACCGGGTCGACCGCGCCATGCAGGCGCACCCGGCTGCCGCCGATGAACAGCGGGGTGAAAAAGGGCAGGCCGTGGATGTGGTCCCAGTGGCTGTGGGTGATGAAGATGTTCGCATGCACGGGCAGGCGCCCGAGCAGGTTCTGGGCCAGCGCGAAGATGCCGGTGCCGGCATCGAGGATGATCAGGGTGCCATTGTCAGTACAGACTTCGATGCAGGTGGTGTTGCCCCCGTACCTTGCGGTACGCGGACCGGGGGATGGAATCGAACCGCGCACCCCCCAAAAACGAAATTTCATGTAAGACTCCCCTTGCTGGACAGAGCGATATTCTTCGATTTATGTGCAATTTGGGGGCGCAGCAAGTCCGCCGGCACCCCCTTGCAGGCAACCCGATCATATCCGTTTTGGCAGGGGATGGCGCTAAATTTTGCACTACGGCCACGCCCGTGCGCCGCATGCCACTATTTCGGCCCTGTTTTTCATTCGGAGATGTACAGCGCCCGCGGGGAAGGCTACACTTCTGGAAATTGCGGTCGGGCAATGCACCCGGCTTTTTACCTTCGAAGGGCTGGCCGATTGTTATGCACGACCTGAATCCGAACCAAATTGCTCAAAGGCTGGACTTGCTCACGGAATTGAGTGTCGCCCTTGGCAACAGCCCGGACATCGGTTCGCTGCTCGAACGCATCCTCAACGTGGCCAAGGGCATGACCGACGCCGATGGCGGCACCCTGTACCGCCCCAGCGCCGACCGCCAGAGCCTGTGCTTCCACATCTCGATCAACGACACGCTGAAGATCTACCAGGGCGGGGCCAGCGGCCAGCCGATCAATATCCCCAGCGTGCCGCTGTACGATGCGCATGGCAACAAGAACCTGGCCTCGGTGGCGGCGTATTCGGCCAATTTCGGCCAGTCGGTGAATATCGAGGACGTTTACCAGGCCGACGTGTTCAATTTCTCGGGCATGCGCTCCTTCGATGCGGCCTTCGGCTACCACTCGCAATCGTTCCTGACGGTGCCGATGACCGACCACGAGGGCGAGCTGGTCGGCGTGCTGCAGCTGATCAACGCCATGGACCGGGAGTCCGGCGCCATCCGCGCCTTTTCCAGCACCGACCAGCGCTTCATCGAGGCGCTCGCGGCCCAGGCCGCGGTGGCGATCACCAACCAGCAGCTGATCGTCCAGCTCGAGCAGCTGCTGGAATCGCTGGTCAACCTGATCAACATCGGCATCGACGAAAAGTCGCCCTACACCGGGCGCCACTGCCAGTTCGTGCCGGAGCTGACGATGATGCTGGCCGAAGCCGTGCACCAGGCCGACAGCGGACCGATGGCCAGCTTCCGCCTGACCGACGCCGACCGCAAGGAGCTGTGGATGGCGGGCCTGCTGCACGATTGCGGCAAGATCACGACGCCGGTGCACGTGGTCGACAAGGCGACCAAGATGGAAACCATCTTCGACCGCATCCACATGATCGATACCCGTTTCGAGGTGCTGCTGCGCGACGCCGAGATCGCCGCGCTGCGCCAGCTGGCCGCGCCGGGCGCGGACCGGGAAGCGATCGAGGCGCGGCTGGCGGCCGACCTGGCCCAGCTGCGCGAGGACCGCGAGTTCCTGCGCCAGGCGAATGTCGGCGGCGAGGGCATGGCCGCGGCCGACCAGGAGCGGGTGCGCCGGATCGCGAAGTACCGCTGGACCGGCATCGACGGCAGGGAAGCCGATTTCCTGACCGAGGAGGAGGTCGGCAACCTGACCATCCGCTTCGGCACCCTGACCGATGCCGAGCGCAAGATCATCAACAACCACATCGTGGTGACGATCCGCATGCTCGAATCGCTGCCCTGGCCCAAGCACCTGCAGAACGTGCCCGAATACGCGGGCGGCCACCATGAGCGGATGGACGGCAAGGGCTATCCGCGCGGGCTGACGCGCGACCAGATGTCGGTGCAGGCGCGCATCATGGCGATCGCCGACATCTTCGAGGCGCTCACCGCGCGCGACCGCCCCTACAAGAAGGGCAAGCTGCTGTCGGAGTCGCTGCGCATCCTCGGCAACTTCGCGCTGAACGGGCATGTCGATCCCGACCTGTTCGACATTTTCATCCGCAGCAAGATCTACCTGGAGTTCGCCCGCAAGAACATGGACGAGCGCCAGATCGACGCCATCGACGAAGCGCTGATCCCGGGCTACCGCCCCTGAGCGCGGACCTTCCTTCAAAGGAGCTCGCATGCGAGTGACGACGGCGAGTGCGGCCAGGAACCTGAAGAAGTACGGCAAGCAGTGGGCCGGCGGCATGCTGCTCGCGCTGGTGGCCTTGCTGCACGTGGCCTCGGTGATCTCGATCGAGTCGATCGACCGCCTCGACACCTTCATTGTCGACCTGCGCATGCGGCTCGAGCCGGCCGTCCTCGACCAGCGCATCGTCATCGTCGACATCGACGAAAAAAGCCTGGCCGAAATGGGGCGCTGGCCCTGGAGCCGCGACGTGATCGCCAACCTGGTCGACGCGCTGACCGTCAACTACAAGGCGGCGGCGGTCGGCTTCGACGTCGTGTTCGCCGAGCCGGACACCAGTTCCGGCTACGGGGTGCTGGCCGGCCTGGCCGAGCGCGAACTGAAGGACGTGCCGGGCTTTCGCGCCCAGCTGGCGGGGCTGAAGGCGTCGCTCGACTACGACGGCCTGCTGGCGGCGGCGCTGCGCGGCAAGCCGGTGGTGCTCGGGTATAACGTGTCGGCCAAGCAGGTCAAGGGCAAGCTGCCGGCGCCGTCGTTCACCGTGGAGGACCTGAACGGCCGCACGCTCGACGCCTTCACGTCGAAGGGCTACGAGGCCAACCTGGACCGGCTGCAGGACGCGGCGCGCGGCGGCGGCATTTTCACCGCCACCACCGACCTCGATGGCGTGCTGCGTTCGTCGACGCTGCTGCAGCGTATCGGCGACGGCTACTACCCCTCGCTGTCGCTGGCCACGGCGGCGGTGTACCTGAACGCAAAGGCGGTGCGGCCGCTGTTCGAAGGCACCATCGACACCCTGTCCGAGACCGAGCGTACTTACGGCGGCCACGACCTGATCGCGCTGGCCAAGGGCGACGGCAAGCTGCTGCTGATCCCGGCCGGCTTCTTCCTGACCACCACCATCCAGTACCGCGGCCGCGGCGGTCCGCAAGGGGGCGCGTTCGCCTACGTGTCGGCGTTCGATGTCCTGCTCGGCAAGGTCGACAAGAAGGTGCTGGACGGGCGCATCGTGCTGGTCGGGACCACGGCGCCTGGCCTGAACGATATCCGCTCGACCCCGGTCAACAGCGAATATCCCGGGGTCGAGGTGCACGCCAACCTGATCAAGTCGATCCTGGACAACCGCTTCAAGCACATGCCCAACTTCGCCGTCGCGGTCGACCTGCTGCAGGTGTTCGCGATCGGGATGGTGCTGTGCTTCGCGCTGCCGGTGCTCTCGCCGCTGCGCGCGGTGGCGCTGACGGCGCTGGCGGCGGGCGCGGTGGCCGGCTTCGGCTTCTGGCTGTACCAGAGCCAGGACACCATGGTCAACACGGCGATGGCGCTGGTGCTGACCTTCTCGCTGTTCGTCTGGAATGTCGCTTACGGCTACTTCTTCGTCACCCGCAAGAGCAATGCCATTGTCCAGCGTTTCGGCGAATACGTGACGCCGGAACTGGTGGCCGAGATGGCGGAGGAACCGGACAAATACAATATGGACGGCGAAAGCCGCGAACTGACCGTGATGTTCGTCGACGTGCGCGGCTTCACCACCATCTCCGAGGGCCTGGAGCCGAAGGCGCTGCGCGAGTACATCAACCTGTACCTGACGGCGATGTCGGAAGATATCCGCGACAGCCACCGCGGCACCCTCGACAAGTACATCGGCGACGCCGTGATGGCCTTCTGGGGTGCGCCGGTGGCGTTCGCCGACCACGCCCGCCGCGCGGTCGCCACCGCGCTGCTGATGCAGGCCAGCGCGGCGCGCCTGGACGCCGAGTTCCAGGCGCGCGGCTGGCCGGCGCTGAAGATCGGCATAGGCCTGAACAGCGGCGTCATGCATGTGGGCGACATGGGCTCGAAGATCCGCAAGGCCTACACGGTGATGGGCGACGCCGTCAACCTGGCCGCGCGCCTGGAAGGCATCACCAAGGTCTACGGGGTCGGCATCGCGGTGGGCGAGGCGACGCGCAAGGCGGCGCCCGGCTTCGTCTACCGCGAGCTGGACCTGGTGCGGGTCAAGGGCAAGAACGAGCCGGTGGCGATCTTCGAGCCGCTCGCGGCGGCCGGCGGACTGCCCGATGCCGCGCTGGCGGCGCTCGAACGCTGGCACGGGGCGCTGGCGCTGGTGCGCGCCCGGCAGTGGGACGAGGCCGAGGCTGCGCTCGGCGCCCTCCGGCGCGACGACCCGGCATGTTTGCTGTACCAGCTGTACCTGGAACGGATCGCCTACTATCGCAGCCATCCTCCCGGCGCCGGCTGGGACGGCATCACGACGTTTGAAACCAAATGATTCCTTGCCGAACTGTCCATAACTGTTGCATTAATTCGGCCTGCCGAGCTTAAAATTTCCTTTAGCTGCTTGATTTTTCTCACACGAAAGATAAAGCCGATTACACTCAGGCGATCGACGATTTCACCTTATCGTGAGCGCTTGTAACACTGTTGTCATCAAAAAGACGAGCCAATGCGACCATCCACTTCCTTTTTCCGGGTTCACTCATGAGCCGACCTTTGCTGCGCCTGCTGTGCGGCGCGATCCTGGCGGCGGGCGCCAGCGGCGCCTTCGGCCAGGCCACCGACGGCACCATTCGTTTCGAGATCACACGTTTTGAGTTGGCAGGCAATACCTTGCTGCCGCCGGCCGCCCTCGAGGCGGCCGTCAAGCCGATGACCGGCGCCGACCGCGATTTCGGCGACGTGCAGCGCGCGATCGAGGCGATCGAGGCGCTCTACCACGCGCGCGGCTATAAGCTGGTGACGGTCAGCGTGCCGGAACAGGAGCTCAACCGCGGCGTGGTGCGCCTGCGGGTGCGCCAGACCGCGCTGGGGCGGGTCAAGGTCAGCGGCAACCGCTATTTCGATGAAGCGAGCGTGCGCAACAGCATGCCGACGCTGGTGCCTGGCCAGACCCCGAACCTGGACCAGGTGTCGGCCAACCTGAAGCTGGCCAACGAGAACCCGGCGCGCAAGATCAGCATGAAGCTGCAAAGCGGCGAGGGCGACGACGAGGTCGACGCCGCCCTCGTGGTCAGCGACGAGTCGCCATGGAAGGCGATGCTCAACCTGGACAACACCGGCAGCAAGCAGACCGGCAAGACCCACGCCGGCGTGGTGCTGCAGCACGCCAACGTCTTCGGCCTCGACCATGTGGCCAGCTTCCAGTACACGACCACGGCGGAAGAGCCGAGCAAGATCAGCGTATTCGGCCTGGGCTACCATATTCCGCTGTACCGGCGCGGCGATTCGCTCGACCTGTACGCCAGCTATTCGGACGTCAATTCGGGCACCGTCAATTTCGACGTGCTGGCCCTGGCCGTCAGCGGCAAGGGCAGCGTGTTCGGCGCGCGCTACAACCAGGTGCTGGCGCGCCGCGGCGACTTCGACCAGCGCCTGTCCTATGGCTTCGATGTCAAGGCCTACAAGAACAGCGTGCTGTTCGCCGGCCAGGATTTCGGCGACGACGTCACCGTCCATCCGCTGAGCATCGGCTGGATCGGCATGCGCAGCGGCGCCGACACCGATACCAGCCTGTCGGTGACGCTGGTGCGCAACATCCCCGGCGGCGGCCGCGGCAAGGATGCCCAGTTCGCCGACGCGCGGCGCGGCGCCAAGGCCGGCTACACCCTGCTGCGCCTGGGCGGCGCGTATACCTACGCCTTCCCCAGCCAGTGGCAGTTGCGGGCCCTGGCCAGCGGCCAGCTGAGCGGCGATGCGCTGGTCTCGGGCGAGCAGTTCGGCGCCGGCGGCAGCACCTCGGTGCGCGGCTTCGACGAGCGCGTGCTGTCCTTCGACAGCGGCGCCGGCCTGAACCTGGAAGCGTTCACCCCCAACCTGTGCGGCAGCTCGGCCTGGCAATGCCGCGCGCTCGGCTTCGCCGATCTGGCGCACGGCAAGCGCAACAAGGCGATCGCGGGCGAGCTCGCCAGCGCGTCGATCTCGTCCGCCGGCCTCGGCCTGCGCCTGTCGCGCGGCCAGTCCTTCCAGCTGCAGCTGGACTGGGGCCACGTGCTCGACGCCGGCCCCGTCAGCGGCGCGGACAAGAACAAGGTGCACCTGCGTGCGGGCTTTGCCTATTAAGGCTTGAGGATATGAACATGAATAACAAGCAATCGACGCGGGGCCAGCACTTCAAGCGCCGCTTCCTCCCGCTGCTGCTGGCGGCCTGCTGCGGCCTCGCGCAGGCGGCGCCGAGCGCGCCCCAGGTGGTCGCCGGCCAGGCCAGCTTCCTCCAGCAGGGCAATGTATTTTCGATCATGAACACGCCGAACACGATCATCAACTGGCAGAGTTTCTCGGTCAATGCGGGCGAGATCACCCGCTTCATTCAGCAGGATGCGAACAGTGCGGTGCTCAACCGCATCGTCGGCCAGGACCCGAGCCAGATCCTGGGCGCGCTGCAATCGAACGGGCGCGTGTTCCTGATCAATCCGAACGGCATCCTGTTCGGGCGCGACGCCAAGGTCGACGTCAGGGGATTGACGGCCTCGACCTTGCAGCTGAGCGACGCCGATTTCCTCGCGGGCAGGAAGAACTTCACGGCAGGCGCCGTGGCGGGCAAGCTCAGTAACGAGGGCACGATCAGCGCCGCGCCCGGCGGCCAGGTGTTCCTGATCGCCGGCGACGTCGAGAACAGCGGCATCGTGCACGCGCCCGACGGCCAGGTGGTGCTGGCGGCGGGCCACAGCGTGCAGCTGGTCGACCCGGCCAATCCCGACCTGCAGGTGGTGGTGGCGGCGCCGAACGCGCGCGCCGTCAACCTCGGCCAGGTCATCGCCCAGGGCGGCAAGATCGGCATCTACGGCGCGCTGGTCAGCCAGCGCGGGACCGTCAGCGCCGACAGCGCGGTGGTCGGCGCCAACGGCAAGATCGTGCTCAAGGCCAGCCGCGACGCGCTGCTCGAAGCGGGCAGCGTGACCAGCGCCACCGGCGCCGGCCACGGCGGCACCGTGCACGTGCTGGGCGAGCGCGTGGCGCTGGACGGCGACGCCAGGATCGACGCCAGCGGCGCCGCCGGCGGCGGCACGGTGCTGGTCGGCGGCGATTACCAGGGCAAGAATGCGCAGCTGCCCAATGCGCAGCACACCTGGATGGGCAAGGACGCCAGCATCAGGGCCGACGCCGGCGCCAGCGGCAAGGGCGGCAAGGTGGTGCTGTGGTCGGATGGCGCGACCCAGGCTTACGGCAATATCTCGGTGCGCGGCGGCGCGGCCGGCGGCGACGGCGGCTTCGTCGAAACCTCGGGCAAGACGCTGGCGGTCAGCGGCGCCAGGATCGACGCCGGCGCGGCCAAGGGCGCCAGCGGCACCTGGCTGCTCGATCCGGATTACATCAATATCAACAGCGCCGCCGCCAACGGCGCGCTGCCGGTGGGCGGCCTGGTCGCCTTCGCCGACAATCCTGCGGGGACGACCACGATCTCGACTTTCGACATCGCCAACGCCACCGCCAACGTGGTGCTCGAGGCGCTGGTCGACATCAACGTCAATGATGCCGTCAACGTCGCCAGCGGCAAGTCGCTGACGCTGCGGGCCAACAACAACATCACCATCGCCGCGCAGGTCGGCACCAGCGGCAGCAACGCCAACCTCACGCTGGAGGCGAACAACAACATCAACATCAATGCGCCGATCTGGCTGCAGGGCACCAACGGCATTCTGACGATCAAGGCCGACAAGGACAATAACGCCACCGGCGACGTGGTCGTCAACGGCACCCTGGTCACTGCCAGCGGCAGCCTGGAAATGTCGGGCAACAATATCACCATCGATGCCGGCGGCGGGGTGGACCTGGACGGCACGATGTCCTTCAAGGCCAGGGATACGTTCACGCTGGGCGCCGGGCGCATTATCGACGGCTCCAGCCCGAAGACCATCCAGGCCAACAAGATCGCCATCAACGGCAACATCACCGGCGGCGGGGACGTGCACATCGGCCCCGAGCTGCCCTCGCGCGGGATCGACATCAACACGTCCAAGCCCGGCAGCGCGCTGGAAATCACGCCGGCCGAACTGAATCGCATCACGGCGCAGAACCTGTACCTGGGCGGCGACTGGATGAGCGGCCCGGTCAAGGTGAGCAGCGCCTTCGCCCCGGCCGCCGGCAATGCAAGCGGCCTGTTCCTGCATACCCAGGGCCAGATCGACATCATCGGCAATATCGACATGACCGCCAATTCCTTCCCTTACCTTGAAGTGGAACGTTTCGGCAGCGCCACCGGCCGCATCAACTTGACCGGCCAGGTCAAGACCTTCAATGCCGTGCTGCGCTCGAACAACATCAATCTGGCGGGCCAGATCGTCACCACCAACGGCAGCACCGGCAAGGGCTATGTCACGCTCGGCACCCAGCGAATGAGCCAGGGGAGCGCGACAGGCACCAACGCCGCGATCCAGATCGGCGCCGGCGCGGTCGAAGGCGCGGGCGTGCTGGCGCTGACCGAGGCCCAGCTGCTTAACATCAGCGCGGATCAACTGTCCATCGGCATGCCCGACGGCGACGGCGGCAACCTGACCGTCACCGGCGCGCTCAACTTGTCCAGCATGCTGGGCGCCACGTCGCCGCTGTTCCTCGACGCCGGCGGGGCGATGGCGATCAACGGCGCGCTCCAGAGCGGCGGCGAGATCAACCTGTCGGCCAGCGGCGCGGTGACCCAGACCGGGACCATCACCGGCGCCGGGCTGCAGGTGCAGGCAGGTTCGGCGACCTTGAACCAGACCAATATGGTCAACACGATCGCCGCCGCCACGACCGGCGACTTCTCGCTGAAGAATGGCCAGAACCTGATCGTCGGCTTGGTCGGCGACACGGTCGGCATCGACAACAATGCCGGCAGCGGCAAGGTCACCCTCGACGTGGCCGGCATGCTGTATGTCAACAATACGATCGACGCGGGCGGCAGCGTCGCGCTGACGGCGGCCGGCATCGGCGGCGACGCGATGGTCATCGCCCCCAACCGGCTCGACCTGGTGTCGACCGCCGGCATCGGCACCCTGGGCGGTGCGCTGTCGACCAGCACCAGCAACCTGTCGGCGATCAACACCCTGGCCAATGGCAGCGCGCCGATCAAGATCAACAACAACCGCGGCGCGGCGCTGAACCTGAACAAGGTGGCCCAGGCCGGGGCCGGCAATGTCGGCATCATCGACATCACGACCACGATCGGGATGGTGGTGCGCGCCACCGACAGCACCAGCGGCGCCGCGGCCGGCGTGCAGTCGGTCAACGGCGACATCTTCCTGGTGACCAACAGCCCGCTGACCGTGGACGGCCCGGTCTCCTCCAGCGGCGGCGGTGCGGTCAGCCTGACCGCCAATAACGGCGGTGCGGTGACGATCAACAGCGCCAGCGCGCTGACGACCACCAGCGGCGACGTCACGATCACCGGCGGCAGCATCGTCCACAACGGCGCCATCAACTCGACCAGCGGCGACGTGACCTTCAACGCCGCGCCGACCAGCATTTCAGGCTCCGGGACGGTCACCACCTCCGGCGCCATTGCCGGCTACACGGGCCCGGCCGGGCCGACGGTGCTGGCCTGCCTGTCCAACCCGGCGCTGGCGGGCTGCACCGCCGTCCTGGCCGCTGCGCTCGACGCCTGCATCGCCAACCCGGAGGGCGCGAATTGCTCGGCCCTGCTGCCTAGCCTTGCGACCTGCACCGCCAACCCGGCCACCACCGGCTGCAGCGTGGTGCTGCCGCCACTGGCCACCTGCGTCGCCGCGCCGTCCACCCCCGGCTGCACGGCCGTGCTGCCGAGCTTGTCGACCTGCGTGTCGAATCCTGGCGCGCCGGGCTGTTCGGTCGTGCTGCCAACGCTGAGCCAGTGCATCGCCAGTCCCGGCGACGCCGGCTGCTCGGTGGTGTTGCCATCGCTGTCCACCTGCCAAAGCAATCCCGCCACGGCGGGCTGCAGCGTCGTGCTGCCGAGCTTGTCCTCCTGCATCGCCAATCCGAGCGCGCCAGGCTGCGGCAACGTGCTGCCTGGCCTCGATGCCTGTATCGCCGAACCGGCCGCCGCCGGCTGCAGCGTGGTGCTGCCGTCGCTCGACGCCTGCATCGCCAATCCAGGCGGCGCCGGCTGCTCGGTCGTGTTGCCGAGCTTGTCGTCCTGCGTGGCCAATCCGACCGCGCCGGGCTGCTCGGTGGTGCTGCCGCCGCTCGATGCCTGCGTCGCCAATCCGGCCGCCGCCGGCTGCACGGTGGTGCTGCCATCGCTGCCGACTTGTGTCAGCAATCCCGCCGCCCCGGGCTGCAGCGCGGTGCTGCCGCCGCTGTCCACCTGCGTCGCCAATCCGGCCGCGGCCGGCTGCAGCGTCGTGCTGCCGAGCCTGCCGAGCTGCGTCGCCAACCCTGCCGCTCCCGGCTGCTCGGTGGTGCTGCCCAGCATCGCCGCCTGTGTCGCCAATCCCGCGGCGGCCGGCTGCAGCGCCGTGCTGCCGACCTTGCCTACCTGCATCGCCGCACCGGCAACGGCCGGCTGCAGCGTGGTGCTGCCGACCCTGAGCGTCTGCATCGCAGCGCCGGCCACGGCTGGCTGCAGCGTGGTGCTGCCGACCTTGAGCGCCTGTATCGCAGCGCCGGCCACGGCCGGCTGCACCGTTGTGCTGCCGACCCTGCCAGCCTGTATCGCGGCGCCGGCCACGGCCGGCTGCAGCGTGGTGCTGCCGACCCTGAGCGCCTGTATCGCCGCGCCTGCCACCGCAGGCTGCAGCGTGGTGCTGCCGACCCTGGCCGCCTGCATCGCGGCGCCGGCCACGGCCGGCTGCAGTGTGGTGCTGCCGACGCTGGCGCAGTGCACGGCCATGCCGGCCCTGGCCGGCTGCAGCGTGGTGCT
The DNA here is from genome assembly GCA_036676245.1 of Massilia sp. Lineage (GTDB taxonomy): Bacteria > Pseudomonadota > Gammaproteobacteria > Burkholderiales > Burkholderiaceae_D > Telluria_A. The sequence continues at coordinate 1,368 of JAKFDH010000131.1, read as the reverse complement.
GCCGACGCTGGCGCAGTGCACGGCCACGCCGGCCCTGGCCGGCTGCGGCGTGGTGCTGCCGCCGGTATCGGCCTGCGCGGCCAATCCGACCGCGCCGGGCTGCACGGTGGTGTTGCCGACACCGGACATCTGCAACATCTCGCCGGATTCGGCGCTGTGCCAGGTGCTGGCGCCGCCCGTGGTCGACACGAGAAATCCGGTCAACGTCGGCACCAATCTGGTAGTGCAGATGGTCAACGAGGCGAACGACAAGACCTCGCTGTCGCCATCCGTGCCGACCGCGGGCAAGGAGGACACGAAGGAAGCGAATGCGCTCGACAAGAAGGTCGACGCGAAAACCGGAACCACGCTGTTAGGGGGCAAAGATGTTCAGAAGAAGACGTATTGCAATTAAGGCCCTGGCGCTGGCGGGACTGTTGTGCGCCAGCGCCATGGCCTGGGCGGGGCAGGTGGCCGGCACCGTGGTCAACCTGAGCGGCGCCTTGCTGGCCAAGAAGGCCGACGGCACGGTCAAGGTGCTGGCGCTGCGCTCCGAGGTCGAGCAGGGCGACACGCTGGTGGCGGAGAAGGGCACCTACGCCCAGATCAGGTTCATCGACAACAGCGAACTCACGCTCAAGCCGAACGCCAGCGTCAAGATCGACAAGTTCAATTTCGAGTCGGACAAGCCGGCCGCCGACGCGGCCGAGTTCAGCCTGGTCAAGGGCGGGCTGCGCTCGATCACTGGCCTGCTCGGCAAGCGCAACAAGGAAAAGTTCCTGATGAAGACGCCGACGGCGACGATCGGCATCCGCGGCACCACCTTCGACGCCGAGTATGTCGAGGAAACGGCCGAGGGCCTGGCGGCGAGGCAGGATTACCTGATGGCCAGCACAGCCGCGCTGGGCGACGCCATGCCGGCCAGGCCGCTGCAGCTGGCCCAGTTGAAGCTGCCCGGGCAGCCGTCGGGAGCGCCGCCGCAGCTGGCGCCGGGCTTGTACGTGTCTGTCATCGACGGACTGATCAACCTGACCAACAAGGGCGGTTCGCTGAGCTTCTCCGCAGGCCAGTTCGGGTTTACGCCAAGCGCCTCGAAGCCGCCGATTGTCTTGCCGACTAATCCCGGCCTGAAGTTTTCGCCGCCGCCGACTTTCACGGCGTCCAGCCGGACGAGCGGCATTAACAATACCGCCGCCAAGCCCAACATGGTCGACTGCGAAGTTCGCTAAACCAGGAGTGCGGGCGAAAAAAAGGCTATGTCACCGTTAAGTGTGGAATGGCCTCACCGAATTCACCAGACTCAAAACACGCTTGACCTCCCCAACGTCATCCCTGCGAAGGCAGGGATCCATGCAGAGCTTGAGCAACGGTTTGGTCGATTTCGACAAC
>JAKFDH010000130.1:0-63585 GCA_036676245.1 Massilia sp. | reverse complement strand
GGACTTGCAAACCCTTGGTCGGGTGTCTATAATCATGCCTCTTGGCCTGGTAGCTCAGTTGGTAGAGCAGAGGATTGAAAATCCTTGTGTCGGTGGTTCGATTCCGCCCCGGGCCACCAAGAATTCAAAAAACGCCACCTTCGGGTGGCGTTTTTGTTGCTGAACCAATAGAATCTGTCCGGTCTATTTCCGGCATCTTCCAAGCCGCAGCGATCGCGCGTCCTCCAGTATCTTGGCCAAGGCTGCGATACGTTGAATAAGTCGCCATCACGGCGGTGCTACAATGGTCCACATCGGAGAGATCATCATGTCTAAGCTGAGCTCAGGAAAATCATCACATACGGGGCAATTCCAGGCGAAGCGGTCAGCAGCTGAAGAGCTGGCCACGTTTCGATCAGTCGTGACAGTGCTCAAGAATCATCCAGACCAACTGCGCAGTGTTGTTACCAAAGCTGGTATTACAACCCCCTCGGGCAACCTGAAGAAAGCGTACAAAGGCTGATGCCCTCCGGCTCCCGCTATGAACTTCTTCCAAGTTTTCTCATTGGATTCCACGGCACCGACCTGAAAACCGCCGAAAAAATTCTATCGGGGAAAAGCCATCTCGCCGCCAGCGAGAACGATTACGACTGGCTTGGTCACGGAATTTACTTCTGGGAATACAGTCCCCTCCGAGCAGAACAGTTCGTTCGCGAAAAATTCAAGTGGCAAGGTCGCAAGGAAAAAGTAGCCGTTGTGGGAGCAATCATCGATCCTGGCCTATGCCTGAATTTACTGGATGCCAAGGGTTTGAGCTACCTTGAGGTCGGCTACGATGCATTGTTGACTGCACGTGGCGGTGAGGAATTCTTACCGAAAAATGGCGAAGGCAGGGAACTCTGGAAGCGCAAATTGGATTGCGCAGTCATTAACATGGTGCATGAGCTCAGAGCCGTCACGCAAACCTTCGATTGGCAGGAGGCAAACCCGGATACTCCGCCGCTTCAACCATATGACACCGTGCGAGGCGCTTTTTGGGAAGGCGGGCCGATTTACCCGGGGGCGCGGATCGAGAAGAAGAATCACGTCCAATTCTGCGTACGAAATTCTGCCAATATCATCGGTTACTTCAGGCCCATTTCCGACAACTAGGTTGATCCTGCCCTGGAGTCGCGACATTAGTCTTGAAAATCCTTGTGTCGGTGGTTCGACTCCGCCCCGGGCCACCAAGAACATCGTTCACGCAACGCCAATCCATCGTGATTGGCGTTGTCGTTTGTGGACCACGAAATCCTCGTGTCCGGTCCATATCCGGTTCGCCTGCCCTCCCAACACAAGCCCTCCGAACTTGCGTCCAATACGTCCAAGCGTCCGATTTCGCGACGGGCGGGATAATTGAACGCTTTTGTCAGTTAAGCGGCATTCTCAGAAGAAATACCAATCGGATACTTTGTTAGCCCAATGAGCGCCACAATGCAAAAGGCGGCACCAGCATAGAATGTGGACGAAGCCCCAAGTCGATCCCAAAGCAGCCCCGCCACGACACTCGCGACCAGCATGGCGACGCCACTTATCAGATTGAACACACCGTAGGCCGTGCCGCGCAGATCTGACGGCGCTGTAACTGCCACCATCGTTGCCAACAACCCCTGCGTGATTCCCATGTGCACGCCCCACAGCGCGACGCCGGACAGTACGACGGCCCAGTGGTCATTAGTCGCCAGGATCAAATCGGCGGCGATCAACACCACGAGGCCGAGCGCCAGTAGCTTGGAATGGCTCATGCGGTCAGATAGATTCCCAAATGGATATGCCGACACGGCGTAAATCAGATTCATCGCAACCATCACCAGCGGCACCAGCGCAACCGGGATACCACCCTGTTGAGCGCGCAGCACAAGAAACGCCTCGCTGAATCGGGCCAGAGTAAACACAGCGCCAATTCCTACGACCCACCAGTACGGGGCGTTAAGGCGCGTCAGGTTCTCTCGACGGATGGGATTGATACGCTTGCCATTTTGGTGCCGCTGCGGCTCCTTCACACCGAACAAAAGCAGGGCAACGGCCAGCACACCGGGGATCACAGCGACCCAGAATACCTTTCTGAAATCATTGGCCCACAGAAGCATCAATCCGACCGCCAGCAGTGGGCCGAGAAATGCGCCAACCGTATCGAGGGATTGACGAAGGCCGAAAGCGGCACCACGCAAATTGGGCGGAGCGAGATCAGCGACAAGGGCATCACGTGGAGCACCCCGCACGCCTTTACCAATCCGGTCCAGCAGTCGGGCAGTTAGCACAATGCCGGTCGTATTCGCCACGGCGAAGAGTGGCTTGGTCAGCGCGCCCAAGGCGTAGCCGAACAATGCCAGCCCCTTGCGTTTGCCGAGATAGTCGCTCAGCGTCCCTGAGAATACTTTGACGATTAGTGCTGTGGATTCGGCCAGACCTTCGATCAATCCAACGGTGAGAGCGCTCGCCCCAAGCGTGCCGACCATGAACATCGGAAGCAAGCTATGAACCATTTCTGAGGAAATGTCCATCAACATGCTCACGAAGCCGAGCATCCAGATCCCAATCGGGATTTGTTTAAGTGTGCTGCCGACGTACTTTGTTGTCATTGCTTTGCGCCTACGTTCTCGACCGCCCTCAGAATACGACATACCGCAAGTAAAAGGTCGATGACTATTGCGTGCAGGTCCAGAAATTGACCTCAATTTCCCGCATATATCATTTTGATGGTTGATCCCAGCCAAAGCCCAAGCCCCCACAAGGTCTTGGGCTTTTTCTTTATACCTGCACAGAAAAGGCATTCCGGCCCTGAGGTTCAAGATACAAGGACGTCTGCGATCACAACGTGTTGCGGCGCGACCTGGCCCTGCAAACGGCAGTAGGCCGAGTCGATGGGCTGGCCTCGGCGCCGACCTTGAGCCGGCTGGAGACATCGGCGACGCGCGAGCACACGGCCGCCCTGCATGGCGTCTTGCTCGACCAGTTCATCGCCAGAAAATCGTGCCGGCCCAAGGAGCTGATCCTCGATATCGACTCTACTCACTTGCCGCTGCACGGCGCGCACGAGAAGGTCTACTTTCATCGCTATTACGACAACTACTGCTATCTGCCCCTGTACGTTTTCTGTGGTCAGGACATCCTGGCCTGCGTCCTTCGCCCGAGCAGCCGTGATCCTGCCAGCGTCCTGAGCGCCTTGATCAAACTGATCACGCGCCGCCTGCGCCAGGCATGGCCCCGTGTTCGCATCGTGGTGCGCGGCGACTCCGGCTTCTGCCGTCCGCAGGCCTTGCGGCGATTTGAGAAATGGGGGCTCCACTACATCGTCGGCCTGCAGAAGAACTCCGCCCTATTGCAACGGGTTGCCCTGGCCGAACTGGCGCTGGCCGACATGTACCGCAAGGCCGGCACCAAGCAGCGCATGATCGGCGAATTCGACTACACCGCGCGCAGCTGGGACCGCCAACGCCGTGTGATCGCGCGCCTCGAACATGACGCGCACGGCACCAACCCGCGCTTCATCGTCACCAACCTGAAAGGTGGCCCGAAGGCCTTGTACGAGCGTGTGTACTGCGCCCGTGGCGAGGCCGAGAACCGTATCAAGGAGGCCCAGCTTGATTTATTTGGGCGACCCGCCAGTTGCCACAGGTTCCAGGCCAACCAGCTGCGCCTGCTGATGGCCGCGTTCGCCTACACCCTGATGATCAACCTGCGCCGCCTGGCTCTGGCCGGCACCGAATTGGCGCGCGCCTGCACGGCGACGATCCGCGTCAAGCTGCTCAAGATCGATGCCGCCGTCATCCGCAACACCCGCCGTGTGCGGGTGCTGCTCGCCTCGCAGCATCCGCTCCAACACGTGTTCATTAGCGCCGCGCGCGCTGGCCCCGTAGAGCGCGATCGGTGCTGTCCACGGCACGCTATAAACAACGTGGGGTAGGGGCAATTGCCTTGCGCTGCCGCCCAGCTCCAAATTCCTGCCAATATCAGATTATCTGGGCGTCACGCCCATCCCTCAACCGATTGCGCCCGTCGCAGAACTCACTGGTGAAATATCCGGGCCAGGTCGATTGTGCTGCTGAGTCCGGCCAGTACGCCCCTCTACTGGCGCGCGTCGATATAGCTGCTTGCCTGCCCACCACTGGTCCAGCGGCATCGGCTCGGCCGCCTGGCAAACTCAACCGTGCAACTTTACGGGGTCAATGCTCATGCAGCTTGGCGTATTCCGCTCGCGGCCGTCGGCAATAAATCATCGCCCGCCCGATCAAGGACCGGTGCAATGCGTGACCTTGCCCCGATAGCTCAGCCAGTGGTATGGAGGATTGAAAATCCTTGTGTCGGTGGTTCGATTCCGCCCCGGGCCACCAAGAACAGTGTCAAACAGAACGCCAACCCTTGCAGGTTGGCGTTTTTGTTTGTGCGGACAAAAGTCCGTGTGTCGGTCCATTCCCGGCTCAAGCAGCCCACCCGCCTCACTCGTCTGCACGTCGTAAGTAGACATGCACGGCTCCCGGACGGCAAGCCTGGGGCCGTCGGCGCTGGAATTGAAAGGCAGCCTGCAATGCGGCCGCCGGCAGCGCCTGGCCGCTTCCTGGCGGCGCCGTGCCGCTAGCGCCAATAAAGCGGATAGGTCTTGCCACAAGCGCGGTGATAGAACACGGCAACTGCCACCATCGCCAAGGTGCCGCATAGCGTAGGAAAGAAGAGGAAGTGCCAGTCCTGTATGCCAAGGAAGACGATGATGGCATTCGAACCTGCCGGCGGATGCATGCAGCGCGTGAGCATCATGACCGCCGTACCCGCCGCCACCGCCAGGGCCAACGCCCACCAAGTGGGGCCGAACAGGGCGAGCGACAGCATGCCGATGGCCGTGCACAGAAAATGCCCGCCCACCAGGCTGCGCGGCTGGGAAAAGTGATGGTCCGGGAAGGCGAACAGCAGCACCGCGCTCGAGCCGAACGAGCCCAACGCAAGCAACACGCCAAGCTTGAACGTACAGAACGCGAGCACGCCAATGACGAGAAACACGCCACAACAGGCTGCCAGTCCATGGCGCAGGGAATACGCCGGGGCCTTGGGCCGAGCCGGGTGTGCGACGGGCAGGTCGCGCTTCATGGCTGGAAGACCTGCAGCGCTTTTTTCGGAACCGGCGGCATCACGCGCATCCTCAGCTTGTCTTGAACACCAACGCGGCCACGCGCCGCAACTTGGGATAGACCACGGGCACGGTGAGCATGGTGCTGGCAATAGCCATCAGCAGCAGGGCCGTAAAGGTTTCGCTGGTGATGATGGCCTTGTCGAGCAGGATGTTGGCGAAGATGATCATGATCAGCGCTTTGGTCTGCAGCAGCCAGCCAATGATGGAAGCTTCGCCCTCGCCCCATTTGAGGATCTTTCCGGCCATATGGGTGCCAGCCAGCTTGCCGCTCACCGAAGCGACCAGGAGCACGGCGGCCGCCAGGAATACGGCCGACCCACCGACCGCCCAGTTCGTGCGCAATCCGGTGGACAGGAAGAACACTGGCATGATGACCAGCAGCACATGGTGCCGCATCAAGTCCATCTTCTTCTCATCGAACCAATGCGCGTCCATCACCGCACCGGACAGGAAGGCGCCAACCATGAAGTGCAGGCCGGCCCAGTCGGCGGCGAAGGAGCAGCCCGCCAACCAGATCAGGCTGACGTACCAGCGGTCGCGTTCTTGCAGCTTGATCATTAGTTTGCGGAACACCACGGTGGCCAGGGCGAACACCACCAAAAAGCCGAGCTGGCGGCCAACGCGGTCCCAATCGAGCAGGATCAGGGCCAGCACGCCCCAGATGGCGATATCGTCCAGGCTCGCGTAGCGCAAGATGCGCTGGCCGATCGGCTGGCGCAGTATTTCCAGTTTCTCCATCAGCAAGATCAGGATCGGCAGCGCAGTGACTGCGCACGCCATACCGAGCCCGAGCACAAACTGCCAGCTCTGCGCCTTCGGCCCAATCCAGCCGGCATAGCCAAGCATTCCGAACGCGGCAATGCAGCCAAACAGCAGCGGCGTGCCCAGCGCGAGCGAGGCAGTAATGGTGCTCTCGCGCCTGTGCTCCCAAGCCTTTTTCAAATCGAGCTCGATGCCGGCGATCATCACGAAGATCATCACCGCCCACCACGCGATGCCATTCAATGACTGGATCACCTGGGGATTGAACACGAAACTGTAGTATTCCGGATATGCCCGGCCCAGGATGCCAGGGCCGAGCAGGATGCCGGTGATGATCTGCACCACGACCAGGGGGGCGTAATAGTCCGTGTCTGCCAGGCGCCAGATGAGGTAGGGAAGGGTGAAGATGATCAGCATGGCGATCAGGAAAATCTCGGTGGTGCTCATTGCGGCGTGCATCTCGTCTCCGATCGACGTTCTTGTTTAATAGCTGCGCGAAGAGCGATTATGACGACATTGCGCACACCTTGGCAATGACACAATTCCGTCCGCCCCGGGCCTCCAAGAATTTTAAAAAGCCATCCTCGGGTGGCTTTTTGCATTTTCGACAATGAATTCTCGCCTGCGCCAAGCGCCCGCTCGATTATCCGGTGGCGAATACGCGAGAATACTGGAAAATAAAATGCAGCTATTCTCGATAAGAATTTTTGCTTGGAGAATGGAAATATTAATATTGTCGGGCTTTATTACACACGACTTCGTCATTTAAATAAAAACCAAGCGTAATCAATCACTTGCATTAATGGCCCAATTCTTGCGTCCTTTAATATTCTGGCATCCTGACATATAAAATCGATTAATGAGGACTGTATGAATATGAAAAGGCTTTTCGCAATTGCGGGCATTCTTGCACTTGGCGCGGTGCAATCCGGCATGGCGTTCGCCGCGCCGGTCCTGGTCTTCTCCAACAATTTTGACGGCGCCCTGCCCGCTGAAATCAACCCAGGATCGGCAACCCTTACCGGCGTACAGGGTTTCGCCGGTCTCGGACCCAGCGGCAATCAGTTTGGCGGAAACTTCTTGCGCAGTGCCACCGGCAACACCGTGACACTGACCCTCAGCGACCTGCCCGCGCACGACACCATCAGCCTCTCGTTTCTATTCGCGGCGATCGACTCGCTCGACGGCACCGGATCCTTCCCCGCAGGCGATTTCTTTAAAATCGTCTTTGACGGCAACACGCTATTCAGCGAATCGTTCGCCAATGCCGATCCAGGCCAGATACAAAGCTATGTGCCGCCAGCAGGCGTGGAACTGGCTCGCCATGTCGACCTCGGATTTAGCGGACCCGGCGGATTCTATACGGACAGTGCGTATAACTTCGGCGCCGATCCCATCTTTTCCAACTTTGCCCATACTGCCTCATCGGCCACCATCGAATTCTTCATCTTTGGCGCGGGCAACCAGGACCTCAATGATGAATCCTGGGCGATGGATAACCTGAACGTCAGCGTGACCACCCGCGTCACCACGGTGCCGGAACCTGGATCGCTGGCCCTGCTTCTCATCGGCACCTTCGGGATGCTGGGCGCTGCCAGCCGCCGCCGGCGGTCCACAAGCTGTCTCCGCTAATCGCCAACCCCATACGTTGACGATTGGTGCGATCTGTTCACGGCCCGATCATGTTTGCCAACGCGGCTGTCTTCCCCGCATAGGACAGTCGTGAAAACGCCCACATCGGGGTCTCGGCCGCCTGCGCTCTGGCACACCGGCAAGGCCATCTTCGGTGGCGTTGGCCATTTCTTGACTTCGCTGCGCGCTCTGCTAGATTTCAATGTTGTCGACCTGCTATCAACCTGCACACACAAGCTGTCTCCATGCTGCGTTCACTTCCCTAATAAGAAAGGAATTGCCATGCCGTCGTTCCGTCCCCTGTTCGCCAGCCTGCTTTTGATCTCCGCCGCCCAGGCCGCCCCCCAAGTCGATGTCATCGCCAGCGGACTCAACAATCCGCGGGGGCTGGCCTTCGCCCCCAATGGCCAATTGTTCGTCACCGAGGCCGGCAGCGGCGGCAATGGAGCCTGCACACTCTTGGCCGATAACCGCAATGCCTGCTACGGCGAAACGGGCGCCTTGACGCGTATCGATCCGAGCGGCGTTTTGCCGCCGGTACGGGTCATCAGCGGCCTGCCTTCGCTGGCCGCGCCGGGTGGCTTCGGCGGCGTCGGTCCGCACAGCATTTCCTTCCAGGGCGCCGGCAACGGCAAGCTGCTGATGGGCCTGGGCGCGGGCGCTGCCGCGCGCCAGGGGCTGGGCGCGAAAGCCGGGCTGTTCGGGCACGTGCTGCAAGTGAGCGTCGATGGCGGCTGGCAATTGGGCGCCGATATCGCTGCCTTCGAGGCCGCCAACAATCCGGTGGCCGGCGGCGCAGACAGCAATCCCTACGGCGTACTGGCCATGCCGGCACGCCATATCGTGGCGGACGCCGGCGCCAACGCCTTGTTTGAAGTGGCGGCCAACGGCAAGCTGCGCACCTTCGCCACCTTTGAGGCGCGCATGGTGGCGGCACCACCCTTCCTGGGCTTGCCCGCCGGCACCACGATCCCGATGCAAGCGGTTCCCACCACCGTGGTCGATGGCCGTGACGGTTGGCTGTATGCGGGCCAGCTGACGGGCTTCCCCTTCCCGCTGGGGGCGGCCAACATCTATCGGCTGCCGCTGGCAGGCGGCACGCCGCAGGTGTTCGCCACCGGCTTCACCAATATCGTCGCCCTCGCCTTCGACGCATCGCAACGCCTGTATGTGCTGCAGATCGGCAACGGTTTCGCCGGCCCTGGCGGGCCCCCGCTGGCAGCGCCCGGGAGCTTGATCCGCATCAATACGGACGGCACGCGAACCGAGATTTACCAGAACCTGTTCTATCCCGCAGGTCTGGCCATCGGGCCGGACGGCGCCATCTATGTGAGCAACTTCGGCATCGTGCCAGGCGCTACGCCGCCGGCCTTCCCAAGCGGGGGCCAGGTGCTGCGCATACGCCCCGACTGAGGCGATCGTGATGCGCCAGGGCGCTTGAGGCGCAGGCCCCAGCTGGTTTGGTGACCGGCTGGCGGCATCGATCTGTGCCGAATTGATGTGCGCCACCGTACTGACGGCTCAGTGCGCCTGCGCCAGACTGACTTCATCTGTGCGGCTGCCATCGGCTCCCTGGCCGATGGCGCCCAGATCGAAGGGGGAACATCATGCGCAAACTACTGCTAATACTGGCGCTGGCAATATTCACGAGCGCGCCGGCCCTTGCCGCCGTGAACGTAAACGTGAGTATCGGCATCCACGTACCGGCCTATCCGCACCTGCAGCGCATACCCGGCTACCCGGCGTACTACGCACCTGACCTCCGTGCCAATTACTTCTTCTACGACGGCCTGTACTGGGTCTACGTGCCAGACGGCTGGTATGTCAGCCCATGGTTTGACGGTCCCTGGGAGTTTGTGCCGATCGATGAGGTGCCGCTGTTCGTGCTGCGCATTCCCTTGCGCTACTACGGCTATCCACCGGAGCCATTTCGCCGCTGGGCGAGGACTGAGCCGCCGCGCTGGAACCTCGTGTGGGGACCCGACTGGGAACGCCGCCACCATCAATGGCGGCGCTGGAATCGCAACGCCGCTCCGGCCCCGGCCCCGCTGCCACGGTACCAGCAACGTTATACGCAGAGCAATTACCCGGACGATGCCCAGCGCCGTGAACTTATCCAGCAACACTACCGCCATACCCCGCGCGACGTACAAGTGCGCCCGCAATGGCGGGCACAGGTCGGCGCGACATCGACACCGCCAGCGGCAAGACCGGGGCCAGAGCGCCGCCAGCCGCAGCAGCAACCCCAGGCACAAGCACAGCGGCAGCCGCAAATGCAGTCAAACCGGCCGCCGGATACGCGCGCCAGGGACCCACGCCCCGCCGAACGCGAACCTGCGCAGGCCAAAGGACATGCACCGCCGGTCCACTTTCCTCCTGCAAGGCCAGAACCTCCACGCATGCAAGCGCCCCAGCAGGGCCACCCGGGCGCCGCGGAGGATCGCGGGCCGCCCCGCAACCTTGGCCGCGACCACGGCAGCCGGTCCAACAAGCCTGATAAGGATGACCGGGGTGACAAGGAAAACAGGGGCAACAAGCGGGACGAGCACGACCAGCGTAAGAATCACTAAGCCGCGCTCGCCGTGGGGGACGGATCGAAAAGAAAACACCGACCTCCCCAAGCCCCGAGCGCACTTTCGAGGCATGCAGGAAGATGGCGCAACAGATTTAGCCGGGGATGCTCCGCAGCTTGGAGGGGGCTGCGATATAGTCGTGGCTGGCACGCTCGCTTAACCTGCTGATCTTGTTTAAAATTCACAATGACATCGCTGCTCACTCCCCCTTCTTCCCCGTACGCCCGCCTGACGCCGGCGCTGCTGGCCACGCTGGCCGATCGCTTCGGCGCGCAACTGTCCACCGCGCTGTCGCTGCGCGAACAGCACGGGCGCGACGAATCGGCCTACGTCGACGTGCCGCCACCGGAAGCCGTGCTGTTTGCCGAGAGCACCGAGGACGTCATCGACCTGGTCCGCTTTGCCGACACCCATGCCGTGCCGGTGATCGCGTTCGGGGCCGGCTCCTCGCTCGAGGGCCACTTGCTGGCCGTGCAGGGCGGCATCAGCCTGGACCTGAGCCGCATGAACCGCGTGCTGGCCATCAATGCCGAGGACATGACCGTCACGGTACAGCCCGGCGTGACGCGCAAGCAGCTCAACAGCGCGCTCAAGGGCACGGGCCTGTTCTTCCCGGTCGATCCCGGCGCCGACGCCTCCATCGGCGGCATGTGCGCCACCCGCGCCAGCGGCACCAACGCGGTCCGCTACGGCACCATGCGCGAGAACGTGCTGGCGCTGGAAGTGGTGAGCGCGACCGGCGCGGTGCTGCGCACCGGCACCCGCGCCAGGAAAAGCAGCGCCGGCTACGACCTGACCCGGCTGATGGTCGGCAGCGAAGGCACCCTTGGCGTGTTTACCGAAATCGTGGTGCGCGTGCATCCCTTGCCGGAGGCCGAATCGGCCGCCGCGTGCTCGTTCCCGTCGATTGAAGCGGCGGTGCGCACGGCCATCCACATCATCCAGGCCGGCATCCCGATCGCCCGCGTCGAACTACTCGACACCAACAGCATCCGCATGGTCAACGTCCACAGCAAGCTGGCGCTGCCCGAGTCGCCCATGTTGCTGATGGAGTTCCACGGCACCGCCAGCGCGGTCAGGGAACAGGCCGAAACGGTGCGCCTGATCGCCGACGAATTCGGCGGCGGCGCGTTCGAATGGGCCACCAGCGCCGAAGACCGCTCGCGCCTGTGGACGGCGCGCCACCACGCTTATTTCGCCGCGATCCAGTCGCGCCCCGGCTGCCGCGCCATCAGTACCGACACCTGCGTGCCGATCAGCCGGCTTGCCGAATGCCTGCTGGAATCGGTCGACGAAGCCGATGCCTCCGGCCTGCCCTACTTCCTGGTCGGCCATGTCGGCGACGGCAACTTCCATTTCGGCTATCTGATCGATCCCAACTCGGCGCACGAACGGCGCGTCGCCGAAACGCTCAACGAACAGCTGGTGGCGCGCGCGATCCGCCTGGACGGCACCTGCACGGGCGAGCATGGCATCGGCATGCACAAGATGGATTTCCTGGTGCAGGAGGCCGGTATCGAAGCCCTCGAGATGATGCGCGCGATCAAGCGCACGCTCGACCCCAAGGGCATCCTGAACCCCGGCAAAATCCTGGACGGAAAGTGATCCGACACGCAGGGGGCCAGCGTATAACCCATGCCGCTTGGCGTCGCCTCTATGTGGGGAAGCCAACAGACGATAAGGTCGGCATCGCCCATCATGGCAAAGGATCGACTCAGTCAATCCTTCCTGGCGAGTCCCCATTTCGTCATCCAGACACTTTATAGGCGCGACCGCATTCGCGGTAAGCTCATCCATGCTCACTCGTTTTTCGTCCGACACTGGCAATGAGGCGCTCGTCCGCAGCCTCCGGCGTCCTGCGGCAATGCCCCCCAGCGACCGGACCGCGCTACTGAACGAACTGGTGCGCTATGCCACGTTGGCGCCATCGAGCCACAACACCCAATGCTGGAAATTTCACGCTGTGGATAGTCTCATCACCATCGAGCCCGATCTTTCACGGCGCTGTCCAGTTGTCGATCCTGATGACCATCACATGTTCGTGTCGCTGGGCTGTGCAACTGAAAACCTTGCCCTTGCGGCTTCCGCGCATGGACTCATGGCCAAGGCCAATTTCAATGCAACTGGCACGGACACGATTTCAATCAATCTCGAGGCGACAAAGGCACTGGTGTCGCCTTTATTTCACGCAATTACTGAGCGGCAATGCACTCGTGGCGACTACGATGGCAAGCCGCTTTCCACGGGAGAACTCCGTCTGCTCGAACAGGCAGCTCGCGGCAACGGCGTACGTGTGCTGCTGCTTACCGAGCCTTCGGCGATGGAAAGCGTGCTGGACTATGTAGTGTCTGGCAACACGGCGCAAATCAAGGATCCGGCGTTTGTCGACGAACTGAAGGCCTGGATTCGTTTCAGCAAGGATGAAGCCGTCCGAAGCGGCGATGGCCTCTTCGCCGGCGCAACGGGCAATCCGGCAATGCCGCGGTGGCTGGGGAGCCGAATGATGGACGTGTTTTTCACGCCGAAATCTGAAAATAAGCGCTATGCACGGCAAATCCGCAACTCGGCCGGAATTGCAGTGTTCGTCTCCGACGCCAACGATAAGACGCACTGGGTGGAAACCGGGCGCTGCTACGAGCGCTTCGCCTTGCAAGCGACCGCGCTGGGAATTCGCAACGCGTTCCTGAATCAAGCGGTCGAAGTCGGGGCGATCCGCGCCCAGTTCGCTGCGTACCTTGGCTTGGGCGATCTGCGACCGGATCTGGTCGTGCGATTTGGTCGTGGGCCGGCGCTGCCCTGGTCAATGCGACGCCCCATTCAGGCCGTACTGGTCTGATCCCGCCAATTGCGGACTACAGGCCCGGTTTCGTTGGAATACCCGCATCGCCACGCCACGGCCACCCGTGGCGATTCACACGTGTAACTGTTGTTACTAAGTGCGGTAACTCACATAGCATTGCCGGACCGGGCTGTATAACGGGAGCCACGAAACAGGCCCCAGTGCCAGCGGATCCACCTTTCCCTGAAAAACCAGGTAAACAGATGCGCAACAAAACGGGAGAGACATAATGATCCGAATCGAACGCACACCGCAAACCCTCATCGCGGCAACGATCCTGGGTGCCTTGCTGGCCCTGCCGGCAGCCGCGCATGCGGCCAGCACCAACGGGCCACGCATGCAGGCGCCGGTCAAACTAGGTTCAGCAACGACATTTGCGCTGTTGAGCAAAACCGGCATTACCAATGTATATGCCTCGGTCATCAATGGCGATGTCGGTGCGAGCCCGATTACCGGCGCGGCGATCGGCCTGCGCTGCGGCGAAATCGCCGCCGGCATCCTGTACACCGTCGATGCCGCCGGCCCGCTGCCATGCAGCGTGACGGCAGCGACCCTCCTGACCGCGGCAGTGAGCGACATGGAAGCGGCATATACGGACGCCGCCAGCCGCGTATTGCCCGACTTTACTGAACTCGGCTCCGGAGAAATCGGCGGCAAGACGCTGGCGCCCGGCCTGTACAAATGGGGCACCGACGTCAAGATCTCCACTGACGTGACGCTGGCGGGCGGCCCGACCGACGTCTGGATCTTCCAGATCGCCGGCGGCCTCCAGCAAGCGAGCGCAAGCCGCGTCACGCTGAGCGGCGGCGCACTGGCCAAGAACGTCTTCTGGCAGTCCGCCGGCGCTGTCTCGATCGGGACCACCGCCCATTTTGAAGGCATCGTCCTGGCCAAGACCATGGTCGCGGTGAAAACCGGCGCGACCGTCAACGGCCGCTTGCTGGCCCAGACCGCCGTGACGCTCCAAAAGAACAGCGTGACCCAGCCAGCCCCATAATATTGGGCTGCCGGCAGCGGCAGTCCGCATCGGCCCTGATTCCCAAGCCAAGCGCCAACCCCTCGCAGGTTGGCGTTGTCGTTTCCGGGCTTATGCGCGCCGCCCCAATTGGCGCGCGCTGAAAATGGCTTCCACAATGTGAAAAATCAAGCGCTCGAGTAAGCGAGCCGGCATTTCATTTTTTGGAAATTTGTTTCACATCATGGAAAACAGCATATAAGTATTTGAAAATAAAACGATTTATTTCAGTTATATGTCTTATATAAGACTCGAAAATATTCTGAAAGAAGCCTATCATTACTCCATGCACTACTGCTTCGATATCCCTGCCTTGTCGGCACGAACGCGAGCACAGTAGCGACGCTTCCCTCGTTTTTTAATCTTGCTTTTTATCCTGGAGATTCACATGTCACAGTACCAAGACGACATCAAAGCCATCGCCGCCCTGAAGGACAAAGAAGGCAGCGCCTGGAACGCCATCAATCCTGAGTCCGCTGCACGCATGCGCGCCCAGAACCGCTTCAAGACCGGTCTGGACATTGCAAAGTACACCGCCAAGATCATGCGCCAGGACATGGCGAACTATGACGCCGACTCGTCCAAGTACACCCAGTCGCTGGGTTGCTGGCACGGTTTCATCGGTCAGCAGAAGATGATCTCCATCAAAAAGCACTTCAATAGCACCGACCGCCGCTATCTCTACCTGTCGGGCTGGATGATTGCGGCGCTGCGCTCCGAGTTCGGCCCGCTGCCTGACCAGTCGATGCACGAAAAGACCGCGGTCGCCGACCTGATCCGCGAGCTGTACACCTTCCTGCGCCAGGCCGATGCACGCGAGCTGGGCGGCCTGTTCCGCCAGCTGGACAGTGCCGAAGGCGCCGCCAAGCAAGCCATCCAGGACCAGATCGACAATCACATCACCCACGTCGTGCCGATCATCGCCGACATCGACGCCGGTTTTGGCAATGCCGAAGCGACCTACCTGATGGCCAAGCAAATGATCGAAGCGGGTGCCTGCTGCATCCAGATCGAAAACCAGGTATCCGACGAAAAGCAGTGCGGCCACCAGGACGGCAAGGTCACCGTTCCTCATGAAGACTTCCTGGCCAAGATCCGTGCGGTGCGTTATGCCTTCCTGGAACTGGGCATCGACGACGGCCTGATCGTTGCGCGTACCGATTCGCTGGGCGCCGGCCTGACCAAGCAAATCGCGGTCACCAACGAGCCGGGCGACCTGGGCGACCAGTACAACGCCTTCCTCGACGTGGAAGAAGTGTCGCTGGAATCGATGGGCAACGGCGACGTGATCATCAAGCGCGACGGCAAGCTGCTGCGTCCGAAACGTTTGCCGAGCAACCTGTTCCAGTTCCGCGCCGGCACCGGCGAAGCGCGCTGCGTGCTCGATTCCATCACGTCGCTGCAAAACGGCGCCGACCTGCTGTGGATCGAAACCGAGAAACCGCACATCGCCCAGATCGGCGGCATGGTCAAAGAAATTCGCAAAGTGATCCCGAATGCCAAGCTGGTGTACAACAACAGCCCGTCGTTCAACTGGACGCTGAACTTCCGCCAGCAGGTGTACGACAAGATGAAGGAAGAAGGCAAGGACGTCTCCGCGTACGAACGCGCCAAGCTGATGAGCGTTGAATACGACGCGACGCCGCTGGCCATCGCCGCCGATGAGAATATCCGCACCTTCCAGGCCGATGCTGCGCGTGAAGCCGGCATCTTCCATCACCTGATCACGCTGCCGACCTACCATACGGCAGCACTGTCGACCGACAACCTGGCCAAGGAATACTTTGGCGATCAAGGCATGCTCGGTTATGTCGCTGGCGTCCAGCGCAAGGAAATCCGTCAGGGTATCGCTTGCGTCAAGCACCAGAACATGTCCGGCTCGGACCTCGGCGACGACCACAAGGAATACTTCAGCGGCGAAGCTGCCCTGAAGGCAGCCGGCAAAGATAACACCATGAACCAGTTCTAACGCAGGGAACGTAACTGCTTAGACAGAACGCCAACCCTTGCGGGTTGGCGTTTTTCTTGGCTATGTCACCGTTCAGTGTGGGATTGCCAGACCGATCGGCATGCAGCTTACGTCCTCACTTCGGCGATGCGAGACGCTTCAGGACAAACTCGATGCGCGGTTTGGCGTGGCGGTCCAGATGATAGGTCAGCACGGTGCCATCGGCACTGAAGCTGACGGTCCACACATTCGTCTCGGACCCTGGGAAGACCTTGAAGGTGTGGGTGTCGGCCAGGAACGACTGGGACAATTTGGTGCCGCCGTCGTTGGCCAGGCCGCCAAGCACGCTGCTGGACCGCTAATCTGATATCTGCGGGAACAGGGAGAAGTCCGGCAGCTTGTGCGCCTTCAGCTGGACCTCGTCGCCGATACGCAGCACGGATGCCTTCGAGCCATCGAACGCCGGCCAGGCCGGCAATCCTTTGCCCGCCGGATTGCCGGTGCGCGCGAAATTGACCCAGGTCGTGGCAAGCCGCGCCGCCAGTTGCCGGTCCGCCGCAGTCCACGGCCGCGACGCCGGGTCGAGATTATCGAACACGTACTGGATCTCGGCCCCATGGCCCGCCCCGCAGCCATAGCCGCATGGCGTCGTCGGCTCCGCCGGCCGGTGGGCAAAGAAATAGACATAAGGTTTCGGCTGGCCGTATTTCGCCTGCAGCTCCGCCCAGTACCACATGCGCCAGCCCCACCAGTCGTTCGTGAGCTGATTGATCGACGCCTTGGCCTCGGCATTCGCGGCGCCGGGATAGGCCGCCAGCATGGCCTCGGACGGTGCGTAGCCCAGCAGCTTGGTCACCAGTTCCCGGTGCCTGGCGCTCGAGAAATCGCTGGTGCCCAGGATCTCCGGCGCCAGGTCCTTGCCTTCTTCCGCGTTCCAGCCCACCAGCAAAGGCACATCGTTATGGCGGCGATTGCGGTAGGTCGTGGTCAGGTCTTCGCGCAGCACGTGCCCGTCGACGATCGGATGCGGCGCCCATGCCGGCTTTTGCAGGGCCTCGACCGGCATCGCGCGCAGCTCTGCCAGGCTTGCCCCGCCGGCAGCCTTGGCGAAGGCCAGTCCCTGTGCTTCGGCGGCGCCGCGATCGAACAGGCGATCCTCGCTCGACCTGATCGGCATCGCAAAGTTGCCGCTTTGCGCGATTGCGCGCTGGAACAGCCCCTTTGCAACCGGCGATGCGACCAGCACCGTGACCGATTCGCCGCCCGCCGACTCGCCCATGATGGTGACGCGCTTGGGATCGCCGCCAAAGGCCGCGATGTTGTCCTTCACCCAGCGCAGCGCCGCGATATTGTCTTCGATCCCCTGGTTGCCCGATGCTTTGTCCGGCGACTCGGCACTCAACTCCGGATGGGAAAAGAAGCCGAATATGCCCAGGCGATAATTCAACGTGACGACGATGGCCCCGCGCTTTGCCAAATTGCCGCCGTGGAAATACGACTGCGAGGCCGTGCCGCCGTAATAGCCGCCGCCGTGAATCCACACAATCACCGGAAGATTCCTGGCCTTTTCAGGCGCCCAAACATTCAGGTAAAGGCAGTCTTCGCTTTTCGCCTCCGTGATCCACGCTGCCGTCTGCGCACAGGCAGCGGCGAAACTGCGCGCCTCCATGACGCCCTTCCACGGCACGACCGCTTGCGGCGCCCGCCAGCGGAGATTGCCGACCGGTGGCGCTGCGAAAGGGATACCCAAGTAGGTCTTCAGGCCGTCGGCGCGCACGCCGGCGATGGCGCCACCGCTGACCTTGACCGGGCTGGTGAGCTGGACGGCATGTCCAGGCCCGGCCGACAAGGCCAGCAGGCTTGCTGCGATCAAGGTGATCGCGCGAAAAGGCAGCATTTTTTTCCTCCATGAATCGCGGGGCGCGACGCAGAGGAATGCTACGCACTTTATGACTTTGCAATAGTATGAATTTCCTCATTTCTCCTTGCGAAATTCACCAACCCAGGCCAGCCGCAATATCGGGACGCGTATGATGTCGCATCCTCCAGCGACCAACGGTAAAAAAATGAAACAGCTATTCTTGGCAACGGCCCTTCTTTTCAGCTTTGCGCACCCGGCCAGCGCACTCGACACCTCAGCCACCGTCAAAGTGACGCCGCTGATGAAGACCAGTACCAGCTGGGATGGCAAGCCGATTGTCTATCCGAAGGGGCAGGCCGAAGTAACGGCATTGATCGTCGAAATCACCGCTGGCGCGCAAACCGGCTGGCACGAACATCCCCTCCCCTCGTTTGCCTACGTGCTCGAAGGGACGCTGGAAGTCACCCGCGGTGACGGCGCGGTCAAGGTCCTGCGCGCTGGCGATACACTGGCGGAAGTGGTGAATACGCTGCACAACGGCCGTGCCCTGGAAGGCAAGAACGTCAAACTGTTCGTGCTCTATACCGGCGCGGCTGACCAGAAGCTCACCATCTCCCACCCTGAATTCGCGCCGGCGCCGCGCTGACCCTGCTCAGCGCCGCTGTGCCGCACTGGCATCGCGCATCGCCCTGAATTCGGAATCCTGGGCCCAGTTCGGCCAGGCGTTCGAATTGGCGAGGTCGGCGCCCAGGCCATACAGCACCTCCATGTCGCGCGCCAGGCCGGCGAAACTCCATGTTTCGCTCCACTGGTCCGATGGCTGGTGATAGCGTTCGGCCGTGTACTTGTCGCGCCAGGCCTTGCCGGCGGCAGTGCCGCCTTCGACCAGGTCATTCCCGGTCTTGAACGAAATCGCCGGCACGCCGAGCTTGGCCATCGGGAAGTGATCGTTGCGGAAAAAGGTGCCTGCTTCCGGCCGCGGATCGGGCAGGTAGGCCAGGCCGTGCAGCTTCGCTTTGGCGATCAGCATATCGAGCAGGTCCACCTTCGCATGACCGGCGATCGTGAAGTTGCGCGCCACCGATTCCGGATCGAGCGTGTCCATGTTGATCATGCCGACGGTGGCGCCGAGAGGGTACAGCGGATTGGACGCGTAGTATTCCGCGCCCAGCAGCCCCTTTTCCTCGGCGGTCGTCGACATGAAGACCACGCTGCGCTTGGGCGGCGGCTGTGAACCGAAGGCGCGCGCCATTTCCAGCAGCACGGCCAGGCCGGTGCCGTTGTCGACGGCGCCGTTATAGATGGTGTCCCCGCGCGCATCGGGCAGCCCGACGCCGAGATGGTCCCAGTGCGCGCTGTACATCACAAACTCGTTCGGCCGCTCGCTGCCCGGACGCAGCGCCACCACATTGTTGGACTTGATGACCTGGCTGTCGACGGCATAGTGCGCCGACAAGGTCACGCCGGTAAGCTCGACCGGCTTGAAGTCGCGGCGCGCGGCCTGCTTGCGCGCCGCGTCCAAATCGAGCCCGGCGCGCTTGAACAGGCTCACTGCGAGCTCGCGCTGGATCCACGCTTCGATCGCCGCATGCTCCTTGTGCGGCTCCTTGCGCACGATGTCGTACATCACGATGGTGTTTGAATTCTTCACCGTCGGCCAGCCGTAGGACGCCGGCGCCGTCTCGTGAACGATCAGGGTGCCGAGCGCGCCGCGGCGCGCCATTTCCTCGTACTTGTAGGTCCAGCGGCCGTAATACGTCATGGCCTTGCCGCCAAAATCGCCCTCGCCGGCGTCGACATCCGGATCGTTGATCAGCACGATCGCCAGCTTGCCTTTCAAGTCGACGCCCTTGAAATCGTCCCAGCGCCGCTCGGGCGCGGTGACGCCAAAGCCGACGAAGACCAGCGGCACGTTCTTGACATCGACCCTGGCCATGCCGTTCATCGGGGCGCGCAGTGCGATGTCCGCGCCCTGGGCCAGCTTCTGGGCCTGCGTGCCGTCGTGCACGGTCAGGTCGATCGGCCCCTTGAGTTCGAAACGCCGCAGCGGAACTTCCTGCGTCCAGCTGCGCTTGCCACCGACAAGGTCGCCGCCCGGCTGGAGGCCGGCTGCCTTGAACTGCCCGACCAGGTAGTTGACGGTCTTGACTTCACCCGGTGTGTACGGGCCGCGGCCCTCGAATTCATCCGAAGCGAGCACCTTGACGTCCTGCGACATGCGCCTGGCGTCGAACCGTGGGCCATCGGCCGCCTGGGCCGCGCAGTTGACGATTGCGAACAGGATGAGAGCAGCGTTTTTCAATCCAACCTCCGTAGTCTGGAATCCGGAGCAGTATCGCATGACCGCCGTCCCGGCCAATGTAAAATGCGTCACACCTTGACAGCCCCAACAACGGACGCGGCACAATCCCGCCGCGCCCGCTGCCCACAACTTCCAATCCGGAACTCAGATGCAAACAGTCACCCCGCTGGTTACCAACGATGCGGTCGTCCTCGGCATGCTGGCCGCGATCCTCGGCGCCGTTTTCTGGACCTCCGCGCGCCCCGATGGCTTCTGGAAGAAGTTCTATTCCTACGTGCCGGCCCTGCTGCTTTGCTACCTGATACCGGCCCTGCTCAACACGATGGGCATCATCAGCGGCAGCAGTTCGGGGCTGTACCCGATGGCGCGCGACTACTTGCTGCCAACCGCGCTGGTCCTGCTGTGCATTCCGATCGATTTCAACGCAGTCGTGCGGCTCGGCCCCAAGGCTGTCATCATGTTCCTCACCGGCACTGCGGGTGTCATGCTCGGCGCCCTGGTCGCCTTTGAAGTCATGCGCGTCATCCACCCCGCCACGGTGGACGGCGATACGTGGCGTGGCATGACAGCGGTGGCCGGCGCGTGGATCGGGGGCGGCGCCAACCAGGCGGCGATGAAGGAAGTATTCGAGATCGACGCTACGCTGTTCGGCCAGTTTGTCGCGGTCGACGTCCTGGTGGCCAATATCTGGATGGCCGTGCTGCTGTTCCTGGCCGGCCGCGCCCATGTATTCGACCGCTGGACCGGGGCCGACCTGAGCGCGATCAATGACTTGAAGAACCGGATCGAGAAATTCCAGTCCGAAAACGCAAGGGTCCCCACCCTGACCGACGTGATGGTGATCCTGGCCGTCGGCCTCGGCGTGACCGGCCTGGCGCACGCGCTGGCCGGCCCGATCATCGCGTGGATCGCTTCCCTTCCCGCCGAATGGCGGCTGCGCGACTACAGCCTGACCTCGGGCTTCTTCTGGATCGTCGTGCTTGCCACCACCTTTGGTCTCCTGCTCAGCTTTACCAAGGCGCGCAGCCTCGAGGGCGCTGGCGCGTCGACCATCGGATCGGCCATGCTGTACATGCTGATCGCCGCGATCGGCATGCACATGGACCTTGGCGCCCTGCTCGACCGGCCCTGGCTGTTCCTGCTGGGCCTGATTTGGATTTCAGTGCACGGCGCCCTGATGCTGCTGGTCGCCAAATTCATCCGCGCACCGCTGTTCTTCATGGCGGTGGGCTCGCAGGCGAATATCGGCGGCGCCGCGTCGGCCCCGGTCGTCGCCAGCGCTTTCCACCCGGCGCTGGCGCCGGTCGGGGTACTGCTGGCGGTGCTCGGGTATGCGCTCGGCACCTATGGCGCGTATATCACCGGGCTGCTGCTGCGCATGCTCGCGACCTGAGCGGCGCCCCCGCTTGCAGCGATCAAGTTCGCGCTTTCGCATTGCGCCGGGGAAAACCAATCGATTGACATAAGAAAATACGGGATGATACGTTAGCAATTTCAAATGCTGCGGCAGCCTGTGGGCACGAACCTACGGGAAAGACCAAGCTATTGCGCATCGGAAGCGGCGCCACGACCCGCGGCGCCGCTTCTGCTGCTATGCCGGCTGGTTCTGCAACAGCAACTGTGGCCGGAACTGGTACATCCCGTCGAAATACACGTATTCCGGGTTCTGCAGCTCGAGCACCGGTGCGCGCCGGATCAGCTCGCCAGCCAGCGCCTGATGCAGCGTGAAGAAACGGCGCTCCTCCTCTCTGCTCATCGCCGAATAAAAGTAATTCAGCGTGATGTGGAAGCGGAAGCTGTCGTGGTCGGCCAGGCGGAAATTCAAGGCCTGCGCCAGCCGGTCGCGCAGCTTGCGGATCTTGCGGTTTTCCGCTTCGTCCACCGGCTCGAACTGGATGTTGTACAAGTTGGTCTGCATCTCCACCGGCAGCGCGCGCAGGCGGAACGGCAGCTCACACCTGAGATCGAATGCCTTCAGCTTGGCCAGGAACCAGGCGTTGCAGAAGGCTTCATCGGCATCGGGCGGGATATCCGTGGGGAAGTCCAGATGCCGTGCCGGATAGGAGATGCCATTGAAGACCGTCAGGTGGTAACTGGCAGGCGGCAGCACGGCAATCCGGTGCAGCATGCCACTGCGCATCAGATCGCGGTGGATGTCCAGCAAGGCCATGAAGCTTTCGCTGCGCTTGTCCACATGGCAGATGATGGAGTTGCCGGTCCAGTGCGCCTCGCTGCCGTCGGGGGTGAATTTGGGCGCCACCGCAGCCGCGCGCGGCGCGGCCTGCACCAGGCCGGCGCCGAGCCCCAGCCCGCCCTGCACCAACAAGGCCAGGGCGCGCCGCCGGGACCAAGGCTGGCCGCCGCGAGCTTGCGCGTTCATCGCGCTCACCACTGGTAGGTGACCGACGCGGCCACGTTGCGGGCGAAGATGGGGCGGCCAGTGCTCGCTTCCGCCACACTGAAGGCATTGCCGGCCGGTGCGCGGGCATTGCCTTCCGTAAGGCCGGCAGAATTGCTCAGGTTAGAAACCGTAAGCTGCACGCTCACTTCCGGCGTCAAGCGGTATTGGAATCCCAGGTCCACGGTCCGATAGGCAGGAATAATGCTGGTATTCACAAAGTCCTGGTAGCCCTTGCCCACCGCACTGAACGCGGCATACAGGCGCCCGCTCCTGCCGTCGAGGCTGAACAGCCAGGTGGGGCTGAGCGTGACCATGGTGCGCGGCACGCGCGGAATCTGCTTGCCTGCGATACTGCCGGCGGACAGGGTGCTGAAGGTCTCGCCGCCATCCACCTCCGGCTGTTGCCAGGTCGCCGAGCCGGTCAGTTCGAACGCGCTGACGGGACGCCATGCACCTTCCAGCTCCACGCCCTTGGTCGTGGTATTGATCAGCAGCGGCTGGTTGGTGAGCACGCCGGCCGCGTTGGCGAAGTAGGTCGACGAATTCAGGTTCTTGAAATTGCTGTAGAACCCGATCAATACCAGCTGCAGCTGGGGCTGCGACAGCTTGAAACCAGCCTCGGCCTGGCGCACCGGCGTTACCGGCACCGGCTGGCCGTTGGGCAAAGTGCCGGCCACACCATTGTTGATGTTGGCCCAGTAATCACTCAGGCGCGGCAGGCTGTAGGCGCTGGAGTAGCGCACGAAGGCGTTGAGCGGCTGGCTGATCTTGAACAGCGAGCCGGCGGTCCAGGCCGTCCCATGCTGGGTCACACTATAGGGGACGTAGCCGGTCAGGCCGGTCACGCTTTGCGCGGCCAGCGGGCCGGTGCTGGACAGGAGCTGCTTGCCGATGACGCCGCGCTCGCCTCGTTCCTGGCGCACCTCGTGGCGAACGCCGATGTCGGCCTGCCAATCCTTGGAGATGTGCCAGTTTTCCGTCGCATAGACGGCCGACGCCAGGCCATGCACCCGGCCGATCAGGTCGCCGCTGCCGTAGGTGGTGAAGCCGTTCTCCGTCACCATGCCGGTCGGCTGGCCGGCGGCGTTCAGTGCCTGGATGTCCAGCAGGTCGGGATTGTTCTTGACGTTGGTCAGGATGGTATTGCCGATCTGCTGCTGTTGCAGGCTAAAGCGGCTCAGGCTCAGGCCCAGCGCCACGTCGTGCGTGCCGAGGTCGGCAAGGGCGAAGGACTTGCTGCCGCGCAGGTCGTTGACTGCGTTGCGGAGCGTGGAAACGGTGCTGGACCAGGTGTTGGTCATGGTCAGTCCGGCGGTGGCGGCCGGGTCGAACACCTGGCCGCTGCCCGCATACAGGTAGCGCAGCGAGGCGGTGCCGGCGAACGCCTTCTGGGCCGCGCCCAGGTTAGCCTTGAGCAACGCCGCCGCGTCCGAAGGTGCGCCGTTCAGGATCGCGTTGAAGCCCACCTCGCCGCTGGTGTAGCGGGCCTTGTCGCTCAGCTTCCAGCCGCCCGGCAGCGTGAAGTCGCCGCCGCCCGTCAGCGTGGTGACCTTGGGATGGATACCGTCGGCAAGGTCGCGGTCCGCGTAGCCGCTGCCGCCCTGCCCGTCCAGCACGCGATAGCGCACCTGGCGGAAGCTGGCCGAATCCAGGGTGCCGGTGTGCGGATCGATCAGGTGGGCCAGTGAATTGCCGTTGCGGGCATCGGTCAGCGGGATGCCGGCGTAGAAAATAGTCCGGTCGTTCAGGTACTTCAGGCTGGCGTACAGCTTGTCGCCGCCGCCCAGCAAATAAGTCGCGCCGAGCTTGAACTGGCCGCCGCGGTCGGCGTGGCGGAACCCGGGGTCGCGCAAGCCGTCGCCCTGGCGCAAAAAGCCGCTGAGACTGTACAGCAGGCGCTCGCTGAGAGGACCGGACAGCGCCAGGTCGGCGCGCACTTGATGGCGCTGTCCTACCGTCAGCTTGGCGGCATGCGCCGCCTCGGCCGTGCCGAAGTTGGACAGGAAGTTGACCACACCTCCGGCGGCATTATTGCTGTACACCGGCGCCGTGCCGCCCCGCACGATCTCGGCCCCGGCGGTACCCAGGTCGACCCGGTACAGTTGGTCGATCTGCACCTGGCGCTCGAAGTTCGATTCGAACAGGGGCAGGCCGTCTTCCAGCATGTCCATCAGGCGGAAGCCGGAAAACGGCAGGCCCCGGATCACCACGTTCTCGCCGCCGCCCTGGCCGCCCGAGTTTTCCACCTTGACACCGGGGACCGATTTCAGCAAGTCGACCGTGCTCTTGGGATCCCTGCGCTGGATTTCCGCCTCGCCGATGGTCGAGATGGCGTACGGCGTCTCGAACTTCTTCTTGCGGCCGGAGGTGCCGGTCACGACGACTTGCTGCTGGACGGCTTCGGGCTTGTCCTGCGCCACGGGCGGGTCCTGCTCCGGCGCTGCGGCCGCCTGGACGTTGATACTGATTGCTCCGAGCAGGAGCATGGATAGCGCGCTACGGTCTCTCTGATTCTTCACCTTGGATTTCCTCGACTAGGCTGGTTGTTGTGATTACCGGACTGGGCCGGAATGCAATGCAGTCTAGTGGGCGCGCCTGGCGCCATGTGGCGTTTCACGGTGAAGTTTCCCGGTGAAACCGAGGAGAACTCAGCCCGGGTGCACGTGAAAACCGAGGATTTGCACGTCGGTGCTGCCGTTCGCCTGCAGCACGCACTGGAGCAGGATTTCGAAGCTGCCGACCGCGCCGTCCGCCTGCGTGGCCTGCTTCAGCAAGGGTGCCAGCCGGACCGGGTCGACCAGGAATTCGATGGCCGCCTCAGTCCCCGCCGAGGTGGTGCCGCCGATCAGCAAGGCATGCCCGTCGCCGCCCAGTCCCCGTGTGTAGGCGATGGTGGCAAAGCCGCGCCGTTGCGGATCGTCGATCCTGAAGACGTACCCCGGCGCCTCCCCGCTGCGGGGATGGTCATTCCGGATCGAGAACTGGTCCGGCTGCTGAGGATTCCAGTCGATGTGGAAATCCAGCTGGCTGCGGTACAGCGCCCACCACGGATTGGCCTGCGCCACCCCGAGCAGGATCACATTGGCTTGTTTCAAGTCGCCAAGCTGCAGGTCGCGCGCGAAGCGCAGATGCAAGCGCTGGGGCGCAGCGATGGCGCGCTTGCCCAGTTCCGCCGCCAGCTGGACCGAGGACATACCGGTGTAGCGGCGCGCACGGAAATGTTCCGCATGCCCCAGACCGGGCGGCGCCACGGGCTCGCCCACCCGCTTGGCCGCATAGGCCTCGAGGCTGACCTGGCTGCGGGTCTCCAGCTGGTACAGCACCAGCCCTGCGTCGGACACCACCAGCAGGGCATCGCGGTCGGCCGGCAGCAGCGCGCTCCAGAACGCGGTCACACTGGACTGGCCGCGTTGCCCCAGCCAAGCCGCCGCGCCCGCCAGCACCGCCACCGCCAGCAGCGCGGCGATGCCCAGCGTCCGCCTGCGGACGCGCCTGGCCGGAGCGGGCGCGGCGGGCGCGGTTGCGGCGCCCTGCTCTGGCGGCGGGACCGTCTCTTCTTCGGCCGGCGGCGCCGCCGCAGTGGCCAGGACGAACACGGGAACGTAGGTGCCGCGCGGGATCGCGATGCGCAGCGCATCCGCGCTGCCCTCTTCGGCATAGTATTGGGCCAGGCGCTGGCGCAGCAGCCGCGCCGTCGTGCGCACAATGGTGTCGTCGGCCGGATTGAAGTGCTCGGGGCGGCCGAACACGGCCACGCCGATATGCTGCTCGCACAGCGCCGCGGCTTGCCCTTCCACGGTCGTCGTGCAGACATAGCGCAGGAACGACGACAGCCGCGCGCTCTTGGCAAAGGTCTGGCTGGCGAGGACACGGGCCAACGCGTCCAGGCAGGCCTCACGCGGCTGGGGCGGTGTCAGGCCGCTTTCAAACATGCTGCTTTTTTCCTGCGCCTGGGTCACCACATTCATTCCCGTCAACGATCGTAGCCTGACAGTATAAGGTTCAATTGATGTCGCTGGAATGACAGTTTGCCGGCGCCATCGCACTGGCTGATATTATTGACAAATTCTATGTGCATTACATCCGAGAGGCGGGAAAAGCGTTGAATACGAAATCAATCCCTGGATTGGGAGCGTTCATGACGAAGCCAGCCGGGTGCCTCATTCATTTTCGCCGCTCTCGCGGCGCCCTGGCCATCGAAAGCCCGAGGCCCGGCCCGGCAAACTCACTGCGAAGGAAAGTAATGCAATCCATGCTGCGCGCCCCGATAGTGACCTTGCTGTTCCCGCTGGTGGCCCATGCTCAGGTCCATCTCGCCGCCGAAATGAATACAAGACAACTGGCCACGCTTGACAAGGCCCGCACGGTTGTCATCCTGACCGGCGGCATCCTCGAGCAGCACGGTCCTCATCTGCCGTCTGGGACCGATACCTATATGAACGAGTGGTGGGCGCATGGTCAACCTGCCGGGCCTCCTGAACGGTCCGCCGCCCGCGCGCCCGCTTCGTACGGCCGAGGCAAGCAAGGAAGACGGCGAATTCGAAGTCCATGCGGGAATGTCCGAAACCAGCCGCATTCTGTTCCTGCGTCCAGATCTCGTACCGGCTGACTATGCGCAAGCCGCGCCCCGTCCTGCCAACTCCCCGGCTGAGGCAGTCGCAGCGGCCAAGGCCGCCAACTGGGAGGGCTTCATTGGCTCGCCCCGCCTGGCAAGCGCCGCCTTCGGTGCGCAGGAGATGCGCCAGCGTGCGGCCAGCTATAACACCGCTGCGCTCTCCATCCTGGACGGCAGCGATCCGCGTTCCATCCCGCGCTTGTCGGAAATGGCGATGAAGAGCCCGGACATTCGCCGCGTCGAAAGCGCCACCCAGAACTACTATGACGATATCGCACGAAAGCAGCAGGCCTGGCTCCGGAAACTCCGGGGCGGTAGTGCACAACAATGACCGTCTGCAATGGCGCCGGCCCGGGGCCTGAAAATCTGTGCCGGCGCTTCGATTCCTCCCCGGCCACTAAGAATAAAAAGTGAAAACGCCGCCCCTTACAGGTCGGCGTTTTCGTTTTCAGAATAGGAAGTTCTCGCGTCTGGTTTGTTTCCGCCCCCAAGCCAAGCGGGGGTTGGGGAATGCAATTTATATGGACAACAAGCGACGGCGCAACAAGGCCTCAAGGTCGCGGCTCATATGACAGACCAGATGAATGTAGCAAATATCATTGTCGCTACGTTCAAAGATGATACGGTTCTGACCAGCTAAAAGTTGTCGATACTGACAAAGATTGAGTTCTTCAAGTTCCTTCACATAAGTACCTTTGTGTTTCGGCCACTCTTTCAGTGTTGCAACCTCATCGCGAATTTCTTTAGTAATTTTGATGGCAAACTGAAGAGATTCGGAATTTTTCAAGAAATCACGAATATCCATCAAATCACTTTTGGCGGATTCAGTCCAAACGATTTTCATTTATTTAATAGCTTCTTTATCTTCAGCTTCCAGCTGAGCAAAGAAGTCGTCGTGATGAGTTACATTTCCTGCTTCAATCTGCTTCCTGCCGTGGGCAAGAATTCGGAGCATGGTAAGCTGGTCTTGCGTCTTCTGATAGCTCAGAGGGTCTTGAACAATTGCTTGAACTTTTCCATTTACAGTGATCGCCACGGGGTCATGAGTTTCTTGAACCTGTTTCACCACATCGCTAGTGTTCGTTTTCAAGTAACTGATTGGTTGAATGTTAAAAAATTTCATACCGTGCTCCGTCAAGTTGGCAAGGACATTATAGGACAAAATGACCAAATAAGGCGCCAAATTTAGTACGATGCAGGCGCACTGCGGCGATCACAACTGAGCGGCTATCTGGAGACGACGCGCAGCGCGATGGAATTGATGCTGCGCAGTCTCCAGCGCGCCGTCAGCCTGGTCAGCAATTTCAAGCTGGTGGCTGTCGACCAATACCGGGGGCAGCGGCGCGTTATTCAGCTCAAAAGCGTGATCGAAAGCGTGATGGCATCGATGAAGCCAGACCTGAGCCAAACGTCGTATCGGATCGACGTGCAGGTTCCGGACGATTTACAGATGGACAGTTTCCCCGGAGCAATAGAACAGGTCGTCACGAATCAGATTAACAATTCGGTGTTGCATGGTTTTGCGGGCCGCGATCATGGGCTGATCACCTTGCAGGCACACGCTAACGGCGATCAGGTTCGGATGGTGTACCGCGATGACGGCTGCGGCATGTCGAGGGAAACCCGGAACCATGTGTTCGATCCGTTCTTTACCACGCACTTGGGAAAGGGGAGCAGCGGACTGGGAATGAGCATTTGCTACAACCTGGTTACCGGTCGCCTTGGCGGCACGATCGAGATCGACAGCGCCATCGACCAAGGTACCGTGGTCGCCCTCCTGTTGCCACCATGTGCACCGATGAGCGAGCTATTACATGGAAGTTGCTGAATACCATTGCACACGGCGAAAACAGGGCGCGCCAGCACCGATCCTGCGCAAGGGGCTTGCCCCTAGACGCTCCTGACGGCCAATTGGAATGGCCGCAGCGCCAGCATGATATCTCCCATCTGATCTTTCGTCGCCAGATACCCGCCACGTTCCGCGCTATATTGCAGACCCAGTCCGGCGAACGCCTGGAGTACGGCTTCGTTCCCGGTGTCGGGCAGCACCACGATGCCGCCATCGCGCTCGTGCTGAAGCCGGACGCCGCCGTCGCGCAAGCGGTAATGCAAGGCCGGAAGGCGATCGGGAGGCGGTTCTTGCTCGCCTGCGCGCGCGGGCTCCTGGACCTGCGCGCGCTCTTGCCGCCGCATGCTGTCGCACTGCGCCTGGACTCGCCATTTTTCCTCGACCGCCGCCTTGACCGCTTGTTGGCGCAGGGTTTCTGCTTCCCGCCTGGCCTCGAGCGCACGTAGCTGTTGGCCGTTTTGCCGCGCCAACTCATCGGCCACCAGAGCGTCGAGCCTGGCCTGGATGACATTGGCCTTTGGATTGAAAACCCAATGCTTGTGATCCACATCCTGCAACAATTGGCGCCCGAACTGTTCGACGGTTGCAAACATGCCCTCGCCGACATGCATCTCAATCGCGGGCAACGCCAGTTTTTCAATCGCGCTTCGCTTTCGAGCGTCAAGTCGGTGCCCATAGGTAAGTTCCAGCAGCAGTTCACGGCCGTTAACCATCATCACAACGCTAGGACGCTGCGGATGGACGCGCCGGTCGACATCGACCGATCCGACCCGCAAGCGGCACGCTGCGAGCGTCTCCTCCTGCCTGATCGCGCCCAACGGCCCAGCGCCCAAGCTTCGGACCATCAGGGACGGAGAAACGAATGTACCGGCGGCCAAGATTAACTCTTTCGCTAGCCGGCTCAACATGGCATCGACTGCAAACTGGCATTCCGTGCCAGATGCGTGGGCAAAGGAATGCGCCTTGACCTCGCCCTGGCGCGCAATCAGCGCTTCATCGCAGGCCAGGCAGCGGCAGTTGCATGCCTTGCCACGTCGAGCGGCATCAACGTGGATCAAGCCCCCATGTTCGTCCTGCGCGAATACAATCATTCGGTCGTGCAAAGCAGCCAGCGAAATCTGCGGATTGACGGCGGCGAATCGTGCAGGTGCTTGCATTTCACGGACTCACAAATCAGGGTCGCAGCCTGGACACCAGCTCACCAATCGCGCCAACCAGGCGCTGCACAGTCTGCGGGTCCGGCAGCGGCAGCTTGATGACGGACTTTCCGGTTGCGCCGTCCGTTTCTATCCATGCGGGCCGCTTGGGATGGTCCGTGTCCGTCGCCTGCGCCAGTGCTGACAGCAATTGCATGCCTGCGTCGAGCAAAGGCGCCCACGGATCGAGCGCCGGGGCGGCCGGCACGCCGGCCTCGGCCTGGCCATTCACCGCAGCGCGTACTGCCTCGGGCGACGGGGCTTCCGTTGGCGCTTCCCTCTGTCCCATGGTTTGCGTGACCTCTTCCACGCTGTCCATGAACTGGGCCAGGCGCGTGCCGTGCATGAAGATGTCACTATCGCCGCCGTCGAGCACGCCGGCGAACAAGGACTGCTTGAACGCCAGCACCGACAGCATGCCTTCTTCGATGGTTCCCTGCGACACAAAATTTGTCACCTGCACGCCGCGGGTCTGGCCAATTCGGTGGACGCGGCCAATGCGCTGTTCGAGAACGGCGGGGTTCCACGGCAAGTCCATATTCACGATCGTCGCCGCCGCGTACTGCAAATTGAGGCCGACCCCGCCCGCATCGGTCGACAGGAATACCCGGCAGGCCGGGTCGGCATTGAAGCGGTCGACCAGCGCGCCGCGTTTGTCGCCTGGAACGCCGCCATGGAACAGCACATGGCCCCACCCCTTGGCGGCAAGGCGCCGCTCGATCAACTCATGCGTGCGCAACCATTGGCTGAAGACCACCACTTTCGCAGCCGGGTCTTCGAACAGGTCGTCGAGCAGGTTGAACAGTTCGTCAACCTTGACGCCATGGTCCGTTTCATGGTCGACCAGAAAGGTACTGTTGCAGGCCATGCGCATGGTTTGCAGGGAGCAGGTAAGGCGGCGCTGGTCGGCATCGGACAGGAAGCCGCTCTTGCGCCAGCGGTGCACAATGCGCTTGACGACGGCGCCGTGGTCGTCATGTTGCGCCATCTGCTGCGGCGTCATGGGAACGAACAGCGTCTTATCGACCCGCGCCGGCAACTGGTCCAGCACGTCAGCCTTTCGCCTGCGCAACATAATGGGCGCCAGCGTGGCGCCGATCCGGTCCAGGTCGCGATAGCCGACGACGCGCCCGTTATCATCGCGGCTCTGGTGTTGATGCAGCAGGCGCCAAGTGGGGCCAAGGCGATGGCGGTCAACAAACTGTACGATCGAGAGCAATTCCTCGAGCCGATTTTCGAGCGGCGTGCCGGTCAGGACGATCGCATAAGGACTGGCAATTAGCTTGAGCGCACGCGCGGCAACGGTATTCCAGTTCTTGATGCGCTGCGCCTCGTCAACAATTACAAGATCCGGGGCCCAGGCGTTGATCAGATCGAGGTCACGCGCCAGTAATTCATAGTTCGTGATCTTGCACGCGCCGTCGTCGGCAAATTGGAGTGCGCGCGCCGGGCGCAGTCCTTGAATGGTCAGCGCGTCGCGCCCGGCAAAGCGGGTAATTTCGCGCTGCCACTGGTGCTTGAGCGAGGTCGGGCAAATGACCAGCACGCGTTCGGCTCCGAAGTGACGAATCATCAATTCCGCGGCGGCGATCGCCTGCACCGTCTTGCCCAGGCCCATTTCATCGCCGATCAGGCAACGGCCGGCGCGCGCGGCGAACAAGGCGCCCTGTGCCTGGTATGGGTACAGGTCGATCTTCAGCAGGCCGGCCAGCGCTGCACCGGCCGCGTAATGGCTGTCGAGAATACGGACGCGTTCCTGTGCGTCGCGCCACTCGGCAATGAAACCGAGCGCGTCGTCACGGCAACGCACATCGTCGCCCGCGTCCCGCGCGGCGGCCAGGAATTCGGGTAGCAGCGCATAGTGGTGCGGCGCGAGTCGATGACCGGCATCGGCATCGAACAAGGTATGGGCGCGCTCGCCCAGCGCGACCGAGCAAGCGGCGCCCGCCCGAAAACGCACGCAGCGCGCGCCTGTATAGTCCAGGTACAACTCGCTGTAGTCGGCTTGAAAACCGCGCTTGAAGGCGCTCTTCGCGCCCCGCTGCGTTTCGATCTTTCCCAACGCAAATTCGATGTGCTTGCAGGTACCCAGATCATTGGTCGAAAAATCGGGACAGGAACACACGTTCTCGCCTGGCGCGAGGCCACCTATCCTGATGCGGTAGCGTCCGCCACTCTGCGGATTGAGCACCAGGTATTCGGAGAAGAAACGCTCCTGCCCCAGCTTTTCCAGCACAAAGTCTTGATCGCGACCGTACTGGCGGCGCAGTTCGATTTGCCAATCCTCGACGGAGACAAGATCGGGCTGGCGTTGACGCGAAAATTTCGGCGTAGAGGCGTTGGCGCCGCGCTGGCTTGCGGATGACGCTCGTGGTTTCCTGGGCGATGGCATGGGCTGGATGTTCCGTTTTTGTGGAATGATGGACCGGATCCCCCAGTGTAGCAAAGTGCGCGCCAACACTGCCTATCAGGACCTTGCATGCAAGTCGATCATTGCTCCGGATTGGTACAGCGGTAGATCCGCGGACCTGACATGCGGAGGGGCAATGCCAACAATCCGGTGCTGGCACCGCGCCGTCCCACTTGGCCGCGTACCAGGCCGGCAATTTATAGAAGCCGCCATGGGGCATCTGCCACGACACGATGTTGTCGGCCAGTACCTTGTCTTCGTCGAGTGCGGCCGTGGGACTGCTGGTGCTGCTGAGCAGGCTGCCCTGAAAGTCGCCGTAACGATTGGCGTTGGCGAACTGTAATGTTAATATAAGTACCACATTAAAAACGTCAACCTGCACTGATCGGAGTCAGCATGCTGGGACAGGGTAAGCAAGGGTTCGCGGTTTGGAAGGCCGGCGTCGCCGTCATCGCTCTGTTGCTGGCGTCGATGCTGGCCTATGGCGCCTTCCAGTCACCCAGCCTGCTGGGAGACGGCCAGCTTGGCGCACTCGGGGGCACATTCACGCCGGAAGAGCAATTCGGCTCCACCCGCCGCAGGATTGACACGCTGACGCCCGATTCGGTACTCGCTTCCGCCGGCGCCAAAGCCGGCGATGCGTTCGAGCTGCATACGCCGGCGCAATTCGGGCGCGCCTTTGAAGGCGAAGCCGTTGCGCTCACGCTGTATTCCTCAAACGGCGCCGTCCGTTCAGTCACGGTGCGGCTGGGCCGATCCGAGCTGCCATTGCTCACCGCCTTGCAGTCCATGGCCATGGCCTTCGTGACCGTCAATCTGATGCTGGGCCTGGCTGTCGGCTTGAAGCGTCCGGAAAGCAAGGCCTGCCGCGCCCTGGCAATCTATTTTCTGGCGATCGCGGCGAGCGGCGTCAACACACTCAACACGGGAGGCGCCACCGCCCTGCTCCTGGCGGCCATGTCGGCGGCAAGCATCCCCCTGGCGTGGGGAGCGCTCGCCTATTTTTCCGTCCACTACCCGTTTGATGCCCCTGCCGGGCTTCGCCGAAAACTGTACCGCTGGCGCGTCCCCATCGCAGCCATGCTGCTGGCCTTGTTTGTCATACTGCTGCTGAGCGGCGTGCAACATCGATTCATTCCCTTCGCAAGGATCGTCGTCGCGGCGGTACTCTTGCTCAGTACGCTGGTCACGCTGGCCGCGCTGGTCGATGGCTGGCGCAGCAGCAAGGGCGAACTACGCCAGCGCCAGCTGTGGATCCTGGCATCGTTCGGCCTGCTCGTGGTGCTGGCCCAGGTGCTGTTCATGCTGCCAAAACAGCTTGTGGCCTTGTACTACCTCTGCATGTTCCCGGTCGCGATGCTTTGCTATGCGGGTCTCATTTATGCCACATTTCGTTTTCGCGTCCTCAGCTTCACGTTCGCGGTCAACCGCGTTCTGCTGTACAGCCTGACCAGCGTGGTGTTGCTGATTGCCTTCGGCCTGACCGAATGGCTTGCCATCCATTTCCTTCATTTTGAAAGCCGCAAACAGAGCGCCCTGCTCGATGCGGGCATCGCATTGGGTGTCTATCTCGCCTTTCACAAGGTGCGCCACTTCATCGAACACTCGATGGAACGCTTGCTGTTCCATCGCTGGCATGCCAACGAGGCCGCACTGCGCCAGTTCGTCGAACGCGCTTCGCACTTCATCAACCGCGAGGCCCTGCTCGCCGCATTCGGACACGAACTGGACCGCTTCAGCCGCGGCGCCGGCTATGCGATTTACCAGCGCGACCATGCGGCCAACGGCTTCTTGCTGAGCGAGCACACGATGCCCGGCATGCCCGGACGCGTCGATGTCGACGACGGCATCGCGGTCTGGCTGCGAACCAAAAAAGCGCCGGCCTTGATTCGCGACACGGGGTCGACCCTGCCCGGGGAACTGGCGCTGCCGATGGCGCACCGTTCGGAACTGGACGGCTTCATCCTGATGGGTTCAAAGCACGACCAGGAAGCTTACCGCCCCGACGAACTGCACAGCCTTGGCTTTGCCGCCCACAAGGTGGGGCTCGACCTGCACGCCGCCAGGGTGGAACAGCTGGAGCAGCGCTGCAGCCTCGCCGAGCATGAAGCACGGCTGCTGGCCGCGCAGTTGCAAATGGCACTGCGCGGCGTGCCTGCGGCCGCTGAGGGATAGGTTCCGATCCGAGCTCCTTGCGCGTGTGCCTTCATCGGTGGCCGTCAAGGGCGGCGCGCCAGCGCGCCTTTCACTGTACCTGGGCCATCATCGCGCGGCCTCCTCAAGCGCCTGGCGAACCAGCGAGCGGGCGGCCCAGGCGGCGCTGTCGAGTGCCTCGTCGATGCTGGCGCGGCTGATGTCGCGCACCGCGATCAAAGCTTCAGTCCCCATCACCATCGACAGCGCCTGCGTTAGCCGCTTGCGTGCCACCGGGGTCAATACATCCTTCAAGGAATCGACGATCGGCTCGATGTAGCTCATGCGCCGGCCTGGACGCAGCGGGGTGTCGCGCGACGCGCTTTCCAGCCACACCGTCATGAACGAGCGCTCCATCACATGCAGCCCGACTTCGTCGCCGATCAAAAGCTTGTTCAATTCGTAGGCGGCCCGGCCGATACCTTCGACCGGGTCGTCGCCCGGCCGCCAGAAGCGCTCGAGCGGCTGCAGGCCACGATCAGCCGAGGTCTCGCTGATCAGTGCCTCGATCGATGGGAAGTAGCGATACGCCGTGGCGCGCGACACCAGCGCACGCTCGGCCACCTCGGCAAAGGTGGGGTTATGCCCCTCGTCGCGCCAGGCGAGAGCGGCATCGATCAGCGCCTGGCGCGTGCGGCGCTTCTGGTTGGCGCGGCCGGCCGGGTCCGGATCGCCGTGAGATGGGCTTGACTTTGAGCGTGGCATGTAAAATAATGAGACACGTGTCTTATAAATGGACTTGATTCTCATTATATCCGTTTTTTCAAACAACCAAGCAGGAGGATGCCCCTTATGAGCGCTGAGCTGCAACAGCGATTCGATCGCATGATTGACCGCCATTTCCGTTTCGAGGCCGAAGACGACGTCGAAGGCGTGTTAAGCACGATGGCCGACGACGTCGAGCACGATGTCGTCGGCTACCCCACGGGACCAGTACAAGGCAAGTCCGCGGCGCGCGGCTTCTACGACGGCCTGTTCGCCGACCTTTCCGGCGACAAAGTGAGCACGATACGCCGCTATTATGGACCTGACTTTGTGGTCGACGAGAGCCTGTGGGAAGGCACCGCGCCCGGTGCGCCGTTCGGCATTCCCGGTCACGGCCGGCGCCTGTCATTTCGCCTGCTGCACGTCTTCGACATGGCGCCGGATGGCCAGATCAAGCGCGAAAACGTCTGGCTCGACTTCGCGTCCATCCTCCAGCAGCTGAACGCACCGCCGGATGCGTAAGGAACAAAACGGCGCCGCCGGCGGATTCCCAACCCGACTTGCCGCATTTCCCCACGGTAGCAGCGGACACCGGTTCGCGGCCACGCCGCGCACAAATCCGCTTAGCAAGATTGAAAGTATGCGAGATTGGCGTAGACTACAGCCATGCAATCCGTTTCGCGACCAGCTTGGACAGGAGGCGCATCATGGAACTTCATTTGCGAGAACACCGCTGGGAGGCGCGTGTGCCGGACTTTCTGGCGGCAGCGATCGCGGGGTTCGGCGCCGGCGGCGTCCTGATGGTGCTGGAGATTATCGTCGTCGCGGTGTCGGGGGATGCCGATCCCTGGCGCACCACCCGCATGATTGCGGCGCTGCTGATGAACAGCGAGGTACTCGACGCCAGCGGCGCCAGTGCCGGCGTGGTGGCGGCGGCCCTGCTGGTGCACTACCTGCTGGGCGCGGTCTTCGGCGTCGCGCTCGGGGCCCTCATCGCACCGTTCAAACTCGATTCGAGCGTGGCCATGGTACTCACGGCCGGCGCGGTGTTCGGCGTGCTGCTGTATGCCTTGAACTTCCTGGTGCTGGTGGCGATTTTCCCATGGTTTGCCGCGCTGCGTGGCTGGCCGACCCTGATCGCCCACCTGATATTCGGGATGGTGGCGGCATTTACCTATTTCAAGTTGGAGAAAACTGAAGCAATGCGTCGCTAGCGGGCCTCCTATGGCATTAGCAGTCGCCTTGATCTTGATTATTATTGGCGCCGTGGCGTTTCACTTCGTGAGCCCATGGTGGCTGACTCCGCTCGCCTCGAACTGGCAGCAAATGGACGATGCGCTCCAGATCACGCTGGTCATCACCGCCATCGCCTTTGTGCTGGTCAACCTGTTCATGGCCTATGCGCTGATCCGTTTCCGCCACCGCGAGGGCATCCGCGCCTCGTCCGAACATGGCAACCGCAAGCTCGAATGGTGGCTGATCGGCGCCACTTCGATCGGCATCGTCGCCATGCTCGCACCCGGCCTGTCGGTATACGCCAAGCTGATCGACGCGCCGCAAGACGCGATGCTGTTCGAGGTCATGGGGCAGCAGTGGCAATGGCACTACCGCCTGCCCGGCAAGGACGGCCGGCTGGGCACCACCGACGCGCGTTTCATCGGTCCCGACAATCCCTTCGGCATGAATCCGGACGACCCCGACGGCCAGGACGACCTGCTGGTCGACGGCCAGGAAATCCATCTCCCCCTGGGCAAGCCGGCCAAGGCCTTGCTGCGCGCGGCT
Organism: Massilia sp.; assembly: GCA_036676245.1. Classification (GTDB taxonomy): domain Bacteria; phylum Pseudomonadota; class Gammaproteobacteria; order Burkholderiales; family Burkholderiaceae_D; genus Telluria_A. Next base: position 26,359 of record JAKFDH010000130.1, on the reverse strand, counting down.
GACGTGCTGCACGACTTTTACGTGCCGCAATTTCGCACCCGCATGAACATGGTGCCGGGCCTGGTGACGACCTTCTGGCTCACGCCGACCAGGACCGGCAAGTTCGAAGTCATGTGCGCGCAGCTGTGCGGGATCGGTCACGCGAATATGCGCAGCTACGTCGTGGTCGAGGACGAGACGCACTACCAGGCCTGGCTGGGGCGCCAGCACACCTTCGGCGCCCGCCAGCGCGCGGCCGGCGCGACCGCGCCCGGCGAGGCCGATCTGGCCCGCCAGGGGCGCCTGCTGGCGCAGGCGCGCGGCTGCCTGGGCTGCCACAGCGTCGACGGCAGCGCCGCCGCCGGCCCTTCCTGGAAAGGCCTGTTCGGCAAGTCCGAAACGCTGCAAGACGGCGCCATCGCCGTGGCCGACGAGGCGTACTTGCGCGAATCGATCACCGCCCCCAACAGCAAGGTGGTGCGCGGCTTCGCGCCCATCATGCCGCAGCAGGCGTTCAGCGAGGCGGAACTGGCGGCCATGGTCGGCTACATCGAGACCCTCAAATAAGGAGCACGGCATGGCTTACGGCAGCGAGCACGCGCACCAAGCCCAAAGCTGGTGGACCCGGTACGTCTGGAGCCAGGACCACAAGGTGATCGCGATCCAGTACACCATCACGGCGATCGCGGTTGGCCTGCTGGGCCTGGTGCTGTCCGACCTGATGCGTTTGCAGCTTGGCTTCCCGGGGCGCTTCGCCTTCATCGACCCGGCGCGCTACTACCAGTTCATGACCATGCATGGCATGATCATGGTGATCTACCTGCTCACCGCCCTGTTCCTCGGCGGTTTCGGCAATTACCTGATCCCGCTGATGCTGGGCGCGCGCGACATGGTGTTCCCCTTCATGAACATGCTCAGCTACTGGACTTACCTGCTGTCCGTGCTGATCCTGCTGGCGAGCTTTTTCGTCCCCGGCGGGCCGACCGGGGCCGGCTGGACCCTGTACCCGCCCCAGGCCATCCTGCCCGGCACCCCGGGCGTCGAGTGGGGCATCGTGCTGATGCTGGTGTCGCTGGTGGTGTTCATCGCCGCCACCACCATGGGCGGCCTGAACTACGTGACCACGGTGCTGCAGGCGCGCACCCAGGGCATGACCCTGATGCGCATGCCGCTGTCGATCTGGGGGATTTTCGTCGCCACCATCCTCGCCCTGCTGGCCTTTCCGGCGCTGTTCGTCAGCGGCGTGATGATGCTGTTCGATAAGGCGCTGGGCACCAGCTTCTTCATGCCCGCCATCGTCTCGATGGGCCAGCAGCTGGGGCACAAGGGCGGCAGCCCGCTGCTGTTCCAGCACCTGTTCTGGTTCTTCGGCCACCCCGAGGTGTACATCGTGGCCTTGCCCGCCTTCGGGATCATTTCCGACCTGATCAGCGTACATGCGCGCAAATGCATCTTCGGCTACCGCATGATGGTATGGGCGATCGTCATCATCGGCGGGCTGAGCTTCGTCGTATGGGCCCACCACATGTATGTCAGCGGCATGCATCCGCTGTTCGGCTTCTTCTTCGCCGTCACCACCCTGATCATCGCGGTGCCGACCGCGCTCAAGGTCTACAACTGGACGCTGACCCTGTGGCGCGGCGACATCCACCTGACCGTGCCGATGCTGTTTGCAATCGGCTTCATCAGTACCTTCGTCATCGGCGGCCTCACCGGCCTGTTCCTCGGCAATGTCAGCGTCGACATCCCCCTCTCGAACACCTATTTCGTCGTCGCCCACTTCCATATGGTGATGGGCGTGTCGCCGGTACTGGCCGTGTTCGGCGGCCTCTATCACTGGTATCCCAAGGTCAGCGGCAGGCTCTACAACGAAACCCTGGGCCGCCTGCATTTCTGGATCACCTTCATCGGGACTTACCTGATCTTCTTCCCGATGCACTACCTGGGGGTGCTCGGCATGCCGCGCCGCTACTACGCCTTCGAAAACTACGCCTTCATCCCGGCATCGGCGCAAACGCTGAACGCCATCATCACCATCATGGCGCTGGTCGTCGGCGCCGCGCAACTGCTGTTTCTCTACAATCTGGCGTGGAGCACCTTCAAGGGGCCGCGCGCCAGCGCCAATCCCTGGCGCGCCGCCAGCCTGGAGTGGTGCACGCCCGACACGCCGCCCACGCATGGCAACTGGGGCGCGGCCCTGCCGGTCGTCTACCGCGGCCCCTACGACTATGGGCACCAGGACGGCGACAGCGACTACATCGCCCAAAACGTCGGGCCGGAGCAGCAGGAGGAAACCATGCGCGCGCCGGCCGCCGTGCCGGTTCCACCCGGGGAGCCGACATGAACGGCGCCGCCAGCCGCCCGGCCGCCGCCATGATCGGCCTGTGGGTCTTCATGTCGGTGGTGAGCATGCTGTTCTTCCTGTTCACCATCGCCTTCCTGATGCGCATGGCGGTGGCCGACTGGCGCGCCTTGCCGCTGGTGCCGTGGCAGCTGTGGCTGAGCAGCGCGCTGCTGGCCGGCGCCGGCATCGCGTGGCGCGCGGCCGCGCGCGCGCCGACCCGCACTGCGCTGGCGCGCGGCTGGAGCGCCGGCTGCATGCTCTCGCTGTTGTTCCTGGCCGCCCAGCTGTGGGCCTGGCAGGCGATGCTGGCGCTGCATTTGACGGTCGCGGGCAACCCGGCCAACAGCTTCTTTTACCTGATCACGGGCCTGCACGGCGTGCACGTATTGGGCGGCCTGGCCGGCGCCGGCGTGCTCGGATGGCGCCTGGCGCAGGGCGCCACGCTGGAACGCCTGCATGGCACGGCAGCGCTGTGTGCGCAATACTGGCATTTCCTGCTGGTGCTGTGGCTGGCCATGTTCGCGCTGCTGTTCCTGGTCACACCCGACTTCGTCCAACTGTGCCGCAATTTGCTGAGGTGACCCCATGACGACATCGAGCATCGTAGCAGACTGGTCGGCGGACAAGGCGACCTTCCGCGTCCCCTGGGGCAAGGCGATGATGTGGATCTTCCTGCTCAGCGACACCTTTATCTTCGGCAGTTTCCTCACCGGCTACATGACGGTGCGCATTTCTGCCACGGCGGCCTGGCCCAACCCGAGCGAAGTGTTTTCCCTGGTCATCGGCGGCGCCCGGCTGCCGCTGATCCTGATTGCGATCATGACCTTTATCCTGATCAGCAGCAGCGGCACCATGGCGATGGCTGTCAACTACGCCTACCGGCGCGAACGCAAGCGGGCGGCGCTGCTGATGCTGGCCACCGCGGCGTTCGGCGCCACCTTCGTCGGCATGCAAGCCTTCGAATGGAGCAAGCTGATCGCGGAAGGCGTGCGGCCCTGGGGCAATCCGATGGGCGCGGACCAGTTCGGCGCATGCTTCTTCATGATCACCGGCTTCCACGGCCTGCACGTGACGGCCGGCGTCGTCTACCTGAGTGTCGTTGCGCGGCGCGTGCTGCGCGGCGACTACGAGGCGCGCGGCAATTACGATATCGTCGAGATCGCGGGCTTGTACTGGCACTTCGTCGACCTCGTGTGGGTCTTCATCTTCGCCCTGTTCTACCTGTGGTAGGAGTCGCCATGGAACAAACGCACGGTCCGCCGATCGGCCTGTACCTCAAGGTGTGGGGGCTGCTGTTCGTGCTCAGCGCCCTGTCGTACCTGGTCGATTTCTTCCAGGTCCACGGCCAGCTGCGCTGGATCCTGATCCTGGCGCTGATGATGGCCAAGGCCGGCCTGATCGTCGGCATCTTCATGCACCTGCGCTGGGAGCGGCGCGCGCTGATCGCCATGATCCTGGTGCCGCCGCTGGCGCTGGGGGTGCTGGTCGCGCTGATGTTCGTCGAGGCCGACTATACCTACCTGACGCGGCTGGCCTTTTTCGGCTAGATGGCCGGCCTCGCCCCGGGCTGCCGGACACACCGGCCAAGTGTGGTTTTTTGTTCAATTTCACGTAAGCACTAGAAAATCATTGCATTACTGAATTAATATTGGCGCTTCCAGTCACGAACCGATGCGGACCGCCTTGTCAATACACGCGGTACCGCCCAACCACGGGAACCGCCATGCGTGAGGACGATCTGCTTCAGCAACAGCAACACCACATCAGCACAGTCAACAAGTTCTTCCTGCCGGTCCTCTGGCTCCTGTTCCTGTTTTCCCTGTGCCTGGCGCCGTGGTACGGCACCTGGCCGGCGGCGCTGCTGGTCGGCGCGCCGGCGGCGCTGATCCCGTCCGCACTGATTGTCACCCAGCCGCAGGCCCTGCTCACCCGGCTGTCGGTCGGCGCATCGATGATGGTCTTCTGCGCCTTGAATATCCACCAGGCCAATGGCATGACCGAACTGCACTTCGGCGTGTTTGTGCTGCTGGCCTTCCTCGTGTTCTACCAGGACTGGCGCGTCATTGTCGTCGCCGCCGCCGTGGTGGCGGTCCACCACCTGCTGTTCAACAAATTGCAGGAATTGGGCTACGGGACGATGTGCCTGACCGAGCCGCGGTTCGGGATCATCCTGGTGCATGCCGTGTATGTCGTGATCGAGGCCGCTGCCCTATGCCATCTGGCCAATACGCTGGGAAAAAATCGCCTGGGCGCCGCGCAAGGACGGCTGTCGCTGCAGCGCAGCTTCGACAGCATGCGTTCCACGGTGGCGCAAGCCCATGTCGGCATCGATGCCATCACCACCGCCGCGCAGGAAATCGCCGACGGCAACAGCGACCTGTCGGCGCGCACCGAATCCCAGGCGGCCAGCCTGGTGGAAACCGTGGACACGATCGACCGCCTCAGCAATACCGTGCGGCAGAATGCGACCGATGCGCGCGAAGCGCAGCAGCTCGTTGTGGCCGCGGCGTCGGTCGCGGTCAGGGGCGGCGACATGGTGTCGCAGGTGGTCGGCACGATGGGCGCGATCCGCGAAAGCTCGCGCAAGATCGCGGACATCATCGGCGTCATCGACGGCATCGCCTTCCAGACCAATATCCTGGCGCTCAACGCCGCGGTGGAAGCGGCGCGCGCCGGCGAACAAGGCAGGGGCTTCGCGGTCGTGGCCAGCGAAGTGCGCAACCTGGCGCAGCGCAGCGCCACCGCGGCCAGGGAAATCAAGGACCTGATCGGCGATTCGGTCGAGAAAGTCGAGAGCGGCGGCAAGCTGGTCGACGACACCGGGAAAACGATGGAGCTGCTGGTCAACTCGGTCAAGCAGGTGGCGGCGATCATGCACGAGATCTCGGACGCCAGCCAGCACCAGAGCCAAGGCATCGAACGTGTACACCAGGTCATTACCGACATCGACAAGGCGACCCAGCAAAATGCCTCGCTGGTGCAGCAGGCGGCTGCCGCATCGGGCAGCATGCGGGCCCATGCGGACGAGCTGGCGCGGCTGATGACGGCGGTCGACCTGTCGCGCGCGAGCGCAGCCTAGCGCCTGGCTGGAAGTCCCGCCAGTCGTTTCCGCGGCTACCGTGCCTGAGCCGTCGTCGATCGCACTATTCGGTCTTGCACTCGGCCTGATCGGCATGGCACGCCTGCGTAAAGCCTAAGGTCATACCGGCATGAACAACGCCACCTTCGGGTGGCGTTTTCGTTTGCTATTTTGGCAGGACCTCGAACACCAGGACCTGGTTGCGATCCGTGGCCGAATCGGCCGCCGGGAAGTTGTCATCGGCAACGACGACGATCGAATCGCGGCCATTCGGCAGCTTCGGGCCGAAAGTCATCCCTTCGAGATTGGCAATGCCGCCCAGCTGCACTTTCAAGGTTTCGAAGTCCAGCACGAGGCGCTTGCTGACCGGCGTGTAGCTGCCGGAAGCAAGCGCGGCGGTGTTGAGCACATTGCTTGCGCTGCCGGTGTCGATCTCGTAGAGCCGCACCTGGTTGCCAACGACGCCAACGGAAAAGCTGCGCTCGAGAACCAGGAACCTGGTGTTGGTGACTGCCAGGATCTCGGTCGCGCCGCTGACGGCGAATGCCCCGGCAGGAACCGGTTCAGCCTGCACCTTTTCGACCGGATAAGCATACTGCGCGACCGCCGCGCCCGTGCTGCGGTCGAACACCGTGATGCGCGAGGCGGCGCCGGCGGTCGTGCTCGGCGCCGCGCCGTCACCGAACAGCGGGCCTTCCGCAATCACCACTGCCTTCGTCTTGTCGGGCGTAAAACTGAGTCCTTCGAATGCCAGGTTGCCGCGCGGACCGGCGTCGCTGGCCGACACCTTGAACATGGTCGGCAAGGTGTATTCCCGCACATGGGTGCCGTCGGCGCGCACCTCGCGAATAAACGGATCAATGATGCGCGGCGGCGTGGCGCCGGGCGTGCGGTCGCCTTCGCTGGTCCACACCAGGTTGCCGCTGACCGGGTCGATGCGGATGCTTTCAGGATCGGCCACTTTCGCGTCCGGCACTTTCGGGTACACGCTGCCGTCAGGCTGCTTCAGCGCGACGGTTGACACCAGCTGCACGCTGCTGAAGGTCGCTTCGCTGAATACCAGGTTCGCCAAATAGAACCGCGGCGCATTGCCGGAATCGGTCGTCGTGCGGTCGTCGGACATCAGCACGTAGCGGCTGTTCGCGGCATCGTAGTCGATGCCGGAGAGGCCGCCCACGACGGTCCCTTGAAACTCCATGCGCCGTGGCAAAACCTGCTGCCCAATCAGCCTGAGCGAACCAACCGAGCGTTCGGTGGGCACGGGATCATCCGAGGAACCGCAACCAGCCAGCGCCAGCGCGAGGACGCTCGCCATAAGGAGAAGAACAGGATTGTCGGGGATATGCATTGGACTCTTTCGAACAAATTGAGGACCTCGAATGTAGCCAATCCGCATGACAACCATATGACCATGGCATGCATTGCCAAATGTCATTAGAGCGTCATGTCCTGCGATTAATCTTGCCGGACCTTCAACTCTTCGCGAGCAATCAATGACTCAATCGAATTCGCGCCGCAAATTCCTTCGTGGTGTATCGCTGGGTACCCTGGCAGTATCGAGCAGCGCTGGCCTGGTTGCCTGCGGCAGCGATGGCGCCCCGATCGCGGTCGATTTCGCGCATGGCGTGGCAAGTGGTGACCCGTTGAGCGACCGGGTAATCCTGTGGACGCGGGTCGGCACCAACAGTGCCGGCGACCTGGAGGTGAGCTGGTTCGTCGCCGAGGACAGCGACTTCAGCAACGTTACCAGGTCGGGCACGGCGACGACCGGGCTGGCGCAGGACTTCACGGTGAAAGTGGATGCGACGGGCCTGTCGCCAAACCGGCGCTACTACTATCGCTTCCAGTGCAATGGCATCGCATCGGCGACGGGCCGTACCAAAACCCTCGGCGTCGGCGACCTTGGCCAGGTCAAGCTAGCCGTGTTCAGCTGCGCGAACTACCCCGCTGGCTACTTCAATGTCTATGCCGAGGCGGCGAAGCTCGGTGACATCGACGCCGCGCTTCACCTCGGCGATTATATTTACGAGTACTCCAGGGACGGCTACGCGTCCACGGACGCCACGGCGCTGGGCCGGGTTTCCGTGCCCGCCACCGAGATCCTTACCTTGAGCGACTACCGCCGGCGCTACGCGCAATACCGCAGCGATCCCGACCTCCAGGCCGTTCATGCGAGCCTACCTTTCATTACGGTATGGGACGATCACGAGCTGGCCAACGACACCTGGCGCGAAGGCGCCGATAACCATGACCCGGCCACCGAAGGCTTGTTCCTGGCGCGGCGGCAGATGGCCATCCAGGCCTACAACGAATGGATGCCGATCCGCCTGCCCGATGCGGCCCGCAGGGACCGCATCTACCGCTCCTTCGACTTCGGCAACCTGGTGTCGCTCCATATGCTCGACACACGTGTCATCGGCCGTGACCAGCAGCTCCGCTACGGGAACTATATGGGCGCAGGCGGGACATTCAACGCTGAAGCCCTTGCCACGGCCTTGTCCAACCCATCGCGGCAACTGATGGGTGCCGAGCAGACCAGCTGGCTGCAGGGACAGATGGCAAAGTCGAAGGCGACATGGCAAATCCTGGGCCAGCAGGTATTGATGGCAAGGATGGACATTCCGGCGCCGCTGGTATTACAGTCGATCACGTTCAGTGCCTACATGGGCCTTGTCGCGAAGGCCCAAACCGCACCCGCAAGCATGACTGCGGCGGAGCTGCAAATCCTCAACCAGCCAGCCATTCCCTACAACCTCGACGCATGGGACGGCTATCCGGCGGCGCGCGAAACGGTCCTTGGCATGGCGAAAACACTCGACAAGAACCTCGTGGTGCTGGCAGGCGATACCCACAATGCCTGGGCCAGCGACCTGGCGGACATGAATGGCCATGCCGTCGGTGTCGAATTCGGCGTGACGTCAGTGACGTCGCCGGGCTTCGAAGAGGTCTTCCCGAACGAAAACCCAGCGGCAGTTTCGACCGGTCTCGAGCAGGCAATCGGTCCACTGCAGTATGCGCAAACGCAGTCGCGTGGCTTCGTGGTGATCGTCGTAACACCGGCAGAAACGCGCGCCGAGTACCGGTATGTCAGCACGGTCAAGGCGAAGTCATACACCGCGTCTGTCGGCAAGGTCCTGAAAACGCTGCCCGGACCGGGCAAGCGGAAAATCATCGCCGCGGCATAGAAGGTAGCGCCGCCGGCGCTGCGTCGCCCGCCGGGAAATTAGTCGACCGTTGCGCCGCTGTCCTTCACCACTTTGGACCAGCGGGCGGTTTCGGCCTGGACGAATTTGCTGAAGTTCTCAGGCGTATCGCCAACGAAGTCGGAACCGGTCTCGGCCCGGATCTTCTGGAAGTCCGGCCCCTTCATGACCTTGATCGCTTCGCTGTTGATCTTGGCGATGACCTCCTTCGGCGTACCGGCCGGCGCGAACATGCCGTACCAGGCGTAGGACTCGACCGCAGGCACACCCGCTTCGGCGAAGGTCTGCACGTCCGGCAGCAAGGGCGAGCGCTGCGCACTGGTGATCGCGATCGGCTTGACCTTGCCGCTCTTGATGTGCGGCATGATGGCGATCATGCTGTCGAACATGATCGGAATGTGGCCGCCCAGCAGGTCGGTGATTGCCGGCGCCGACCCCTTGTAGGGGACGTGGATCATGCCCAGCTTCTGCACGCTGTCGAACAATTCGCCGGTCAGGTGCTGCGGCGTGCCGTTGCCCGACGAGGCGTAAGAGAATTGCCCCTTCTTCGACTGGATATGGGCCATCAGTTCCTTCAGGTTCTTTGCCGGCACCGAGGGGTGCGCCACCAGCACCAGCGGCACCCGCAGCAAATTGGTGACCGGCACCAGTTCCTTGAGCGGATCGAAGGTCATCTTCTTGTAGAGGCTGGGGTTGATCACGATCGGCGCGCTGGACGTGACCAGCAGGGTCTGGCCATCGGCCTTGGCGCGCACGACCGCCGCCGTGCCGATGTTGCCGCCACCGCCGGCGCGGTTATCGATGACGAAGGTCTGGCCCAGGGCCTCGGTCAGCCCTTTGGACATCGGCCGCGCCGCGATGTCGGATGGTCCGCCCGCCGGCCACGGCACGACCACCGTCACCGTGCCGGTCGGCCAGGTTTGAGCGAAGGCGCTGATCGAAACGACCGAGGCCGCGAAAGCGCAAGCGAGGTACTTGCCGGTGCCAGAGAGTAATCGCATTTTCCATATCCTTTTTCTGAGTGCCACGGAGATCCGGCCCCCTGTCTCCCGCGGGCCGATTTAATTTGCTTAATCTACACGAATTTGGCGCGCAACGCCTTTCGCAAGGCCAGCTTGCGATGCCGAATTTGATATCGGAAATCACTTATTGACGATTGGCGAAGAACTTGCCTTTCGCACTAAGATGGGCCCCTTACGTCGAAAGGGATATCAAGGCAATGTCGAAAACTAACTTTCTGGTCGCCGCCTTGCTGGCGTGTGCACTCGTCAACGGCGCGCACGGGCAAGCGCCGGCGCCGACCTGGACCTCGGACAATGGCAACGGCACCTTCACCAACCCGCTGTTCTACGACGAATTCTCGGACCCCGACCTGATCCGCGTCGGCGACGACTTCTACCTGACCGGCACCACCATGCATGCGATGCCCGGCCTGCCGATCCTGCACTCGCGCGACCTGGTCAACTGGCGCTTCCTGACCTACGCCTCCGACAAGCTCGACCTGGGACCCCGCTTCCGCCTCGAAGACGGCAAGCACGTCTACGGCCAGGGGATCTGGGCGCCGAGCTTCCGCTACCACAAGGGCACCTTCTACATCTTCACCAACGTCAACGGGCAAAAGACCCAGATCTTCACGGCGACCGATCCCAAGGGCCCGTGGACGCGCAAGGAGATGAAGCAGTCGCTGCACGACCTGTCGGTGCTGTTCGACGACGACGGCAAGGTCTACGCGATCTGGGGCTACCGCGACATCAAGATGGTGCAGCTGACCGAGGACCTGACCGATATCGTGCCCGGCTCCGAGCGCGTCATCATTCCCGCCGGTTCGCACATGGGCGAAGGCGTGCACTTCTACAAGTTGAACGGCAAGTACTATATCCTCAGCGCCTGGTTCGAGGGCCGGATGCGCATGCCGGCCGCGCGCGCCGACCGTCCGGAAGGACCGTACGAAGTCAACAAGGCGATCAGCATCGATGAAGACTTCGGCCTGGCCGAAGGGCATCGCCTGAGCGGCAAGGCGCCGCCGTTCACCATCACGCCGCCGAACCCGGCGCCGAACGGCCGCATGTCGCTGCACCAGGGCGGCATCGTCCAGGCGGCGGACGGGCAATGGTGGGGTTTCTCGATGATGGACTACAACTCCGTCGGCCGGCTGCTCGGCCTGTCCCCGGTCACCTGGCAGGACGGCTGGCCCTACTTCGGCTTGCCCGGCAACCTCGGCCGCACGCCGCGCACCTGGATCAAACCCTACTCGCGCGAGCCGGTCAAGCCCGCGCCCACCTTCGAGCGCAGCGACAGTTTCGCCGCGCCTGCGCTGAAGCCGCTGTGGCAATGGAACCATGTGCCGGTCGACAGCGCCTGGTCGCTGACCGAACGCCCGGGGCACCTGCGCCTGCATGCGCTGCCCGCCACCAGTTTCTGGGACGCGAAGAACACGCTGACCCAGCGCGCGATCGGGCCGCGTTCGACGCCGACGGTGACGATCGACGCCAGCCACATGAAAGCGGGCGACGTCGGCGGCCTGGCGCTGCTCAACCAGCCCTACGCATGGATCGGCATCGAGCGCACGGCCGGCGGCCTGGCCATCGCGCAGTTCGACCAGCAGACCGGGCAGACCGTCCGCAAGGCGGTCGGCGCCGAGCGCATCTGGCTGCGCGCCGACTGCGACTTCCTCACCGAGAAGGCGCGCTTCAGCTATTCGACCGACGGCCTGACATTCACGCCGCTGGGCGCGGAATTCACGATGGTGTTCCAGCTGACGACCTTCCAGGGCGTGCGCTACTCGCTGTTCAACTACAGCACCGCCGGAGCCAGGGGCGGCTACGTGGACGTCGACGAGATCAAGGTCCACGAGCCCTTCCCGAAAGGGCTGATGAAGCCGATTCCCTACGGCCGCAAGATCCACCTGAAGGCGCATGGTTCGGTCCAGGGCTTGCGGCGCAGCGGCGCCGCCCTGGCCATCGGCGCCGCCGAACCCGTCCATGTGGAAAACGTGGGGCTGGGCCGCGCCGCGCTGCGCGTCGGCAAGGCCTACATCACGGTCGCGCCGGACGCCGGCGTCACGCTGGCCGGCGGCAAACCCGGCAAGGCCCAGAGCTTCCAGTGGATCGAAACGCCGACCGGCGAGCTGGTCCTGATGTCGCTGAGCAATCACCGCTTCCTGCGCATCGATCCCGCCAGCGGCAAGGTGACGGCGGATAGCCCCGGCCCGCAGTCGGACGGCAAGGACGGCGTGCGCCTGGACTGGTCCGCGCTCTAAGGCAGCAACAGCTCGCCGATGACGCCACCTTCGGGTGGCGTTCTTGTCTCCAGGACTTCCGCGCCAACAAACAGGCGCCAGGCAGAAGTAACCCCGACTCAGTCGTTGCCGTTGGGGCTGTACTTGTCGGCCTGGACTTTGCCGTTGATGCCGCGGATGACGACCTCGGGAGGAATCGGCAGCATGGTGGCGTTCCACGCCTCCCACGCCTGCTTCAGTTCGATGAATTTGTCCGGATGCTTGCGCGCCAGGTTGGCGCGTTCGCGCTGGTCGCTGCGCAGGTTGAACAGGAATTCATTGCCATTCAATTTCAGGTATTTCCAGTCGCCGGCGCGCACGGCGCGCTGCGCGTTGGCCTTGTAGCGCCAGAACAAGGTGCGCTCGGCCGCTGCGGCCTGGCCCAGCAGCGCCGGCAGCAGGTTGTGGCCATCGGGCGGATAGTCCGCATGCGGCGCGCTGCCCGCCGCCGCCAGCAAGGTGGGCAGCCAGTCCATGCTGATCGCGACCTGGCTGCTGACCTGGCCGGCCTTGATGCGCCCCGGCCAGCGCACGATGGCCGGCACCCGGATGCCGCCCTCGAGCAGCTCGGTCTTTTGCCCGCTGAATGGCCAGGTCGCCGAGAAGCGTTCGCCGCCGTTGTCGCTGGTGAAGACGACGATGGTGTTGGCGGCCAGACCGCGCTGTTCGAGCAGCCGCAGCACGCGGCCGACCGCGGCGTCCAGCGCCGCCACCATCTTGCCGTAGGTGGCGAGGTCGCCGCCGTCGTGGTGCTGGAGCGAGCCGATCGTGCGCGACACCGCTTCATCGCCCGGACCTTCCCACGGCCAGTGCGGCGCCGTGAAATGCAGCGACAGGAAGAATGGCGTGGCCCGGTCCTGCTTTGCCAGCCAGGCGCCGGCGCGCGCGCCCAGCAGGTCGGTGTAGTAGCCGGCTTCGTGCACCGGCGTTTCGCCTTCGTACAGGTCGGCCTGCACGTGCGGCCCCACGCCCGGCTTATGGGTGAAGTAGTCGATGGCGCCGCCGTAGTTGCCGTAAAAGGTGTCGTAGCCGCTCTTCAGGGGACCGAAGGCGGGCAGGAAGCCGAGGTGCCACTTGCCGAACAGGGCCGTGCGATAGCCGGCGTCTTTCAGCAGCGAGGGCAAGGTCGGATGGCCGGGCGGCAGGCCGAGCGCGTCCGACGGGCCGACGATCGGTTCTTCCAGACCGCCCCGCAGGCGATACTGGTAGCGCCCGGTCACCAGGCCGAAGCGCGTGGCCGAGCACACCGCCGAGTTGGAATACGCCTCGGTCATGCGCAGGCCTTGCGCGGCCAGCATGTCGAGGTGGGGCGTGGCGAAATCGGCCTGGCCATATGCGCCAAGGTCGCCCCAGCCCAGGTCGTCGGCGAGGATGAACAGGATGTTCGGCCGGGCTGGCGGCGCGGCGTGCAGCACGCCGCCGGGAACCAGCGCCAGCGTGGAGAGCCCGGCGACGACGCTGCGGCGTTTCGAATCGATGTTGCGCATGCCGCTCTCCTTCAGGGTTCGCCAGGCCGGCCGGGTGCTACCACATCAGATCGTCGGGAATCTGGAAGGCGGCGTAGGTATCGTCGGCATCGATTTCGGTGCTCGCCTTGTTGACCCGCACGACCATCGAGGCATCGCGTTCGGCGATCTTGTCGGCGATCACGCGGGGCACCAGCTCGGTGGCGCCGCTCAAGCGCACGATCACAAGGCGCCCGGCCATCAGGTGCGCCTGCACCGCCGCCGATACATAGATACGGTCGATCTTGTTTTCATGGGTGAAGTTGTACGCGATGTCGCCATTGCCCTTGGCCTGGCGGTTCGTCTGCACCATCTGCGCGATCTGGGCCAGGATCGCTTTCTGCTTCGCCGCCGCGTCGCGCTGGGCGTTCAGTTCGCGTGCCCGCTCCGCATTCTGGCGCTGCGTTTCGAGCGCGGCCAGGCGCACCTCGTCGACGGTCTGGGTGCCGGTGCGGCGCTCGACCTTCTTCTGCTTGCTCTTGTCCTGGTTGGCCTGTTTGACCTTGTTCTTGTCAACCAGGCCCGCTTTTAAAAACTGCTCTTGGAGGGATGCCATTTGCGCGATTCCATGTGGGGGACGCGCCAGGCCGTGCTGGACGGCCGGCGCAAAGCGCTAGCATAGCAAATTGCGGCGGCCGCCCCATGGTGTAAATATTTTCCCACAAGCAATAGTTAGCCAATATATACTGTTAATCTTCCGGTAAGGCCGGAACGCATTCGCATCGATCGGCGAAGCAAAGACAAGCACTCCACATAGGGAAACACAGAATGGCATCTCTCGTCCACGCGGTAAAAAATACGGCATGCGCTGCAATGTCGATCGCAGTCCTGGCCGGTTGCGCAATCGGCATGAAGGTGCCGGTCAAGGAACCGGCGCCGTCCGGCGTCGCCTTCGAAAAGCGCGGCGCGTCGAGCCCGCTGGTGCTGGCTTTCCGCGACGAGCAGTCGCAGGCGGACAAGGCGACCCCGGTGTCCGGCACCATTCCGATGAGCCTGACCTCGCTGGACAAGCCATTCGATGCCGCGCCGTGGATCGCCGACCACACCGCCAAGGAAATGGTTTCGCGCGGCCTGCCGGTGACCCTGGCCGGCCCGGGCGCCAGCGGCACCAGCGTCGTGATCCGCCGCATGCATATCGAGAACCACCGCTCGAGCGGCTTCTCGCCGTTCGTCACCTTCACCTCCCTGCGCGCCGATGTGGACACCCCGCAAGGCCCGAAACGCGTGACCGCCTACGTAAAACGCGGCAAGGTGCCGGTCTGGAGCTTTGACGAAGTCATCGAACCGACCTTCAACGAACCGCTGCACATCCTGACCAAGGAACTGGCGGCCAAGCTGAACCAGCAGTTCTTCAAGCAGATGGCGAGCGACAGCCAGGTCAATGCGCTGATCGCCAGGATCAACAAGGATGCGGCGACGCGCGCGGATGCCTACCTGGACGTCTACCAGTTGGGCTTCAGCAACAACCCGCTGGCCATCCCGTCCCTGGTGACCCTGGCCGACAGCCCGAGCGAATACGTGCGCCTGGCGGCCGTCTCCTCGCTCGGCGTCCTGAAAGCGAACGCGCAGCTGCCATTCCTGATCGCGCGCCATGAATCGCCGACGCTGATCTGGCAAGACCGCGGCATGGCGCTCAAGGCCATCGGCGACCTCGATACCGCGGAGTCGCGCGCCTACCTGCAGAAACGCCAGGACGTGTTCAAGGCCGGCATGGACAAGGAATCGATCTGGACCCGCGAGATCATCGCGCTGTACCTGCTGTAACACGCGCCTTCGCAGGGCGGGATGCCGGTTAGAATTCACCCATTCCCGTCCCTGAAGGCAACTCACATGAAACCGGAACGACGCGCCCTCGCCGCGCTGCTTGCCGCCCTGGCGGCGGCGCCGGCGCAGGCGCGCGATGGCGCCGAGCTCATCGAACTGATCAACGCCTACCGCGGCGCGCCGGACAGCTGCGGCGGGCGGGCGCGCACACCGGTCCCGCCGCTGGCGCCGCAGGTGGCGCTGGCGAACGTGAAGATCGGCACCGGCACCTTCCTCGAACTGGCGCTCGACAAGGCGGGCTACAAGGCGGAACATGCCGAGGCGATCTACGTCGCCGGCCCGGCCGATGCCGCCGCCGCGATGGACGCCATCCGCCTGCCCTACTGCAGTACCCTGCTCAATCCCAAATTCACCGCGTTCGGCGCTTCCCGCAGCGGCAACCGCTGGCAGCTCGTGTTCGCCCAGCCGGAGGCGGTCGCACCGGTGCAGGCGCTGCCGGAGCTGCAGGCGTCCGGCCCCGTGATCCTCGAGCTGGTCAACGCCGCGCGCGCCGAAGGCCGCAGCTGCGGCACGCGCGCGTACGGCGCCGCGCCGGCGCTGGCCTGGAACGGCTTGCTGGCCGACGCCGCCTTCGCGCACAGCCGCGACATGGCGGCGCGGCGCTACTTCAGCCACACCGGCAAGGATGCCAGCGTGGCCGCCACCCGCGCGGCACGCGCCGGCTACCTGCACCAGAGGGTCGGGGAGAACATCGCCGCTGGCCAGGAGTCGGCGGAAGAAGTCGTCGCCGGCTGGCTCGCCAGTCCCGGCCACTGCGTCAACATCATGAACCCCGCCTTCACCGAAATGGGCAGCGGCTTCGCCTTCGGCGGCGAGGGCAGGAAGATGCGGGTCTACTGGACCCAGGTGTTCGGCACGCCGCGCTAGGCGGCCAGCACCCCGATCAGCGCGCGCGACGCCGCCGACAGGCGGCGGTGCGGCGCGTAGATCACCGAGAACGCCCGGCTGCGCCCCCTCAGCTGCGGCAGCAGCTCCACCAGCTCGCCCCGCTGCAGGCGTTCGCGCGCGATGAACTCGTAGGTCTGGCAAATGCCCATGCCGTGCAGCGCCAGCGACATCACGCCCAGCACATCGTCCGACACTTCGTAGCGCGGCCGCGGCGTCACGTCGACGTCGTCAAGGCCGTCGCGAAACTGCCACGGCGCGATGCGCCCGGTGCTGGGCATGACGAAGCAGATGGCGGCATGCCGCTCCAGCTGCGCCAGCGCGCTGGGCGTGCCCGCGCGCTGCAGGTAGGCCGGCGACGCCACCAGGCACAGCGGCTCGTCGGACAGCTTGCGCGCCGCCAGCCCGCTGTCGGGCAGGCTGCCCAGGCGCACCGCCAGGTCGAAGCCCTCCGCCACCAGGTCGACATTGCGGTTGGCGATGTTCAGCTCGACCTGCACCAGCGGATACTGCTGCGCGAACAAGGCCAGCCGCGCCGGCAGGCAGTAATGGCCGTAGGTGGTCGGCACGCTCAGGCGCACGCGCCCGGCCACCTCCGCCGCCTCGCCCTGGATCGCCCGTTCGGCGCCGTCGATCAGGGCAAAGGCCGCGCGCGCCTGTTCCGCGTACAGGCGGCCGCTGTCGGTCACCGACAGGCTGCGCGTGGTGCGCCGCAGCAGCTGGCCGCCGACCCGCTTCTCCAGCCTGGCGATGGCGCGGCTGACCACCGAGGCGGTCGTGGCCAGCGCGATCGAGGCGGCCGTCAGCGATCCATGCTCGATCACGGCGAGGAAGATCTCGACATCGCCAAGGTGCTCGTATCGGCGCCCCATTTTTGCCTCTAAAGAATTAATGACTGACTTTTTCGGTAGTTTATCTCTTTTCAGGTAGCGAATATAGTGTGACTCACATTCTCCCTACTGAAAGGACCATCTGATGAAAAAACTGCACACCGCCGCCGCCGCCGCCCTGTTCGCCCTGGCCGGCGCCGCCCATGCCGACCATGTCCTGATCGTGCTGTCCGACGCCGGCGAGCTCGCGCTCAAGGACGGCAGGGCCTACCCGACCGGCTTCTTCCTGAACGAACTGACCGTGCCGCTCAAGCAGCTGCTCGACGCCGGCCACGAAGTGACGTTTGCGACCCCGAAGGGCAGCGCGCCCTCGCTCGACAAGAACTCGCTGGACCCGATGTACTTCGACGGCGACGCCGCCGCGCTCAAGCAATACCACGAGCTGCTCGATAAACTGAACATCACCTCGCAGCAGCGCTCGCCGGTAATCAGCCTGGCGCGGGTCGAGCAGATCGGCTACGACCGCTACGACGCCGTGTATATCCCGGGCGGCCACGCGCCGATGCAGGACCTGATCCGCAGCGCCGAACTGGGGCGCCTGCTGACCAGCTTCCACCAGCGCGGCAAGCCGACCGCGCTGGTCTGCCACGGCCCGGCGGCGCTGGTGTCGGCGATGCCGGACGCGGCGCGCTTCGTCGGCAAGCTGGAACGGGGTGCGAAACCTGCCCCGGCCAAGTGGATCTATGCCGGCTACCGCATGACGGTGATCAGCAACCAGGAAGAAGCGCAGTCGAAAGGGATCCTGAAGGGTGGCGTGATGAAGCTGCTGCCGCAGACCGCGCTGCAGCAGGCCGGCGCGAACTACAGCAGCAACACGGCGCCCTGGACCGCGCACGTGGTCAGCGACCGCGAACTGATCACCGGCCAGAACCCGGCATCGGCGCACCAGGTGGGGCAAGCCTTGCTGGCGCGGCTGGAGAAGTAGGCATGCGCGGCCGCAGCTGAGCAATTCTTTCAAATACTCACGGCGGAAGCGTTGCAAAGTATTGTGGTTTGTGTAGTGTGCGGCCGGTTTGCTTGCCGGTCTCTGTTAAGCTGGACCTGACACTTCTCCTCCTTGCCACCGGCCTGTTCGTCATCCAGTGTTGTTCGGCGCCAATCAGTGAGCCTGCACTGCAGCCGCGAAGCGCACGCCTTTCGCGCCACCGGCTGATCATCACAAGTTCACCTGGACTCCACCATGCATACGGCTGAATACGGCATTGGCGCTGGCGAACGGCCCGCGCCCTCCGACGGCACCATCGAATTCCGGCGCCAGGAAAGCCTGCTCAAGACCGGCGCCCTGCAAGACGCCATCTTCAACAGCGCCTACTTCTCAAGCATCGCCACCGATGAACGGGGCGTGATCCAGATCTTCAATGTCGGCGCCGAACGCATGCTCGGCTACACCGCGCTGGACGTCCTGAATCGGATCACGCCGGCCGACATTTCCGATCCCGAGGAAATGATCGCGCGCGCGGAGAACCTCAGCCGCGAGCTCGACACGCCAATCACCCCCGGTTTCGACGCGCTCGTGTTCAAGGCCTCGCGCGGTATCGAGGACATTTACGAGCTGACCTACATCCGCAAGGATGGCAGCCGCTTCCCGGCCGTGGTGTCGGTCACCGCGCTGCGCGACGACCACAACACGATCATCGGCTACTTGCTGATCGGCACCGACAACACGGCCCGCAAGCAGGCCGAGGAAGCCCTGCTCAAGGCCGGCGCCCTGCAAAGCGCGATCTTTAACAGCGCCAATTTTTCCAGCATCGCCACCGATGCCAAGGGCGTCATCCAGATCTTCAATGTCGGCGCCGAGCGCATGCTGGGCTACACCGCGGCCGAAGTGATGAACAAGATCACGCCGGCCGACATCTCCGACCCGCAGGAAGTGATCACCCGCGCGCGCGCCCTGAGCCTGGAGCTGGAGGCGGCGATCACGCCGGGTTTCGAAGCGCTGGTGTTCAAGGCCTCGCGCGGCATCGAAGACATTTACGAACTGACCTATGTGCGCAAGGATGGCAGCCGCTTCCCCGCCCTGGTGTCGGTGACCGCCTTGCGCGACGCGCACGGCGACATCATCGGCTACCTGCTGATCGGCACCGACAACACCGCCCGCAAGCAGGTGGAGGCGGCGCAGGCCCTGCTCGACCAGCGCCTGCGCGACCAGCAGTTCTACACCCGCTCGCTGATCGAATCGAACATCGACGCGCTGATGATGACCGATCCGAAAGGCTTCATCTCGGACGTGAACCAGCAGATGATGGCGCTGACCGGCCGCACCCGCGACGAACTGATCGGGGCGCCCTGCAACAGCTTCTTCACCGACCCGGTGCGCGCCGACGCCGCGATCCAGCGCGTGCTGACCGAGAACAAGGTCAGCAACTACGAGCTGACGGTACGCGCGCGCAACGGCGCCGAAACGGTCGTTTCCTACAATGCCGCCACCTTCCATGACCGCGACCGCACCCTGCAGGGCGTATTCGCGGCGGCGCGCGACATCACCGAGCGCAAACGCTTCGAACATGCGCTGGAAGACAAGAACCTCGAGCTCGAGCGGGCCAGCCGCATGAAGTCGGAGTTCCTGGCCACCATGTCGCACGAGCTGCGCACGCCGCTGAACGCGATCATCGGCTTTTCCGAGGCGCTCAAGGATGGCCTGATGGGCGACACCAGCGAACTGCAGCAGGAATACATCGGCGACATCTTCACCAGCGGCCAGCACCTGCTTGCGCTGATCAACGACATCCTGGACCTGTCCAAGGTCGAGGCGGGCATGATGGCGCTGGAACTGGAAGCGGTCGACCTCGACAGCCTGCTGTCGAACAGCCTGACGATCGTGCGCGAAAAGGCAGCGGCCCAGAACATCGTCCTGGCCCTGGAAATCGCGGCCGACCTCGGCGTGCCGCAGCTGGACATGCGCAAGACCAAGCAGATCGTCTACAACTACCTGTCGAACGCCGTCAAGTTCAGCGCCAACGGCGGCCCCGTGACCTTGCGCGCGCGCCGCGTGGCGCGCAGCGCGGTCGGCAAGCTGAGCGGCGCCTGGCCGGTGCACAGCTTCCCGCTGGCCGACAATGAATTCCAGGAGTTCCTGGAAATTAGCGTCAGCGACAGCGGCATCGGCATCTCGCAGGAAGACATGGCCAGGCTGTTCCAGGCATTCAGCCAGATCGACAGCAGCCTGGCGCGCAAGTTCGAAGGCACCGGCCTGGGCCTGGCGATGGTCAGGCAGCTGACCGAGCTGCAGGGCGGCACCGTGGCGGTCGCCAGCAGCGAGGGCGAAGGCTCGCGCTTCGCGGCCTGGCTGCCGCTGCGCGCATCGAATCACAACGACACCCGATAAATGGCGCAGCCGCGCCGCACCAAGGAGGTTCCCCATGGCCACCGTACTCGTAATTGAAGACAATGCAGCGAACATGAAGCTGGCCTCGCTGCTGCTGCGCCACGCCAGCCACAAGGTGCTGTGCGCCGTCGACGCCGAGACCGGCCTGACGATGGCGCGCGCCGACCTGCCCGACCTGATCCTGATGGACATCCAGCTGCCCGGCATGGACGGGCTGGCGGCGACCGCCCTGCTCAAGCGCGATACCGCGACCGCCACCATCCCCGTCATCGCCCTGACCGCGATGGCGATGAAGGAAGACCGCGAGAAGAGCAGGAACGCGGGCTGCGATGCCTACATCGCCAAGCCGCTGCGCTACCAGGAGCTGTACGCATCGATCGATTCCCTGCTGGGCCGCGGCCAGCCGGCATGAAGGTCCGCGCGCCCAGCATCCTGATCGTCGACGACGAGGCGCTCAATCGCCGGCTGCTGGCGGTGCTGCTGCAACCGGAAGGCTACAGCACCGTGAGCGCGTCCAGCGGCGAGGAAGCCTTGCAGGCGGTGACCGACCATGCGCCCGACCTGATCCTGCTCGACATCATGATGCCGGGCATGGATGGCTACCAGGTCGCCAACATCCTCAAGGCCAACCCGGCCACCTCGAACATCCCGATCATCATGGTCACCGCCCAGATGGAGCGCAGCGCGCGGCTGGCGGGCCTGGACGCCGGCGCCGAAGAGTTCCTGACCAAGCCGGTCGACCGCACCGAACTGTGGCTCAGGGTGCGCAACCTGCTGCGCCTGAAGGCCTTCGGCGATCTGAAGAACCACAGCGCCATGCTCGAAAAGCAGGTGCAGGAACGGACCATGGATCTGCAGCGCTTTCGAACGGCAATGGATGCGACCGCCGACGCCATCATGCTGATCAGCCGGGCCAGCATGCTGTTCGTCGAAGTCAACGCGACCGCCTGCAGCCTGCTGGGCTATTCGCGCGCCGAGATGTTCGGCATCGGACCGGCGGACCTGGTCCCGGCCAGCCGCGCCGAGCTGGCGATCCAGTACGACGCCGTCATCGCCGGCCATGCCAGCCAGGCGCTGGTCCAGTCCGAATTGCGCTGCAAGGATGGCTCGACCGTGCAGGTGGAGGAACATCGCCAGGCATTGCACGCCGATGCCGACTGGACCATCGTCACCGTCGTGCGCGACATCACCGAACGCAAGGAGGCCGAACAGCGCCTGACCCACCTGGCCCACCATGATCCCCTGACCGGCCTGCCGAACCGCACGCTGTTCTACGACACGCTCAAGCGCACGCTGGCGATGGCGCGCGAGGGCGGCTGGCCGGTTGCGGTGCTGTTCGTCGATCTCGACCACTTCAAGAATGTCAACGACACGCTGGGCCACGCGATCGGCGACGACCTGCTGCTTCAGTTCAGCAACCGCCTGAGCGGCTGCGTGCGCGTGCGCGACACCGTGGGCCGCCTGGGCGGCGACGAGTTCGCGCTGATCCTGACCATGCAGGACGGCCAGCAGGGGGCCGCCCTGGTCGCCGAAAAGATCCGCGATGTGCTGCGCGCGCCGTTCCAGCTGCAAGGCCACGAGGCCAGCATCAGCGCCAGTATCGGCATCACGGTCCACCCCGACGACTCGTCCGATCCGGACACCCTGATCAAGTATGCCGATACCGCGATGTACCAGGCCAAGCACGCCGGGCGCGACACCTACCGCTTCTTCACCGCGCAGATGAACACGGCGGTACTGGCCAGGCTGAACCTCGAGATCGCGCTGCGCAAGGCGGTCGAGCACGGGGAATTCGTGCTGCACTACCAGCCCAAGGTCCACCTCGCCAGCGGCCGCGTGGCCGGCATGGAGGCGCTGCTGCGCTGGGAACGGCCGGGGCATGGCCTGGTGCCGCCCGACGCGTTCATCCCGGCGCTCGAGGAAACCGGCCTGATCGTCACTGTGGGCGCCTGGGTCATCGGCGAGGCGTGCCGCCAGGTCGGCGCCTGGCTGCGCTCGCCGGCTGGCGCGGTGCAAGTCTCGGTCAATGTTTCGGGCAGGCAATTCGCCGAGGGGGACTTGCACGGAGCCATCGTCAAGGGCCTGGCCGCCCACGCGATCCCGTCCGAGCTGCTCGAACTCGAACTGACCGAAACCTCGCTGATGGCCAATACCGAGCGCACCACCAGCACGCTGCGCAAGCTCAAGGCCCTCGGCATCCAGGTGTCGATCGACGATTTCGGCACCGGCTATTCCAGCCTCGCCTACCTGCGCCGCTTCCCGATCGACAAGCTGAAGATCGACATCGCCTTCATCCGCGACGTCACGACCAACCCGGACGACGCCGCCATTGTGCTGGCCATCATCAACATGGCGCACAGCCTCAAGCTGGAAGTGATCGCCGAAGGCGTCGAGACCGCCGCGCAACTGGCTTATCTGCGGCAGCACCGCTGCGACCAGATGCAGGGCTACCATTTCAGCCGTCCGCTGGCGGCGGCACAGGTCACCGAGCTGCTGCTGATGAAAACCAGCCTGCCGCGCCCGAAGCGCGCCGGCAGGGACGAAGAAACGCTGCTGATCATCGACGACGACCCCTTCATGCTCGACGTGCTGACCAACCTGTTCTGGCGCGACGGCTATCGCATCCTGGCGGCGCGCTCGGCTGCCGAAGGCTTCGACCTGCTGGCCTTGAATGAAGTGCAGGTGATCCTGTGCGACCAGCGCATGCCGAACATGAGCGGAACCGCCTTCCTCGAACGGGTCAGCGAGATGTACCCGCGCACCTTCAGGATCGTTCTGTCCGGCCACAGCGACCTGCCGTCCATTGTCGATGCCGTCAATTGCGGCGCGATTGCGCGCTACTACACCAAGCCATGGAACAACAAACAGCTGCGCGCCAACGTACGCGCGGCGTTCCGCCACTATCCGGCGCTGGCCTGAGTCCCCAGGGCAGTCCGGCGCCGGTCGCACCGTCCAGCCGGCCGATGGCGCACCGCCGCCAGTGGGCGTAGAATCTTCCACGCGAGCCCCTGCATCGCGGGCCGCGCGCATCCGAGTTCGACTTTTCCATCGAAAGGGGGCACTGATGAAACACAGGAAATTGACCGTATTGCTGGCCGGCACAGGCATCGTCGCCGCCGCCAGCCTGGCGGTCGCACCCACGCTGGCCCAGCGCGGCAGCGGCGCCGGTTTCGATCCCTTGTACGCTCCCGGCGGGCTGTGCGCGCCGGCCGTTGGCGGTCCGCCGCCGGTGCTGGTCGCCATGCTGCAGGCCCAGGCCGAAACGGCGCCGTTCACGCCGGCGCGCCAGCAGCGCCAGGGCGCTGCCGAGGGCACGCCGCCGCTGTACCGCGACCTGGGCACGCTGCACTTGCCGGTCAGCGGCGCCAACCCGCGCGCGCAGGCGTACTTCAACCAGGGCCTGCGCCTGCTGTTCGCCTTCAACCACGCCGAAGCGGCGCGCGCCTTCCGTGCCGCGCAGCAGCTCGCGCCCGATTGCGCCATGTGCTACTGGGGCGAAGCGCTGGTGCTCGGCCCCAACATCAACGCGCCGATGTTCCCCGAGGCGGTCGCGCCCGCCGCGGCGGCCGCCGCCAGGGCGCAGGCCCTGATGGCGCGCGCCAGCCCGCTGGAACAGGCGCTGATCAAGGCCGTCGCCCAGCGCTACCAGGCCTCGCCCCCGGCCGACCGCAGCCCGCTCGACCTGGCCTACGCCAGCGCGATGGCCGCGGCGGCGCGCGCCTTCCCGAACGACGACACGGTGCAGGTGCTGTACGCGGAAGCGATCATGGACACCACGCCCTGGGACTACTGGGAAGCCGGCGGCGCCCGGCCGAAGGAGCGCACCGCGGCAATGGTGGCGGCGCTCGAGCGCGTCCTCGAGCGCAACCCGGCCCATGCGGGCGCGGCGCACTACTACATCCACGCGGTGGAAGCCTCCTCCCACCCCGAGCGCGCGCTGCCGTACGCGCGCCGGCTGGCGCGCCAGATGCCCGGCGCCGGCCACCTGGTGCACATGCCTTCGCATATCTACTACCGGGTCGGCCTGTACAAGGAAGCGCTGGACGCGAACCTGGACGCGCTCGCCGCCGACGAACGCTACTTCCGCCAGTCCGGCAGCGACCCGGTGTACAAGGGCGCCTACTATCCGCACAATATCCATTTCGTCATGGTGTCGGCGCTGATGGGCGGCGACGCCAGGACCGCGCTCGACGCGGCGGCCAAGCTCGACAAGTCGGTGGGCGCGGAGGCGCTGCGCGCGGTCGGCGCCCTGCAGCCGGTCAAGGCCGCGCCCTACTTCGCCCACGTCCAGTTCAGCAGTCCCGACACCCTGCTGGCCCTGCCCGACCCCGGCCCCGAGTTCGCGCTGGTGAAGGCGATGTGGCATTACGCGCGCGCGGTCGGCCATGCACGCAAGGGCCAGCACGAGGCCGGCCAGCGCGAGCTCGACGCCCTCGCCCAGCTCGAGCGCACGGCCGACTTCAAGCCGGTCACCGACTGGGCGGTGCCGGCGCCGCAGATCGTGCAGACGGCGCGCGCGGTGGCGGGCGGGCGGCTGGCCGATGCGCGCGGCGACCTGCCGGGCGCGATCCGCCTGTACGGCGAGGCGGTGGCGCTGCAGGACGCCCTGCCCTACACCGAGCCGCCCTACTGGTACTACCCGGTGCGCCAGTCGCTCGGCGCGGCCTTGCTGCGGGCCGGCCGCGGCGACGAGGCCGAGGACGTGTTCCGCGCCTCGCTGGCGCGCACGCCGAGCAACGGCTGGGCGCTGCGCGGGCTGATCGAGGTGTACAGCAAGCGCGGCGACACGGCGGCGCTGGCGGCGGCGCGCAAGCGCTTCGCCACCACCTGGCTGGGCCGGCCGGACGGGCCGGCGCTGTCGCTGCTGTAGGGCACTGACCCCGGTTTTAGACCCCGGTTTTACCCGCGCCACTCGACCCGGTTGCGGCCGGCGTGCTTGGCGCGGTACAGCGCCTCGTCGACCGCCTGCAGCAGTTCCGGCGCCGACTCGGCGCCGAATTCGACCAGGGTCGCGCCGCCCACGCTGACGGTGAGCACCGGCGCCACGTGCGAGGCGGCGTGGGTGATCGCCAGCTGTTCGATCGCCGCACATACGCAGCCGACCAGGTGCTGCGCCTGCGCCGCGTCGGTGTCGGGCATCAGCAGCGCCAGTTCCTCGCCGCCATAGCGCGCCGCCAGGTCGATCGGGCGCCGCATGTAGGAGGCGGCGGTGCGCGCCACCGACCGCAGCACGCGGTCGCCGGCCGGGTGGCCGTAATGGTCGTTGTACTGCTTGAAGCAGTCGATGTCGAGCAGCGCCAGCGACAGCGGGCGGCAGCTGGCCTGGGCGCGTTTCCATTCGGTGGCGTACACCTCGTCGAAGCGGCGCCGGTTGGCCAGTTCGGTCAAGCCGTCGATATTGGCCAGGCGCTCGAGCATGCGGCGCTGGCGCACCACCTGCAGGTGCAGCGCCACCCGCGCCGTCACCACGGTGGCGTTGAACGGTTTGGCGATGTAGTCGGAGGCGCCCATGTTCAGGCCATTCGCCTC
The DNA here is from genome assembly GCA_036676245.1 of Massilia sp. Classification (GTDB taxonomy): domain Bacteria; phylum Pseudomonadota; class Gammaproteobacteria; order Burkholderiales; family Burkholderiaceae_D; genus Telluria_A. Next base: position 519 of record JAKFDH010000130.1, on the reverse strand, counting down.
GTCCTCCGGCCGGTCCAGTCCCGAAATGAAGATCACCGAGATATGCGCGGTCTGCGGGTCGGCGCGCAGGCGCCGCAGCACCTCGTAGCCGTCCATGTCGGGCATGACGACGTCGAGCAGGATCAGGTCCGGCGCATGGCGCAGCGCGCGGTCCAGCGCCTGTTCGCCGTTCTTGGCCAGCAGCACCGTGTACTCGGGCTTGAGCAGCTCGCCCAGCACCTGGCGGTTGATCGCATCGTCGTCGGCGACGAGCACTTTCTGTACTTCCGATAGGTTCAAGGCCCCTCCGCCATGTCGATATCCATTGCGCGCGCCAGCCTGTCGAGCGCGGCCAGCGCGGCGCCGTATTCCACATCGTCGACGGCCAGCCGCAGCTCGGCCAGCAGCGCATCCTGGCCGGCATGCGCCAGCACCGCCAGCAGCTCGCCCAGCACGTCCTCGGCCTGCGCATCGTCGGCGCGCAGCAGCGCGCCGAGGCGGCGCGCCAGGCGCACGGCGTCGGCCGGCGCCCGCGCCGGC
>JAKFDH010000129.1:0-2722 GCA_036676245.1 Massilia sp. | reverse complement strand
CGCGCTGCCCATCGGACATAACCAGACCATCTCGCAACCTTATATGGTCGGGCGGATGACCGAGTTGCTGCTGGCCGCCGGACCGCTGGACAAGGTGCTGGAGATCGGTACCGGCTCGGGCTATCAGACCGCCGTGCTGGCGCAGCTGGTCGAGCGGGTGTTCTCGGTCGAGCGTATCCAGGGCTTGCAGGATCGTGCCAAGGAGCGCCTGGTCGGGCTGAACCTGCGCAACGTGGTGTTCCGCTGGGGCGATGGCTGGGAGGGGTGGCCGGCACTGGCGCCCTACAACGGCATTATCGTTACCGCGGCCGCCGCCGACGTGCCCCAGGCCCTGCTCGACCAGTTGGCACCCGGCGGACGCCTGGTGATTCCGGTGGGCGCAGGCGATGTGCAGCAACTGATGCTGATCGTCCGTGAGGAACAGGGCTTCTCCCGGCATGTGCTGGATGCGGTGCGCTTCGTGCCCTTGCTCAGCGGTCCCTTGGCCTGATTTCTATTTTGGATGGACCCGTGGAAGTCCCCTCTCTGCTGTATGCCAAAGGCATCGCCATGGGCGCCGCCGCTAGGGCGTCGGGCGTTTGCGGCGTTCCTCCGGCCTTGATCGACGCCGTCTACGACGAGCTACGGCGCTTTGGCGCCAGTGTTCCTACCGCCGCCGTTCGCTATGCTTCTGACCGTAGTCGAGGTTGGTTGGGGGCTGACGTGGTTGGCCAGGGGCGCGAGCAAGCGACTGGCTATGCCGAATAATTTTGCCAGCATGAGTATTTTGATGGGTCAGCGGGAAAGGGAGAGGCGGGTGAGTCTCACAGCTATTCAGCAGCGCATTCGCAGCGGCGGCGGGCAGCGCCTGCTGACTGGTCTCGTCCTCGGTGCTCTGCTGGCTGGCTGCGCCAGTGTGCCGCCCGGCGTCATCAGCGCCGGCCGTTGCCCGGCCACCTGGCGCATGCTGTCGAGCAGTTCCGACAGTCGGCGCACCGGCACGTCCAGGCTCACCATGCCCACGGTCTTGCCCTGGCCATCGCGCAGCGGCAGGTTCAGCGTGACCATCCAGACGCCGCCGGCGGTCTCGTTGAAGTACGGCTCCGACCACCAGGGATGCGTCGCTGCGAGCGTGCGCTGGTACCAGGCCTGTGCGTGCGCGTCGTAACCCTCGGCGACCAGGTCGCGGTCGACGCTGCCGCGGCGTTCGACGCCGGCGTACCAGGCCATCGGCTGGCCGTCGTCCAGCACGCCCGGCTCCAGTGCCACCAGGCCGCCGACCGCGCTGGCGTCGGCCTCCAGCATCGCGTTGAGCGCCTGCACCAGGCCGTCGCGCTGCAGGCCCAGGCCGTTGAACAGGCCGACCAGGCCTTCGCCGGTGATGCGCACCGAGCCCATCGCCGCCGCCAGCCGTTCGCTGGCCTGGCGGGCCTCGAAGCGGGTGCGGACCTCGGCCTCGCCGACGATGCGCTGTTGCGCCACGACGTAGGCCACGCCGAAGCCGGCGATCAGCAGCGCGGTCACCAGGGTGCCGAACCACAGCATCAGCCGCGTGCGCAGGCTGTCGCGCCAAGGCACCACGAGCTCGGTCGGCGGGACGGACTGGTTCATGCGGAAGCGGGCGTCCTCGGGGGTGGAGCCGGGTGCGGTGTCGCGGACTTCAGGAGCGGGCCGTGCGGGGCTGCCCCGGCGTCGTCATTCGTCGTCGTCGCCGCGCAGCACCTTCTTCTGCATGGCGTCGAGGTAGGCATCGGCTTCCTGCACCGACGAGAAGATCTCGTCCAGCGGCACCGCCTTCACCACGTCGAACACCTTCTGGATCTGCGGCTTCGGGTTCACCACCACCACCTTGCCGCCGCGCGCGGCCAGCGCCTTGCGCGCCTTGAAGATCGAACGCACGCCGGCCGAGCTGATGTAGTCCAGGCCGGCCAGATCGAGGATCAGCGACTGCACCTGCGAGCCCAGCACCGGCGAAAGCTGCTGGTCGAGTTCGCCGTAGGTGTGGGTGTCGAGCCGTCCGGCCAGGGACACGCGCTGGATGCCGTTGCCGGCGGGGGCGATCTCGATGCTCAGGCTCATGGGGGGCTCTCCGGGTAGGGGATGTGCAGCACGATGCGCAGTACGTTGTGGAAATCGTCGCGGGTGTAGGCGACCTGTTCGGCCAGTTCCTTGATCAGGTGCACACCCAGGCCGCCGATCGGGCGGTCTTCGATGTCGGCGTCCAGGTCCGGGGGCGGCTGCGACAGCGGGTCGAAGGCGCGGCCGTTGTCGCGGAACTCCATCGCCAGCCGGCTGCCTTCGACCGAGGCCACCAGTTCAAGACGCGGTTCGCGGCCCTCCTCGACTCCGTGGCTGAGCACGTTGCAGGCCACTTCCTCGATCACCAGGTGCACATCGTGCATCACCGTCGGCGGCAGGCCGTGGCCGGACAGGCCGGCGTCCACCTGGGCGATCAGCTGGCGGATCGCATCGGCCGGCAGCGGCGGTTCGATCAGGGCCTTCACCGCGAAACGCTCGCGCACGCGGGCATCGCGCTTGTAGCGGATGGCCAGCACGGTGATGTCGTCGGACTGCTGGGCGCCGTCGGCGAAGGCGTGCACGTCGCGCACCACGGCGCGGCACTGCGCCTCGGCGTCGAGCGCGGGATCGAGCGCGGCGAGCAGGCGGTCGGTGCCATAGGCGTTGTTGTCACGGTCGAAGGCCTCGGTGACGCCGTCGGTGTAGGTGAACAACGTGTCGCCCG
>JAKFDH010000128.1:0-26932 GCA_036676245.1 Massilia sp. | reverse complement strand
TTGCGAAGCGCCTATATTTCTTCTTTGTGAACATTTGATAATTTAAGTATTCAAGAACCGAAGTTCTTGGCACCTTCATCAAACGCCCACACTTATCGACTGTTAATTTTTAAAGAACTTGTTTGGACCTGCTTCTTGCTGAGCCTTACGAAGCGTTGTGTTCGTAAGCAGCAGAGAGATGAGATTATGCAGCATTCAGCAAACTTCGTCAACTCTCTTTTTTACTGCACCGCTGTTAAAGCGCTACCCGATGAATGCATCGCAACTGCTTGATTCGATGCGCGTTTCAGCGGGAGGCGAACTATAGCAAAGTGCCTGAACTTTGGCAAGGGGCGTCCGGCAAATTAACGCGGACGATTCGTGATGAGGGGGACGGAAACAGCGGGGACGTTGGCGATGTCGTTCTCATCGCTGCTGAGGTTGGCGATGAGGCGCTCGCACCATTTGATGCGGCCCTCGGTGCTCAGGGAATTGAGCTCGACCACCGCCTGCTCGGTCTTTGCGGCCAGCCGCGCCTGCAGGCTAGCGCGCTTCATCGGCGTCACCACTTCCATCAGGATGCGGCGCTGCTGTTCGACGAAGGTGGCATTGCGCTCGTTCCACTTGCGGATGCCGGCGCCGAGGCGGCGGGCCATCAACGGCGCCGTGGCCGAGCACGTCGGCTCGACCTTGCGGGTGATCTCGACCATGCCCATCACGACCAGCAAAGCCTGGTCCAGCTCGGCGGGGGAACTATAAGGGAGTGCATTGGCCGCGGCTGGGGCCGCCGGCTTGGCCGACGACAGCGCGGACGGCGACGGGAACGATGGCGTCGCGCCGCTTTCGACCGGGCGCAGCACACTCGACTTCATCACGCTGACTTTGGCGCTGGCATCGGCCGGCGGCTTGTCCGAGAAGGTCACCTTGCCATCCGGCCCGACCGACTTGTACAGCTGCGACTGTGCCATCCCGAGGCCGGATGCCAGGCACAATATGAGCAGTAGCGACAATCTCTTGTTCATCAATTAATCGAAGGCGGCACGCCGGCATGCATTCCGGCAATCAAAACATATACTAACTTAGCTCTGCGGCCCGAAGCGTAAAATAGTGACTTTGCCGACCCGCCTTTCCTCCCCCCATGACCATCCTGCTTTCCACGCTCAACGCCCGCTATACCCATGCTTCCCTAGGGCTACGCTACTTGCAGGCGAACATGGGCGAGCTCCAATCCATAACAAAATTGCAGGAATTTGTTATTGGTGCCAAAACAACAGAAATTGTCGAGAAGATACTGTCTTACGCGCCGACGATCGTCGGTTTTGGCATATACATATGGAACGTGGACGAGACCACGAAGGTTGTCGCGATGCTCAAGCGGGTCGCGCCGGACGTCACGATCGTGCTGGGCGGGCCGGAGGTGTCGTACGAGCCGGGCGAGCAGGCCATCGTGCAGCTGGCGGACTACCTGGTCACCGGCTGGGGCGACGTCACCTTCCCCAAGCTGTGCGGCGAAATCCTGAACGGCCCCAAGCCGCTGATGAAGACCCACGCCGGCATCCAGCCGCCGATGGCCGACATCAAGCTGCCCTACTCGCTGTATAGCGACCATGACATCGCCCACCGCACGATCTATGTGGAAGCCTCGCGCGGCTGCCCGTTCAAGTGCGAGTTCTGCCTGTCCGCGCTGGACAAGACCGCCTGGCCATTCGCGCTCGATACCTTCCTCGGCGAGCTCGAAGCGCTGCATGCGCGCGGCGCGCGGCTGTTCAAGTTTGTCGACCGCACCTTCAACCTGAATATCAAGACCAGCCTGAAGATCATGCAGTTCTTCCTCGATAAGCTCGAGGCCAATCCCGGCGACCCGGTCTACGCCCACTTCGAGCTGGTGCCGGACCACCTGCCGGACGCGCTCAAGGACGGCATCTCGCGTTTTCCGCCGGGCGCGCTGCAATTCGAGATCGGCATCCAGAGTTTCAACCCCGAGGTGCAGGCGCTGGTGAGCCGCAGGCAGGACAACGCCAAGGCGGCCGACAACATCCGCTGGCTGACCACGCAGTCGAACGCCCACCTGCATGTGGACCTGATCGCCGGCCTGCCGGGCGAGGATGTGGCCAGCTTCGCGCGCGGCTTCGACCAGCTGGTGGCGCTGCGCCCGCACGAGATCCAGTTCGGCATCCTCAAGCGCCTGCGCGGCACGCCGATCATCCGGCACACGCAGGAGCATGGGATGGTGTTCGATCCGTACGCGCCGTACACGATCCTGGCGACGAAGCTGATCGACTTTACGACCATGCAGCGGCTGGTGCGCTTTGCGCGCTATTGGGACCTGGTGGCCAACTCGGGGCGCTTTGCGCATACGGTCGAAGCGATGCTGGGGGAAGCGCCGTTCGATAATTTCATGGCGTTTTCGGACTGGATCTATTCGAAGACCGATGCGACGCATCGCATTGCGCTGGACCGGCTGGCGCGGCTGGTGACCGAGTGGCTGCAGGTCAGGGGGATGGACAAGGACGAGGCGATGCGGCTCGTTGCAAGCGACCAAGGCGGGAAGCACGAGGCGCCGGCGGTGGCGGCGCCGCAGAGGCAGGCGCGGCATTTGGCGGCGTGAATGCGCAACGCCGCCGAAAATCGGGGACAGACCCCATTTGCCAGCGGCGCAGGAAAATATCGCCGGCGGCGGCAAATGGGGTCTGTCCCCGATGGCACGGGTCACGTGTTTCGCCGCCCACCCCATAGAGAACTCTGGTAGCGGCCACAGCGAATCTCTTTTACACTGGCGCAATGCAGATTGAAAATGCGCCAACATTAACCATTCACCAGCCAGAAGCCGGAAAGCCGCAGGCGGCCGTCGCCAGCGGCATCTGGCAGGTGCACGCGCTGGCGCAGTGCGGGGCCATCAAAACCATTACCGCCACCCTCAATGGCCTCAAGGAACAGCCCTCCCTGCACTGGGACCTGTCCCAGATCGTCAGCATCGACCATATCGGCGCCCAGATGTTCTGGAACGCCTGGGGCAAGCAGCGCCCGGCCTCGCTGACCCTGGCCGACCGCCAGGAAGAACTGTTCGCCCGCATCGAGGAAGCGAGCAAGCTGCAGCTGCCGCGCACGCGCGCCAACCGCTTCACGCCGGTGATGAAGCTGGGCTTCGCAGTCATGTCCTTCTTCGAGCACCTGACCGGCTTCATCAAGCTGCTCGGCCAGGTCACGCAGGACATCGCCCGCTTCGCCCGCCATCCGCGCACCGGGCCGTGGCGCGAGATATCGGCCAACATCTTCCACTCCGGCTTCGAGGCGCTCGGCATCACCGCGCTGGTCGGCTTCCTGATCGGGGTCGTGCTGTCCTACCTGTCGGCGCAGCAGCTGCGCGCGTATGGCGGCGATGTGTTCCTGGTCAACCTGCTCGGCATGAGCATCATCCGCGAACTGGGCCCGCTGCTGGCGGCGATCCTGGTCGCCGGCCGCTCCGGCTCGTCGATCACCGCGCAGCTGGGCGTGATGCGGGTGACCGAGGAACTCGATGCGATGCTGGTCATGGGGATCTCGCACGGCTACCGCCTGATCATGCCGAAGGTGATCGCCCTGATGGTGGCGATGCCGCTGCTGGTCGTGTGGACCGACGCCATGGCGCTGTTGGGCGGCATGGCCGCGGCCAAGGTCGAACTTAGCCTGTCGGCCCGCTACTTCATCCAGAAACTGCCGGACGCGGTGCCGCTGGCGAACTACTACATCGGCCTGGGCAAGGGTGCGACCTTCGGCGCGCTGATCGCGCTGGTATCCTGCCACTTCGGCCTGCGCATCAAGCCGAACACCGAAAGCCTCGGGCGCGGCACCACTACCTCGGTGGTCACCGCGATCACGGTGGTGATCCTTGCGGATGCGGTGTTCGCCATTATCTTCAGCGAAGTGGGCTTCTGATGGAACAGACGAACGAGCCGCAAGACCAGCACGAACCGCCGGAGCCGCGCCAGAGGGCGCGCCCGCCGCAGCGCCTGAACCTGCGGCCCGAGGAGGATGTGGGCCCGCCGGTGGTGAAGATCACCGGCCTGTGGAGCAAGTTCGGCCGCACAGTCGTGCACCAGGACCTGAACCTCGAGATCTACGCGGGCGAGATCCTGACCATCGTCGGCGGCTCAGGCACCGGCAAGACCGTGCTGCTGCGTCAGATGCTGGGCCTGGAAACGCCTGCGCGCGGCTGCGTGCGCGTGTTCGGCGAGGACATCAGCGAGGCCGACGCCGAGCAGCTGCAGCGCATGCGCAACCACTGGGGCATGCTGTTCCAGCAGGGCGCGCTGTATTCCGCGCTGACGGTGTTCGACAATATCGCGCAGCCGATGCGCGAACTGCACGCGCTGCCGGAGGATGTGATCCGCGACGCCGTGCTGCTGAAGATGAACATGGTCGGCCTCGGCATCGAGCACGCCAACAAGATGCCGTCCGACCTGTCCGGCGGCATGGTCAAGCGCGCCTCGCTGGCGCGCGCGCTGGCGCTCGAACCGCAGCTGCTGTTCCTGGACGAGCCGACCGCCGGCCTCGATCCGGACTTGTCGGACGCCTTCGTCGCGTTGATCCAGTCGCTGCACAGCGAACTGGGGCTGACGGTGGTGATGGTCACGCACGACCTCGACACGCTGTTCGCGCTGTCGAGCCGGATTGCTGTGCTGGCGGAGAAACACGTGATCGCGGTGGGCCCCACGCGCGAAGTGCTGAAGGTGGATCACCCATTCATCAAGCAGTTTTTCCTGGGTGCGCGCGGCAAGCGTGCGCTCGAAGTGATCGACGAGCACGATGCTTACGTCGAACGCGAAGATTCGGAGGAATAAGAAGATGGAAAACAGATCGCATGCATTAATGACGGGCTTCTTCACGATTGCGCTGGTGATCGCCGCGGTGCTGGCCGGGATCTGGTTCAACCGCGACCGCATCGAACGCGTGCCGTACATGATCGCCACGTCGCAGTCGATCCCGGGCCTGAACCCGCAGGCCACGGTGCGCTACCGCGGCCTCGAGGTGGGCAAGGTCGACGACATCAGCTTCGACCAGAAGATCCCGGGCCAGATCATGATCAAGCTGGCCGTCGATCCGGAAGCGCCAGTCACCAGGACCACCTTCGCCACCCTCGGCTACCAGGGCGTGACCGGGATCGCCTTCATCCAGCTCGACGACGACAAGACCGGCTCGCCGCTGCTGCCGACCGATTCGACGAACATCGCACGCATCCCGCTGCGTCCGGGCCTGCTCGACCAGCTTGAAAAGCGCGGCCTGGTGATCCTCGAAAAAACCGAGAAGATCGCCAATAGCCTCGACCAGCTGATGAGCGAGAAGAACCAGAAGGTCATGATCGGCGCGGTCGAGAGTGTCGGCAAGGCGGCGGCCGCGTTCGGCGAGATCCCGGAGCGGCTGGAGCCGACGCTGGCGCGCCTGCCGCAGCTGACCGAGAAGGTCGAGCGCAGCATGAAGAATTTCGACGATGCCGCCGCCAGCACCGCCCGCATGACCGCCAACTACGACAAGCTGGCCACCGACCTGCAAGCCCCGAACGGCGCGCTGGCGAAACTCAATTCGACGGTGGACCGGGTCGGCACCTCGCTCGAGGCAGTCACCAGCGACCTCGAACTGCAAACCCTGCCCAATTTCGTGACGATGACGGACGAAGCGCGCACCTCGCTGCGTGCCGTGCGGCGCGTGGCCAACTCGCTCAACGACCGGCCGCAGAGCATCCTGTTCGGTGCGCCGGGCGCCGCGCCAGGCCCGGGCGAAGCCGGCTTCACGCCACCAGCACCGACCAAATGAGGACCACCATGACCCACACAACCCACCGATTCCTGCTGGTGCTGGCGATGGCCGGCGCCGCCCTGCTGGCCGGCTGCGGCAGCACCCGGGGCGGCAGCACCCAGAACACCCAGTACGATTTCGGCCCCGCTGCCGCGCCGGCGCAACCGGCAATGGCGCCGCTGGCGGCGCTGGTGGTCACCGACACCACCGGTTCGGCGGCGCTCGACAACGAACGCATGTTCTACCGCCTGAATTATTCCGATCCGCTGCAGGCGCGCAGCTACGCCAACAGCCGCTGGAGCAGCACGCCGCTGCAGCTGGTCACGCAGCGCATCAAGACGCGCGTGGCGCAGGCGGGCGTGAAGGTGGTCGGCGTGACCGACGCGGCGGCCGGCATCCCGATCCTGCGCACCGAGATCGACGACTTCACCCACGCCTTCGACAGCCAGACCCGGAGCCACGGCGAGCTGGTGCTGCGCGTGTCGCTGTTCCAGGGCCACAAGCTGGTCGACCAGCGCACCTTCAGCCACAAGACCAGCGCCAGCAGCGCCGACGCGGGCGGCGGCGCGTATGCGCTGGCCACCTCCACCGACGCCGCCGCGGCCGACATCGTCGCCTGGCTGGCCACGCTGAAGCTGTCGAAGGAATGAACAAGGAGGCGCCGCAGCCGGCAGCCGCGGTCCCGGCCGGGGACGCGGGCGGAGGCATGGACAATGCCGCGCCGCGGCGCGGCTCGCCGGTCGCGCGCGCCGCCCTGCTGGCCTACCTGATGCTGGTGGTGTACGCCAGCTGGTTCCCCTTCTCCGGCTGGCGCGACAGCGGGCTCGACCTGCTGTCCTTCCTGACCCTGCAGATGCCCCAGTACTGGACCGGCTTCGACGTGGTCGTCAACATCGTCGGCTACGTCCCGCTCGGCATGCTGTTCGCGTTTGCGATGTACCCGCGGGTGCGCGGCTTCTGGGCCGTCGCCGCCACCGCGCTGTGCGGGTTGCTGGTGTCGGGCGCGATGGAGGCGGTGCAAACCTATTTGCCGAGCCGGGTGCCGTCCAACCTCGATTTCATCACCAACGCGGCAGGCTGCTTTATCGGCGGCTGCCTGGGCGCGGTCAGCGCGCGCGCCTACCTCGACCAGAGCCGCCTGTACCAGCTGCGCCAGCGCTGGTTCGCGCCGCATGCCAGCCAGGGCCTGGTGCTGCTGGCGCTGTGGCCGCTGGCGCAGATCTACCCGCAGGGCTACCTGTTCGGCCACGGGCAGCTGCTGCCGATCTTCTCCGACTGGCTGTCGCGCCTGCTCGACAGCGACATCGACCTGGTGACCATGCTGCGGCCGGATGCGGCCATGAGCCCGGAGCAATACTGGCTATCGGAAACCATCATCACCGCCTGCGGCATGGCGGGCGCGGTGCTGACCATGCTGTGCCTGGTCAAGCGGGGTGCGCCGCGCAGCTTGCTGATCCTGGCGATGCTGGCGACGGGGCTGGTGGTCAAGGCGCTGTCGAGTTCCTTGCTGTTCACGCCGGACAATGCCTTCGTGTGGCTGACGCCGGGGGCGCAGGGGGGCTTCCTGATCGGGCTGATCCTGCTCAGCGGGCTGGCGTTCGCGCCGCAGGTGGCGCAGCGCAGGCTGGCGGCGGTGACCCTGGTGCTCAGTTTGCTGGTGGTAAATACGATCCCGGTGAATCCGTACTTTGTTGCCACCTTGCAGGGCTGGGTGCAGGGGAAATTCTTGAACTTTAACGGGGCGGCGCAGTTCTTGTCCTTGATGTGGCCGTATTTCGCGTTGTGGTTCTTGCTGTTGCCCTCACATAAGCTGAACAAACCCGAAAACCGATGAACCGTCGTCCTCGCGCACGCGGCGGTTATCTTTAACTGCGCGTATCATTGCGGTTCTGAATGGAAACTACGATCATGAGCGACGAACTTTATTACCAAAAACACGTATTCATCTGCATGAATGTCCGCGAAGATGGCCGGCCTTGCTGCGCGGACCGCGGTGCCCAGGTTGCACAGAAGCATGCCAAGAAGCGCATCAAGGAACTCGACCTCAACGGCCACGGCAAGATCCGCATCAACCAGGCCGGCTGCCTCGACCGCTGCGACGAAGGCCCGGTGCTGGTCGTCTATCCCGAAGGCACCTGGTACACCTATGTCGACACCACGGATATCGACGACATCATCGACACCCATCTTATCGGCGGCAAGGTCGTCGAGCGCCTGAAGATCTGAAGAACAAGCACGAATGAACAAGCTAATGAACAAGAACACCGAACGATTTACCCTGACCGGCCACGCCGGCAGCATGGAATGCGTACTCGACCTGCCGAACGAGACGCCGCGCGGCATCGCCCTGGTGGCCCACCCGCACCCGCTGTACGGCGGCACGATGGACAACAAAGTGGCCCAGACCCTGGCCCGCACCTTCGTCGCCCTTGGCTACGTGGCGGCGCGCTTCAATTTCCGCGGCGTCGGCAGTTCGGAAGGCGTGCATGACCACGGCCACGGCGAAACTGACGACATGATGCTCATGCTGGAACACATGCAGGCCAGGTATCCCGGCCTGCCGGTCGCGCTGTCCGGCTTCTCTTTCGGCACCTTTGTGCAGGCCCAGCTATACCAGCGCCTGGTGGCGGCCGGCCGCGCGCCCGAGCGCCTGGTGCTGATCGGCACCGCCGCCGGCAAGTGGCCGGTGCCGGACGTGCCGCAGGACAGCATCGTCATCCACGGCGAAGTGGACGACACCATTACCATGACCCAGGTCCTCGATTGGGCGCGCCCGCAAGACATTCCCGTGATCATCATTCCCGGGGCAGACCATTTCTTCCACCGCAAGCTCGGCCACATCAAGAACCTGGTGATCCAATTGTGGCGTTGAATCCACGGGGTCAGTTCCGGCAATCGTACATGAGCTCGGCAAAAGAGAATGCCGAGCTCATGTACGATTGCCGGAACTGACCCCGTGGATTCTGGGGCTATAATTGTCCGCCTCCGCACCCTCCTTCTTTTTAAGTAGCAACCCCATGAAAAAATTCTTTGCGGCCCTGGCCGCCAGTATCGCCCTGATGTCGGCCGCGGTCGCGCAGACTGTCCCCGCTCCCACCATTGCCGCCAAGTCGTGGCTGCTGCTGGACGCCACCAGCGGCCAGGTGATCGCGTCGCAAGACCCGAACGCGCGCATCGAGCCCGCCTCGCTGACCAAGATCATGACGGCCTACCTGACCTTCGCCGCGATCCGCGACAAGAAGCTGAGCATGGACCAGATGGTCAACGTGTCGGTGCGCGCGTGGAAAGTGGACGCCAGCAGCTCGAAGATGTTCATCGACCCGGCGGTCCCGGTCAGCATCAACGACCTGCTGCATGGCTTGATGGTCCAGTCCGGCAACGACGCCGCGGTGGCGCTGGCCGAAGCGGTCGCAGGCGACGAGTCCGCATTCGTGTTCCTGATGAACAAGGAAGCCCAGCGCATGGGCATGAAGAATTCCAAGTTCGCCAACCCGCACGGCCTGCCGAGCCCGGACAACTATTCGACCGCGCAAGACCTGGCCACGCTGGCCGCGCGCGTGATCCTCGACTTCCCCGAGTTCTACAAGATCGACTCGGTCAAGAGCTTCACCTACAACAAGATCACCCAGCCGAACCGCAACCGCCTGCTGTGGCTGGACCCGACCGTGGACGGCATGAAGACCGGCCACACCGAAGCGGCCGGCTACTGCATGATCGCCTCGGCCAGGCGTCCTAACGGCGCCAACACGCGGCGCCTGATCTCGGTGGTGCTGGGCACGACCTCGGACCAGTCGCGCACGCAGGAAAGCCAGAAGCTGCTGAACTGGGGCTTCCAGAATTTCGACACGGTCAAGCTGTACAGCAAGGGCCAGGCGATCCAGTCGCCGGAAGTGTGGAAGGGTTCGCAGAGCACCGTCAAGATCGGCTTCAACCATGACGTGATGGTGACGGTGCCGAAGGGCGTCGCCGCGCGCATGACGCCGGTACTCGAGCGCAAGGACCCGCTGGTCGCGCCGCTGGGGCAGAACAGCCGCGTCGGCACCTTGAAGATGATGGTCGATGGCAAGCCGGTGGTCGAGCTGCCGGTGCTGGCGCTGGAAGAAGTGTCGCAGGCGTCGATCTTCGGCCGCGCGTGGGATTCGATGCGTTTGTGGTTGAAGTAAAAATCAAATAGCAACGAACCGTAGGGCGGAAGAGCGCGAAGCGCGACATCCGCCCTACGGGCTTATCTGCACACTGATCGATTGAAGAAGGACAACTATGCCACACCCACTCCCCGCCGGCCAGTCCTGCCCCCGCGTCGCCACCAGCGCCGGCGGCCTGCAGCTGTCGCGCATCGTCGCGGGCATGTGGCGCATGGGTGAATGGGGCATGACGGTCGAGCAGCGCGTCGCCTTCATCGAGCAGTGCATCGCCCTCGGCGTGACCAGCTTCGACCACGCCGATATCTACGGCGGCTATGGCGTCGAGGGCCTGTTCGGCGAAGCGCTCAAGCTCAAGCCTTCGCTGCGCGACCAGATGGAACTGGTTAGCAAATGCGGCATCAAACTCGTTTCCGCACAACGCCCGCAGCACACGATCCAGCATTACGACACCAGCGCCAGCCACATCGTCGCCTCGGTCGAGGAATCGCTGCGCCAGCTGCATACCGACCGCCTCGACCTGCTGCTGATCCACCGTCCCGATCCGCTGATGGAGTTCGACGAGATCGCCGAGGCCTTCAGCGGCTTGCGCAAGGCGGGCAAGGTGCTGCACTTCGGCGTGTCCAACTTCAGCCGCCACCAGTTCGAGAGCCTGCACAAGCGCATCGCGCTGGCGACCAACCAGGTGGAGTTCTCGCCGATGCACACCGCGCCGATGTTCGACGAGACCTTCGACGGCCTGCAGGACCTGGGCGTGGCGCCGATGATCTGGTCGCCGCTGGCCGGCGGCCGCCTGTTCAGCGGCAGCGAGGACGGCGCCGAGAATCTGCGCCTGGTCATCAAGGGCATCGCCGACGAGATGGGCCAGTCCTTCGCCAGCGTGGTGTTCGCGTGGATCATGCAGCTGCCATGCCGCCCGGTGCCGCTGACGGGCACGGGGCGTATCGAGTCGGTCGCCGTCGCTGTCGCGGGGACGGCGTTCACGCTGGCGCGCGAGGACTGGTTCCGCATCCTGCGCGCCGCGCGCGGTCACGAAGTCGCATAAACTATTCTCAGGGGGCGCGATGACGGAGAAACTGGTTGAAGGCAGCGCCCTCAGCATCACGCAGAAGAAAGACCTGATGCACCGGCTGGCGCGCATCGAGGGCCAGCTGCGCGGCGTGCAGAAGCTGATCGCCCTGGCGGCGGTGCCGACCGACTGCGATGCGGTGGCCCAGCAGATGGCGGCGGCGCGCAAGGCGCTCGACCGCTCCTTCGTGCAGCTGCTTACCAGCAGTATCGTGAACCAGAGCGAGAATGCGCTCGACCTGCCGGATGCGCAGGCCAGCGCGGCGCGGCTGGCGGCGATGCTGGACAAGTTCGGGTAAGCGGCCAAACCGAAGCCGCCGATGCTCGAAAATTCGAGCCCTCCCCAACGTCATTCCTGCGCAGGCAGGAATCCATGGCGCCGCGGGTCAGAGTTACACCGAAGCGTAGCCAAGGTGTCATGGATTCCTGCCTGCGCAGGAATGACGTTGGCTGAGATAGTGGATGTCTCGTTTTCCGCGGCTTCAGTCGTATTTCCTGGGCGGCGCGATGCCGCGCCAGCCCTGCTGCCACGCGATGTTCAGCAGCACCGTCGCACTCACATAGAACACGAAGAACAAGGCGAAGAAGCGCGTCTGCAGCCACGCCAGCAAGGCCAGGTTGATGGCGATGAGCGTGAACACCTTGGCGTTCTTGGGCTGCTTGGAACTCGGGAAGCGCACCGTCGACACCATCAGCGCGCCCACGCCCACCATCAGCAGCGACAGCATCACCGCCTGCAGCGTGGTCGTCAGCGGATCCGGCCACGCCACCACGACCGAGGCCACGCACGCGGCGCCGGCGGTGATCGGCATGCCGACGAAATAGCGCGGGTCGGTCTGCCCGACCATCACGTTGAAGCGCGCCAGCCGCAGCGCGCCGCAAGCGACGAACATGAAGCAGGCCAGCCCGCCGATGCGCAGCAGCGTCGGATGCTCGGCGCCCATGCCGACGAAGCCGTAGCAGTACAGCAGCAAACCCGGCGCGCAGCCGAAGTTCATCACGTCGGCGATCGAATCGAGCTGCATGCCGAATTCGGACGAGGTGCCGGTGGCGCGCGCGACGAAGCCGTCCAGCGCGTCGAACACGCCGGCCAGCACCAGCAGGATGGCCGCCATGCGGTAATCGGCCGGATCGCCGATGTGCGCGTTGTCGACCGAAATGACAATGCTGCCGAAGCCGCAGGCGATCGACAGCAAGGTGACAAAGCTGGGCAGTGCGAATTTGGCGCGCGCGAGGCGCTGCTTGCGTGTCGGTTTCAATGTCATGCTGTTATTCTACCGCGCCCGTCTGTTAATCCGCCTCATATTCCGTTCGAAACAAATCTCACCGAATCTAATTTTCGCCTAGAATTAAATCTCACAGAAAATTTCGCAGGGAGTCAGGCATGGGCGCATTAAAACGCTGGCGTACAGGCGTTGCCGGGCTGGCCACAGCTTGGGCACTGCTCGCATGCGGCGGCGGTTCCGACGGTCCCTCCCCGACTTCACCAGGCGCGCTGCCGCAGGAACCGGGTGCACCGGTGCAGGTGAATAGTATTTCGGTAGACGGCCTCAACTGGATCAACTTCCGCCGCGCACAGATCGGCATGCCGACAGTGGCGCGCAACACGATGATCGACAGCGCCGCGCAGGGACATTCCGACTACCAGAACGTCAACAACATCGTCAGCCACGACCAGGTCGCAGGCAAGCCCGGCTTCACGGGCGCGACGCTGCTCGACCGGCTGAACAAAGCCGGCTACCAGCTGGGTAACAGCGGCCACGCCTACGGCGAGGTGATCTCGGCGGCCAACAGCAGCTCCGGCTTCTACATGGCCGAGGAGCTGATCACGGCGATCTTCCACCGCTTCGTCATCTTCGAACCGAAGTTCAAGGAGCTCGGCACCGGCGCGGCCACCAACGGCAGCGGCTACACCTACTTCACCAGTGACTTTGCGACGAGCAATGGCTACGGACCCGGCATCGGGCGCGGCAAGATCGTCAACTGGCCGTTCGACGGGCAAACGAAGGTGTCCACCAACTTCTTCAGCGATTACGAGGCGCCGGACCCGGTGCCGAACTTGAACGAAGTCGGCTACCCGGTCAGCGTGCATGCGGACATCAACGTGGTGCTGGCGGTGACGAACTTCACCATCCGCCCGCGCGGCGGCGGCAACCTCGCGGTGCAGCTGCTCAAGAGCACCGCCGGCACCGCCACGCCGCCGTCGTCGGCCGCCGCGATCGTGCCGCTGGCGGTACTCAAGGCGAACACGACCTACGACGTCAGCTTCACCGGCGCCACGGATGGCACGGCGATCACGCGCACGTGGTCGTTCACGACCAGATAAGCCTTGGCGAACTGATATTTGTTTGGGGCTGGGCGCCGGGCGGCGCGGGGATGGGCTGTTGCGGGGGTCAGGTGCGGGTGTACTCGGCTTCTTCGTCGAATGCGTCGGCGCATTCCTTGCCGCAGAAGCGGCGTACGCTGTCGAGCGGCTTTTCACAGTACCAGCACGATCCTTTGGGCGGCAGGCTCTGGCGCGCCCGGGCGGACGCCATCGGCGGCGCGTCCGACGGCTCGCCGCCTTCCTTGTCCGGCATACTCTCCTGTGTCGTTCCCAAGATTCACCCCTTCGCAGGCAGCAACGTCTAAGTCTTACAGCAAGGTTACGTAAGTGGAATTTTCCAGGGATGAGAATTGTCAAACCCGACAATGTTGCCGTCGATTTAGCGAATGCAGCCCAAGAAAATACAAGTTTGCACCGATTGACGAGGCACCGCAATGCCATAAAAGTGACAAATCACAATATCTTCCGCTGCTGTAAATAATAGCAGGATTGCGCGGGGTGGTAGCGCAGCAGATTTGCCGTTCGATGTGCAATTTACACGTAGGGCGGAAGAGGTGCGCAGCGCCGGCATCCGCCAAGCATGCGTCAACGTGGCGCCTGGCGGATGTCGGCGCTGCGCGCCTCTTCCGCCCTACTTCGCCGGTTCGAAGGTAACGATCAACCCACGCGGCGTGGCGCTGATGCGCGTGGGCGCGAACTGAACGCCGGCGTAGCGCAATTCTTCCGGGCGGAAGGTGTACAGCGCCAGGTCGCGCACGAGTTCGTCGACCAGCAAGCCGGCGATCTTGCCCAGCTGGCGCTGGCGCGCCTCGTCCACGCCGTCGACGATGAAGCGCTCGACGCGCGGTTCGTTGATGAACACGGCGCCGCGCAAGGGATCGACATACAGCCTGCCGGACAGCGCCAGGCTGCCACGCCACGGGTTGCGCATGAATGCCGGCGCCACGGCGGCGTCGAGCGAGATGCCGACCCGGTCGTCGCCCGGATACAGCGACAATTGCGGACGCGTCAGCTGCATGTCGAACAGTTCGAGCACGCGGTTACTGAAAGGAAAACGCTTGTCGACGCCGGCCTGGAGTTTTTCGAGCGGCAAGTCCACCTGGCGCGTACCGAGCACGGTGGCGCAGCTGGCCAGCAGGCAGGCTGCGAACAGTACTGTTAGGAGTTTAAGCAGGCGGGTCATAGGCGCAGACTAGCACAGTCGCGCGCGATCCGATTGATTCCGGAGTCGCGGCTATCGGGACTAGAAGAGCAAAAACCAACGTCGTCCCTGCGAAGGCAGGGACCCATGCAGAGATTGATCAGAGCCGGCGCTATTTTCGACAACGCCACTGAGCGTATTCAGTATGGGTCCCTGCCTTCGCAGGGACGACGTTGTGATGCGTGGTTGGCGTTTTTCGTTCGCGGACTTCGAACCTAACGCAAGCGCGCGTCGACTTCCATCGCATTCGCGCGCGCCAGCAGCAGGTCGCGCTCCTGCTTGTTGTTGGTCAGGCTGGCGGCGCGCTCGAACTCGACGCGCGCCTCCACGTTCCGTCCCAGCTTGGCGAGCAGGTCGCCGCGCACACTGGGCAGCAAATGATAATTCTTCAGTGCCGGCTCATTGAGCAAGGCATCGGCCAGTTCCAGCCCGGCGGCCGGGCCATAGGCCATCGACAGCACCACCGCGCGATTGAGTTCGACCACCGGCGACGGCGCCAGCTGCGCCAACGCGTCGTACAAGGCGGCGATCCTGGTCCAGTCGGTGGCGTCCGGCGTCAGCGCCCGCGCATGGCATGCCGCAATGGCCGCCTGCAGCGCATACGGCCCGTAGCCCTCGCCGATCCTCTCGGCGCGGTCCAGCGCGGCCAGGCCGCGGCGGATCAGCAGCTGGTCCCAGCGGCTGCGGTCCTGGTCCATCAGCAGCACCGGCACGCCACCCGGCCCCACGCGCGCACGGGCGCGCGAGGACTGGATTTCCATCAGCGCGACCAGGCCGTGCACTTCCGGCTCGTCCGGCGTCAGCTCGGCCAGGATGCGCCCGAGCCGCAAGGCTTCCTCGCACAGCTTGGGCCGCAGCCAGTCTTCACCGGCGCTGGCCGAATAGCCTTCGTTGAAAATCAGGTAGATCACCTGCAGCACGGAGCCCAGGCGCGCGACCAGCTGGTCCGCCGCCGGCACTTCGAACGGCACCTTCGCTTCCGACAGCGCGCGCTTGGCGCGCACGATGCGCTGGGCGATGGTCGGTTCGGCGACGAGAAAGGCGCGCGCGATTTCGTCCGTCGTGAGGCCGCCCAGCAGGCGCAGCGTGAGCGCCGCGCGCGCCTCGGTCGACAGCACCGGGTGGCAGGAGACGAAGATCAGGCGCAGCATGTCGTCGCCGATGTCGTCATCGAGGCCGGCTTCGATGTCGGGCGCGGCATCCTGCAGCAGGGTCTCGATCTCCCAGGTGATCTCGCTTTCCTTGGACTGGTGCAGCTTAAGATGGCGCAGGTGGTCCAGCGCGCGGTTCTTCGCGACGGTCATCAGCCATGCGGCGGGGTTGTCGGGGATGCCGGTCTCGGGCCAGCGCTCGAGGGCGTTGACCATCGCATCCTGCGCCAGCTCCTCGGCGCGGCCGACGTCGCGCAGCATGCGCGCCAGGGCGCCGATGATGCGCGCCCCTTCCATGCGCCAGACGGCGGTGATGACCTTCTCGACTTCGCGCGACATCCGCCTTCCCTTAGCGCGGCGCGGACGCCAGCTGGGCGCGCATGCCCGCTTCGAGCTGCAGCGCGCGCATGCGGGCTTCGGCTTCGCGCAGTTCGGCGGTGAACTCGATGCCTAGGTCGTCCATCTCGTAGACTTCGCGCACTTCGAGCTCGACGTCCGGCCCGGCCGGATACGGAATGGTGCGGGACCACTCGACCGCCGCCTGCAGCGACGGCGCGCGGATCATCCAGTAGCCGGCGATCATTTCCTTGATCTCGGTGAACGGGCCGTCGAGAACCAGCGGCTTGCCGCCTTCGAACTTGACACGGGCGCCGCGCGCACTCGAACGCAGGCCGTCGCCCGCGAGCAGCACGCCCGCCTTGGCCTGGACTTCGTTGAAGGCGTCGAGCCGGTCCAGCTTTTCCTGGGCGACCGGGACTTCGGCCTCGAGGTCGGGGCTGGAACGCAGCATCACGACAAAGCGCTTGCCTTCATTGTTGGCGGCGGGGTTCGAGTGGATTTGGGCGCAGCGGCCGGGGCAGCCTTTTTCGCGGATCTCGATCTCGACGTTGCCGTTGCCGTCTTCGACCGGCCATTTGAGGACCCAGTCGATGGCGTCCTGTTTGGACTTGGCTTCGAAGATGGAGATGCCGGCCACGATCTCCTTGGTTTCGGTGAAGGGGCCGTCGATGATGGTGGTTTTGCCTTTGACGAGCGACAGGCGCACGCCGCGGCCGGTCGGCTTGAGGCCTTCGCCCGAGCACATGACGCCGGCGTCGACCAGCTGCTGGTTGTAGCGGCCCATCGCGTCGATCAGTGCCTGGCTGGGCATGGCGCTCGCTTCGGTGTCCTTGTCGGCTTTGCGTAGAATCAGGTACTGCATGGTGGCTCCTGTTTTTTGCTAAATGTTACACGTAGGGCGGAAGAGGGCGAAGCCCGACATCCGCCCTACGGTCCCGGGTTCATTGTTCCGGGTTGGTTAATGCTTCGCGGCGATCTGCTCGCGCAGGCGGTCTTCCTGTGCCCGCAGCTCGGGCGTGAACTCTGCGCCGAAGTCCGAGGCGTCGAAGACCTGGCGGATCTCGATGTCCGAGTCGCTCTCCATCGGATTCGGGCAGCGCTTGACCCATTCGATCGCTTCTTCCTTCGACTTCACCTCGATCAGCCAGAAGCCGGCGATCAGCTCCTTGGTCTCGGAAAACGGGCCGTCGATGACGGTGCGCTTGCTGCCCGAGAAGTGAACCCGCACGCCCTTCGAGCTCGGATGCAGACCCTCGCCCGCCAGCATCACGCCAGCCTTGACCAGCTCTTCGTTGTACTTGCCCATTTCCGTCAGCAACTTCTCCGACGGCATTTTCCCAGCTTCGGATTCCGGCGAGGCCTTTACGATGACCATAAACTTCATTTCTTTGCTCCTTGTGCCTGTTCGCCGCATTGCTCCAGCATGCCTTTCTGCATTTCTTCCGGCGTCATGTCCTTGACGTGAGTGGCCATCGACCAGTTGTGCCCCCACGGATCGGTCAGCACGCCATAGCGGTCGCCCCAGAACATGTCGGCAGGCGGCATGACGGCGGTGGCGCCGGCATCGACCGCGCGCTTGTACGCGGCGTCGACGTCCTTGACGTAGTAGTGCAGGGTGACCGGCGAGCCGCCCAGCATTTTGGGACCCTTGACGTTCCATTCCGGGTTTTCGTCGGCCAGCATGATGGTCGAGTCGCCGATGCGGATCATCGCGTGCATCAGCTTGTCGCTGCCGGGCGCCGGCATGCGGGCCAGGTCGACCGCGCCGAAGGCCTTGACGTACCAGTCGATGGCTTCGGCGGCGCCGGCGCAGAAGATGTGGGGGGTGATGGTGTGCATGTCTTCTGGAATTGGTTTAACGCTCATGATGTTCTCCTTGGTTAAGTGGCGGGCTTCAGCCCAGCAGGGGTTTGTTCAGTTCGGTGCGCCATGTGCCCGGGTCCGGATCGGACTCCGGCCCCTTGACGTAAATTTCCCAGAGGTCGGGTGCGGTCTTCAGGCCCTGGGCATCGATCCAGCCCATGAACTCGTCCCAGCCGCCGGGCAGTCCATCATAATTGCCATGCAAAACGGTGCGCGCCACCTTGGCGGCGGGCAAGGAACTGGCCGTGACACGGCCGCTTGGGGTGACCGGGCCGGACACCGGCACGCCGATTTCGAAATCGAAGGTATCCGGATGCATGGCGAAGTGGTGCGAGAACCAGGGGCCGGTCGGGCCGATGCCCTGGGCGGCGACGGTGGCCATCAGCTCGCTGATGCCCGGTCCCATCACATTGCGGATGTCCGCGCGCGGGATGGTGAGGTGGATGACCGCCGTTTGCTGGGCGGGCGACTGCGTGATCTGCGGTGCGTCTAGCATTCAAACCTCCGAAAGTGAGGGTTAGAGTGGTGTTGCTATGACTACGACGTGCGGGGAAAACGAAAATCGACGAAGTTCTTAAAATACTTGAAGTTAGTGCTCACTAATATCCTGGAGACTTTGAACAGGGGCAGTAATGTTAGCGGATTAGCACCGTGACTGATAGAGTGTTCGCGGGTCCACTTTGTCTCAAATTTGTAGATCCACTGATGCAACGGGCGAGAAAAAACCACCTGGCAAGGTGGTTTTTTTGGGGCAACTGCGACATTCAGGAGAACGGGCGCACGCCGATAAGCATGCCGTGCAGCCAGAACGCGAACGCGGCCCAGGCGGCCAGGCCGGCCACGACCGTGATCATCGTGCCGGAGCCGGTGCCGGCCGGGTAGATGGTGCCGTTGGCGCGGTCGCGGCGGCGCGAGGAGGCGAAGAGAACAATCGACCAGGCCAGCAGGCCGCCGAACAGAAGCACGTCGGCCAGCGTGCCGTTGGACAGCAGGTGCGCGAGGGCCCAGGTTTTTACGCCCAGTACCATGGGGTGGTGGAGCTTGGCCTTGATGCTGTTGCGGGGGACGTAGGCGGCGGCGATCAGGACGAAGGCGATGAGGGTCAGCAGTGCGGCCAGGTGGCGCATGCCGATTGGCGGGGTCCACAGGACGATGGGGGTTTGGCGGGCTTGGCCGTAGCCCCAGACCAGCAGCGCGAGGCCTACCAGCGATAACAGGGAGTACAGGCCTTTCCAGGTGTTTTCGCCCAGGCGGGCGCGCATGGCGCCGCGCCATGGGTCCGCGAAGATGCGGACGGAGTGGACGCTGATGAAGATTAGCAAGCCGAGTATCAGGATGGTCATTGGGTTTCCTTTTGAGTGTTGCCCTATGCACGTCGTCCCTGCGAAGGCAGGGACCCATGCTGAATATGCTCAGTATGGGTTCCTGCCTTCGCAGGAACGACGTTGGTGGGGTTTCGAATCTTTGACTATAGCGACTTCGTTAAGGCCGCACCTATTTTCCGATACAGAACCTACTGAAAATCACCCCCAGCAAATCATCCGGTGTGAACTCGCCCGTGATGCTCGACAACTGCGCCTGCGCCAGCCGCAGTTCCTCAGCGAACAAATCCAGCGACTGGTCGGTCTGCGCCGCGTGGGCGGCCGCCGCATCCATATGCTGGCGCGCGGCGCGCAGCGCGATCAGATGCCGTTCGCGCGCCAGGTACAGCGACTCCCCCGTCTGCTGCCAGCCGGCGATGCGCAGCAACTCGGCGCGCAGCAAATCCACCCCGATATTATCGTTGGCCGACAGGTAGACGTGCGTCGCATCCTCGGCATGGTCCACCGCCGGCTTGTGCCCGGACAGGTCGATCTTGTTCCAGATGCGCATCAGCGGCACGCCCTCCGGGAAGGCGGACGCGATATGGTCGTCGAAGCGGGTCGGGCCCTGGTCGGCATCCAGCAAGTGCAGGATGACGTCGGCCTTGGCCACCTCGTCCCAGGTGCGCTCGATGCCGATGCGCTCGACCACGTCCACCGCTTCGTCGATGGTGCGGATGCCGGCCGTGTCGACGATGTTGAGCGGAATGCCTTCGATCTGGATCGTCTCGCTGACCTTGTCGCGCGTGGTGCCGGCGATCGGCGTGACGATGGCCACGTCCGCGCCCGCCAGCGCGTTCAGCAGCGAGGACTTGCCCACGTTCGGCTGGCCGACCAGCACTACGTTCAGGCCCTCGCGCAGCAGCGCGCCCTGCGCCGCCTGGCGGAACACGTTGTCCAGCGATTCGATGATGACAGCCAGCTGGCCGCGCGCGTCGGATTTTTCGAGGAAGTCGATTTCTTCTTCCGGGAAGTCGAGCGTGGCTTCGACCAGCATGCGCAGGCCGATGGTTTGCTCGACCAGGGTGTGGATCGCGCCCGAGAACGCGCCGGACAGCGACTGCGAGGCCGACTTGGCGGCCGCTTCGGTGGAGGCGTCGATCAGGTCGGCGACGGCTTCGGCCTGGGCCAGGTCGAGCTTGTCGTTGAGGTAGGCGCGGCGGGTGAACTCGCCGGGTTCGGCCAGGCGCAGGCCTTGTTCGAGGCCGGCTTCGAGCACGCGGGTGAGCAGCATTTGCAGCACGACCGGGCCGCCGTGGCCCTGCAATTCGAGCACGTCTTCGCCGGTGTAGGAGTGCGGAGCCTTGAACCAGATGGCGATGCCCTGGTCGATGATCTCGCCGTCGGCCTGCTTGAACGGCAGGTAGGTCGCGTGGCGCGGGGACAGGGTGGTGCCGGGGAACAGCGCGGTCATCAGCGGCGCCAGCGACTTGCCAGAGGCGCGCACCACGCCGATACCGCCGCGGCCGGGTGCGGTGGCGATGGCGGCGATGGGGGAGGTGTCTAGTTTCATCAAAATTGTCCCGAGGAACCCCGTCCTTCAGGGTGAGGAGTGAAAGGGACCGATTGCGAATTGCGCAGCAATTCGGGCCCAGTGAAAAGCCACGTCGAAGCAGTCGGTGCTTTATGCTTATTCGGGGAACGAGCCTCGACTTTGAGTGTCAAACTTGTATGAATCTCGTTTTCCGCTATCGGGTCAAATCGCTCAATGGGCTGCTGAATAAGCAGGCCCGCAAAGTCAACTTCGTCTGGAATTTCTGTAACGACCGGCAGAAAGATGCGCTGCGATTCAATCGTCCATGGCTCAGCGGATTTGACCTGATTAAACTGTGTACAGGGGCGAGCAAGGAACTTGCGCTGTACTCGGACACGATCAACGATATATGCCAGCAGTACGCCAGGTCGCGCTCCCAGTTGAATCGGCCTTACCTGCGATATCGCGGCATCAGGTCGACCGGCTGGATCCCGTTGAAAGGTCGCTCGCTCAAGCGGGAGGGTAATGCATTTCGATTTGCAGGAGATACCTTTCGCGTCTTCTATTCGCGCCCCCTGCCCGAAGGTAAGATCGTCGACGGCAGTAATTTCTCCCGCGACCGCCGGGGCAACTGGTATCTCAATATTGTTGTGGAGGTCGACGAGGCTCCCCTTCGCTGGCCTGTACACGGCATCGGAATTGACCTGGGTTTGAAAGATCTGGCGAAGCTGAGCGACGGGCCCGGCATCGAGACGCCGGGGTTTTACCGCCAAGATGAACGCGCGCTTGGCGTAGCGCAGCGCGCGCACAAACACAGACGTGTGAAGGCGATCCACGCCAAAATCGCCAACCGGCGCCGCGACTTTTTGCATAAGGAGTCGCGCAAGCTTGTTACTAACTTCGATCACATCGTGGTCGGCAACGTGAATGCATCCGGACTCGCCAAAACGAGCATGGCCAAGTCGGTGTACGACGTCAGCTGGTCGACCTTCCGAACACAACTGGCGTACAAGGCTGTTAAGCATGGCGCGTGGTTTCAGGAAGTGGACGAACGATTCACCACCCAGATCTGTTCGAATTGCGGCAGTTTGCCCGATTCGCGGCCGAAAGGTATCGCAGACCTTGGAATAAGGGAGTGGCGGTGTTGTGATTGCGGTACCTTGCATGATCGTGATCTCAATGCAGCAAAAAACATTCTCCGTCGCGGACGTGCGACGCTAGCAGTAGGAATCTCCTTCCTTTAGGGAGAAGAGGACGTCAAATGCGAATGATAAAGGAAGCGGCGGTGAATCGGGGGCTCGGTAAGGATGCGGGCTAGGTGGGTGGCCCATGGCGCATAAAGTGGCGTAAGGTGGATAAGGCGAAGCCGCCATCCACCCCACCCTTTGCGAAAGCAAACACTTATAAAAAAGGCCCGTGGTATCACGGGCCTCTTGTCATTCACCTTGCGGTATTACTTCTTAACCGCGGCTTCGCCGTACTTCTTGTTGATCACCCACTGCTGGCCGATCGACAGGATGTTGTTCACCACCCAGTACAGCACCAGGCCGGACGGGAAGAAGAAGAACATCACCGAGAACACCAGCGGCATCCACAGCATCATCTTCGCCTGCATCGGATCGGCAGGCGCCGGATTCAGCTTGGTGGTGATGAACATCGAGATCGCATAGATCACCGGCAGGATGTACCACGGGTCAGGCTGCGTCAGGTCGGTGATCCAGCCCACCCATGGCGCGCCGCGCATCTCGGCCGAGGCCTGCAGCACGTAGTACAGCGCGATGAAGACCGGCATCTGCACCAGGATCGGCAGGCAGCCGCCCAGCGGGTTGATCTTCTCGGTCTTGTACAGCTCCATGGTGGCCTGGTTCATCTTGGCCGGGTCGCCTTTGTACTTCTCGCGGATCGCCTGCATCTTCGGGGTCACCAGCTTGACCTTGGCCATGCTCTTGTAGCCTGCCGCCGACAGCGGGAAGAACGCCAGCTTGATCAGGATCGTGAAGGCGATGATGGTCCAGCCCCAGTTGCCGATGATCTTGTGCAGCTGGTCCATGACCCAGAAGAT
Source organism: Massilia sp. (assembly GCA_036676245.1). Lineage (GTDB taxonomy): Bacteria > Pseudomonadota > Gammaproteobacteria > Burkholderiales > Burkholderiaceae_D > Telluria_A. The sequence goes on along the minus strand of JAKFDH010000128.1, from coordinate 4,194 downwards.
CGGCTTGGCGATGATGGTCAGCCAGCCGTAGTCCTTGACCAGGTCCAGGCCCGGGGCGATGGTTTCGAGCTTGTTCTCGTCCTGCGGGCCGGAATACAGGCGCGCATTGTTCGACAGGGTCGCGCCCGGCGCAATCGCGCCCAGCGGCTGCACCACGCCGATCGAGTACTGGTTCGGCGTCTGTTCCTTGCGGGTGTAGATGTCGCGGGGCAGCTTGTCCTGCGGGATGAAGGCGGAAACGAAGTAGTGCTGCGAGATCGCGACCCAGCCGTCGTTGGACTTGGTCGGATGTTCGGCCTTGCCCTTCTTCTCGATGGTCTCGAAGTCCAGCTTCTTGTAGTGCTCTTCCGGCGTGTACATGGTCGGGCCGGTGAAGCTGGCGTTGAACCAGCTTTCGCCTTCCGGCTTGTTGCCGTGGTGCTGGAGCTGCAGGTACAGCGACGGCGTGACCGGCGCGGCGCTGTTGTTGGTCACGTCGTGGCGCACGTCGATGACGTAGTCGCCCTTCTTGAAGGTGAAGGTCTTGGTCAGCTTGACGCCGTTGGTTTCCGCTTCCAGCACCAGTTGCACCTGGTTGGCGCCGTCGATGGCGCGCGGGCCCGGCTTGGCGGCGAACACGGTGTTATGGCTCGGCAGCGGTGCGCCGCCAGCCTGGCCGATCAGGCCGGACTGGGCGATGTAGACGCCCTTGGCGTTGGAGTCGAACAGGACCTGGTTCTTGCTCTTGTCGTGAGCGTCCTTGTACTTGAGCAGCTCGAGGCGCTTGATGATGCCGCCCGCGGTGTCGACATCGACCTTCATCAGGTCGGTGGTGACGGTGACGACTTCGCTCTTGACGGGCGCGGCGGCAGCAGGCACGGCGCCTGGCAGCGCGGCGGCGCCAGGCGCGCTGGCGGCGGCGGGCAGGTCGGATGCGACCGTGGCCGGGTTGGCAGGCGCCACTTTGGCCGGCGGCGGAGCGGCGGAGAACATGGACTGTTTGCCGTTCGCGACCATCCAGTCATTCCAGAGGATGACCAGCGATACGGAGAACACGATCCACAGGATAGTACGTTTATTGATATCCATTGAGATTTTGGTCAGGAGTGGTTGCAGCCGCAAGCGGCTGTAGATGAATTCTTTTCCGGTGCGGGCGGCACCAGGTCGACGCCACCGTCGTTCCACGGGTGGCATTTGCAAATGCGGCGGGCGGCGAGCAGGCTGCCGCGCGCGGCGCCATGGGTGCGCACCGCCTCGATCGCATAGTTGGAACAGGTGGGGTAGAAACGGCAGTTCTGTCCCAGGAAGGGCGACATCGCCAGCTGGTAGGCGCGCAGCAGGGCGACGAGGAGCTTGTTCATGCGCTCACCGGGGTAACGGTGGCGGCGGGCCGGGGCTGCTGCGAGGCGAACAGGCGCGCGATTTCCGCGCGCAGTTGTGCCTTCAGCGCAGCCGTGGTGGCTGGACCGTCCTTGCTGTTGACCGGGCGCGAGAGGCGCACGATGCAATCGATCGCGGGCAGCTGGGCCATGCGGAACAGTTCGCGGGTGACGCGCTTGATCGTGTTGCGGGTAACGGCGCGCGGTGCGAAGCGCTTGGCCACCACGACGCCCAGCCGCGCATGCGGCAGTTCGTTGGAGCGGGTATAGAGCACGAAGTGCGCCGTCTTTTGCGCGGGGCGCAAACGAAAAACGGATGAAAATTCATCCGTTTTAACGATACGCCGAACGCGTGCGAAGTCGTGTGAACCTTCGCCTGACATGGTCAAATGCGATCCGACTGCAGCGGGCAGGCTTATACTGCCAGGCGCTTGCGGCCCTTGGCGCGACGTGCGTTGAGCACGAGGCGACCGCCACGGGTAGCCATACGAGCGCGGAAGCCGTGCGTGCGCTTGCGACGAACGACGGAAGGTTGGTAAGTACGTTTCATGGTGGTCTCGCTTAAAGCTAAATAAAATGCAAAATCGGGTCTGACGTCCCGTCAGTTTAGGCGCCGATGACATTTCGCAGAGGGTTAAGCCAGCGAACCGCCACAGCAATACTTTTTTTGCCCGCTGCTGGTGAAAGTAGGCCAGTTCTGGCTTATTTGCACGGAATGCGGGCGGGGAACCCTGAATTATCCGGGATTTTGAGTCCGGTTGTCAAGGAGGAGCTGGTTTTGGCCCCTCCGGATTCCCCCAAGTACGAGAAACCCCACCCTCCCCAACGTCGCTCCTGCGAAGGCAGGAGCCCATGCTGAGCGTATTCAGTATGGGCCCCAGCCTTCGCTGGGGCGACGTTGGGGAGGGTTCACAGTACGCACTGTAACGACGTCGGTCAGGCCACAAAATAGTCAGCGTGCCTGTGGATAACTTCGTCCGGCGCGGGTAGAATAGCGTGTTACGTGTGGCGAAGAGCTCCGCATCGAACCGCCCCTCCACACCTTATTCAGACAGACGATTCATGGAAAATTTCTGGCAGACCTGTTCCGCGCAGTTGGAACTGGAGCTGACACCGCAACAATTCAGTGCGTGGATTAAACCGCTGGTCGCCCTCGACTTCGAGGACGGCAAGCTGCGCATTGCTGCGCCCAACCGTTTCAAGCTGGACTGGGTCAAGACCCAGTTCGCGAACCGCATCACCGCGCTGGCCTGCCAGTACTGGGAAGCGCCAACCGAGGTGCAGTTCGTGCTCGACCCGCGCAACGCCCTGCCGAAAAAGCCGGTCGCGCCCCACCCAGCCCCGAACGACGGCCCGAACAACGGCTCCGGCAACGACGTGCGCAACCCGGACGCCGGCGGCGTGCCCGAAACCTTCAGCATCGGCAAGCAGCCGATGCGCGAGAACAGCCGCGTCAACACCGACCTGACCTTCGACAGCTTCGTGACCGGTAAGGCCAACCAGCTGGCGCGCGCCGCCGCGATCCAGGTGGCCAACAACCCGGGCGTGTCCTACAACCCGCTGTTCTTCTACGGCGGCGTGGGCCTGGGCAAGACCCACCTGATCCACGCGATCGGCAACCAGGTGATGGCCGACCAGCCAGGCGCCAAGATCCGCTACATCCACGCCGAACAGTACGTGCGCGACGTCGTTACTGCCTACCAGCGCAAAGGCTTCGACGACTTCAAGCATTACTATCACTCGCTGGACATGCTGCTGATCGACGATATTCAATTCTTCGGCGGCAAGAGCCGCACGCAGGAAGAGTTTTTCTACGCCTTCGAGGCGCTGATTGCTGCCAAGAAGCAGATCATCATCACCAGCGACACCTACCCGAAAGAAATCACGGGCATGGACGACCGGCTGATCTCGCGCTTCGATTCCGGCCTGACGGTGGCGATCGAGCCGCCGGAGCTGGAGATGCGGGTGGCGATTTTGCTCAAGAAGGCGCAGTCGGAAGGCGTGACCTTCTCGGACGACGTGGCCTTCTTCGTGGCCAAGCACCTGCGCTCGAACGTGCGCGAGCTGGAAGGTGCGCTGCGCAAGATCCTGGCGTACTCGCGCTTCCACGGCAAGGACATCACGATCGACATCGTGAAAGAAGCGCTGAAGGATTTGCTGTCGGTGCAGAACCGGCAGATTTCTGTTGAGAACATCCAGAAGACGGTGGCGGATTTCTTCAACATTAAGGTAGCGGACATGTACTCGAAGCGCCGGCCGGCCAACATTGCGCGGCCACGGCAGATTGCGATGTACCTGGCCAAGGAATTGACGCAGAAGAGTTTGCCGGAGATCGGCGAGCTGTTCGGTGGGCGGGACCATACGACGGTATTGCACGCGGTGCGCAAGATTGCCCTCGACCGGACCAAGAATCCGGAGTGCAATCATGAGTTGCATGTGTTGGAGCAGACGTTGAAGGGGTGATTGATTGGGCCGCGGGCGGCACTTGGTGGGTAGCGCTCCGCTCACCCACCCTACCCTCCGCTATGGCCAGGAACGTAAAAAGTGGCGTAGGGTGGGTGAGCGGGAGCGCTACCCACCATGCGCAGAGTTGGCCCCGTTTTAGCCCCATCCGTCCATAGGTATTTGTGAATTTTTTTTGCCCACAAATTTCTGGCAAAATAAGCAGTTAAAGCATCGATAAAGTAGCAACTTTGATAACCTACCGAGGATAACTATGCAATTGGTCAAAACCACCCGAGATACCCTTCTCCGGCCACTGCAGATCGTGAGCGGTATTGTCGAGCGTCGGCACACTATGCCGATTCTGGCCAATATCCTCATCCGCAAGGACGGC
>JAKFDH010000127.1:0-10224 GCA_036676245.1 Massilia sp. | reverse complement strand
CAGGAACGACGTTGGTTATTGTCTTTTCGAGTTCCACATTCACGACTTCGGGAAGGGCGCCGCTCGTGTCAGTGGAAATTCAGAAGTCAACAGGATTATTCCGGACACCAGTGCGCTTTCGCGGGGACGACGTTGATTATTCATCCAAGGTTCTTAGTTCTGGATTTCTGGGACGTCCCAGGTCGTGATTCAATGCCTCGATCCGCTCACCAGCCGCTCGAGCAGGCTGCTGCGCGGGCGCGGCATCGACTGTTCGACGACGGCGGCCCACTGTTCGGACAATTGCCCGCAAGTCGCGCGCAGCACCGGCGCCAGGTCCGCGTGGCTGGCCAGCGCCTTCAGGTGGCGCTCGATCACGGCCGCCAGCTTGATGCAGCCGCCGCCATTGGCGGCGCTCGCGCTGTAGTGGGACATCAGGTGCAGCGCTGCGGACACCAGCAGCTCCGGCTGGCGCGTTTGCGGCGCATCGGATTGGGGTAGTTGAATAGCCATTGCAACGCTCCTTGGATAGGTGGTTGGCTCGCTTGCGCCGGGGACGCTGGCTGGCTTGGGGTGATCGGATGTCAGGCGGTCAGGATCAGCTTGCCCAGGCGCGTCACCTGCAGGCGGTAGATCTTGCCCTCGTGCTCGATCTCGAGCGCCTTCGACCGGCACAGCAGGTCTTCGCTGCTGATGCGCGGAATCTCGGCGGGCGCCTGCTCGCGTACTTTCGTCGCGGAAGTCGGTTCGGTATGTTCCATCGCGGCCTTTTCCTGTAATGAGAACTATTCTCATTTAGATTATGGCCGATGTTGGCTGCGATTGCAAGCGATACCCGTCCAACCCCCGGCGCAGCAGCATCGGGGTCATGCCGGTCCAGCGCTTGAACGAGCGGCGGAAGTTGTTCGCGTCATGGAAGCCGAGGTAGCGGGCGACCGCGTCGTTGTCATAGCCTTCGCTGTGGAACAGGTGCAGCGCCACGTGGGTGCGCACCTGGTCAAGCTCGGCCTGGAAATGGGTGCCGTGGCGCGCCAGGTGGCGTTTGAAGGTGGCCAGGCTGACGCCGAAGGCGGTCGCGCTTTGTTCGAGCGTGGGCGTGCGGCGGATGTTCTCGAGCAGGTAGTCGTACAGGGCCGACAGCAGGCTGCGCCGGCCCGCCTCGGCGCCGATGGCGGCGCGCGCCACCGCGGCGGCCGTCGGGTTCGCGCGCGGCCAGGGACGGTCCAGCCAGGCGGCGTCGATCAGCATCGCGTCGAGATGGCAATCGAAGCGCAGCGCGCCGCCCAGGTGGACCTCGTGCTGCTCGGTGTAGCGCGGACGGGTGCGGTTGAAGCAGTAGCGCCACGGCAGCCGCTCGCCGCTGAGCCAGCGGCACATCGCGCCCAGCGCCGCCATGTGCATTTCGACCAGCAGGCCGCGTTGCTGTCCGGCCCCGAAAGTGTCGCTCCAGTACAGCACCGCGGTGCCGGCTTCTTCGCGCAGGTGCGGCGCGAGCAGCGGACTGAGTTCATGCTGGTGGCGCACCAGCAGGCACAAGGCATCGCGCAGGCTGGCGGCCTGCGCCAGCGCCTGGCTGACGGCGCCGTAGTGGCCGGGCAGCATCTGCTGGCCCAGCAGGAAACTGGTGTCCGGGCTGTCCGCCGCGGCCGCGATATTGGCCAGCAGCCGCAGGTACTGGCCGGGGCTGACGGTGTGCCTTGGGGAGGGCAGCGCGAGGCCGCCGAAGCCGGTGCCGGCCAGCAGGACGCGCGCGTCGAACTCGCGGCTGCGCGCGAACTCGAGCGCCAGCGCAGGCTGGTGCTGTGCCGCGATACAGGCATCGCCCGCGTGCAGGGCAGCGATCATGCGTGCGCGGTGCAGGGATCGGTGCCGGCTTCGGCGCCCGTCGCCATGCGCCGCTCGAGCGCGCAGTTCAATTCGCGCAGCAGCTGGCGCGGCTCCTGGTCCAGCTGGCGCAGCACGAAACGCACCTTCACTTCGATCGGCGCGTCGCCGCTGGCCGGATAGTGGCGCAGCGCGGCCACGGCGCGCCGCAGCTGCTCGGCCAGCGCGCGTGCGCCGTTCGGATCGATGTCCGTCATCAGCACGGCGAAGCGGTCGCCCGCATAGCGGCACAGCAGGTCGCTGTTGCGCAGGTTGAGCAGCAGCAGATGGGTGACGGCCTGCAGCAGGCGGTCGCCCTCGCGCTGGCCGTGCTGGCGGTTGACCTTGTGGAAGTCGTCGATGTCGAACATCACCAGCGTGCAATCGGCGGCGCTGCCGCGCTCCCGCTCGCGCTGCAGCTGTTCGCGCAGGTAGTCCGCATTGCCAAGCTGGGTCACATGGTCGAAGGGGCGGTGGTCGCGGAACAGGCGCTCGCGTTTTTTCAGGTGCTCGCTGACCATCAGCTGTTCGCGCCGCCAGTAATACAGGCCGGCCGTCAGGCTGGCCATGCCGGCCAGTGTCACGCCGCTTTCGATCAGGTGGTTCCATTGCTGGCCCTTGGCGATGATGAAGAATTCGTCCATGCAGTCGGCAAAGGCGCCCAGCATCAGTCCGGCCAGGCCGGCCGCCAGCAGCGCCGTGGTGCGGCCGGCGGGCCGGCTGTCCTGCACCAGGAAGAACCAGGCGGCCGCCATGACGGCGATGCTCGCCTCGCTGACGATGTCGATCGGGTTCCACTGGAGTGCCGGTTTCAGTTGGCCGAAGCTGGCGTAGGTGGCGGCACAGGCGATCACGGCGCCGGCGGCGGCGAGCAGGGACAGTCGATGGGTGTTTGGCATGGGCGGGCAGGGGAAAGTTGAGCCGGATTCATGGTACTGAGGCTGCGTTACAGGCCGATGACAAATCGCGCCGCTGCGCGCGGGGGTGCGATTGGCGCAAGGCGGGCAGTCCGATCGGCTCACCGGCGCCGCCGCACCGGGCGCCCTGCGGCACCGGGGCGGGGGCATTAGGGCTCACCGGCGCCGCGTGCCTGCGCCGATGGGCCGGGCCGGCCGGACCATGTCACGAAAATGACATATCGGCAATCTAGACTGCGCCCTGTTCTTCACTTCCACCCACCCGGCACGCCATGAACCAGACCAGACCACAGCAGCGCCTGCGCAGCCTTCCGCGCCTGACCATCCTCGCCTTCGGCGTTCTGCAGGCATGCAGCGCCGCCGCGCGCGCCGCCGATGCCGCCCCCTTGCCCGGCGCGACCGCGGAAACGGCGCTGCCCGGCGAGACCGTCCTCATTTCCGGCCAGCGCGCCAGCCTGCGCAAGGCGCTCGCGGCCCAGCAGAAGGCGGACAACATCGTCAGCGTCGTCAGCAGCGACGACATCGGCGGCCTGCCCGACAAGAATGCCGCCGAAGCGCTGGCGCGCCTGCCGGGCGTGGCGGTGCAGCGCGACCAGGGCGAGGGCCGCTACGTCGTCGTGCGCGGCATGGGTCCCGACTACAACGCGGTCACCATCAACGGCGCCACGGTGCCTTCGCCGGAATCGGGCCGCCGCGCGGTGGCGCTCGATGTGCTGCCGGCTGGCCTGATCCGCTCGCTCGAAGTGAGCAAGACGCTGCTGCCGGAGAACGACGCCGGTTCGCTGGGCGGCGCGGTCGAGGTCAAATCCTTGTCCGCCTTCGACCTGCCTGGCCGCGCGCTGTCGCTGCACGGCGGCGCCAGTCATGACCAGAACATCGGCAAGACCAGCCCGAACGGCGGCCTGCTGTTCGCCGACCGCTACCTCGACGGCACCTTCGGCGTGGCGGCCGGCCTGAGCTTGGAGAAGCGCAAATTCGGTTCCGACAATGTGGAGACCGGCGGCGCCTGGGACGAGGGCAAGCTCGAAGGCTTCGAGATGCGCGACTACCTGCCTGTACGCGAACGCATGGCGCTCGCGCTGAACCTGGATTTCCGCCCGCAGGCGGGCCGGCAGCTTTACCTGCGCAGCTTCCTTTCCCGCTTCAGCGACGACGAGGTGCGCGACCGCCTCGTCATCAGCAACTTCGAGGACGACGTGGCGGCGCCCGGTGAAGCGATGGAGGCGCGCGCCGAGCGCCGCCTGCGCCAGCGCAAATACACGCAGCAGATCCGCTCGGTGGTGCTGGGCGGCGAGCACAAGGCCGATGGCTGGAAGCTGGCGGCATCGGCCGGCTTCAGCCGCGCCACCGAAGATACGCCGGAAAGCATTAACGACGGGCGCTTCCGCGGCAATGCGAATTTCGCCGGCGTCGGCTACACCGGTACCGAGCTGCCGATGCTGTTCGGGCCTGCCAGCCTGTCCGATCCGGCCAGCTACAAGCTGCAGGGCATCACCCTGCAGGCGCGCGACAGCAAGGATGCGGAGCGCCATGCGAAGCTCGACCTGGCGCGCAGGCTCGGCGATGCGGATATCAAGGGCGGGTTCAAGTTCAGCCGCCGCGAAAAGACCAATGACACCGAGCAGTGGGGCTACACCAGCAACAAGGCCGCCAGCGGCAACTACTACGGCGCCGGCCCGACCTCGATGAGCGGGTTCACGCAGGGCGCGCTCGACTACCCGTTCGCGAACCTGGGGCCTGGCATCAGCCCGTCCGCGATCCGCGCCCGCGTGGCCAGCCTGGACCGCGCCAATGCGCGCCTGCTGGAAGCGTCGAGTTTCGACGACTACCGCATGGACGAGGACGTCAACGCGGCCTACCTGCAGGCCGGCGTCGATGTCGGCAACTGGCGCCTGCTGGCGGGCGTGCGCAACGAGCGCACCCGCTTCACGGCCACCGGCAACGAAGTGACCGGCGACGGCGCCACGCCCATCACGCGCCGCAATTCATACAGCCACTGGCTGCCCAACCTGCAGGCGCGCTACGATATCGACCGCCAGACCAGCGTGCGCGCGGCCTGGACCAACTCGGTGGTGCGCGCCAACTTCAGCCAGCTGGCGCCGGGCGTGAACCTGGCCAGCGACGACGAAGCGGAGATCGGCAACCCGAACCTGAAGCCGCTCAAGTCGTCCAACCTGGACCTCGGCATCGAAACCATGCTCGGCGCGGACGGTTCGCTGTCGGCCTACCTGTATGCCAAGGACATCAAGAACTTCAGTTACACCACCGACCTGGCCGGCACCGGCCAGTGGGCCGCCTACGACACTGCCATCAGCTATGCCAACGGCGACAAGGCGCGCGTGCATGGCGTCGAACTGGCCTACACGCAGGCGCTGCGTCACTTGCCGGCGCCGTGGAACGGCCTGATCGTCGGCGCCAACCTCAGCCTGAACGATGCCAAGGCCACCATCAGCCGCTTCGACAAGGACGCCGGACGCACCCTGGCGCGCGAGATCCGCATGCCGGGCCAGTCGAAGCAGGTTGTCAACCTGGTGCTGGGTTATGAAAGCGGTGCGGTCAGCACCCGGCTGGCCCTCAACCACAAGTCGCCTTACCTGCTGGAAGTGGGCGGCGACATCCTCGATGCCAGCAAGGACAATTTCGTCGACAGCCAGCGCCAGCTCGACTTCTCGTTCGGCTACCAGCTGAACAAGGGACTCCAGCTGGTGTTCGAAGGCATCAACTTGAACAAGGAGAAGTATTATGTGTACCAGGGCAGCGAGGCTTACAACACCCAGTACGAACAATACGGCCGCACCTATAAGATCAGCCTGAAAGCGACTATTTTCTAAATGAAGTCCAAGCAACTACCTTTGATCATCGCCGCCATGTTGTGCCTGTTCCCAGGCATGGCCGGCGCGGCGGCCGAGACGCGCCGCCTGCCGGACGGCGGCAAGCTGGTGCTCGACAAGCAGGCCCTGCAGCTCTTCGATGCGGCCGGCACCCGGCGCGCCAGCCTGGCAATGCGGGCCGAACAGCTCGACGTGCGCGCCAGCGGCGCCACTGCGCTGGCGGTGGTGCGCGATTCGGCCAGCGCGCACGTGCTGGCGATCCGCGTCGACAGCGCGCGCGGCGTTCTCGAAGCGCAGGGGCCGCTGCCGCAGCAAGCCTTCGGGGCCGAGGCGGTGTGCCTGTTCCGCGACCGGCAAGGGCTGGACCAGCTGTTCGTCGTCGGCCGCGATGGCCAGGCCGAGCAGTGGCTGATGCAGGGCGCGCCGCGGCTGGTGCGCCGGCTGGCGCTGCCGCCCGGCGTGGAGCACTGCCGCGTCGATGACGCGCGCCAGCTGCTGCTGGTGGCGGAAGAGGGCGTCGGCACCTGGGCCTACAATGCCGACAGCGAAGCGCCGCCGGCCCGCACCCTGCTGAAAGGGACGCGCCTGGCCGCGCCGGCGGCGCCGCTGCCGATCGTCATGCCGCGCGCGCAGACCGAGCAGGTCGCGCGCCTGGGCGACGTGGCGGACGACCCGGCGATCTGGGTGCACCCGTCCGACCCTGCGCGTTCGCGCGTGCTGGGCACCAACAAGAAGCAGGGACTGATGGTCTACGACTTGCAGGGCCGGCAGCTGCAGTTCCTCGAATCGGGCCGCCTCAACAATGTGGACCTGCGCCAGCGCGTGCCGATGGAAGGCGGCGCGGTGGACCTGGCCGTGGCCAGCCAGCGCGACGACAATTCGGTCGTCCTCTACGGCATCGACGGCGACGGGCAGGTGGCGGAACTGGCGCGCATTCCGACCGGCTTCAAGGAAATTTACGGCATCTGCCTGTTCCAGCCGCAGGGCGGCGGCCTCGATGCGGTGGTCAACGACAAGGATGGACGTTTCCGCCAGTATCGCATCGCGCGCAGCGGCGGCGCCTACCAGGGCACGCTGGTGCGCGAGTTCCGCGTGGCGACGCAACCCGAAGGCTGCGTCGCCGATGACCGCAGTGGACGCCTGTTCATCGGCGAGGAAAAACGCGGCGTCTGGACGCTTGCGGCCAGCGCCGATGTGCCTGCGAAACTGTCGCTGGTGCTGGGCGCGGGCAAGCAGCTGCGCGCCGACGTCGAGGGCATGGCGGTGCACCACGGCGCCAAGGCGTCCTACCTGGTCGTCTCCAGCCAGGGCGACAACAGCTATGTGGTGATCGATGCCTTGCCGCCATTCAAGGTGCGCGGCAAGTTCCGGATCGGCTTCAACGCCGAAGCGGGCATCGATGGCAGCGCGGAGACCGACGGGCTCGACGTGACGGCGGCGAACCTGGGCGGTCCCTACGGCAAGGGGATGCTGGTGGTGCAGGACGGCTACAAGCGCATGCCGGACGGGCCGCAGAACTTCAAGTATGTGGCCTGGGACGATGTCGCGCGCGCACTGGGCCTGGAATAATCCGCCCGATTGAGCGTGATCATGGGCGCGCCGCGGTGCGCGCCCACACTGCTCGGATAGCCATCAGCCATCCTTGCCATGTTAGTTCTTGCCTGTAAATTGCTTTTTTACGAGAGCCTGCGCTTCATCGAGCGTCTCAGGGCCCAACTGCTGCAGGTGCTGCTGCAGGTGCTGCCGGTCGTCGTGCAAACGCGCTGCGCACGCCGGATGGAGCGGCTGTCGGCCCGGCTGCTGCAAATGCAGGCCAGGATTTCGCGTTTCGAGGAACACATCCGCAACGGCTGCTTCGACGAACTGATCGACGCGGACCGCAGCATCCGCACCATGCTCAGCGGCCTGAAGGAAGACCTCCGCACGATCCGCCGCGAGCTGGCGGGCCTGCACGAAATGGGCCGCAAGGGCTATGGGGCGATGCGGCTGGACCAGGCGCTGGCCCGGCTGCACCGCGCTGCCGAGGAAACCTATACCGCGGCCGACCGCCTGCTATGGGAAATCGACGAACACGACCACGCCTTCCGCGTGGCCATGTCCTGAACCGCCCTTACTTCTTCTGTGCGGGGACGTAGTTGCGCATCAGCGCGATGTTGGCTTTCTGTTCCCTGGTGTAGCTCGCGTACAGCTTCTCGCGGCCTTTCTTGTCCATCTGGCTTTCCATCCCTACGTACATGCCGGCCTGCAGCATCGCGTACGCGGCGTGCGCATATTCGCGCGGGCTGATGCCATGTCTGGCCAGCGCCGCCTTGGTCCTCGGGTCGGACTCGATTTTCCTGATGATGCCTTCGATCGAGTCGTCGCGGTCGCCATCGTCCTGGTCGTCCTCGTCCTTCCCGTTCAGCTTGAGTTTCCCGGCTTCGGCATCGAGGGCTTTGAATTTCTGCATCACGGCAGGCGTCAGCAGGTAGTGGGAGGCGTCTTCGGCGGCATGGGCGGCGCCGAACAGGCACAGCGCAAGCAGGGCGGGGAGTAATGATTTGCTCAGTTTCATCGTCAATATCCAAGAATAGATTGAGAAATACAACGATGAAAGTGTAAGACAGGCAAAGTGCCTGGGATCTTAAATGTTTACTAAACGAAAGAACCAGACGGGCAGGCCCAGGGTTCAGGCGCGCTGCTGCAGCATGGCCGGATCCGCGCCGCAGTCCGGCGCCTGGTGCGCGCGCTGCTTGAGCGCGTCGCCCAGCATGACCAGCACCGGGCCGTGCGCCGCGTCCAGGCCGCGCGCCAGCGTGGCCAGGGTCAGGCGCAGGATGCGCTGGTCCGGGCGGCTGCAGTTCTCGATGACCACCACCGGCGTGTCCGCGCGGCGGCCCTGCTCCAGCAGGCGCTGGGCGGTGGCGATCGCTTCGCGCCCGCCCATGTACTGCACCAGCGTGTCGGTGTCGGGTATGGCGGCGTGGCTGTCATGCTCCGGCGCCGTCGACGAGGTGAAGAAGGCCACGCTGCGCGCCACGCCGCGCTTGGTCAGCGGCTGCTTGCTCGCCGCCGCCGCCGCCAGCGCGGTCGTGATGCCGGGGACGACTTCGACCTCGATGCCTGCTTCCTCGAGCGCGCGCAGCTCCTCGTCGGCGCGGCCGAACAGCATCGGGTCGCCGCCTTTCAGGCGCACCACCAGCGCGTGCTTGTTCGCGCTGTCGACCATCTGCTTGTTGATGAAGGCTTGCGCGGTCGACAGCCGACCGCAGCGCTTGCCGACGGCGATCTTCTTCGCCTGCGGGCAGAGATCGAGCATCTCGGGCGTGACCAGCGCGTCGTGCAGCACCACGTTGGCCGCGGCGAGCAGGCGCGCGCCGCGCAGGGTCATCAGGTCCTGGGCGCCGGGGCCGGCGCCGATCAGATAGACTTTTCCCTTGGCTTTCATGGGCTTCTCCTTGTTATTCGCCGAGGCGGATCATGCCGGCCGCAACGGTCTGGTGTGTCACTTCATCGATCAGGATGAAGGCGCCGGTGGCGCGGATGTCGTCGTAGGCATCGGCCGCCAGCGGCTGCTGCACCGTCAGCGCGATGCGCGCGATGTCGTTCAGCTTCAAGCCGGCGGCCGCGTGGCGCTGCTGGGTGTTGATGTCCAGCAGGCTGTCGATCGCCGTGACCTTGGCCGCGGTCTGCTTGGTGCCATGCTTGATCCAGTACTTGCGGCGCTGGTCGAGCGGTTCGTCCGACATCCAGCACACGTCCGCATTCAGGTTCTTCAGCAGCGTGGCCGGCTGCTCGCTGCCTGCCAGCAGGTCGCCGCGCGAGATGTCCAGGTATTCATTGAGCAGCAGCGTGACCGACTGGCCCACGACGGCCGACTGGTGCGAGCCTTCCAGCGTCAGGATGTCCTTGACGGTGGCGCTCTGGCCCGAGGGCTGCACCACCAGCTTGTCGCCGACGCTGACCTTGCCGGCCTCGATGCGGCCCATGTAGCCGCGGAAGTCGTTTGCCTCGTGGCCGTTGTGGCGCGCCACCAGCTGCACCGGGAAGCGGAACGGCGCGTTGTGCGATTCGTCGTAGACCGACAGCGATTCGAGCAGCTCGATCAGGGTCGGGCCCTGGTACCAGCTCAGCTTTTCGCTGGCGTCGACCACGTTGTCGCCGGTCAGGGCCGACAATGGAATCGGCGTGATGTCCTTCAGGCCGAGGGTCGCCGCGAATTCGCGGTAGGCCTTGACGATGCGGTCGTACACGGTCTGGTCGTAGTCCACCAGGTCCATCTTGTTGACGGCGACGACCACGTGCTCGATCTGCAGCAGGTGGGCGATGGTCGAATGGCGCTTGGTCTGGATCAGCAGGTCGACGCCGCCGTCTTCGCGCAGCTTGACCTTGGACACGTCGATCAGGATGATCACCGCGTCGGCGGTCGAGGCGCCGGTCACCATGTTGCGGGTGTACTGCTCGTGGCCCGGGGTGTCGGCGATGATGAACTTGCGCTTGGGCGTGGCGAAGTAGCGGTAGGCCACGTCGATCGTGATGCCCTGTTCGCGTTCGGCTTCCAGGCCGTCGGTCAGCAGCGACAGGTCGACCGTGTCGCCCACGGTGCGCTTGTGCTTGGAGCGCGACATCGCGTCGAGCTGGTCGGCGAAGATGCC
>JAKFDH010000126.1:0-23769 GCA_036676245.1 Massilia sp. | reverse complement strand
CTTGAAGCGAGACAATCCCGATGAGGAAACCACCGACTGGAAAGCCGTATGCGGGAAAACCGCACGTACGGTTTGGAGGGAGGGGAGGCGAAAACCTTCCCTACCCCTATCGTTGTTTGGGGGGGCGTGGTGTTGACGTTCTCGATTTCTAGCTCACCCCCCGCTTCGCCCTTCCGCGCGCTTCCCCAGCCCTCGCAATCACCTTCCACCGCGAACGCGCGGCAATCCGGTCGAGCGGTGTCTGCTGTCCGCGCCGCGCTTCCCGCAGCAGTTTGCGGTAATTCTGCAGGCGGTCCGCATCCACCACACCTTGCACCGCGCATCCCGGCTCGCCCTGGTGCTGGCAGTCGCGGAACTGGCACTGCCGCGCCAGCGCCTCGATGTCTTCGAACGTCGCCGCCAGGGCGACTTCGTCGGCATCGGCACGCCAGGTGCGCAAGCCCGGGGTGTCGATGATGCAGGCGCCGCTCGCGCATTGGTGCAGCGTGCGCGCCGTGGTCGTATGCCTGCCTCGCCCATCGCCGAGACGTACGCCGCCAGTCTCCTGGCTGCTGGCGGCCAGGGTATTGGTCAGCGTCGACTTGCCCGCGCCCGATGAACCGAGCAGGATCAGGGTCTGGCCCGCGGCCAGCCATGGCGCCAGTTCCACCGCGGCCTGTGCATCGAGCGCGTTGATTGCCAAGGCAGGCACCGAGGCCGGCAGCCGTTTGCGCAGCTTCGCCATGCACTCGTCCACATCGTCGCCGATGTCATGCTTGGTCAGCACCGCTACCGCTGCCACGCCCGCCGCCTGCACCAGCGCGATATAGCGCTCCATGCGGCGCAGGTTGAAGTCCAGGTCCAGTCCCATCACCAGCAGCGCGGTGTCCACATTGCTGGCCAGCGCCTGGCGCCGTCCGTCGTTGGCGCGCCGCGCGATCTCGGTGACAGGTGCGAGGCGCTGGCCGATCCACTGTTCGCCGTGTTCGTCGGCGTGGGCCAGCACCCAGTCGCCGGTGGCCAGTGCCGTGTCGCTGCTGTCCAGCGCATGCAGCAGCCGCGCCAGCAGGCGTGCGCGGTGCTGGGCCTGGCCGTCGTGCAGCACGACGGCGTCGCGGTGTACCTCGGTCACGCGCATCAGGCGCGCGCCGGGGGCAGGGTTGTCCAGCGTGTGCAGCTGGGCGGTAATGGCGTGGGTAAGTCCGATCAGGCGCAGCGCCTGGAAATCGATGTCGATCATGGTGGGTGTGTTCCCGAATTCGTCAAGCTCGCGGCGTGCGCGGGCACAGCCGCCACGCGGGGCGTGGCAGCACAATGTAAGTGACGGAAGCCGGTGCGCGATCAGTCGCGCTTTACACACCCGTGGTTACGGATGCAGGGAGGGCAGGGACGTGATCAGGCAGCCGGCAGGAGGGCAATATCAGTGGTTCGCATGGTGTTGTCTCCTGTGGAAGTGGATCGGAGCGCCAAGTCTGCCACCGCCGCAGCGGCGCGTCAAGCACGGCCTGGGCGCTCTGGTATAGTCGGTGCCACCTTCGTAGGGAGCATGCCATGCCCAATCTCGCGCGCCTGCGCGCTTTCGTCCAGGACTTGACCCGGCTGGTGGATGCCGCCGGCGCCGATGAACAAGCCATCTTCACGGCCGGCAAACCGCTGCTGGCGCAGCTGGTCGCGCAGGACGACTGGCTGCCCCTGGCATTCGCCCAGCCCGATCCCAGCCACTACCGGCAATACTTGCTCCATTGCGACCCGCTTGAGCGTTTTTCGGTCGTCAGCTTCGTGTGGGGGCCGGGCCAGGCGACGCCGGTGCACGACCACACGGTTTGGGGCATGGTCGGCGTCATGCGCGGGGCCGAGACTTGCGAAGAGTTCGAGCCTGCAGGCGCCGGCATGCCGATGGCGGCCAGCTGCACGCACCGCATGCCGGCGGGCTGCGTCGACCTGGTCTCGCCGACGGTCGGCGACATCCACCGCGTGTCGAACGCGATGGCCGGCGCCGTGTCGGTCAGCATCCATGTGTATGGCGCGAATATCGGCAAGGTGGCGCGCCATGTGTACGACCCGGCGACCGGCGAGCGCAAGCCTTTCGTGTCCGGCTACGTGAATGCGGCCGTGCCCAACTTGTGGGCCTGAACGGCCAGTTGCGCCCGGTTGCGTATAATCGACGGCTGGCAAGACCCACCCATCATCAGAGAATATCAAATTATGGCTTCATCCTCAGACAACATCAGCATGGCGGTGTTCTGCGACTTTGAAAACGTCGCCCTCGGCGTGCGCGACGCCAACTACGACAAATTCGACATCAAGCCGGTCCTCGAACGGCTCCTGCTCAAGGGCAGCATCGTCGTCAAGAAGGCTTACTGCGACTGGGAACGCTACAAGGGCTTCAAGGCGCCGATGCATGAAGCGAACTTCGAGCTGATCGAAATCCCGCACGTGCGCCAGTCCGGCAAGAACTCGGCCGACATCCGCCTCGTCGTCGATGCGCTCGATCTGTGCTACACCAAGTCGCACGTCAACACCTTCGTCATCATCAGCGGCGACTCCGACTTCTCGCCGCTGGTATCGAAGCTGCGCGAGAATAACAAGCAGGTGATCGGCGTCGGCGTCAAGCAGTCGACTTCCGACCTGCTGGTGGCCAACTGCGACGAGTTCATCTTCTACGACGACCTGGTGCGCGAAATCCGCCGCGCCGCCGCCAAGCGCGACGAGCGCAAGGCGCCGCCGGCCGCCAAGCGCGCGCCGGACGAAGGCAACCGCCGCAAGGAAGAACTGGAAGCACGCAAGACCCAGGCGCTGGAGCTGGTGGTCGAGATGTTCGACGCGCTGGTGTCCGAGCGCGGCGACAGCGGCAAGATCTGGGCCTCGCTGCTGAAGGACACGCTCAAGCGCCGCCGTCCGGATTTCAACGAGACCTACTATGGCTTCCGCACCTTCGGCAACCTGCTGGAGGAAGCGCAGAACCGCGGCATGCTCGAATTCGGGCGTGACGAAAAGTCGGGTGCGTATGTGTACCGCAGCAATGTAGCGGCGCCCGCGCCGGTGGCGGCGCAGCAGCATGCGCCTGAGATGGAAGTGCAGGAGCAGGCGGAGGAAGGTGCGGCCGAGGCGCCAGGCAAGCCGAAGGGCCGCAGGGCGCGTGGCGGCGACGGCCGCAAGAAAGCGGTCGAGCGCGTGCGCGAGGAGCCGGTGGAAGAGGTGGTGGTGCAGCAGCAGGTGGAGCCTGAGCCGGTGGTGCAAGCAGTGGCGGAGCCTGAGCCGGCGCCAGCGCCGGAGAAGCGCCGTCCGGCGCGCAAGCCGGCGGCGAAGAAGGCTGCCAAGGCGGTGGTGGAAGCGGCGCCGGTGGTGGAAGCCGAAGCTGCGCCAGCCAAGAAGCCAGCGGCGCGCAGCCGGCGTCCGGCAAAGCCAAAAGCCGCCTGAGGCGCTGAGAATAAACCCGTAGGGCGAAGAGGCGCAGGGCTAGGCGCCCCCCCGTCCGCCATGCTCGCTTCAACGTGACGCATGCATGGCGGATGTCGCCGCGACCGGTTACCGGTTCCGCCCTACGGGTGTGATTCTTGATTCATTGGGATCGCATCAGTTCAATCCATACTTCACGAACAAGCCCGCCCCATACAGCACCGTCGCCAGCAAGATCCCCCAAAACGGCGTCTTGAACCAGTACAGCCGCGCCAGCACCAGGTAAGCCAGCAGCACCGCGAATCCCAGCCCCAGCAGGAACCACGAGCTGTACAGGAACGGCGCCTGCCGCATGGCCAGGTAGCCCCACACAATCCCAAACAGGATCGCGCCATAGCTATGGCTGGCGTTGAAGCCGACCCACGCGCGCCACATCGTCGTCTGCCGCGTCAGCACCAGCGCCGAGGCTTCCATCTGTGCCTTGAGCTGCGGGTCGCGCGGGTGGAAGCGCTCGCCAACAAACGTGCACAGCAGATGCAACGATCCAAGCAACAGCAAGATGCCGGCACTCGCTGCGATCAGAACTGACCAGAGTGTAATTGTCATGCGCGTCCCCTTGTAAAAACAGCAATGTAGCACGGCGCGCGAAGCGGATCAAAATAAGGCACACTAGCTCCTGTAGCTTGGAGTCCTGAACACCCGTCCAATGCCGGAGGTTGCCATGCGCTTGCTCCCACGCTTGTTCCTGCCGCTCGCGCTTGCCGCGCCGCTCGCGCTCGCCGCGCCGTCGCCGCCGGCCCCCAACCATCCCATCCTCGGCATCTGGCAAGTGATCCTGCCCGACAGCGGCTGCGCCGAGGTCCATCGCTTCCGCGGCGACGGCACCACCCTCGTCACCAGCGCCGCCGAAGTGTCGGAGAGTGAATACTTCATCCCCGACCAGCCCAGCCCCAAGGGCTACTACAAGTTGATCGGCAAGGTGGTCAAGGACAACGGCAAGCGCGACTGCTCCGGCCTGGTCATGGAAGTGGGAGCCCAGGCAACCACCTTCATCCTGTTCCATCCCTCTGGCGCGCTGTTCCTGATGTGCGTCGAAGAGTCGCTTGAAACCTGCATCGGCCCATTCCGCAAAGTAATGGGACAGAGCACATAAAGCATCCCTGATCCAGTGCAGTGCGCCAGCAATGGGGTGTATATTGCTTGCGAACATTACCACCCTTGCACTGGATCGCTATGTCCCCGGTATTACTTTTCTGCATACTCATCGCTTATTTCGCCCTGCTGCTGGCGGTGGCCTGGGCCACGTCCCGCAATGCAACGAATGAGAGCTTTTACATTGGCAACAAGAGCAGCAACTGGATGCTGGTCGCGTTCGGCATGGTGGGCACGACCTTGTCCGGCGCCACCTTCATCAGCGTGCCGGGCGCGGTCGGGCGCGACGCCTTCGGCTACGGGCAGATCCTGATCGGCTACGTGATCGGCTACATCGCCGTCGCCTACATCCTGCTGCCGCTGTACTACCGCCTCAAGCTGACATCGATCTACCATTACCTGAACGTGCGCCTGGGCCACCGCGCCTACCAGAGCGGGGCCTCCTTCTTCATCCTGTCGCGCCTGCTGGGCGCCACCGCGCGGCTTTACCTCGTGGTCAATATCCTGCAAGCCATCATCCTCGACAGCCTCGGTGTGCCGTTCTGGCTGACCACGCTCGTGATCCTCGCCATGATCCTGATGTACACCTACCAGGGCGGCGTCAAGACCATCGTCTGGACCGACACGCTGCAAACGAGCTGCATGCTGATCGGCCTGGTGGCCTGCGTGGTCTATATGCTCAGCGAACTGGACCTGACGGTGACGCAGAGCCTGGCGCAGATGGACATGCGCGGCCTGTCGACGATCTTCACGACCGACTTCGACAGCCCCAATTTCTTCCTCAAGCAGATCGTCGCCGGCGCCTTCATCGTGCTGACGATGACCGGCATGGACCAGGAAATGATGCAGAAGACTATCTCGGTCAAGACCCTGGCCGACTCGCAGAAAAACCTGCTGAGCCTGACCGTGATCCTGGTCGTCGTGCTGTCGCTGTTCATGTTCCTCGGCGGCTTGCTGTACCTGTACGCCCCGGTGGCGGGGGTGACGGCCAGCGGCGACAAGATATTCCCGGCCGTGGTCATAGGCCACATGCCGGCGACCTTGCAGATCATTTTCCTGATCGCCCTCATTTCGGCCCTGTTCCCGAGCGCGGACGGCGCCATCACCGCGCTGACCTCGACCTTCTGCATCGACCTGCTGGGCCTGAAACGCCGCACCGACCTCTCCGAGGAGCAGAAGGTCAAATGGCGCCAGCGCGTGCACCTCGGCTTCGCCTTCCTGTTCCTGGCGCTGGTGATGGTATTCAAGTGGGCCGACAGCCCCAGCATGATCGTGGTGATCCTGAAACTGGCGGCCTACACCTATGGACCGCTGCTCGGCCTGTTTGCCTTCGGCATCCTGACCACGCGCGACCTGGCGCAGCGCTGGGTGCCGCTGGTGGCCGCCGGTGCGCCTATCCTTTGCGCAATACTTGAGTATTTTCAAGCCTATCTGCTGGGAAGCTACCGGCTTGGACTTGAACTACTGATGATTAACGGCATATTGGTATTTGCGGGCCTGTATTTGATCTCGCGGCCTGGCAACAATGATAATTTGACTACAGAGGCCGGTTTTCGCTTACAGTAATAGGCGTCCAACTATCTGATTCAATTGCCGGAGTATTAATGTCCAATAAACCACCATCATCGCTGCGCCGCGGCCTCGGCGCGACCTGGCGCGCGATCGACATCACCCGCCGCACCATTTTCAACCTGATTTTCCTCGCCATCGTGGCCATCATCGTGGTGGGCATGTTCAGCGGCGGCGTCAAGCCGCTCGGTGAAAAGACCGCACTCGTGCTGGAACTGAAGGGCAATATGGTCGAACAGCACAGCGGCACCGTGCGCGACGCGCTGGTCGCCAACGCCAGCGGCGAAGCGCGCCGTTCGGTGCAGCTGCGCGATGTCGTCACCGTGCTCGACGCCGCCGCCAAGGACCCGAAGATCACCAGCGTCGTGCTGCTGCTCGAAGAGCTCGACGGCGCCGGCATGGCGATGGTCAACGAAGTGGGCCTCGCGCTCGAGCGCGTCAAGGCGGCCGGCAAGCCGGTCATCGCCTGGAGCGGCAATTACAACCAGCGCCAGTTCCGCATCGCTTCGCATGCGAACGAAGTCTACCTGCACCCGATGGGCACCGTGCTGATCGAAGGTTTCGGCCGCTACCGCAATTACTACCGCGACGCGCTCGACAAGGTCGGCGTCACGGTCAACCTGGTCAAGGTCGGCACTTACAAGAGCTTCGCCGAGCCGTACATCGGCAATGGCCCGTCGCAGGCCGCGACCGAGGCCGATACCTATCTGTACAACGCGCTGTGGAACAGCTACACGGCCGCCGTCGAAACGAACCGCAAGCTGCCGGAAGGCGCCATCATGGCCATGATCAACGACCTGCCCAAGCTGGCGGCCGCGCATAACGGCGACTTCGCCAAGCTCGCGCTCGACGCCAAGCTGGTCGACGGCCTGAAGACGCGCGATGAAATCCGCGAAATGATGATCAAGCGCGGCGCCAAGGACGAGGGCAGCAAGTCGTTCCGCCAGGTGTCCTTCGGCGATTACCTGTCGCGCCAGAGTCCCAAGCTGTTCGGCGACGGCATCGGCGTGGTGGTGGCCGCCGGCGAAATCAGCGACGGCACGGCCGGCCCCGGCAGCATCGGCGGCAACTCGACCTCGAACCTGATCCGCAAGGCGCGCGAGGACGACCATATCAAGGCGATCGTGCTGCGTGTCGATTCGCCTGGCGGCAGCGCGTTCGCGTCGGAGCTGATCCGGCGCGAGCTGGAACTGACGCGCGCCGCCGGCAAGCCGGTGGTGGTCTCGATGGGCAACGTGGCCGCATCGGGCGGCTACTGGATCTCGATGGCGTCGGACGAAGTGATCGCCGACCCGAACACCGTGACCGGCTCGATCGGGGTGTTTTCGATCTTGCCGACGGCCGAAAAGGTGGTCGACAAGATGGGCATCCATACGGCGGGCGTGACCACGACCTGGCTGGCCGATGCCTACAATCCGCTGCGTTCGCTCGACCCGCGCTTCGGCCAGCTGGTGCAGGGCATGGTCAACCACATCTATTCCGAGTTCACGACCAAGGCGGCGCAAGCGCGCAAGACCACGCCGGCCAAGATCGACGAAGCGGGGCAGGGCCGCGTGTGGACCGGCGTGCAGGCGAAGGAGCGCAACCTGGTCGACACCATCGGCAGCTTCGACGACGCGCTCAAGTCGGCGGCCAAGCGGGCCAAGCTGTCCGAAGGTTACCGGGTCGCCTACATCGAGCGCGACCTGCCGGCCTTCGAGAAATTCCTGAGCATGTTTGGCGTGTCCGCTGCGAACGCGCTGAACATCGAAGTCAAGCTGGGCATGCTGCCGACCGGCCTGCCGACCGGCGCCGCGGCGGAAGTGACGAAGGAACTGGGCTGGCTGGCTGACCTGACCGAGGGCAAGAAGAAGTTCAGTGCGGTGGTCCATTGCATGTGCGAATCGCCCTAAGTTCGGCCCGGGGCTTCGAAAGTGGCGTAGGGCGGAAAAGCGAATTCAGATGTGGTGGCGGCGCAGAACAGCGCCCTGTCGGCGCGGCGCGCGCTGGTGCAGGCGATGGCGGACCGGCAGACCACGGCGGTGGCGCTGATCCAGTCGCTGGGGGGCGGGTGGCATGCCGAGCCGTGATCATGGCCGTTTTCAAGCGCCGCCCGGGACCTAGGGCTTCGCTTCAGGCTTCAAATCGAGCGCCTGCAGCTTCGGCTCTTTCTCCGGCGTCAGCGTGAACGACACGGTCAGCGTGCCTTTCTCGCCGACCAGCGGGAAACTGCCGCGCAGGCGGTTCTCGGCCTTGATCGGCCCCGCCGACACCACCTTGCCGATCGGCGCCAGCTTCTCGCCGGCCACCTTGATCCAGTCCGCGCGCGAACGGTCGAGGAAGAAGTTCTCGGCCACGATGCGCGCCCCAAGCGCTTCATCCCAGCCCTGCACCAGTTCCACCACCTGCTGCTGGCGCTGCAGCAGGATATCGGTCGGCGCCACAGTGCGCGGCTTCAGCTCGGCGCCCTCGACCAGCATGGCCACGGCCTTGCCGGTCGGCCCGTACACCTGTCCATAGCGAAGGTTGGAGAATGCGACCACGCTGACCCCATGCTGCGGGGCGAAATAGAACTGGCTGCCGTAGCCTGGCAGGCCGCCGCCATGGCCGATCACGACCAGGTTGCGGCTGTCGCGCGTCCAGTTCAGGCCATAGCCATAGAAGCTGGTGCGCGGGTTGGGCGTCTTGCCGTCGAGGAGGGTGGCCTTGGCGGCGAGGCCGGCGAACACGCGCGGCATGTGCAGCTCGCGCAGCGTGGCGCGCTTGACCGGGCCCTTGTCGGCGCCGTCGCGCGCCGGCCAGGCGTCGAGGTGGAAGGCCATGTAGCGGGTGAAGTCGTCCATCGTCGTCAGCAGGCCGCCCATGGCGGCGGCGTCGCCGTCGTGCAGGATCGGCTCCAGCACCCAGCTGTCGTTCAGCCACTGGTAGCCGAGCGCCAGCTTGCCGTCGGCGACCTTGGCGTACTCCCAGGATGTGTCCTTCATCCCCAGCGGCAGCAGGATGTTCCTGGTCACATAGTCCTGGAAGCGCATGCCGGACGCCTTGGACACGACCTTGCCCAGCATGACGTAGCCCAGGTTGCTGTATTCGAACTGGGTGTCCGGGGCGTTCGAGAACGACAGGCCGCCGCCGACGAACTTCTCCAGCGCCGCGTTCGACAGCGCCATCTGGCGGTCGCCCCAGGGATTGTCCTCCGGCAGGCCGGTCGTCATCGTCATCAGCTGGCGGACCGTCAGCGCCGGCGAGTCAGAGGTCGGCAGGCGCAGCTTGCGCACTTCAGGGAGGTAGTTGGCGACCGGGTCGTCCAGTTTGAGCTTGCCTTCGTCGCGCAGCCGCAGCGCGGCCAGGGCCACGAAATTCTTGGTCATCGACGCGATGCGGAAGCTGGTGCCGGTGCCGGCCGGGATCTTGCGCTCGATATCGGCATAGCCGAGCGCCTTCGTGTGGATCACCTTGCCGTCCAGGAGCACCGCCCAGACCACGCCGGGCAGGTGCTTTTCCTTCGCCAGGTCGGCATACATCTTGTCGATCTCGGGCAACACGGCGGCGACCCGCTCGGCGCGCGCCGCATCGGGCGCGGCCTGGCGGGCGTGGACCACGGGAGAGCTGGCGAGGATGGCGAACAGCAGGGCGAGGGCAGGGCGGACTGCAAGGCGCATGGCGTTGGATCCTTCAATGATGAGCAATGGAGCGGGAATCATACATTCGCAACGGTATGGTGTGTGAAAAGCTGGCGGGTTTGTGATCTAATATGCTCCGATGGACACCTTGAACATATCCCTGGCAACAAAAAAGAGCACGCGCCCCATGTACGCGGTGCGCCGATCCCCTATTCACGGCAATGGCGTCTTCGCCACGCGCAAGATCGCGCCCGGCGAATGCATCGTCGAATACCTGGGCGAGCGCATCCCCTGGGATGAAGCGACCCGCCGCGCCGAGGAAGCGGCCGGGCCGCTGAACCACACCTTCTTCTTTTCGCTGGCCGATGGCAGCGTCATCGATGGCGGCAGCCATGGCAACGACGCGCGCTACATCAACCACGCCTGCGAAGGCAACTGCGAGGCGCTGGAGGACGATAGCGGCCGGGTCTTCATCTACGCCCTGGTCGAGATCGAGAAGGGCGAGGAGCTCACCTACAACTACGCCCTCATCTACGAGGAGCGCCATACCGCCGCCGTCAAGAAGGCCTTCGCCTGCCGCTGCGGCTCGCCCGACTGCACCGGCACCATGCTGGCGCCCAAAAAACGGGCAAAAAAACCACGTTCTCCCGTTAGCGGGGCGTAAACACGGCGGCCCGCTGGGTCGTAAAAGTCGTTTCCAGCCAATCTCATCGGCGATATACTCCCCGCTTGCATTCTCAACGTGGGGACTATCTTGTTCAAATCCGTCGTCTTACCCGTCGCCCTGCTGGGCGCCTTCGCTACCGCGAGCGCCGACGAGGGCCAATGGCAGCCACACCAGCTGCCCCAGCTCAAATCCGAACTGAAACGCATCGGGATTACCATTCCCGCAGAAAAGCTGTCGGACCTGTCGAAACACCCGATGAGCGCCATCGTCAGCACCGGCGGCTGCTCGGCCGCCTTCGTGTCGGCTGAAGGCCTGATCGTCACCAACCACCATTGCGGCTACGACGCGATCCAGCGCAATTCGACTGCTGAAAACAACTACATCACCAAGGGCTTCCTGGCCAGGGACCGCGCGGCCGAACTGCCGGGCGGCCCCAACCTGCGGGTCTACATCACCGAGAAGGTCGAGAACGTGACCGACCGCGTGCTCAAGGACCTGGCGCCGTCCATGTCCGGCCGCGAGCGCAAGGAGGAAGTCGCGAACCGCATCAAGGCCCTGATCGCCGAATGCGAAACCGACAAGGCCTACCGCTGCTCGGTGCCCGCCTTCCACCGCGGGCTCGAGTACTACCGCATCCGCCAGCTGATGATCCGCGACGTGCGCCTGGTCTACGCGCCGTCCGACATGATCGGCAACTACGGCGGCGACATCGACAATTTCGAGTGGCCGCGCCAGACCGGCGACTTCTCCTTCCTGCGCGCCTACGTGGGCAAGGACGGCCGTCCGGCCGATCCGTCGAAGGACAATGTGCCGTACAAGTCGAAGGACTTTCTGGTCGTGTCGGCCGAAGGCCTGAAGAACGGCGATCCGATCCTGCTGGCCGGCTACCCGGGCAGCACCAGCCGCTACAAGCTGCCGGCGGAAATCCGTTTCGCGCACAAGACCAACTTCCCGCAGCGCGTGGCCCATCTCGAAGCCGACCTGGCCACCATCGCCGCCGCGACCAAGGGCAACGCCGCCAACGCGGTGCGCTACGCGAGCGTGGACAAGAGCGCCAACAACGTGCTCAAGAAAACCAAGGGCCTGCTGGAAGGCTTCGCGCGCAAGGACATCGCCGCCATCAAGGACCTGCAGGACGCCGAGTTCCGCGCCTGGTTCGGCAAGGTCGCCAACCAGGGCAGCGCGCCGAAGAACCTGCTGGCCGACCTCGATGCGCTGATCGCCGCCGACATGGCGCAGCAGCAGGAAGATTTCGGCTGGACGGTCGCCTCGACCAGCGAACTGCTCAAGAGCGCGCGCACGCTGTACCGCCTGGCGATGGAGCAGAAGAAGCCGAACGAGAAGCGCGACATCGGCTACCAGGAGCGCGACCTGTCCTTCATCAAGGCGCGCCTGACCCGCCTCGAGCAGTCGCTGGTGCCTTCGGTCGACCAGGCCCGCTACGCCGCGGCGCTGCAGCGCTACGCCAAGCTGCCGGCGGCGAACCACGTCAAGGGCCTCGACAGCCTGCTGCCGACGGTCGATTCGCTCGGCGCGATGTACCAGCAATCGAAGCTGGGCGACACCGCGACGCGCCTGTCATGGATCGGCAAGACGCCGGAAGACTTCGCCAAGTCGGATGACCCGTTCATCCAGCTGGCGGTCAAGCTGTACGAACCGCTGCTGGGGCTGGAGCAGCGCAGCAAGGAAATCGACGGCAACCTGGAGCGGATGATCCCGCAATACATGTCGGCCGTGATCGCGTTCAAGAAAACGCAGGGCAAGCCGGTGTACCCGGACGCCAATTCGACCTTGCGCGTGACGTTCGGCACGGTCGGGGCGTATTCGCCGCGCGACGGCATCACCAAGGGCCCGTTCACGACGGTTGAAGGGATCGTCGAGAAGCACACCGGCGCCGATCCGTTCGACGCGCCGAAGGCGCTGCTCGACGCGATCAAGGACAAGCGCTACGGCGTGTTCAAGGATCCGGTGCTGGGCACGGTGCCGGTCAACTTCCTGTCCAGCGCGGACACCACCGGCGGCAACTCCGGCTCGGCCGTGATGAACAAGCGCGGCGAGCTGGTCGGCCTGAACTTCGATTCGACCTACGAATCGGTGACCAAGGACTGGTACTTCGACAGCGCCATCACGCGCGCGATCCACGTCGACATCCGTTACATGCTGTGGGTGATGCAGGAGGTCGACCACGCCGACAGCGTGCTCAAGGAAATGACGGTCAAGTACCCGCGCAAGTAGGGATCAGGCTCCCACCGAAATCGCGAGACTTGAGAAAGACCTGAACCGTCCAACGTCGTCCTCGCGCACGCGGGGACGACGTGCTTCTGCCTTGAGCCGAACTTAGAACTTCACCTCGCCCCACAGCCAGGCCTTGCGGGTATCGACGTTGGCGGCGCCGAAGGTCGTCGCCGGCGTACCATCGGCTTCATACTTCGCGAACTTCACGCCGACCACGTAGTTCTTGCCGAACGCTTTCGAAGCGACCAGGTTCCATTCGCTGCCCAGGTCATCCGAACTGAGGACGGCGGTGGTCTTGTCCGCGCGGTAGGCGTGATAGGCTGCGCCGAACGCGATGCCGGCCAGCTTGGTCTCGGCACTGACGTACAGGTCGCGCAGGCCTTGCGTCGGCGTGGCCAGGAACATGTCGGCCCAGCCGTTGAACGCATGCAGCGTGGCCAGCGGCGTCGACACCGATTTGCCCGCCGCGACCAGCGCGCCCGTGCTCTTGGTCCGTGCTCCCATGTCGCTGCCCAGCACTTCCTGGCCCAGCTTGAGAACCGTGCCGCTCAGGTCGACGCCGGCTTCGAGCAGGCTGTAGTCGGCGCGGTAGCTGACCGGATTGTTGCCGCCATCGGTCTGTGATGCGAATTCCAGCGCATACAGCAGCTTGACCGAACCGAGCGGCGTGCCGCCCTTGAACCGCAGGCCGTAGGTATCGCTCGTGTTGCCGAGCACCGCGGTCGACGGATCGTAGTCGAGCAGGTAGGCGTAGCCGGTCAGCTCGCCGAACTTCCAGCCCTTGTAGCTGGCGTTGAGGATGGTCGACTGCATCTTGTGGTTGCCGCCGGCCGCGCCGGAGGTCGGCGCCAGCGCGTTGTCGCTGAACACGCGGTTGACGTTGGTGATGTAGCCGGCGGTGAGGGTCGTCGCCGGCAGCGAGGTGTTGACCACGGTGAAGCCGTCGTAGGTCTGTTCGTTCTGGCGCCAGCCGACGTTGCCGACGAAGCGGTCGTTGTCGAGCTTGATGCGCTGGCGGCCCCATTTCATCACGGTCTTCGGGATCCCGGCATAGCTGAGGTAAGCCTGGTTGATCTCGTTCGAATCGGGATCGCCGACGACGGCGTAGCCGTTCGCCGTCTGGCCGCGGGCACGGCTGTCGTACTGCTTGGCGCCCAGCGCCTGCACCGATTCGGCTTCCACCATCGCGCCGAAGCCGAGGAAACTGCCGGTGGTGTAGCCCAGGCGCAGGCGCGCCGTGTGGGCGCGGGCCTGGTTCGCCGTGGCGGCGCCGGTGTCGACGTCTTCAAAGCGGTACTGCAGGCTGGCCGAGGTGGTGCCCCCGGTCAGCGCGCCGGTGATGGTGTCCGCCGCCAGCGTGGCCGGGGCGACGAGGAGGGTGGAGATTGCCGTGAGGCCCGTTGCTGCGTGTTTCATGAAGCGCATTGACTACTCCTTGCGTTAGTGAAGAAAAAGTTTCATTTTCACTTCAGCAAGTCTTGTGCCACGTCAATACGGATTACTACGTAGCCCAGTGTTTTCGGGGCGTGGATTGGCGCCGCGGCGCCGCAATGCGACGCAGGCCGGGCCGGGCCTGCGCGCGATTGATGTGCGTTTCCTGTCTTGGTGTGCACCAGCAAATGGCGCAAGGAAGGTGAATTTTTCTAGAGCGCCCGCTTTATTTGCCGATGTGCTTGCCGAAGAATTCTTCCAGCTTCATGAGCACTTTGCGCCGGTTTTGCACGTCGTAGAAGCCGTGTCCTTCATCCGGCTCGAACAGCCATTCGGGGGGATTGCCGGTCGCGGTCAGCTTGTCGTGCATATCGTAGGCAAAGTTTTTGGGACAGATCTCGTCCTTGCCGCCGTGGATCAGCAGCACGGGAATCTTGATCTTGTCCGCCTGCAGTGCCGGCGAGTAGCGGTCAAGCTCGGCCTTGTCCTTGCCGAGCCAGCGCTCGTAGAAGCTGCGCGTGGCCCTGCGGGCCTTGAGCGCATGTTCGTCGTAGATGCGGTTCAGGTCATAGATGCCGGCGTAGCCGACCGCGCATTTGAACAGGGACTGGTCGCGCACCGGCAGCATCAGAGCCGCGTAGCCGCCATAGCTGCTCCCGTAGGCGCAGACACGCTTGCTGTCGATGTCCGGGCGTGTGCCCGCCCATTTGACGCCATCGATCATGTCGTCGATCATCAGGCCGCCCCATTGCCTTTGACCCGCGTCCAGGAAATTCTCGCCCCGTCCGCCTGAGCCGCGGAAGTTCAGCTGCAGCACGGCGTAGCCGCGGCTGGCGAGGAACTGCGCGTCGGTGTCGAAGTACCAGTCGTCGGAGACGCCGGCCGGCCCGCCATGCGGGTACAGCACCATCGGCAGCTTCTTGTTGTCCGCGTTGTTCGGCAAGGTCAGGTAGCCGGTGATCAACATGCCGTCGCGCGCCTTGAATTCAATCGGATGGCGCCGCGCCATCTGGGCCGGATCGATCAGTTCCATGTTCGAGAACAGCAGTTCGGCATTGCTGCTCGCCCTGTCATACAGATAGTAGGAACCCGGGTCGCGATCGCTCGCAACATGGAACAGCAGCTTCTTCCCGTCGTCGGTGAAATTGATGAATCGAACCACTTCGTCCGGGAACTGCGCGCTCAGGGACTTGTGCAGTTGTGCATCCGGCAGCTTCTCGTCCAGGTAGCGGATCCTGGGGACGCCAATCTCGGGAAACACCCCGAACGGCGTGTACGGATAGGAGGTGAAGGCGATCGCGCCGGGATTGCCAATGGGGTCTTCGGCCACCACGGTCCGTGTGCTGCCGTCGACGGCGTCGCGCACGATCCGGACCGGGCCGCCATCCTGGCTGTGATAGGCGTAGAACTCCTTGTCCCCGATGGCGAAGGCGAATGGACGGTACCATGCGCCCAGGGGGGTGCGGTCGACCAGCTTCCACTCCGCGCTGGCGTCGTCGAAGCGATACATCGTCGGATCCGCCTTGTCGTCGACGCCAAACGCGAAGCGCGGAGTCTTGTCGTTCTGGACCAGGAAGCTGAGACCGCGCGCGCCGATATTGGCGACCAGCTTGCGCGCCGAATTGCCGCTGTTGATCTCGTAGAGCATGCTCCGGTCGGCGCCCCAGAGATAGGTCGACACCAGCACGTTCTCGGTGCGCGGCAGGAAGGCGCCGGTCAGGAAACCGTTGCCGTAGTCGTCGCCATAGCGCTTGCCCCTGCTGGAATACCGGAAGTTTTCGTAGCCAAACAGGTACTCCTGGCGGCCGCCGTCGTAGTCGACGGCCACCAGCTCGCCGGTGCCGATCGGCCTTTCGCGCGCGCCGAGAATCAGGGCCTTGCTCACCACCAGGCGGGTGTTCGTGATCCAGGTGAAATTGTTCGGGATCTCATACCCGTTCATCGCGATCATGCTGACGAGGGACAGTTCCGGCAGTTTGTAGACCGACAGGGTGGGGATCATGCGTCCGTTGCGCATGATGCGTACGTTGACGGCGATATGTTTGCCATCCGGCGCCAGCCTTGGATGGGAATAGCGAGGCTCGCTCGCGAAGCTCTCGACCGGTACCACCGGCGCCGCCGACGCCGCCGCCGGACCCGCGCCGAGGAGCAGGGCGGCGCACGCGCAAAAGGCCGTGTAAGTCATCATGTTGGGTTCCTGTAACTATATGTACTTGCGATCATAGCAATCTTTCTGATCGGCCATGGAACAATTATTAACATTCTTCCCTGAACGTTGCGGCTAGGTCAAAGTTCCGGCATCATGCAGCCTCGCTTCTCCCGGCCCTCCCATGAACGACACGCTGCCCCTCCTCGGTCTGACCACCACCCCGCTCGAACTGGTTTCCTTCATCCTGTCGGTGATCACCGTGGCGCTGAACATCCGCCAGACCCACTGGGCATGGCTGTTTTCGATCGCCTCCTCGGCGACCTATGGCGTGGTGTTCTTCGGCGCGCGCCTGTATGGCGACATGGGACTGCAGGCCATGTTCATCGCCGTGTCGGTGTGGGGCTGGTACCAGTGGCTGTATGGCAGCGCCCAGCACGACACGCTGCCGGTGACCTGGCTCGACAAGGCCGGGCAGCGCAATGCCGTCGCCGGCTGGCTGGCCGGGTTCGCCGTGCTGGCCTTGTTCCTCCATTTTGCGACCAATACCGACGTGCCGGTGACCGACGGCTTCCTGACCGCCGGCAGCCTCGTGGGCCAGCTGCTGTTGTCGCGCAAGAAGGTCGAGAACTGGATCGTGTGGATCGTGGTCGACGTGCTGTATATCGGCCTGTACGTGTACAAGGGCCTGATGCTGACCGCGATCCTGTACGCCGTGTTCATCGTGCTGGCCGTGATCGGCCTGCGCGCCTGGAGCCGCGCCGCCGGCAGGACCGCGGCATGAGCGCGCTGCGGGTAGCGCTCCTCGGCGCGGAGTCGAGCGGCAAGTCGACGCTGGCCGCGGCGCTGGCGCTGCACTACCGCACCGTCTGGGTGCCGGAGTACCTGCGCGAGTTCGTCGATACCGAAGGGCGCGTGCCGCGCGAGGAAGACCAGGTCGTGATCGCGCGCACGCAGGTGGCGCGCGAGGAAGCCGCTGCCGCGCAGGCGAACGAATGGCTGTTCTGCGATACCACGCCGCTGATGACGGCGATCTACAGCGTGCAGTACTGGGGCCGGGTCGATGCGCAGCTGGCCGTGCTGGCCGCGCGCCACGAATATGCGGTGACGCTGGTGACGGCGCCGGACAGTCCGTGGGAGCCGGATGGCTTGATGCGCGAGTCCGATGCGGTGCGCCAGCATATCCATCAGCAGGTGCTGCGCGCGCTCGGCGAGCGGGGGATTGCGTATACGCTGGTGACGGGGGATTTGCGGCAGCGCTTGGCGGCGGTGGAGCGGGTGCTGGCTACAGTGTAGATACCCGTAGGGCAGAAGAGCGCGCAGCGGGCTGCGCGCTCTTCCGCCCGGGTAAGGAACGAAGGTGGCAGCGACAATCAGAAATCGAACTGCGCCGACACCTTCACCGTGCGCGGGGCGCCCGGCAGCAGGTAGCCGCCCAGCGCCGGGGTCACGTCGCGCCAGTAGAACTTGTCGGTCACGTTGTACACGCCCGCGCGCACCGTCGCCGCGGCGCCCGCCACCTTGGTCGAGTACGCGGCCAGCAGGTCGAAGGTGTGATAAGCCGGCACCATCGTCTTGTTCTCAACGTCGAATGCCTTGCGGCCGGCATACTGCCACACGCCGTTGACCGTCAGCCCGCTCACTTCAGGCACCGCATACGCCAGCATCGCCGTCGATTTGAACGACGGCACATTGGTCACGCGCTTGCCATCCATCGATGGCTGGCCCGTCCCTTCCTGTTCGGTGTCGAGTCCCATCAGCGATACGCTGTAGCCGAACGTCCGCAAGGCCTTGCCCTGGAGCGCCAGTTCCATGCCCATATGCACCGCTTCGCCGTTGCGTACGTAGGTGCTGGTGGTGTCGCCGTTGTCGCGGGTGTACTCCAGGCCCTTCTTGATCTGGAACAGCGCCAGCGACACATTGGTGTCCTGGTCCAGCGCGGCCTTGAGGCCGAATTCCAGCTGCTTCGAACGGTTCGGCTCCAGCGCGCGGTTGGCGTTGGTGGTTTCGATCGGCGCGATGCCGCCGTGCTCCAGGCCGTGCGCCATCGATCCATACGCCGACCAGTCGGGCGTCAAACTGTAGACCAGCGCCACGCTCGGCAGCGTGAAGTTGGCGCTCGCAGGCGCCACTTCGAACTCGGTGCGCTTGACCTGTACATGGCGCAGGCCGGCGTGCAGCTTGAGTTGGTCGTTCAGCGCCACGATGTCCTGCGCGAAGAAGGCCTTCTCGTTTTCCCTGCGGCGCACGAACACCGGGCCGGTGGACGGGTTGCCCGGCGCCGGATCGACGATCGCGTTCTGGTAGATATTGCTCGAGCCGGCGTAGTCGTACACGTAGTCGCCGTAGCTGTCCTTGCGCTTGAATTGCGATACGCCGACCGTCAGGCCGTGGCGCAGCGAGCCGGTGGCGAATTTACCCTGCACCATGGCCTGCACGCCGTATGGCGACTTCTTCTCGCCCACGCTCTGGTAGTCGTAGACGTCGTAGTCGCCGTTCGAGCAGTAGCCCGGATAGTAGCCGGCGCCCTCGTTGCTGCAGCCGTAAGGGAAGGCGGTGTAGTCGTCGCGCTTGAAGTCGTGCTTGTTCATGCCGATCGACGCTTTCCAGCCATCGCCCAGCAGGTATTCGAAGCGCAGGCCCAGGTTGGCGCTCTTGGTGTCGACCGGCTTGGTCCACGGCTGGGCGTTGAGCAGGGTCTTGGCCGACACGCCGGTCGGCAGCCGCTCATTCTGGATCAGCTGGTAGCCGGGCGCGCTGATCTGCGACTTGTGCTGGTAGTCGGCGTCGACCTGCAGCAGCGCCTGCGGGCTGATCTGCCAGTCGAAGGCGGCGGACACGAATTCGCGCTCGCCGTCGGCACCCTTGACGTAGGAACGCAGGCGCTCGCCGGCGGCATTGATGCGGTAGCCGAAGCGCTTGTCGTCCGAGCGGCCGCCCAGGTCGGCGGCGCCGTAGGCGGTGCCGCGCTCGCGCACTTCCAGCGTGACCGAGCGCAGCGGGGCCGCGGTCGGACGCTTGGTCGCGTAGTTGACGATGCCGCCCGGCGTGGACACGCCCGACTGCAGGCCGGACAGGCCCTTGAGCACTTCGATGCGCTCCTTGTTCTCGAGCGGGATCTGGGTGTCGCCCGGGATCGCGATGCCGTCCTTGCGGTAGCTCGACGCGTTGTCGAGTACGAAGCCGCGGATCGAGAACTGCTCGGCATAGCCGACCGCGTTATAGGCGTCGCTGATGCTGGCGTCGAACTTCGATGCGTCGGTGGTGCTGCGGATGTTCAGGTCCTGCATCTGCTTCAGGCTGATCGCGGTGACCGAGGCCGGGGTCTCGAGCAGCGTCATTTCGGAGAAGCCGCCCACGGTGGCGCGGTCGGCGGCGACCCATTTGGCGCCTTTGACGATCACTTCCGGCAGCTTCTGCTCGGTCGTTTGGGCGTGGGCGGACAGGGCGAAGGCCTGCATGACGGCGAAGGCGGCGGCGGTGATTTTGAATTGTGGTGTGGCCATGGTGTGCTCGTGTTGCACGCGGCAAAGCCGGGTGCGTTGCTGATAAAAGCCGGAGCCAACTGGGGAGCATACAAAGGAGGGAACTACTTTGCGCTTTCCTTCGCTGGCATTATCCAGATCAGGTACGGAGGGTATCTCTCACCCGGAACAGCGTTCCAGGACCCCTAGCGAATGCAAATTTTATCACAGGGCGATGCGGGCCGCGTAAAGCGGGCCGTATCGCCCCTGCAACGGCGCCTGCTACAAGCTCATTTCCAGCACCTTGCGGCTGACGTCGATGGTGACGTCGCGCTGCTCGCCGAGCTTGGTCATGCGGTGCGCCTCGAGGGCGGCGATGACTTCGTCGATATGGCTGGCGCGCAGGCCGTAGTCGCCCAGGCGGGTCTTGACGCCCATCTCCTCGAAGAACTCCTCGGTGCGGGTGATGGCCGCCTCGATCCGGGTGTCCTCGTCGCCGCCGGTCAGGTTCCACACGCGCGCCGCATACTGCAGCAGCTTGGCGCGCTTGGCGTGCTTGCGCACCCGCATCATGCTCGGCAGGATGATCGCCAGCGTCTGCGCGTGGTCCAGGTTGTACAGCGCGGTCAGTTCGTGGCCCACCATGTGGGTCGCCCAGTCCTGCGGCACGCCGACGCCGATGATGCCGTTCAGGGCCAGGGTCGCGCACCACATCACGTTGGCGCGCACGTCGTAGTCGTCGGGCTGGGCCAGCGCCTTCGGGCCTTCCTCGATCAGCGTCAGCAGCAGGCCCTCGGCGAAGCGGTCCTGCACCGGCGAGTTGACCGGGTAGGTCAGGTACTGCTCCATCACGTGGGCGAAGGCATCGACCGCGCCGTTGCCGATCTGGCGCACCGGCAGCGAGAAGGTGGTGGTCGGGTCGAGGATCGAAAACTGCGGGAAGGTGTGGCGGCTCATGAAGGAGCGCTTTTCCTGGGTCGACTTGCGCGTGACCACGCCGCCGCTGTTCATCTCGGAGCCGGTGGCCGGCAGCGTCAGCACGGCGCCCAGCGGCAGCGCCTTGACCACGTTGGCGGCGCGCTTCTCGAAGATCGACCATGGCTCCTCGTCCAGCAGCGCGGCCGCGGCCACGAACTTGGTGCCGTCGATGACCGAGCCGCCGCCGACGGCGAGCAGGAAGTCGATCTTTTCGGCGCGCACCTGGTCGATCGCGCGCACCAGGGTCTCATAGCTGGGATTCGGTTCGATGCCCGAAAATTCGGTGACGGTGTGGCCGTCCAGCGCCGTCATGACCTGGTCGAACACGCCGTTCTGCTTGATGCTGCCGCCGCCGTACAGCACCAGCACGCGCGCACCGGCGGGAATGAGCCGGGACAGGGAAGCGATCTGGCCCTTGCCGAACAGCACCTGGGTCGGATTGTAGAAGTCGAAATTGAGCAAGATGGTTCCTTCGAAGTGAGGCGGATCGTCAACTATTATCGCTCAAGCGGCCGTTTCCTGTGGCGGTCCGGAGCAATGCCGGCGCGATATTCAATTCCTATCAATCTTATTAAGATAATCAACTGGTCGATTGCCCCGTGCGGGCGGAGAATCGCCTGTGGAACTGCGGCCCCACGGCCGTTTTTCATCCCCCCGCCGGCCGCGCCGGCACCCTGAAGGAGGTACCCATGACTATGCTCAAAGGCTCCAAAACCGAAGCAAACCTGAAGGCGGCTTTCGCCGGCGAATCCCAGGCCAACCGGCGCTACCTGTATTTCGCGAACAAGGCCGACATCGAGGGCCAGAACGACGTCGCCGCGCTGTTCCGCTCGACGGCGGAAGGCGAGACCGGCCATGCGCACGGCCACCTCGAATTCCTCGAAGCGTCGGGCGATCCGGCCACCGGCCTGCCGATCGGCAGCTCGCGCCAGAACCTGGCCGCCGCCGTGCATGGCGAAACCCATGAGTACACCGATATGTACCCGGGCATGGCCAAGGAAGCGCGCGACGAGGGTTTCGACGAGATCGCCGACTGGTTCGAGACGCTGGCCAAGGCCGAGCGCTCGCACGCCAACCGCTACACCAAGGCGCTGGCCGAACTGGTCGACTGACCGCACCAGAGTGACGCGGCGGACCGGGCCCGGCCCGGCGCGCCGCCGCGCCTTCGCCGCCGCAACCGCTCCTTGGAAGGACCCGCATGGCCACCGAAGGTAACCTGCAAGCGCCGACCCGGCATCCGCTCGACTGGCGGAGCGGGGAATTCTACAACCATGAAGCGCTCGACAAGGAGCTCGAGCGGGTGTTCGACATCTGCCACGGCTGCCGCCGCTGCGTCTCGCTGTGCGGCGCGTTCCCGACCCTGTTCGACCTGATCGACAATTCGAAGACGATGGAAGTCGACGGCGTCGACAAGAAAGATTTCTGGAAAGTCGTCGACCAGTGCTACCTGTGCGACATCTGCTACATGACCAAGTGTCCGTACACGCCGCCGCATCCCTGGAACCTCGACTTTCCGCACCTGATGCTGCGCGCCAAGGCAATCAAGTACAAGGACGGCGAAGTGCCGCTGCGCGACAAATTCCTGTCGAATACCGACGGCCTCGGCAAGCTGGCCGGGATCCCGGTCGTGACCCAGACCGTCAACGCGGTGAACCGGACCGCATTCGCGCGCGGCATGATGGAAAAGGCGCTGGGCGTGGACAGGAATGCCTGGCTGCCCGCGATGGCGGCCAAAAAATTCCGGCCCGGCGCGGCGCTGTCGAAGGCTTATCCAACCATTGCCGGCGCGCTCACGCCCGGCAAGGTCGCGATCTTCTCGACCTGCTACATCAACTACAACGAGCCGGGCATCGGCCACGACCTGCTGGCCATCCTCGACCACAATGAAATCCCTTACGTGCTGGCCGAGAAGGAAGCCTGCTGCGGCATGCCCAAGCTGGAGCAGGGCGACCTCGAAGGCGTGGCCGCCAAGAAGGAGATCAATATCCCGCAGCTGGCGCGGCTGGCGCGCGAAGGCTATGCGATCCTGACGCCGGTGCCATCGTGCACCCTGATGTACAAGCAGGAGCTGCCGCTGATGTTCCCGGACTGCGAGGAGACCCAGCTGGTCAAGAAGGCCATGTGGGACCCGTTCGAATATTTTGTGGCGCGTCGCCGCGACGGCCTGCTCAAGACTGACTTCAAGCTGCCGCTGGGGCAGGTGTCCTACCACATCCCCTGCCATTCGCGGGTGCAGAACGTGGGCAGGAAGACCGCGGAAATGCTGCAGCTGGTGCCCGGCACCTCGGTCAATGTCGTCGAACGCTGCTCCGGCCATGCCGGCACCTTCGGCGTGAAAAAGGAATTCCATGCGGTGGCAATGAAGATCGGGAAGCCGGTGTTCAAGGCGATGGCGGCGCCGGGGCCGGCGTATATATCGTCCGATTGCCAGCTGGCCGGCCACCATATCGAACAGGGCATGGAGGTCGCCGGCTCGCCCAAGGCGCAGCTGGCGCATCCGATGACCTTGCTGCGCAAGGCTTATGACGTTTGAGAGGGAAGCGATGATACAAAGGGAAAGCCTGCTGTCGCTGGAAGCCTATGCGAAGGTGCGTCCGCAGATGCGGACCGGCGTGATCGCGCACAAGAAGCGCCGCCTGGTGCAGCTGGGCGAGCACGTGTCGCTGCTGTTCGAGGACGAGACCACCTTGCGCTACCAGGTGCAGGAGATGCTGAGGATCGAGAAGATCTTCGAGGAGCAGGGGATCCAGGACGAGCTCGATGTCTACAATGCGCTGGTGCCGGACGGGAGTAACTTCAAGGCGACGATGCTGATCGAGTACAAGAACGAGGTCGAGCGGCGCGCCGCGCTGACCAGGCTGATCGGCATCGAGGACCGGATCTTCATCCAGGTCGAGGGGCAGGAGCGGGTGTACGCGATCGCCGACGAAGACCTGGACCGGGAGGATGCCGACAAGACCTCGGCGGTGCATTTCGTGCGCTTCGAGCTGGCGCCGTCGATGAAGGCCGCGCTCAAGGGCGGCGCGCAGATGATGGTCGGCTGCGACCATCCGAATTACCCGATGCATGTGGGGGAGTTGCCGCAGGAGACCTTGGCGGCGTTGCTGGGTGACCTGGACTGATATGGAATGGTTTAGGCATGACCTGACC
>JAKFDH010000125.1:0-1636 GCA_036676245.1 Massilia sp. | reverse complement strand
CGTGAACGGGGTGGCCAGGGCGGTGATGCTGCCGGAAAGGTGCAAAGGAAGGGCCTTGCAGGGACTGGCTGCGATGTTACTTGCGGGCGGAAAGCGGCGGCAAGTATGCTGGCTCGGAACATTCCGCGCAGCTTCAGACGCGCCGCCACGGAACACCGAATTGACCGACCCCGCCGCACGCCCGACCGCCAACGAGAACCACCTGCTGATCAGCGCCTACACCACGCATCCGCAGTCTCCGCTTTTGGCCGTCACCCGCCGCATTTCCGACAGTGGCTGCAACATGGTGGACGCCCGCCTGTCGACCGTGGGCCGCGACGTGTCGGTGACCGCGCTCGCCGTGGGTTCCTGGGACGCCGTGGCCAAGCTCGAGGCCATGCTGACCCGGCTCGAGCGCGAGGAAGGCTACAAGCTGGTCTGGTACCGCACCGGTCCCAAGGCGCTGCAGTCGAACCTGCTGCCCTACATCGTCGAGGTGGTCGCGGCCGACAAGCCCGGCATCCTGTTCCAGCTGGCGGATTTCTTCGACCGCCAGGGCATCACGATCGAAAGCCTGCACAGCTCGCGCTACCGCGCGATGCAGACCGGCGCCGACATGTTTTCGGCCCAGGTGACCATCGGCATTCCCTCGAACATGCACATCGCCGCGCTGCGCGACGACTTCCTCGAGTTCTGCGACCACCTGAACCTCGACGCCATCATGGACCCGATGAAGTTCTGACCACGGAATGATCGATACCGGCGACCGTATCTTCGACCTCCCCCTGGCCCTGGGCAGCGGCCGCACCGCCAACCTGTCCGATTACCAGGGCCGCTGGCTGGTCATGTATTTCTATCCCAAGGACAACACCCCGGGCTGCACCACCGAAGGCCTGGAGTTCAACGCGGTCTATCCGAAGATCCGCAAGGCCGGCGGCGACCTGCTCGGCGTCTCGCGCGATTCGGTGCGCTCGCACGCAAACTTCTGCACGAAACACGGTTTCGTGTTCGACCTGGTGTCGGACGCCGACGAGGCGCTGTGCCGCGCCTTCGGCGTGATCAAGCCCAAGAAGCTCTACGGCCGCGACTACATCGGCATCGAGCGCAGCACCTTCCTGATCGACCCCAAGGGCCGCGTCGCCGAGAGTTGGCGCGCAGTGAAGGTCGCCGGCCACGCCGAAGACGTGCTGGCCACGCTGCAGAAGGCCGCCAAGGCAAAGTGACCCACACCCGCGCAAACACGGACCGCCGTCTCGCCCCGCGAGCCACGGCGGCTCGCTGCCGCGCGCACCACCCTCGATCGTTCCAGGGAAGACCGAAATCCGCGGGCGCCGGACGCGCTTTCGCGGTAACACAGGGATGTGAGTCTGCTGTCCGTGTCCAACCTAGCCGAGAAGCCCATGACTAGAAGCAAGCGGATCTACGTACTGGACACCAACGTGCTGATGCACGACCCGACTGCGCTCTTCAAGTTCGAAGAGCACGACGTCTTCATCCCGATGATGGTCCTGGAGGAACTCGACAACGGCAAGAAGGGCCACAGCGAAGCCAGCCGAAACGCCCGCCAGGTCAGCCGGTTCCTCAACGAGATCATCGAGGCGCACGGCAGCCAGAACCTCCAGGACGGGGTGAAGCTGGAGCAACCCAAGGGCCTGCA
>JAKFDH010000124.1:0-22758 GCA_036676245.1 Massilia sp. | reverse complement strand
GTTTAATAGACATTTCTGTCTCCGTCATTGCTGACGGGTCGCTCACTCAAAATACTGACAGGCCACTTCTTGCGAAGCGCCTATATTTCTTCTTTGTGAACATTTGATAATTTAAGTATTCAAAGACCGAAGTCTTTGGCACCTTCATCAAACGCCCACACTTATCGACTGTTAATTTTTAAAGAACTTGTTCGGTGCCGCTTTCTGCATCTGACGAAGCGTTGTGTTCATCAGCAGAGAGGCGAGATTATGAAGTGTTTTGTCATATTCGTCAAACCTTTTTTTACCGCTTCCTCTTCTCGGAGGACCCCGTTTCAGCGGGGAGGCGAACTATAGCAAACGGGTGCTGCGCTTGGCAAGGACAATTTCGGCGCGGCCACTTATATGCATACGATTTAATGCACAGAAGAAAACATTCCGTGTACATTTTCGATTCGGCAGCCGCCGCTCAAACTAACACTTCATCCCGCCATGACGAGTCCTTCCCGCCTTGCCAGCCACTTCCCCCTGACTACAATGAGCGCCGCGATCCTGCTCGCGATCGCCTCGGCAGCGAACGCGCAAACCCCGCCGTCGCCGGCGCCGGCGCCGGCGCCCACAGCACCGACTGTGCCGACGGCGCCAACCGCTGCGGGCGCACCGGCAGGCGCCCCCGCAGAGCGTCCCGATGCGGCCGCGCCGAAGCCGTTCAAGGACGTCATCAAGGGCGCCCAGGAGAAGAAAGGCTACTTCACCGTATGGCAGAAAGATGAAAAAGTGTGGATCGAGATCCTGCCCGAGCAGCTCGATAAGCCCTTCTTCTTCTCGTCAAACATTACCAACAGCGTCGGTGAGCGCGGCCTGTACGGCAGCCAGATGGCCCGTTCACGCGTGGTCGTATTCAAGAAGATCGGCAACCAGGTACAGCTGATCGCAAAGAACCTGGCGTACACCGCCACCCCTGGCACGCCGCAGGCACACGCCGTCGCGCAGGGCTTCTCGGACAGTCTGCTTGCCAGCGCCGCGGTCGCCAGTGCCGCAAATCCTGCTACCAAGGGATTCCTGGTCGATGCGAATGCCATGCTGTTCTCCGACATCCCCGGCTATTCGACCAACCTCGAATTCGCGTTCCGGCTGCCGTTCACCCTTGATCCGCGCAATACCAGCTTCACCCAGGTGCGCGCCAGCGAAGAGCTGACCGGCTTCGGTGTGAGCGCCCACTTCGCCGTGCCGAAGATCTCGCCACCGCCGCCGCCATCCCCGATCCCTTCCCCGGTGCCGCTGACGCCGCCGCCACAGGTGACGCCGGACGCCCGCAGCCTGTTCGTCGGTTTCTATTACAGCTTCGCACCATTGCCCAAGGAGGCCATGAAGCCGCGCCTGGCGGACGGCCGCGTGGGCCACTTCACCTCGCGCCACACCGATTTCAATGACGACCTGCGCCCGCAGAATGCGATCCACATCGTGAACCGCTGGCGCCTCGAGAAAAAGGATCCGTCGGCTGCGCTGTCGGAGCCGGTCAAGCCGATCACCTACTGGCTGGACAAGAACATCCCCGAAAAATACCGCGTGGCGGTCACCGCCGGCATCCTCGAATGGAACAAGGCGTTCGAGAAGATCGGCTACAAGAACGCGATCGTGGCGCGGCAGCAGACCGAAAAAGACGATTTCGACACGCTTGATGCGGGCCACGCCTCGGTGCGCTGGTTCGTCGGCGCCGACGTCGGCTTCGCGATCGGGCCTTCGCACGTCGATCCGCGCAGCGGCGAGATCCTCGACGCCGACATCGGCATGTCCGAAGTGTTCGGGCGCGGCGCGCGCCGCATGATCAGTGAAGACGGCCATTCGCACCAGCATGAGCGCAGCGCCGAGCGCTGCGACTACGCCAACGAGTCCGGCCAC
The DNA here is from genome assembly GCA_036676245.1 of Massilia sp. Taxonomy (GTDB): domain Bacteria; phylum Pseudomonadota; class Gammaproteobacteria; order Burkholderiales; family Burkholderiaceae_D; genus Telluria_A. The sequence continues at coordinate 20,877 of JAKFDH010000124.1, read as the reverse complement.
GAAATGAACTTTGCGCTCGACCTGCTCGAAGCGCGCGGCGAACTTGGCATGGCCAGCGCGCAGGCGGAATCCCTGGCCCAGGACTATGTCAAGTTCGTCATCGTGCACGAAGTAGGCCACACGCTGGGCCTGCGCCACAACTTCCGCTCGTCGACGATCTACAACCTCAAACAGATCAACGACCCGGCGTTCTCCAAAGTGAACGGCCTGGCCGGCTCGGTCATGGACTATACGCCGTTCAACATCGCGGCCAAGGGCGAAAAGCAGGGCGAGTACGTGATGTCCACGCTCGGCCCCTACGACTACTGGGCCATCGAGTACGCCTACAAGCCGATCGCGCCGGAAGCCGAGAAAGCCGAACTGGCGCGCATCGCTTCGCGCTCGACCGAACCGTTGCTGGCCTACGGCACAGACGAGGACTCGGGCACCAACCTGTCCGACCCGGAAGTGAACGTGTTCGACCTGGGTGGCGACCCGCTGGCCTACTTCAAGAAACGCCTGAACCTGTCGCGCGAACTGTGGGACCGCCTGCAGACCAGGCAGCTGCCGGTGGGCGAGAGCTACGACTCGCTGCGCCGCAGCTTCGACTATAACTTCGGCCAGTTCGCCCGCACGGTGCCGGTTGCGACCAAGTACGTCGGCGGCATGGTGGCGCTGCGCGACCACGCCGGCACCAATCGCACGCTGTTCTCGCCGGTGCCGGTGGCGCGCCAGCGCGAGGCGCTCGAGCTGATCACCAAGAACCTGTTCACGGCCGATAGCTTCAAGTTCACGCCGGAGCTGGTCAGCCGCCTGACGTCCGACACCTTCGAACGCGGCCAGCGGCGCGACGTGTCGATCGCCGGCAGCGTCCTTGGCCTGCAGACCGCGGCCCTGGACCAGCTGATGAACGACGGCGTGGCGATGCGCCTGCTCGATTCACAGGAAAAGGTGCGCGATCCGAAGATGGTGCTCGGCCTGGGCGATCTGTACGAGAACTTGCAGGGCTCGATCTGGAGCGAGCTGAAGACCGGTAAAGACATCCCTGCTTCGCGCCGCAACCTGCAGCGCGAGCACCTCAAGCGCCTGGCGAACACCCTGGTACGGCCATCGCCGACCACGCCGGCAGATGTGCAAAGCCTGCAGCGCGAGAACGCACTGGCGCTGCAAAGAGCGATCCGTGGCGCGATGGGACGGCCGATGAGCAAGGAGGCAAGCGCCCACCTGGCCGGCAGCTATAACACCTTGGGCGAAGCGCTCAAGGCGTCGCTGGTGCGGACGGGGATTTAAAGGCCAGGGGCTCCCGCATTGGCGTAGGGGAATTACAAGCCGTCGAAATTCGGCTTGCGCTTCTCCAGGAAGGCCGACATCCCCTCCTTCTGCGCCGGTGTGCCAAAACCGGCGTGGAAGTAGCGCCGCTCGTAGCGCACACCTTCGGTCAGCGTGGTCTCAAACGCGCGGTTGACGCAGTCCTTGATCTGCATCGCCACCGACAGCGGCATCGACGCGATCTTGGTCGCGGCCGCAATCGCCTCTTCCATCAGCTTGTCCAGCGGGACCACGCGCGACACCAGCCCGGTGCGTTCGGCTTCGGCCGCGTCGATCATGCGCGACGTCAGCAGCATGTCCATCGCCTTCGCCTTGCCGATCGCGCGCGGCAGGCGCTGGGTGCCGCCCGCGCCCGGGGTGACGCCCACGGTGATCTCGGGCTGGCCGAACTTGGCGTTGTCCGCGGCGATCAGGAAATCGCACATCATCGCCAGCTCGCAGCCGCCGCCCAGCACGAAACCGGCCGCCGCGCCGACCACCGGCTTGCGCACGTTCAGGATGTGCTCCCAGTTGCGGCCGATGTAGTTGCCGCCGTAGGTGTCGTTGTAATCGTAGTTGGCCATCGCCGCGATGTCGGCGCCGGCGGCAAAGGTCTTCTCGCTCCCGGTCAGCACGATGCAGCCGATCGCCGGATCGGCGTCGAACCTGGCCAGGGCGTGGCCCAGTTCATTCATCATATTGTCGTTCAGGGCGTTCATCGCCTTCGGACGGTTCAGGCGGATCACGGCCACCCGGCCATGGGTTTCGATCAGCAGGTCTGCGTATTCCATGGAACTCCCCTTTTTAATGAATCTGAATCCGCGATTGTAGCGCCTCAGGCCGCACTTGCGCTGCTATCATTGAAGGCACTGAGACACCTCACAACGGCCGCCCTATCCTTTCGTACCTGCGCACATTCGCCACCGGCGATCCCGACTTCCGGCGCTTCTGGCTCAGCGCCGTCGTCAACAACTTCGGCGGCCAGATTTCCGTCCTGGCGCTGCCCTTGTGCGCGGTGCTGCTGATGCACGCCACGCCGGCCCAGATGGGGATCCTGGCGGCGATGCAGGCCCTGCCCTTCCTGCTACTGAGCCTGCCGGCCGGCGTATGGATCGAGCGCAGCCGCAAGCTGCCGATCATGATGGGCACCGAGGTAATGTACTGCCTGGTACTGGCCAGCGTGCCGCTCGCGTGGTGGATGGGCTGGCTCTCGATGCCGTGGCTGTACGCGGTCGGTTTCATGATGGGCGCCGGCCACGTGCTGGGCGGCAGCGCCGAGCAGATATTCGTCACCTTCCTGGTCGGACGCGAGGGCCTGATCGACGCCCAGACCCGGTTCGCGGCCACCACCTCGGCCGCGCGCCTGGTCGGACCCGGAATCGCCGGCGTGTTGATCCAGCTGCTGACGGCGCCGTTCGCGATCCTGGTCAACGCCGCCGGCTACCTGCTCTCGCTATGGAGCCTGCGCCGCATCGCCAGGCGCGAGCCGCTGCCGGCGCCGTCCCATGCACACCCGCTGCGCGACATGGCCGATGGCCTGCGCTTCGTCTGGCGCCATCCGGAGCTGCGCCTGCTGGCCTGGGCCGCGGGCTACTGGCACCTGCTGTTCTACGGGTTTACCGCGCTCCAGGTACTGTTCGCCACCCGCGTGCTCGACATGAGCCCGGGCGTGCTGGGCGTCACGCAAATGCTGGGCGGGGCCGGGGTGCTGGTCAGCTCGATGATCGTCAAGCCCCTGGGCGTGCGCTTCGGCACCGGCGGCGTGATCCTGATCGGTGTGGCCGGCACCGCCGCCGCCTTCGCGCTGATGCCCGCCCTGCCGCCTGCACTGTTCGGCAGCGCGCTGGCGACCGCGGTCGCCTACTCGGCGCTGGTGTTCCTGTTCGACTGCGGCGCGATGCTGTTCTTCATGCCCTACCTGGCGCTGCGCCAGCAGGTCACGCCCGACGAATTCCTCGGCCGCATGACGTCGACGATGCGATTCCTGACGGTGGCCATCGGCCCGCTCGGCGCCCTGGCGGCGGGCGCGTTGGCCGACGCATTCAGCGTGCGCGCTGGCCTGGCCTGCGTCGGCGCTGGCGCGCTGGCGCTGACCGCGTGGCTGGCGTTCGGCACCGGCCTGCGCGCGCTCAAGGCCTAGCGCGCCATCCCCTTCGGCAGCAGCACATACAGCGAACCGCGCTGCTTCATGCGGCCCGCGCTCTCGCCTGACTCGCCGCCGAAGCCGTAGAAGAAGTCGGCCCGTACCGCGCCGCGGATTGCGCCGCCGGTGTCCTGCGCCATCATCAGCCGCTGCATCGGCACATCGCTGCCGGCTTCGGTGGTGGCCAGGTAGACCGGCGCGCCAAGCGGAATGAAGGCCGGATCGATGGCGATCGACCGGGCCGGCGTCAGCGGCACGCCGAGCGCCCCCTTCGGCCCCACTTTCGGATCGGGCAGGCGTTCTTCCTTGAAGAAGATGAAGCTGGGGTTGGCGTTGAACAGTTCCTGGCGGCGCCCGGGATTGGCGGCGATCCACGCGCGGATGCTCTGCATCGTCGCCTCGGCGGCCGTCATTTCGCCCTTTTCCACCAGCCAGCGGCCGATCGCCTTGTACGGATGGCCGTTCTGGTCGGCGTAGGCGACGCGCACGGTTTCGCCGCTGTCGAGCACCACGCGGCCCGAGCCCTGCACTTCGAGGAAGAAGGCATCGGTCGGGTCGTCGACCCACAGCAATTCCTTGCCGCTGGCGTCGGCGCGCTCGATTTCGGCGCGGGTGCTGTACGGGACCACCTTCTTGCCCAGCAGCCGTCCGCGCAGGCGCATGCCCTTCAGGTCCGGATAGGCGCCGGCCAGGTCGATCGTCAGCAGGTCGTCCGGCACCCGGTACAGCGGGGTCTGGAAGGCCCCGCCGCGTTTGCGGGCGCCGCGCAGCATCGGTTCATAGTAGCCGGTGATCAGGCCGGCATCGGCGCCGTCCGCCCCACGCACGAGGTTTGGCTCGAACCGGGCCTCGAAGAACTGGCGCACGGCCGCTTCGTCGCCGGCGTCCAGGCCGCGCGCCGCGGTGCAGGCTTCTTTCCAGTCGGGCTTGCGCACCAGCGCGACGCACGAGGACAGGAAGGCCGGCACGGCCTGGCGCAGGTCGTCGCGCTCCCAGCCCGGCAGCGCACTGAAGGCGACCGGCGTGAACAGCGGCGGCGCCGGTTCCGGCTTCGGCGGCACCGTCTCGGGCGCGACCGGGGTCGGCGCCGCGGGCGGCGTCACCGGGGCCGGCGGGGCGGCGACGACAGGCGGCGGGACCGGCTGCGGAGCGGGCGCTGGCGGCGGCGTGCCGCAGGCGGCCAGCAGCAAAGCGGCAACGGCCAGCGCGATCGGGCCGCCACCGGGTAAACTACGGGGAATTGGATGCATAAGGAATGACATGTGGATTTTGATGGTTGAAGCGGGCGTCGCCCTTTTCCTTCTGGTATTTATCGTCTGGTGGACCATGTACTCGGGCCCGAAACCGACCCGCGATGAGCGCCACGACCAGGACGTGACCGGCAAGGACAAGCCGGACGACGCCGCCGACTAGTGCAGCGTGCGCGGCAGCGACAGCACGAACTCGGGAATCTTGGTCTCGAACTGGTGGCCGTCCTCGGCCACGCAGAAGTATTCCCCGAACATCGATCCCTGCGGCGTGGCCAGCTGGGTGCCGCTGGTGTACTCGAACTGCTCCCCCGGCTGCAGCAGCGGCTGGTGCCCCACCACGCCCAGGCCGCGCACTTCCTCGACATGGTTGTTGGCGTCGGTGATGACCCAGTGGCGCGAAATGAGCTGGGCGCCGATCGTGCCGGTATTACGGATCGTGATCGAATAGGTGAAAACGAAATTGGTCCGGCTCGGATCGGACTGCTCCGGCAGATATTGTGTCCTGACGGTGACAGTGAATGCGTATTCGGCCATTGGTATCCCTCGTGGAAGTCGTTAAATATTGCTTGTTTGAATCAACGAGCTGGAAAACCCGGAAAGTGTTTAATGATACATGCCAGCGCAAAATAAAGCGCAACGCGTAAAATAGCGCATCTTTCATTAATGCACGTCCCCGCCATGAGCACATTCCGCATCGCCCCCAGTATCTTGTCCGCCGACTTCGCCCGCCTTGGCGAGGAAGTCCGCAATGTCGTCGCCGCCGGCGCCGACATCATCCATTTCGACGTGATGGACAACCATTACGTTCCCAACCTGACCATCGGCCCGCTGGTGTGCCAGGCGATCCGTCCCCATGTGCAGGTGCCGATCGACGTGCACCTGATGGTCAAGCCGGTCGACCGCATCATTCCCGACTTCGCCAAGGCGGGCGCGAACATCATCACCTTCCACCCCGAGGCGTCCGAGCATATCGACCGCACCTTGCAGCTGATCCGCGATAACGGCTGCAAATCGGGCCTGGTGTTCAATCCCGGCACGCCGATGCACTACCTGGAACACGTGATGGACAAGATCGACATGATCCTGATCATGTCGGTCAACCCGGGCTTCGGTGGCCAGTCCTTCATTCCGGAAGCGCTGAAGAAGATCGCGATCGCGCGCCGCATGATCGACGAGTCGGGCCGCGACATCCTGCTCGAAGTCGATGGCGGCATCAAGGTCGACAACATCGCCGCCGCCGCGGCAGCGGGCGCAGACACCTTCGTGGCCGGCTCCGCGATCTTCGGCCAGCCTGACTACAAGGCCGTCATCGACGCGATGCGCGTACAGCTGGCCGGCGTGGGCAAGTAAAGCGCCGCCGGGCCGCCGTCCATCGTGGACGAGCGGCTACAATTCCTGTTCGGCCGGGCCCTGCGGCGCGCCGCGCGCGATGGCATCGGCCACCAGGCGCACGGACGGCAGCTGGCCGCGCCGATGCGGCATCAGCAGCGTCGTGGTCACGGTGCCGGCGCGCCACGTTGGCAGCACCAGCCGGACACGGCCTGCTTCCAGGGACTCGCCGATCATCCGCTGCGGCAGGCAGGCGATGCCGAGCCCCGCTTCCGCCGCGCGTAGCAGCACGCTCGATTCATCCGCATGCATGCGCGGCACGAGCGATACCTCAGCCTGTGCGCCCGATTCGCTCTCCAGCCGCCAGGGGCCGCCAGCCATGGCGCTCATCAAGCCATCGTGCCGCGCCAGGTCTTGCGGCGCTTCCGGCACGCTGCGTGCGGCCAGGTAGGCGGGCGAAGCGACCAGGTACACGCCCTCGGTGGCCACGCGCCGCTGCACCAGCCCGGAATCGGGCAATGGCCCGAAGTGGTCGCGCACGGCAATGTCGAAGCCTTCCTGCACCAGGTCCACCATGCGGTCGGTTACATGCATGGCGACCTGGATCTTCGGGTAGGCCACCGCCAGTTCGACCAGCACCTGGGCCAGCACCGTCTGCACGGTTGGCACGGACGCAGTGATGCGCACCGTGCCGCTTGGCTCGGCCAGCCGCCCTCTCACCACGTCTTCCGCCGCATTGGCCTCGATCAGCATGGCCGACGCGTGGCGATAGAAGGCCTGCCCCAGCTCCGTCACGGTGAAACGCCGCGAGGTGCGCTGGATCAGCCGCACGCCTAGTTCCGCTTCCAGCGCCGCGACGCGCGTTGAGAGCGTCGACTTCGGCAGGCCGCTGTGACGCGCCGCCTGGGCAAAGCCGCCCTGCTCAATCACCAGCACAAAGTAGTAATAGTCGTTCAGGTTGCGCATATATCGTTCATATCTACGTACTTTGAATCCATATTTGACCATCTATTCGATCATCGTTCACGCAACTATACTCTCCCCACCAACTAACCACACGGAGAAATCAAATGGAAGCAGTTATTTTTTACGGCGTACCCAGCGGCTGCTCGCTGGCATCGGTCATCGCATCGGAGTGGCTCGGCCAGCCTTACCGCCTGGTCCGCATCGAAATGATGGACAAATGGCCCGAGCGCTTTGCGCAAGTGAACCCGCGCATGAAGACACCCGCCATGCTCACTGCACATGGCGACACCCTGACCGAAAGTCTCGCGATCCTTCAGCACATCGGCCAGCGTGGCGTGGACCAGGGCCTCGGCTTCGCGCCGGGCAGCCACGATGCCGATCGTCTGGCGTCGATGCTGTCCTACCTGGTGACCGACCTGTTCGCAGCATTCGCGCCGCTGTGGGCCTTGTACGACGCCGGTGTCGACGACCCGGTTGTAAAGGGCGTGCTGCGCAAGCATGGCGAAGACAATGTGCGCAAGGAGTATGCCTATCTCGAGACCCTTCTGGTCGACCGTGTATGGCTGCTGGGCGGCGACAAGCCGACCGTGGCCGACGCCTACCTGTTCGCGATTGGCCGCTGGGGCCAGTACCACAAGGTGTTCGTGCTGGAAGAAAGCTATCCGAACGTGGCCAGGTACATGCGCAAGCTGGCGGACAATCCGGCAGTGCGCTTCGCACTGGAGGTCGAAAAGAACGGCGATGCACGCGGCAAAGGGAGCTACCTTGGCCATGTGAGCCTGGCGCAGCTGGAGATTCCCGCCCCCGGGTCCGCACGTTAAGAATTTTCGGGCGCCGATTTCATCCGGATGGGATAAGATCAGCAATCCTTTGCCGATCCGATTCCATGTTCATCAACGCGACCAAGACCAAACAGGCTGCAATCCGCGCAGCGATTATCGACCTCGATGGCACGATGCTCGACACCGTGCCCGACTTCCACGTCGCGATCAACCGCATGCGGCTGGACTTCGACCTGGCGCCGATCACGCAGGCGCAGATCACGACGATGGTGGGCAAGGGCTCGGAGCACCTGATCCGCAGCGTGCTGGCGCTCGATTTCGAACCGGCCGAAGTGGAGCAGCGCATCGAAGGGGCGCTGGCGGAATACCAGCGCCACTATCTCGACATCAACGGCGTGCACAGCACCATTTACGCCGACGTCGTGGCCGGCCTCGAGGCGCTCAGCGCCCAGGGCCTGCGGCTGGCCTGCGTGACCAACAAGCCCGTCGCCTTCGCCATTCCGCTGCTCGAGCAAAAGAATCTGGCCTCGTTTTTCGAGGTCGTCTATGGCGGCGATTCGTTCGCGCGCAAAAAGCCGGACCCGATGCCGCTGCTGCAGGTATGCGCCGATTTCGGCCTGGCGCCGGAACAGGTGGTCGCCATCGGCGATTCGTCGAACGACGCCGAGGCGGCGCGTGCGGCCGGCTGCTGGGTGTTGACCGTGCCGTATGGTTACAATCACGGGGTGGCTATACACGAAACCGATTCCGATGGTATAGTTAGCTCGCTGCTAGAAGCGGCAACCTTGATTAGTTCGCACAATAACTCCGCAAACTGAAGCAAAACGCATGTTTTTCACCAAAAAACACAATGTCACGCAAACGGGCTCGATTGAGGCCTGGCTTTGGCGACGCTGGCAATCCTGGGCTAAGTAACCCCGTATTGATTGCTGTCGGCTGCCTATCTGCGCCGGCAGGTTTTTTGAAACCCACCGCCATCCACTTATAAACTGGCGGCCTGGAGAAAAGCATGACCGAACTCGAATTCAAATCGCTGGCCAACGAAGGCTACAACCGCATTCCACTGATCGCCGAAGCTTTCGCCGATCTCGAAACACCCCTCACGCTCTACCTCAAGCTGGCCCAGACCCAGAATGCCGGCCGCAATACCTTCCTGCTCGAATCGGTGGTCGGCGGCGAGCGCTTCGGGCGCTACTCCTTCATCGGCCTGCCGGCATCGACCGTGCTGCGCACCTTCGGCAGCAAGACCGAGATCGTCAAGAACGGCAGCGTCATCGAGACCCACGAGGGCAATCCGCTCGACTTCATCGAACAGTACCAGGCGCGCTTCAAGGTGGCGCTGCGCCCCGGCCTGCCGCGCTTCTGCGGCGGCCTGGCCGGCTACTTCGGCTACGACACGGTGCGCCACATCGAGCGCAAGCTGGCCGCGACCCAGCCCAGGGACGATCTGGGCCTGCCCGACATCCAGCTGATGGTGACCGAGGAACTGGCGGTCATCGACAACCTGTCGGGCAAGCTGTACCTGATTGTCTACGCCGACACCGCGCAGGCGGAATCGTATTCGAAAGCGCGCCAGCGCCTGAAAGACCTGCGCATGATGCTGCGCCGCGGCGTCGACGCCCCGGTCACATCGAGCTCGGTGCGCACCGAAGCGGTCCGCGACTTCAATAAAGAGGACTACCTGAAGGCGGTGGCGCGCGCCCACGAATACGTGATGGCGGGCGACCTGATGCAGGTGCAGATCGGCCAGCGCATCCGCAAGCCTTACGTGGACAACCCGCTGACCCTGTACCGTGCGCTGCGTTCGCTGAACCCGTCGCCGTATATGTACTACTACAACTTCGGCGACATGCAGATCGTCGGCGCCTCGCCCGAGATCCTGGTGCGCAACGAGACCGCTGCCGACGGCGGCAAGAAGGTCACGCTGCGCCCGATCGCCGGCACCCGCCCGCGCGGCGCCACGCCCGAACGCGACGCCGAACTGTCGAAAGAGCTGCTGGCCGACCCCAAGGAGATCGCCGAGCACGTGATGCTGATCGACCTCGCGCGCAACGACCTGGGGCGCATCTCCGAGACCGGCAGCGTGGTCGTCACCGACCGCCTGGTCATCGAGAAGTACTCGCACGTGCAGCACATCGTATCGAACGTCGAAGGCAAGCTGAAAGCCGGCATGTCCAACCTTGACGTGCTGCGCGCGACCTTCCCGGCCGGCACCCTGACCGGCGCGCCGAAGGTGCGCGCGATGGAGGTGATCGACGAGCTGGAGCCGACCAAGCGCGGCATCTACGGCGGCGCCTGCGGCTACCTGTCGTTCGGCGGCGAGATGGACGTGGCCATTGCGATCCGCACCGGCGTGATCAAGGACGGCATGCTGTACGTGCAGGCAGCTGCCGGCATCGTGGCCGATTCGATCCCCGAGATGGAATGGCAGGAAACTGAAAACAAGGCGCGCGCCGTGCTGCGCGCGGCCGAACAAGTACAAGACGGCCTGGATGGGGAGCTCTGACATGCTGCTGATGATCGACAACTACGACTCCTTCACCTACAACCTGGTGCAGTACTTCGGCGAGCTGGGACAGGACGTGCGCACCGTGCGCAACGACGAAATCACGCTGGCCGAGATCGAGGCGATGGCGCCCGAGCGCATCTGCATTTCGCCCGGTCCCAAGACGCCGGCCGAAGCCGGCATCTCGGTCGGCATCCTGCAGCAGTTCAAGGGCAAGCTGCCGATCCTCGGCGTGTGCCTGGGCCACCAGGCGATCGGCGCCGCTTTCGGCGGCAAGGTCATTCGCGCCAAGCAGGTCATGCACGGCAAGACCTCGCTGATCGCGCATACCGGTGTCGGCGTATTCAAGGATCTTCCGAGTCCGTTCACGGTGATCCGCTACCACTCACTGGCCATCGAGCGCGCCTCGCTGCCAGCCTGCCTGGAAGTGACCGCCTGGACCGACGATGGCGAAATCATGGGAGTTCGGCACAAGGAATACGACATCGAGGGCGTACAGTTCCACCCCGAGTCGATCCTGTCCGAGCATGGACATGCATTGCTGAAGAATTTCCTCGAACGCTGAGCACACCCCACAGGACACCATCATGCCGATCACCCCACAAGAAGCGCTGCTGCGCTGCATCGAACACCGCGAGATTTTCCACGACGAGATGCTGCACCTGTTCCGCCAGATCATGTCCGGCGAGATGTCGCCGACGATGATCGCGGCCCTGACCATGGGCCTGCGCGTGAAGAAGGAAACCATCGGCGAGATCGCCGCCGCGGCCCAGGTCATGCGCGAATTCTCGACCAAGGTGCCGATGGCCGACACCACCAACCTGCTCGACATCGTCGGCACCGGCGGCGACGGCGCGCACACCTTCAACATCTCGACCGCGTCGATGTTCGTGGCCGCCGCGGCCGGCGCGCGCGTGGCCAAGCACGGCGGGCGCAGCGTGTCGTCCTCGTCCGGCAGCGCCGACGTGCTCGAATCGCTGGGCGCGAACATCAACCTCAAGCCCGAGCAGATCGCCCAGTCGATCGCGCAGACCGGCATCGGCTTCATGTTCGCCCCCAACCACCACGCCGCGATGAAGCATGCGGCGCCGGTGCGGCGCGAGCTGGGCGTGCGCACCATCTTCAACATCCTCGGTCCGCTGACCAATCCGGCGGCCGCGCCGAACATCCTGATGGGCGTGTTCCACCAGGACCTGGTCGGCATCCAGGTGCGCGTGCTGCAGCGCCTCGGCGCCCAGCATGCGATCGTCGTCTACGGCCGCGACAACATGGATGAAGTGTCGCTCGGCGCATCGACCATGGTCGGCGAGCTGGTCAACGGGGAAATCCGCGAATACGAAATCCACCCGGAAGACTTCGGCCTGGCCATGATCGCCAGCCGCAACCTGAAGGTGGCCGATGCGGCCGAGTCCAAGCTGCGCATGTTCGAGGCGCTGCACGGCGAGCCTGGCGCGGCGTCGGACATCGTGGCCCTCAACGCCGGCACCGCGCTGTACGCGGCCGGCGTGGCCAGCTCGATCGAAGACGGCCTGGCCAAGGCCCGTGCGGCGGTATCGTCGGGCGCCGCCCGCGCCAAGCTGGACCAGTTCGTGCAGGTCACCCAGCAGCTCGGCGCCAGTTAAGGGGCTGGCCATGTTCGGCATCCACGACCTTGCGCTGTTCGTCATCTCGGGCCTGCTGCTGAACATCATGCCCGGCCCGGACTCGCTGCTGATCATGACGCGCAGCGCCACCCAGGGCTGGCGCGCCGGCGTGGCCGCGAGCCTCGGCATCGGCGCCGGCACCATGGTGCACGTGCTGGCCGCGGCCATCGGCCTGTCGGCGATCCTGGCGACGTCGGCAACGGCCTTCCTGATCGTCAAATACGTCGGCGCAGCCTACATCATCTGGATGGCGATCGGCCTGTTGCGCAGCAAGGCCGGCGGCGAGGCCAAAGCGGTCGCCACGCCGCCCCTGCCCTACCGGAAGATCTTCGCCCAGGGCTTCCTGACCAATGTGTTGAACCCGAAAGTGGCGCTGTTCTTCCTCGCCTTCGTGCCGCAGTTTATCGACCACGATGCGCCGAACAAGGCGCTGGCCTTCATTGTCCTGGGCTGCATCTTCAACCTGAACGGCATGTTGTGGTGTAACTCGCTGGCCGTCGTCACCGCGCAGGCCAGCGCGCGCCTGAAGGTCAGCCCGCGTGTGTCGCTGTGGCTGAACCGCGTCACCGGCGGCCTGTTCATCTGGCTGGGCGTCAAGCTGGCCCTGTCCAAACAATCCTGAGTTTTTTATGTCCGATATCCTGAACAAGATCCTGGCGGTGAAAGCCGACGAAGTGGCCGCGGCCAAGAAACACCGCGACCTGGCCAGCCTGCGGCGCGAAGTGGAAAGCGATGCGCCACTGCGGCGCGGCATTCGCGGCTTCGAACAGAGCCTGCGCAAGCACATCGCGGCGGGCCATGCCGGCGTGATCGCGGAAGTGAAGAAGGCTTCGCCGTCGAAGGGCGTGCTGCGTGCGGATTTCCGTCCCGCGAACATCGCCGAAAGCTATGCGCGCCATGGCGCGGCCTGCCTGTCGGTGCTGACCGATGCGCAGTTCTTCCAGGGCGCCACCGAGTACCTGGTGCAGGCGCGCGCCGCCTGCGAGATCCCGGTGATCCGCAAGGACTTCATGATCGATGTATACCAGGTCTACGAAGCACGCGCGATGGGCGCGGACGCGATCCTGCTGATCGTCTCGGCGCTGGACCATGGCCTGATGGCCGAGCTGGAAGCCTGCGCCCTCGAACTGGGCATGGACGTGCTGGTCGAAGTGCACGACGGCGACGAGCTGACCGCGGCGCTCAAGCTGCGCACCGCGCTGGTCGGCATCAACAACCGCAACCTGCGCACGTTCGACGTGACGCTGCAGACCACGCTTGATCTGCTGCCGCGCATTCCGCGTGAAAAGCTGGTCGTCACCGAATCGGGCATCCTGGCGCCGGATGACGTCAAGCGCATGCGCGATGCGAACGTGCATGCCTTCCTCGTCGGCGAAGCGTTCATGCGCGCGCCGGATCCGGGGGTTGAGCTGCAGCGCTTGTTCAGCTAGGCCTCAGGCGCCACTCCTGCGCTGCATGAAGCTGTTGCCGCTCATTGCGTCTCCTTCTATTTAGCCGGGGGCGGTGCGAAGCGCCGCGCCGCGGCAATCATGAATTACTTGCCACTCGGGCGTGCCAGGCCCTTGGCTTTCGGGTCCATGACCGACAAGGTCACACCCGGCACCCGGTCCCCCATCAGCTTCACGTTGAACGTCATCAGCTCATCGCGCCGGAACGCGTGCACGGCGACCGTGTCGCCGACCTTGTAGCGTCCCAGCATCGCATCGAGACCGCCGGCCGGTACCCGCAGTCCGTCGACCGCGATCACCACATCGCCCGCCGACAAGCCGGCCATGTGCGCCGCCCCGCCCTCGTGCACCTGGGTGAGCTTGCAGTCGGCGCCGTCGCGGCCCAGCCCCGCATCGAACGAGGGCTTGCCCGCCTTGCGCTCGTCGGCCAGCTTGACGCCGAATGGCGCGTACAGCCTGGCCAGCGGCAAATCCTCGGTCCCGCGCACATAGCGCTCGAACATGGGCTTCAGTTTGAGGCCGCTCACTTCGTCGAACAGGGCCTCGACTTCGGCCTCGGTCACGCCGCGCCGCCCGTCCGGATAGAAGCCGCGTCCATAGCGCTGCCACAGCACCCGCATCACATCATCCAGCGACTTCTTGCCGCCGGTCCTGGCGCGGATCGTCAGGTCGAAAGCGAGCGCGATCAGCGAACCCTTGCCGTAGTAGCTGACGATCGCGTTCGGCGCATTTTCGTCCTGGCGGTAGTATTTGCTCCAGGCATCGAAGCTGGAATCGGCCACGCTTTGCTTGGTGCGGCCGCTGCCGCGCAGGACGCCGCCCACCGCCTTGCCCAGCAGCTTGAGATAGCCCGCCTCGTCGATGATGCCGCCGCGGACCAGCATCAGGTCGTCGTAGTAGCTGGTGAAGCCCTCGAACAGCCAGAGCAGCGGCGTATAGGTCTCGGCCTGCAGGTCGTACGGCGCGAACGCCGCCGGCTTGATGCGCTTGACGTTCCAGGTATGAAAATACTCGTGGCTGCACAGGCCCAGGTACTTGATGTAGCCGTCGCCCGGCTCCACCGTTTTGGACGCGGTGCTCGGCAGGTCGGCGCGCGCGCAGATCAGCGCGGTCGACGCGCGGTGTTCGAGGCCGCCGTAGCCGTCGCCGACGGCCAGCGTCATGAAGACGTAGCGCTCGACCGGGGCGCGCTTGCTGCGCGGTTCGAAGAACGCGATCTGCGCCTCGCAGATCGCCTTCAGGTCCACCTGCAGGCGCGCCATGTCGAGGTTCGGGACCTTGCCGGTGATGACGATGTCGTGCGCGATGCCGTGCGCCTTGAAGGTTCCCAGGGCGAAGTCGCCCATTTCCACCGGATGGTCGATCAATTCGTCGTAGTCGCCCGCCACGTAGCTGCCATAGCCGTAGCGCTTCGCACCCAGCTCGGGCAGCGCGGTGGCCACGCGCCAGGTCTTGGCGCCGGGGTCGGGCGGGCGCTGGATGTCGACCGTGTGCGGCTGTTCTTCCTGGCCCAGCACGCGCAGGTAGACGCTGGTGCCGTTGAAGAAGCCGTGGGTGCGGTCGAGATGGGCGGCGCGCACCGACAGGTCCCACGCATACACGTCGTAGGAAACGGTGAGCGGGCCGGCGCAGGGCGCGGCGCGCCAGGAATGCTTGTCCAGCTTTTCCAGTGCCACCGGGGCGCCCTTGCAGGCGGCGCCAATGCTGACGATGTTGCGCGCGAATTCGCGGATCATGTAGCTGCCCGGGATCCAGGCCGGCAAGGCAAATACCTGGCCTGCGGGGTCCGGCGCGGCGACGGTGACGGTGACGGCGAAGATATGCCCGGCGAGATCGCGCGGGATAATGGTGTAGCTGATGGAGGCGGCCTTGGCCGCATTCTTGCTGGGTGTTTTTTTCATTGGCGCTGCCCTGGCATCGAGTGTGATGGCGGGCGGAGACCGCTTCGTTCCGCCCTACGGGAGTGTACCGGTTTTTTTCAGGTCGGAGGCGGTATCGATGTCATGGAAAATGCCGGTGTCGGCCACGTCCACCTCGGTCACCGGATTCGACTTGACGATCGCGCGGGCGCCCTGGTCGCCCTGCAGCGCCAGCAGGTCGGGCAGGTAGGCGCTGGAAAACGCCACCGGATTGCCGCGCCGCCCTCCGCACACCGGGGCCGCGATGCCGGCGCCGCTGGCCAGGGCCGCGGCCAGCGCCGCCACGGTCGAAGGCTGCACATTTGGCATGTCGCCCAGCGCCACCACCCAGCCTGGCGCCTGCGGCAGCGAAAAACGCAGTGCCTGCACCAGCGAGGCGGCCATGCCGGTATCGGCGTCGACGCACACGGTCACTTCGCAGCCCAGGTCGGCCAGCAGTTCGGCCACGCGGTCCTCGTCGGGCCGCACCACCGCCACCACCCGCGGCAGCGCGGCCAGCAGGGCGCGCGCGCTGGCCACCACCACCGGCTCGCCGCCAGGCAGCGGCAGCAGCAGCTTGTTGTAGATGCCGGTGGGGTCGAAGCGTCGGCCCCTGCCGGCGGCGAGCAGGATGCCGACGGGGTTCATGGCGGGCCTCAGGCGCTGGCCAGGTCGAACGGCAGCTTGCGCAGCCGTTTCCCGGTCAGCTTGAAAATCGCGTTGGCGTAGGCTGGCGCGAGCGGCGGCAGGCCCGGTTCGCCAATGCCGGTCGGCGGCTCGGTGGACGGCACGATGTGCACCGCCACCTGCGGCATGTCGGTCATGCGCGCCACGGTGTAGTCGCTGAAGTTCTGCTGCTGCACCACGCCGTCCTTGAGCGTGATCGCGGCGCCGGGCAGCGTCATGGACAGGCCCATCAGCGCCGCACCCTCGATCTGGGCCGCAATCGTCAATGGATTGACCGCCAGGTTGCAGTGCACGCCGGCCGTCACCTTGTGCAGTCGCGGCACGCCCTTGGTGACCGAGGCTTCGACCACATAGGCCACGACCGTGGTGAACGACTCATGCAGCGCCACGCCCCAGGCCCGTCCCTTCGGCAGCGCCTTCTTGCCGTAGCCGGACTTGGCGACCGCCAGGTCGAGCGCCGCATGGTGGCGCGCGTGCTTGGCGTCGATCAGCTGCTTGCGGTAGGCGACCGGATCCATCTTCGCGGCGTGCGCCGCTTCGTCGATCAGGGTCTCCATGACGAAGGCTGTGTGGGTCGCGCCGACCGAGCGCCACCACAGCACCGGCACATTGGCCTTGGCGTTATGCACCGACAGGTTCAAGGGAACCTCGTACGGCTTTCCCATCCCTTCGACCATCGTGTTGTCCACGCCATCCTTGACCATGAAGGGCTCGAACGGCGTGCCGGTGATGATCGACTGGCCGACGATCGCATGGTCCCAGGCGATGATCTTGCCGGCCGCATCGAGGCCGATATCGGCGCGGTGCACATGCGAAGGCCGGTAGTAGCCGCCCTTGATGTCGTCCTCGCGGCTCCATATCACCTTGACCGGACCGCTCTTGCCGGACGCGCGCCAGGCCTTGGCCACATTGACCGCCTCGACGATATAGTCCGAAGTCGGGACCGCGCGGCGGCCGAAACCGCCGCCCGCCATCAGCGTGTTGAGCGTCACCTGTTCCGGCTTGAGGCCGGCGGTGGCCGCGATCGCGCCCTGGTCCACGGTCTGGAACTGGGAACCGGTCCACACGGTGCAGTTGTCGGCCTTCAGGTCGACGGTGCAATTGAGCGGTTCCATCGGTGCGTGCGCCAAATAGGGAAATTCATAGACGGCCGAGATCTTTTTCGGCGCGCCTGCCAGCTTCGAGGTATCGCCCTTGGTCGCCACGAGGCCGGCCTTGTTCGACAGGGCCTTGAATTCGGCGAGCTGCTTGTCGCTGCTGACTTTCTCGAGGCCGCTGCTGTCCCACTCGACCTGCAGCGCATCGCGGCCCTGCTTGGCCGGCCAGTAGCCGTCGGCGATGACCACCACGCCGCTGCCGCCGCGGTCGGTCGGCACGGCGAGCACATCGACCACGCCCTTGATCGCCTTCGCCCTGGCCGCGTCGAACTTGATGGCCTTGCCGCCGAAGACCGGCGGACGGGCCACCAGCGCCACCTTGGCGCCCGGCACCGTGAAGTCCATGCCGAACTGCTGCTTGCCGTTCGACTTGGCGCGCGCGTCGAGGCGCTTGACCGGCTTGCCGATGAACTTGAAGTCCTTGGCATCCTTGAGCGTGACCTTGGCCGGCATCGGCTGCTTCATCGCGGCGTCTGCCAGCGAACCGTAGCTGGCCTTCTGCCCTGCCGGGCCCATGACCATGCCCTTGGCGGTGCTGCACTGCTCCGGCTTGACCTTCCACTGCTCCGCCGCGGCGGCCACCAGCATGGTGCGGGCGCGCGCGCCGATCTCGCGGTACTGGGTGAAGGAATGGGCGATCGTGCCCGAACCGCCGGTGATCTGGATGCCGAACAGCGGGTCCTTGTAGGCGTCGCCGGCCGGGGCCAGCTCGCCGCGCATCTGCGACCAGTCGGCATCGAGCTCCTCGGCGATCAGCATCGGCAGCGCCGTGTGCACGCCCTGACCGATCTCGATCCGGTTGACGATCACGGTGACGGTGTTGTCCGGCGCGATGCGCAGGAAGGCGTTCGGCGCGGACGGGGGCGGGCCGTCGGCCGCGCGCGCCAGCTTGTTCGAGCCGGGCATGAAAAAGCCGATGAGCAGGCCGCCACTTGCGACGGCGCCGGCCTTGATGAAGCTGCGGCGCGACATGCCGCCCCCGGCGGGACGGGACAGCGCTTCCTGCTTGATCCATTCGATGCGCATGCTGATCTCCTCAAGCCAGGGTTTTGGCCGCGTCCTTGATGGCCGCGCGGATGCGTTGGTAGGTGCCGCAGCGGCAGATGTTGCCGCTCATGGCGCCGTCGATATCGGCATCGCTCGGATTCTTGTTGGTGCGCAGCAGCGCGGCGGCGCTCATCACCTGCCCGCTCTGGCAGTAGCCGCATTGCGGCACGTCGTGGCGCACCCAGGCGTCCTGCACGGCCTTGCCGACCTTGTCCGATTCCATCGCCTCGATCGTCGTGATTTTTTGCCCGACGACGGAGGAGATCGGCGTAATGCAGGAGCGTACCGGCGCGCCGTTCAGGTGCACGGTGCAGGCGCCGCACAACGCCGCGCCGCAGCCGAACTTGGTGCCCGTCATGTTGAGGTGATCGCGCAGCGCCCACAGCACCGGCGTTGACGGATCCGCATCGACCTGCATATCGCGGCCATTGATGTTGAGTGTGACCATGCCATGCTCCTTATGGACTGTGGATTTATTATTCTGACTTCACACGTGCAACGCGGACCGAAAGGTCCGCGTCCTGTACTGCTTTACTGTGCCTTGATGGTCGCCAGCTTGGCTTCCAGGTCTTTCAGGCTGACCGCACCGGGCAGGCGGGATCCGTCGGCGAAGAAGATGGCGGGGGTGCCGTTGATTTTCAGCTTGCGGCCCAGCGCAGAGATTTTCTCGTTGGGGTTGGCGCAGTCGGCCGGCGCGGCGGCGGCGGCCTTGTTGTTGACCATCCAGTCATCCCAGGCCTTGTTGCGGTCCGGCGAGCACCAGATGTTGCGCGACTTGGTGGCCGAGTCTTCCGACAGGATGTTGTACATGAAGGTGTAGACGGTCACATTGTCGATATCCTTCAGCGTGGTCTTGCGGAACTGCTTGCAGTAGCCGCAGTTCGGGTCTTCGAACAGCACCAGCACGCGCTTGCCGTCGCCCTTGACCAGCTTGAGCGCCGAATCGAGCGGCAGGTCGGTCAGCTTGATCTTGTTGATCTCGTCGACCCGTTCCTTGGTCAGGTTGCGCGAAGTCTTGGTGTTGATGACTTCGCCGATGAACAGGAACTCGCCCTTCTTGTCGGTGTACAGGATGTCGCCATTGGCGCTGACCTCGTACAGGCCGGAGTATGGCGTGGCCTTGATCGAATCGATCTTGATGCCTTCGCGCAGCTTCGGCTGGATGTTCTTCCTGATGGTTTCCTCGGCCGACGGCTCGGCGGCGATGCAGGCGGCGGACACCGCTGCCAGCAGCAGCAGCGCGATTCTACTTTTTACCATGACTTCTCCGGTTACTTGCTTAAAAGAGCGCTACCTGACTAAGAGCGCTGTACTACGCCTATTTGCCCATGGCGTGCGCCATCAGGCGTCGCTTTAGCATGGGCAACTTATCCAGCAAGTTTAATCCCAAATTGCGAACCACGCGAACCGGCTCCAGATCGGCGCCGAACAGGCGCGCCAGGCCGTCGGTCGCGAGTTGCATCAACAACACGTCCTCCTTGCGGGCGCGGGCGTAGCGGGCCAGCACGCGCTCGTCGCCGATGCTGCGCTGGGGCTCGCGCGCGGCCAGCGTTTCCAGCAGCGCCGCCACATCGGCGAAGCCGAGGTTCATGCCGTGCCCGGCCATCGGATGGACGACATGGGCGGCGTCGCCCACCAGCGCCACGCGCGGCGCGACGATCGCATGCGGGCGGATCAGCGCCAGCGGCAAATCCTTGACCGCCTCCGGCAGCAGCGGCCGCAGCGTGCCCAATTGTTCTTCGCACAAGACGGCGAGGCGCACCGCCATTTCGCCGAGGGATTCGCGCATCAGGGTATCGGCCAGCGCATCGGGCGCCGACCACACCAGCGAGACCCGGTTGCCCGGCAGCGGCAACAGCGCGACCACGCCCTCGGCGCCGGTGAACCACTGCCAGGCGGCGCCGTGGTGCGGCTTTTCGCAGGAGAAGTTGGTGACGACCGCGCGCTGGTGGTAGGAACGGTAGTCGAGGCCGATGTCGCACTGGCCGCGTACCCAGGACTGGCCGCCGTCGGCGCCGACCACCAGTTCGCAGTCGATCGCCGCGCCCCCGTCCAGCTCCACGGTCGCGCCGGCGTCGCTGGTGACGAGCGCCGTGGCACGCCCGCTGGCAATGTGGACGTTCGGGGCGAACTTGAGGGCGGCGTCGAGCGCCTGGGACAGGTTGCTGTCCTCGACGATCCAGGCCAGCGCGCCGACATGGGCGCCGAAGGCATCGAAAGCCAGGTCGCCCGGCTGGGCGCCGTCGCCGTTGACGAACATGGTATCGACCGGCGCCACGCGCGCCTGGTCGAGCGCGCCCCACACCTTGAGCGAATCGAGCACGCGATGGGCGGTATGGTTCAGGGCGTAGACGCGCACGTCCCACGGCTGCTCGCCGGCCGGGTGCTTGTGCGCGCCGGCGCCGGGCGGCACCAGCAGGGTGACGCTGTGGCCGGCCTGGGCGAAGCCGAGGGCGGCCGTCTTGGCGATCGCACCGTTGCCGACGATGCAAATAGCGCTGCGGCTACGGCCGGAAGGGGAATTTTTTCTGCTCATGCAGGGCATTATAGCGGCTAGAAACAACACCGTTTTACCCAGTTTACGGCTGATTTGTCAGAAAAATTCCCCCTCGGACTTGCAAACCCTTGGTCGGGTGTCTATAATCATGCCTCTTGGCCTGGTAGCTCAGTTGGTAGAGCAGAGGATTGAAAATCCTTGTGTCGGTGGTTCGATTCCGCCCCGGGCCACCAAGAA
>JAKFDH010000123.1:0-1846 GCA_036676245.1 Massilia sp. | reverse complement strand
GGAGGTGCTGGGGCTGCACAGGTCGAAGCCGTCGTAGAGCACCTTCATGTCGTCCAGCGTGGCAATGCTCACGCCCGAGTTGCCGACCTTGCCGTAAATGTCGGGGCGCACGGCGGGGTCGTTGCCGTACAGCGTCACCGAGTCAAACGCGGTGGACAGGCGCTTGGCGGCCATGCCCTCGCTCAGCAGCTTGAAGCGCGTATTCGTGCGGAAGGCATCGCCCTCGCCGGCAAACATGCGGGTCGGGTCTTCGCCCTCGCGCTTGAACGCAAAAGTGCCGGCCGTGTAGGGATAGCTGCCGGGCACGTTGTCGAGCATCAGCCACTGCAGCGTCTCGCCGTGGTCTTCATACTTGGGCAGGCAGACCTTGCGGATGGTGGTGCCCGACAGCGACTTGCTGGTCAGCGCGGTGCGGATTTCCTTGTCGCGGATCTTCACCACATATTCATCGCCTGCGTAGGCTTGCTGCATGTCGGGCCACTGGGCCAGCAGGCGCCGCGCATCGGCATCCATGCGCGCCTTGCGCTGGCCCGCCAGGTCGAGCGCGGCCTCGGCGGCGGGCGCGCGCTCGGGCTTGTCGAGCTTGAGCATGGCGGCGGCCGCCTGCAGCTGCTGGACTTCGCGTGCCAGCCTGGCCTGCTCGCGCGCCCGTTTCTTGTAGCCGCGCACCGTGTCGCTGATCTCGGCCAGGTAGCGCGTGCGGGCGGCGGGCACCACCGGCGTCTGGTTGGTGCTGTGGCGGACTTCCACCACCGGCAGGCCGCCCTGCTCGAGCGGCAGACCCAGCGCGGCCAGGCGCGGCTTGAGCGCCTGGTACAGCGCGGTGACGCCGTCGTCATTGAAACGTGCGGCCATGGTGCCAAAGACCGGCATCTGGTCGGCCGGCGTGGTCCAGGCTTCCTTGTTGCGCTGCACCTGCTTGGAGACATCGCGCAGGGCGTCGAGCGAGCCCTTGCGGTCAAACTTGTTGATGGCCACAAACTCGGCAAAGTCCAGCATGTCGATTTTTTCCAGCTGGCTGGCCGCGCCGAACTCGGGCGTCATCACGTACATGGGCACATCGACATGCGGCACGATGGCGGCATCGCCCTGGCCAATGCCGGACGTTTCGACGACGATGAGGTCAAAGCCGGCGGCCTTGCAGGCGGCAATCACCTCGGGCAGCGCCTTGCTGATCTCGCTGCCGAATTCGCGGGTGGCCAGAGACCTCATGAAAACGCGTTGACCGCTGTCGGCGTTCTTCTGGCCGGCCAACGGCACAGTCCAGGGGTTGATAGCGTTCATGCGGATGCGGTCGCCCAGCAGGGCGCCGCCGCTCTTGCGGCGCGACGGGTCAATGCTGATGACGGCCACGCGCAGCCTGTCGTTCTGGTCCAGGCGCAGGCGGCGTATCAGCTCGTCCGTCAATGACGACTTGCCCGCGCCGCCGGTGCCGGTGATGCCCAGAACCGGTATCTTTTTGGTGGCAGCCTGCGCCCGTATGGCCTCGACCAGGGCCGGGTCGGCCTTCTCGTTTTCAAGCGCCGTGATGAGCTGCGCCAGCGCGCGCCAGTTCATCTCGCCATGGCCTTCAATGGCCTTGACGTTTTTGGGGGCAAGGCCGGTCAGGTCCTTGTCGCAGCGCATCACCATCTCGCCGATCATGCCGGCCAGGCCCATCTTCTGGCCGTCTTCGGGGCTGTAGATGCGCGTGACGCCATAGGCATGCAGCTCGCGGATTTCGGGCGGCACGATCACACCGCCGCCGCCGCCAAAGACCTGGATGTGTTCACCGCCACGGCTTTTGAGCAGATCGACCATGTACTTGAAGTACTCGACGTGCCCGCCCTGGTAGGAGCTGATGGCA
>JAKFDH010000122.1:0-1902 GCA_036676245.1 Massilia sp. | reverse complement strand
ACCTGAGCAACGACTACGCCAGGTGGCTGCTGCAGGAAAAGCGCGAGCGCACGCCGGCCAGCGGCAAACTGTTCGCGCAACGCCACACCCCCGGCGGCCGCCGTTTCCATGGCTTCACCCAGGCGCAGATCTGCACGATCATCGGTGGGGATTACTACGACGAATCGCGTTAGGCGCGTTCGCCTGGCGTGCGCTTACCATGGGCACACCATTCAACCAGACAGGGAAGCCTCGATGGCGACTGCGCAAATGTCCGTGTATTTCTTCCTGCAGGCCGCGGTGATCCTCATCGTCTGCCGGCTGGTCGGCAAGCTGGCGCAGAAACTCGGGCAGCCGCAAGTGGTCGGCGAAATGATCGCCGGCGTGACCCTGGGGCCCTCGCTGTTCGGCCTGCTCGCGCCGGACCTTCAGCAGGCGCTGTTCCCCAAGCAGACGCTTGACATGCTCTACGTCGCCGCGCAGCTGGGCGTGGGCTTGTACATGTTCCTGGTCGGAACCGAATTCCGCGGCGATCAGTTCAGGGCGCGCTACCGCAGCGCGATCCTGGTATCGGCCGCCGGCATCCTCGTGCCCTTCGTGCTGGCGTTCCTGTTGGCGCCATGGCTGCACCGCATTCCCGGGCTGTTCTCGGACAAGGCGGAACTGCTGCAGGCCTCGCTCTTCCTGGGCGCCGCCATCGCCATCACCGCCTTCCCGATGCTCGCGCGGATCATCCACGAACGTGGCCTCACCGGCAGTCCGCTTGGCACCTTGGCGCTGACCGCCGGTGCGATCGACGACGCTGCGGCGTGGTGCATCCTGGCCATCGTCCTGGCCAGTTTCGGCAAGGGCTGGGGCGGCGCCTACCTGGCCATCGGCGGTGGTGCGGCGTTCGCCGCCTTCATGATCCTGTTCGGCCGCCACTGGCTGCGCCGCCTGGCCGACTACGTGAAATCGGACCAGCCGCTGGGCGCGACCCTGCTATCGGTGGTGCTGGTCATCTTCTGCCTGAGTGCCTGGGCCATGGATGCGATTGGCATCCACGCGGTGTTCGGCGGCTTCATCCTCGGTGCGTGCCTGCCGAAGGGTGCGCTGACCGAGAAGCTGCGCGCTACCCTGCAGCCCTTCGTGGTCGTGTTCCTGCTGCCGATGTTCTTCACCTTCTCGGGGTTGAAGACGCAGCTGGGGGTAATGATGCAGCCGCAGATCCTGCTGGCGGCGGTCGCCATTTTGCTCGCTTCGTTCTGCGGCAAGGGCCTGGCCTGCTGGGCAGCCGCGCGGATCAGCGGCGAGAACAACCGCGACGCCATGGCCATCGGTTCGCTGATGAACGCACGCGGCCTGATGGAGTTGATCCTGATCAACATCGGCCTGCAGGCCGGGGTGATCGAACCGGGACTGTTCTCGATCCTCGTGCTGATGGCCATCGTGACCACGTTGATGGCCACGCCGTTGTTCAACTGGATCATGCGTCGCCACGCAGCGGCGGTCGAAGCGCCCAAGCCCCTGTAGTTCATGCGGGCCCGGTCCACCGCATGGGTGTCCACGAGCGCCTCGGGCGATCTGAAAGCCACCGCGCTAAAGCCATCTAGCTCATCGGAAATCCGTAACACTTCCTCAGGTAGGCTGGACCGGCTTCATCGATCTTGCATCCAAAGGAATGCCTGTCGCCGCACCGCCTGGCGGGCAGCAGCGCCTGGACGCCGCGCCGCCGCCCACGCATCACGCTGCACCCCACCCCACTTCATCGAGGACCCGCGCATGCCGACCATCACCACGCAGGATGGAACAGAACTCTTTTACAAGGACTGGGGCAAGGGACAGCCCATCGTCTTCCACCACGGCTGGCCGCTCAGCGGCGACGACTGGGATACGCAGATGCAGTTCTTCCTGGAGAAGGGCTTCCGCGTCATCGCCCACGAC
>JAKFDH010000121.1:0-1576 GCA_036676245.1 Massilia sp. | reverse complement strand
AAGCGGTCGAACCGATGCCCTTTTCGATCATCTGGGTCAGCTGGCCCTTGCCCACGGCGCCGACCTGGGTGGCCTGGACCTGGCCGTCCTTGAACAGCAGCAGCAGCGGGATGTTGCGCACGTGGTACTTGATGGCCGTGGCGCGGTTTTCGTCCACGTTGAGCTTGACCACCTTCAGCTTGCCCTCGTAGGTCTGGGCCAGCTCGTCCAGCACCGGAGCGATCATCTTGCAGGGGCCACACCACTCGGCCCAGAAATCGACCAGTACCGGTTCTTCGGACTGCAGCACGGCCGTCTCGAAATCGGCATCGCCGACGTGTGTCACCTTATCGCTCACTTTGGGGTCTCCTGCGGGGTCCGCGGAGGGCGGAGCCCGGTTGTGGGCCGAAATGCCGGCCTCCGCATTGCTGTAAACTGGGGCGTTCCGCGATTCCGTTCAAGGCCTTGGGCCTGGATTCGCGTACACCGGCATGGAACGCAGTGTGCGACGCCGGTGACGACGATGCAAGCGCATCGACCCGCGCAATGCGCGTGCAAAGCTCTATTAAGAAAGCCCAAAGAAGAAAGCATGAGCGACAAGCCGTTAACCGACATCACCTTTTCCTCGTTCGACCTGCATCCGGCCTTGCTCGCCGGACTGGAAGCCGCCGGATTCTCGCGCACCACGCCGATCCAGGCGATGACGCTTCCCGTTGCGTTGCCGGGCGGCGACGTCGCCGGCCAGGCCCAGACCGGCACCGGCAAGACCCTGGCCTTCCTGGTCACGGTCATGAACCGTCTGCTCACGCGTCCGGCGCTGGCCGACCGCAAGCTGGAAGATCCGCGCGCGCTGATCCTCGCGCCGACCCGCGAACTGGCCATTCAGATCCACAAGGACGCGGTGAAGTTCGGCGCCGACCTGGGCCTGCGTTTCGCCCTGATCTACGGCGGCGTGGATTACGACAAGCAGCGCGAACTGCTGACCCAGGGCGTGGACGTCATCATCGCCACGCCGGGCCGCCTGATCGACTACGTGAAGCAAAGCAAAGTGGTTTCGCTGCATGCCTGCGAGATCTGCGTGCTGGACGAAGCCGACCGCATGTTCGACCTGGGCTTCATCAAGGACATCCGCTTCCTGCTGCGCAAGATGCCCGAGCGCACCACGCGGCAGACGCTGCTGTTCTCGGCCACGCTCAGCCATCGGGTGCTGGAGCTTGCGTACGAGCATATGAACGAGCCGCAGAAGCTGGTGGTGGAAACCGAATTCATCACCGCCGCCAAGGTTCGCCAGAAAGTCTATTTCCCGGCCAACGAGGAAAAGGTCCCGCTGTTGATCGGCCTGCTGTCGCGCAGCGAAGGCGCGCGCACCATGATCTTCGTCAACACCAAGGTCTGGGTCGAGCGCGTGGCGCGTTCGCTGGAGAAGGCAGGCTACCGCGTCGGCGTGCTGTCGGGCGATGTGCCGCAGAAGAAGCGCGAGTCGTTGCTCAACCGCTTCCAGAAGGGCCAGCTCGAGATCCTGGTGGCCACCGACGTGGCCGCGCGCGGCTTGCACATCGACGGCGTGTCGCACGTCTACAACTACGATCTGCCGTTC
>JAKFDH010000120.1:0-14792 GCA_036676245.1 Massilia sp. | reverse complement strand
GACACTGTGTTCTTGCAGGTTGTGGCCTTCACCGCCGATGTACGAAATGACTTCGAAACCGTTGGTCAGGCGAACTTTGGCGACTTTACGCAGAGCCGAGTTTGGCTTCTTTGGGGTCGTCGTATACACACGGGTGCAAACACCACGTTTTTGCGGGCTGTTTTCCAGCGCCGGCGATTTGCTCTTCACGGTCAGGGCGACGCGTGGATTGCGAATCAGTTGATTGATGGTTGGCATCGTTATAAATCCAACAAAATTACAACATTGAACACCCGGGCGGCTGCCCGGGGACTAAAACTTAGTCCCGTTCTGAACTGACAGCGGAGGCGCGAAAAGCCACTCGGCAAGGAGCGGCTGCGAATGCGTATACGATGTGCAGAATAAAATCGAGAACTCGCGAGTATAGACCCGTAGCGGGATCCGGTCAACTTGTTTACCGCTTGAAAGCTGCTTAAATGCAGTGCGTGCAGTGCGGCAGCCCGAAAACCGGGCCGGGCCTGTGGATCCCGAGCCAAGCAGTGTACGCCGATTGTGGAAAACCGGTGCCAGTTCTGACATTCGGACACGGACACAGCAATAAATCGGACCTTATTGCTGTGTCCGTGTCCGAATGTCAGAACTGGCACCGGTTTTCAAAAATTTCCCCCACGACTACAAAGGGCGGGAATAATAGGCGCTTGTCCCTTGCCGAACGCCCCATGCGATCCTTGCTGCGCCCCGCCCACCTGTATTTGCTGCTGAGCTACCTGCTGCTGTCGGCCGTCCCCTTCGTCCCATTGCTTCTTGGAAAGCCCGTGGCCCGGCCCTGGCACATCCTCGGCATCGAGTTCATCGCCTGGGCGGCGGCGTGGGCGGTCTTCAAGCGCCCGGCCTGGTTCCACTGGCTCCTGATCCCCGCCTTCCTCGCGCTGCCGACCGAGATTTACCTGCTTACTTATTATGGGCAGGGCATCTCGACCCACCACCTGGGCATCATCGCCGAGACCAGCCC
Source organism: Massilia sp. (assembly GCA_036676245.1). GTDB lineage: Bacteria > Pseudomonadota > Gammaproteobacteria > Burkholderiales > Burkholderiaceae_D > Telluria_A. The sequence continues at coordinate 13,801 of JAKFDH010000120.1, read as the reverse complement.
GCGCGAATCGATCGAGTTCCTCGGCCAGAAAGTATGGGGGATGCTGGTACTGATGCTCGGCGTGCTGGCCTGGTTCGGCACCACCTGGCGGGTGGCGCTGCGCACGCGCGAACTGGACTGGGCCGACGGCTCGCGCTGGGTGGCGCTGGCGGTGCTGGGCGGCGCGGCCGCCGTGTGGGGCTACGGCCACGAATTCGGCTTCGCCGCCACGCCGGCCGGGGCCGCCAGCGTTTCGGCGTCGGCGTCGGCATCGGTTTCGGCGTCGGTTTCGGCGTCGGCGTCGGCGTCGGCATCGGCGTCGGTTTCGGCGTCGGCTTCAGCGTCGGAGTCGGACGCCATCGACGGCGCCGGCCACACCGGCCTGGCCTGGCCCGCCCTGCCCGGCTGGGCGCGGCTGCCGGTCGAATTCGACGCCTTCGCCCAGTCCTGGCCATTCGGCCTGGTCGCGCGCGGCCACGACTTCTATAAGGAGCGCCTGTACCTGGCCGCGCTGGGCGAGCGCAGCGCGCGCTTCACCTTCGGCGCGCGCCAGGCCCGGCCCGACCGCCAGGGCGAAGTGGTGGTCATGGTGATCGGCGAATCGTCGCGCTACGACCGCTGGCGCCTGAACGGCTACGAACGCGACACCAATCCGCTGCTGGCGAAAGAAGGCAACCTGGTGATGCTGGCGGACGTGATCACCTCGGTCTCGGCGACCCGGCTGTCGGTGCCGGTGATGATTTCGCGGAAAACGGCGATGCAAAGCCTGAAGGACGGCTTCTCGGAGAAATCCTTCCTGACCGCCTACAAGGAAGCCGGGTTCAAGACTTACTGGCTGTCGAACCAGATCTCGTTCGGCGAATTCGACACGCCGGTGTCGGTGTTCGCCAAGGAGGCCGACGTGATCCAGTTCCTGAACCTGGGCGGCTTCACCGACAATTCGAATTTCGACCAGATCCTGTTCGACCCGCTGACGCACGCGCTGGCCGACCCGGCGCCGAAAAAGCTGATCGTGCTGCACTCGCTGGGCAGCCACTGGAACTACAGCCACCGCTACCCGAAGCAGTTCGACAAGTGGCAGCCCTCGCTGTACGGCGTCGACAAGCCGGTCTACACCGACCTGAAAATCAAGCCGCAGCTGAACAACAGCTACGACAGCACCATCTTGTATACCGACTGGTTCCTGTCCGAGGTGATCGGCAAGCTGAAGGCGAGCGCGCCGCTGTCGTCGCTGATGTACGTGTCCGACCATGGCCAGACCCTGTACGACAACAGCTGCGACCTCGCCTTCCACGGGCATAACACCCAGTACGAATTCCACGTGCCGGCCTTCGTCTGGTATTCCGACCGCTATGCCGGGCGCTATCCGGACAAGGTGGAACAGCTCAAGCGGCACCGCAAGGCCAGGCTGTCGACCGAAAACGTGTTCCATACCCTGCTCGACGTCGGCGACATCCGCTACCAGGGCGAAAAGCTCGAGCGCAGCTTCGTCAACCCGCGCTTCAAGCAGCACAAGCGCTATGTCGACAGCTATGGCTGGACCAACTACGACAATGCCACCCTGAAGGGCGACTGCCGCGAGATCATCGACAAGGACAAGCCGCTCAAGCAGGAAAAATAGGCGGTAATAATAAGGAGGGAGACTGGCATGGGCAAGCCTGCAAGGATCGCCGCGATCGACATGCTGCGCGGCTTCGTCATCGCACTGATGGCGCTGGACCACACGCGCGACTTTTTCGGCATCACCCCGTTCAATCCGGAAGACCTGGCGGCCACCTCGCCCGGCTGGTTCTGGACGCGCTGGGCGACCCATCTGTGCGCCACCGTATTCGTGCTGCTGGCCGGCACCTCGGCCTTCCTGCGCGGACAGGGCAGCGGCACGGCGGCGCTGGCGCGCTACCTGGCCACGCGCGGCGCCATGCTGCTGGTGCTGGAGATGACCTGGATCAGCTTCAGCTGGCAGTTCGGCTACCAGGTCATCATCCTGCAGGTGATCTGGGCGCTGGGGATGGGCATGATCGCCATGGCGGCGCTGGTGTGGCTGCCGCGGCCCGCGGTGGCCGCCATCGCCGTCCTGCTGATCGCCAGCCACAACGCCTTCGACGGCGTGCAGGCCCAGACCTTCCTGTGGCGCGCCTGGCACCTGGGAGGCTTCCATCCGCTGCCGCCGGGCGGACCGCTGGCCGGCATCGTCGTCATGTACCCGCTGATGCCGTGGATCGGGCTGATGGCGGCCGGCTATGCGCTGGGGCCCGTGTTCCTGTGGGAGCAGGCGCGCCGTGCGCGCTTCCTGCTGGCGGCGGCCGCGGTGCTGGCGATCGGCTTCGTGGTGCTGCGCGCGTTCAACCTCTACGGCGACCCGCAGCCCTGGTCGGCGCAGGGGCGCGGCTTCATGTTCGACCTGATGTCCTTCATGCGGCTGCAAAAGTATCCGCCGTCGCTGCTGTACCTGTGCGCCACGGCCAGCATCGGCCTGGTGCTGCTGGCGCTGTTCGAGCGCATGCGGCAAGTGAAGCTGCTGATGCTGTTCGGCGGCGCGCCGCTGTTTTTCTACATGGTGCACATCGCGCTGATCCACTTCCTCGGCAATGCGTACTTCGAACTGCGTTTCGGCGGCGGGCCCGACTTTTCCGGACAGCAGGCCGTGTTCCCGGCCGCTTACACGCCTTCACTGGCGGTGGTGTATATGGCCTGGGTGGCGATGCTGGCGCTGATGGCGGGGCTGACCACGCTGTGGGTAAGGTATCGCCGGCGCACGCATGCCTAGCGCCGGCCTGGGACGCGCCGGGCTCGCCGCGGTGCTGTTGCTGGCGGTGGCGTTTGCCGCCATGCGCGCCGCCGGCATGCTGGGGCCGGCCAGCCTGCGCGCGCTGCTGCCGCTCGGTTTCTGCCTGATGATGGCCACGCCGTGGCTGCTGCTGGACCGCGCCGGCCGCCTCGAGATCGGCCTGCGCCGCAGCGCATCGGCGCGGATCTACCCGCTGGCCATCGGCGCCGGCACGCTGGCCGCGACGCTGTGCTTCGGACTCGGGGTGGCGCTGTTCGGCGCGGGGCAGGACAACTGGTTCGCCAGCGTGGCCGCCAACTACCGGGGCATCATGCCGACCGCCGGCTGGAGCGAGCTGCAGCTGCACCTCGCGTTCACGCTGCCGGCGCTGCTATTCAGCCCGATCGGCGAAGAGATCTTCTTCCGCGGGGTGCTGCAGCGGGCGCTGGAACGGCGCTGGAGCGCGCGCGCGAGCACCGTGGCCGAATGCGGCCTGTTCGCCGTGGTCCACCTGTGCCACCACGGCCTCGTGGCGAGCGCGGCCGGCATCACGCTGCTGCCGCTGTCCGGCGCGATCTGGATGGTGCTGATGTTCGGCGCCGCGCTGCTGTTCGCCGCGCTGCGCAAGGCGAGCGGCTCGCTATACCCCGCGATGGCCGCGCACGCGGCATTCAATCTGGCCATGAACGTGCTGATCTTCCATTTCCTCTGGTAACGACGCCTTAGCCAATCGGGGTCAGACCTCAATTAAAAGCCAATCGGGGTCAGACCTCCATTACCAAGCCGCAACTGGCGTCCGCGCGCCGCAGGGGGGCCTGCTTCCTAACGCGCCTTTCGCCTCAGCAATTGAGGTCTGACCCCGATTGCAGTTTTTTTGAGGTCTGACCCCGATTGCACCGATTGCAGTTTTTTTTGCACGTAATTGAGATCTGTCCCCGGTTTGCAGGCGCCCGGCCGGACGTCCATACGCGCCCGTCCGGACAGTCCGGACAGCGGACGCAAGCTTGCACTTCCTTATTAATCAAGCACATAGCGCGTGGCACGCTTCCTGCATTGACGATGACATCTTTGCTACCGATGCCATCATGATCCGCGATACCTCATCCCAAGACGCCGTCATCTCGACCAAGCCGGCGCACCTGTTCAAGCGCCGCGCACTGCTGATCGGCGCCGCCGCCGCCGCCATCGCCGCCGCCGTGCTGCTGCTGACCGCCTGGCGCGGCAGCGAATCGGCGGTCAACGCCAGCCGCCTGCGCATCGCCGAAGTCGGCCGCGGCACGCTGGTGCGCGACGCTTCCGTCAACGGCCGGGTGGTCGCCGCGGTCAGCCCGACCCTGTATTCCACCGCCCCGTCGACCGTGACCCTGAAGGTCGCGGCCGGCGACAACGTGACCCGCGGCCAGGTGCTGGCGGTCCTCGAATCGCCCGACCTGTCCGATGCGCTCAAGCGCGAGCAGTCGAGCTACCAGCAGCTGGAAGCGGAAGTGGCGCGCCAGAAGATCCTGGCCCGCAAGCAGAAGCTGCTGGCCCAGCGCGAAGCCGACACCGCCGAGATCGACCGCCTGTCGGCCCAGCGCACGCTGGAGCGCTATGAAAGCGTGGCGCAGGTCGGCGTCATCGCCAAGATCGATTACCAGAAAGCCAAGGATGCCCTCAATTCGGCCGACATCCGCGCCAGGCACGCCGCCGCCGCCGCCACCCTCGAAGGCGACGATGTCGGCCTGGCGCTCAAGACCAAGGTCAACGAGCTCGATCGCCAGCGCCTGTCGCTGGCCAACGCACAGCGCCGCGTCGACGAGCTGACCGTGCGCGCGCCGGTCGACGGCTTCATCGGCACGCTGTCGGTCCAGAACCGCAGCGTGGTGGCCGCCAATGTGGCGCTGATGACGCTGGTGGACCTGTCGCGCCTCGAGGTCGAACTGGAAGTGCCGGAAACGTATGTGGCCGACATGGGCCTGGGCATGACCGCCGAGATCCAGCTGGGCGGCGCCACCGCCACCGGCAAGCTGTCGGCGCTGTCGCCGGAGGTGGTGCGCAACCAGGTGCTGGCGCGCGTGCGCTTCGACGGCGAGCAGCCGAAGGGCCTGCGCCAGAGCCAGCGCGTGTCGGCGCGCCTGCTGATCGAGGAGAAGCCGAACGTCGTCATGCTGCCGCGCGGGCCTTTCGTCGAGAGCGAGGGCGGACGCTATGCCTATGTCGTGCGCGACGGCGTGGCCGTGCGCACCCCGGTCACGCTCGGCGCCACCAGTATCAGCAACGTTGAAATCCTGTCCGGCCTGAAGCCGGGCGACAAGGTCGTGATCGCGGGCACCGATGCCTTCGCCAACGCCGCGCGCGTCTCCATCAATAACTAATACCCTCTCACCGAAAGGACATTCCATGCTGCGCATGACCAACCTCTCCAAGGTATACCGCACCCACATGATCGAGACGCACGCGCTGCGCGGCTTCGAGATCCAGGTCAACCAGGGCGAATTCGTCACCGTCACCGGCCCTTCCGGCTCGGGCAAGACCAGCTTCCTGAATATCGCCGGCCTGCTGGAGGAATTCACCGACGGCGAGTACATCCTGGACGGCGTCAACGTCAAGGGCATGGACGACAATGCCCGCTCGCGCCTGCGCAACGAGAAGCTGGGCTTCATCTTCCAGGGCTTTAACCTGATCCCCGACCTGTCCCTGTTCGACAATGTCGACGTGCCGCTGCGCTACCGCGGCTTCAATGCGGCCGAGCGCAAGGAGCGCATCGAGGACGCACTGGCCAAGGTCGGCCTGGCCTCGCGCATGAAGCACTATCCGGCCGAACTGTCCGGCGGCCAGCAGCAGCGCGTGGCGATCGCGCGCGCGCTGGCCGGCTCGCCCAAGCTGCTGCTGGCCGATGAGCCGACCGGCAACCTGGATACCCAGATGGCGCGCGGCGTGATGGAGCTGCTCGAGGAAATCAACGCCCAGGGCACGACGATCCTGATGGTGACCCACGATCCGGAACTGGCCGTGCGCTCGCAGCGCAATGTCCACATCATCGACGGCCAGGTGTCGGACCTGGTGCGCAAGAGCCCGACCCTGTTCGACGCGAAAGCCGCCTCGAACCACGTGGCGTAAGGAGAGCGCGATGTTCCAGTACTATTTCCTGCTCGGCGCGCGCAGCTTGCGCCGCAACCCGGCGCTGACCGCGCTGATGGTGCTGACCTTGGCGATCGGCGTGGCCGCCAGCGTGTCGACGCTGACCATCCTGCACGTCATGTCCAGCAATCCGATCCCGCACAAGAGCGAGCGCCTGTTCGTGCCGCTGTTCGACAACGGCCCGATCGAGGGCTACGACCCGAACGACACCACCCCGCAGAGCAATGACCAGATGAGCTACCGCGACGCGGCCGCCCTGCTCAAGAACGGCCCCGGCGAGCGCCGCCTGGCGCTGTATGGCGTCAACCTGCCGCTCGAGCCGGAGCGCAAGGACTTGCCGCCGCTGTCGGCCAACGGCCTGGCGCCGTCGCGCGACTTCTTCGCGATGTTCGAAGTGCCCTTCCTGTACGGCCAGCCCTGGGGCGAGGCCGAGGAGAAGGCCGGCGCCGACGTGGTCGTATTGAGCCGCGCGATGTCGGAAAAGCTGTTCGGCGACATCAACCCGGTCGGCAAGCGCGTGCGCCTGGCCAATTTCGACTACCAGGTGGTCGGTGTGATCCAGCCCTGGCTGCCGGTGCCCAAGTTCTACCGCCTGGTGGGCGGCGGCGGCGCCTTCGGCCAGGAAGAGGAATTCATGATCCCGTTCGCGACCGCGATCCGCCACGAAACCGGCCACTCGGGCAGCATGAGCTGCAATTCGCACCGCGAGCCGGGCTGGCAGGGCCTGCTCGACTCCGAGTGCAACTGGATCCAGTTCTTCTTCGAGACCAAGAACGGTGCCGATCGCGCCGAGCTGCAAAGCTACCTGGACAGCTACTCGTCGGAACAGCGCAAGCTGGGCCGCCACAAACGCGCGGCGCCGGTCAAGCTGTTCGACGTGATGCAGTGGCTGGAATACCGCAAGGTGGTCGGCAACGACAGCCGCCTGTCGGCCTGGCTGGCGTTCGGCTTCCTGGTCCTGTGCCTGGTCAACACCATCGGCCTGCTGCTGGCGAAGTTCTCGGTGCGCGCGTCCGAGGTGGGCATCCGCCGTGCGCTGGGCGCCTCGCGCAAGGAGATCTTCCAGCAGTTCCTGACCGAGACCGCGGTGGTCGGCCTGGTCGGCGGCTTCCTTGGCCTGCTGCTGGCCTTCGGGGCACTGGCGCTGATCAAGATGCAGTCCAAGCAGATGGAGGCGATCGCCCACATGGACTGGCAGATGCTCGGCCTGACCTTCGTGCTGTCGATCGCCGCCGCCATGGTGGCCGGCCTGCTGCCGACCTGGCGCGCCTGCCAGGTCACGCCAGCCATCCAACTGAAATCGCAATAGGAGCCATCATGGAAATCCGTCCCATCCTGTCGTCGCTGCTGCGCAGTAAAACGGGCGCCGTGCTGGTAGCCGTGCAAGTGGCCATCAGCCTCGCGATCCTGACCAACGCCCTGCACATCGTCAACGTGCGGCAAGCGGTGTCGGCGCGCCCGAGCGGCATCGCCAACGAAGGCGAGATGTTCTACATCGGCGTGCGCCACCTGGCCAAGTCCGACCACAACGAACAGATCGCGCTGCAAAAGGCCGAACTGGCCACCGTGAAGTCGGTCTCGGGCGTGGTCTCGGCCGCGTTCACCAACCAGATGCCGATGACGAACAACGGCAGCAACAACAGCGTGACCGCCGACCGCAAGCAGCTGAACGAAAGCGCCAGCGCCTCGTTCTACTTCTCGCCGGATAACCTGGTCGAGACCATGGGCCTGAAGATCATCGAAGGACGCAACCTGCTGCCCGCCGAGGTCACCGAGATCGACAACGACACCGCGCCGAACGACCTGTTCCCGCCGACGGTGCTGGTGACCAGGAAGCTGGCCGAGAAAGTCTGGCCCGGCGCCAGCACGGTGATCGGCAAGACCATCTACTTCGGCACCGGCGAAAAGGCCAACGGCGCGCAAGTGGTCGGGGTCGTCGAGACGCTGCAGTCGCAGTCGTCCGAGGTGAACGAACGCGGCGAGTTCGCGACCATCCTGCCGATGCGCCTGTCCAACGGCTTCGGCACGATCTTCCTGGTCCGTGCCGAACCCGGCCAGCGCGACCGCGTGATGAAGGAGGTCGAGGCCGCCCTGCTCAAGGCCGCGCCGCGCCCGGTCATCCTGCGCACCCGCACCGTCGACGAGGACCGCGTCAACCGCTACCGCGCCGATACCGCGCTGTCGTGGATGCTGATCACGGTCTCCGTTCTGCTGCTGCTGATCACGGCCAGCGGCATCGTCGGCATGGCCAGCCTGTGGGTGACCCAGCGCCGCAAGCAGATCGGCGTGCGGCGCGCGCTGGGCGCGCGCCGGATCGACATCCTGCGCTACTTCCTGACCGAGAACTTCATGATCACCAGCGTCGGCGTCGGCGCCGGCCTGCTGCTCGGCATCGGCCTGAACCAGCTGCTGGTGACCAAGCTGGAAATGGCCAAGCTGCCGATCCCCTACCTGCTGACCGGCGCCGCCGTGTTCTGGGGCTTGGGCCTGCTGGCCGTGTACGGCCCGGCATGGCGCGCGGCGACGATCTCGCCGGCCACCGCCACGCGCAGCACCTGAGGATGCTATCCTAGCGGCCATGCCTACTGTACTGATCATTGACGACAACGCCGCCGTCGCCATCGCACTCGAGGTCCTGTTTTCGCTGCACGATCTCGATGCGCTGCGCGCAGCCTCGCCGGAAGAAGGCCTGGCGCTGCTGGCCAGCCATGAAGTGGACCTGGTCATCCAGGACATGAACTTCACGGCCGACACCACCTCCGGCGAGGAGGGGACGGCCCTGTTCCGCGAAATCCGCAAGCGCCATCCGGACCTGCCGGTGATCCTGCTGACCGCATGGACCCACCTCGACGCCGCCGTCGAGCTGGTGCGCTCGGGCGCGGCCGACTACCTGTCCAAGCCGTGGAACGACAACCGCCTGATCGCCACCGTCACCAACCTGATCGAGCTGGGCCAGGTCAACCGCGCGCTGGCGCAGCGCATGCGCAGCGAACGGCGCCAGCGCAGCGAACTGGAACAGGGCTTCGACCTGCGCGGCATGGTGTGGCAGGACCCGGCCACCGAACGCATCCTGCACCTGGCTTGCCAGGTCGCGCGGGCCGACGTGCCGGTGCTGATCTCGGGCCCGAACGGCACCGGCAAGGAGCGCATCGCCGAGATCATCCAGGCCAATTCGCTGGTGGCCGACGGCCCCTTCGTGGTCCTCAATTGCGGTGCGCTGCCGAGTGAGCTGATCGAGGCCGAACTGTTCGGCGCCGACGCCGGCGCCTACACCGGCGCTTCCAAGGCGCGCGAAGGCAAGTTCGAGGCGGCCGACGGCGGCACCCTGTTCCTCGACGAGATCGGCAACCTGCCGCTGGCGGGGCAGATGAAGCTGCTGCGGGTGCTCGAGACGGGCCGCTTCGAGCGCCTCGGCTCGAACCGCGAGCGCCAGGTCAAGGTGCGCGTCATCAGCGCCACCAACGCCGACCTGGGCGCGATGATCCGCGCCGGCACCTTCCGCGAGGACCTGTTCTACCGGCTGAACGTCATCGAGCTGCGCCTGGCGCCGCTGGCGGCGCGCCCGGCCGACATCCTGCCGCTGGCGCGCAGCTTCCTCGTCCCCGGCAAAACCCTGCACGGCAGCGCCGAGGCGTCGCTGCTGGCGCATGGCTGGCCCGGCAATGTGCGCGAACTGAAGAACGTGATGGCGCGCGCCAGCCTGCTGTCGCGAGGCGATATCATCAGCGCGGCCGACCTCGGCCTGCCGGCCGCGCCGCAGGCCGCCGCCGAGGCCGAACCGGACCGCGACGCCATCGCCCAGGCGCTGGCGCGCGCCAACGGCGTGGTGGCGCAGGCGGCGGCCGACCTCGGCCTGTCGCGCCAGGCGCTGTACCGGCGCATGGAGCGGCTCGGGATCGCGCGGCCCTGATGCAGATGCCACGCGGCCTGCGCCTGTCGCTCGTGACCCGCTGGTCGGCGCTGGTCGGCACCCTGCTGGCGCTCGGCGTGATCCTGGCGCTGGCGCTCGACCACCTGCTGCCCGGCCAGCCGCTGATGGTGCTCGCCGTTTGCCTCGCCTGCGTGGTGCCGATCGCCGTCATCACGATGCGTTCCCAGATCCGGCCGATCCTGTCGCTGTTCCGCGCACTCGAAGGCACGGTCACCAGCTACAAGGACGGCGACTTTTCCTTCGGCCTGCACTGGGCCCAGAACGACGAACTGTCGGACCTGGTCGCCGCCCACAATGCGCTGGGCAACGTGCTGCGCGAACAGCGGCTGGACCTGGTGCAGCGCGAACTGCTGCTCGACACCATGGTGCAAAACACGCCGGTGGCGATGCTGCTGGTGGCCGATGCGGCCGGCGGCAGCGGTCCCATCGTGTACGCCAACCTGGCGGCGCGCCAGCTGCTGAACCAGGGCCGCAAGCTCGAAGGCCACCACCTGCGCGACGTGCTGCGCAGCGCATCGCCGGCGCTGGTGGAGGCGCTGGGGCGCGGCGGCGACGGCCTGTTCACCGCCGGCGACAGCGAGGACGAAGAGGTGTACCACCTGGCGCGCCGCAGCTTCAGCCTGAACGGGCGCAAGCACGAACTGCTGCTGCTGCGCCAGCTGACCCTGGAGCTGCGGCGGCAGGAGGTGCAGACGTGGAAGAAGGTGATCCGCGTCATCAGCCATGAACTGAACAATTCGCTGGCGCCCCTGACCTCGCTGGCGCACTCGGGGGCGGAGCTGGTGCGGCGCGGCCAGGTCGAGCGCCTGCCGCAGATCCTGTCCACCATCGAGGAGCGCACCCGCCACCTCGAGAGCTTCATCCTCGGCTATGCGCGCTTCGCCAAGCTGCCCTCGCCGCGCATCGAGGCCTGCGCCTGGGATGCCTTCGTGGACCGGCTGGCCACGCAGGCCGAGTTCAGGCTGGCCGCGCCGCTGCCCGCCAGCGACGCCTGGTTCGACCCGGCGCAGATGGAACAGGCCCTGCTCAACCTGCTGAAGAATGCGCACGAATCCGGCTCCGCGCCGGAGGCGGTGGAACTGCGCGTCAAGCCGGTGCCGGGCATGCTGCGCATCGAAGTCAGCGACCGCGGCCCGGGCATGAGCGAGGCGGTGCTGACCAATGCGCTGGTGCCCTTCTATTCGACCAAGCGCAGCGGCACCGGCCTTGGCCTGGCGCTGGCGCGCGAAATCGCCGAGGCGCACGGCGGGCGCATCACGCTCGGCAACCGCGACGGCGGCGGCCTGGCGGTGACGATGATCCTGCCGGCCACGCCCGCCGGCTGATCCTGCCCGGCCAGATGGTAAGATGCGCGCTCCATGCCGACACCGATCACCACCAGCCGCTTCGACGCCCCGGGCCACCCGCCCGCGACCATCACCGAATACAAGGGCGTGCGCTTCCTGCACCTGGGCACGTCCTGGGTCCAGGGCGCGATGCGCCTGGCCAAGCCGGACCACATCGAGCTCGAATACGTGCAGATGATGATGATGTGGATGCTGTTCATCGAACAGCCGCGCCGCATCGTCCAGCTGGGCCTGGGCAGCGCCGCGCTGACCAAGTTCTGCTACCAGCGCTTTCCGGGCGCGCAGGTGGCGGTGGCCGAACTCAATCCGAACGTGATCGGGATCTGCCATGCCCTGTTCGGCCTGCCGCCGAACGACGCCAGGCTCGATGTGCGCGAGATGGATGCGATGGATTTCGTGCTCGACCCGGCCAACCACGGCACCGTCGACGCGCTGCAGGTCGATCTGTACGACCAGGACGCGCGCGGCCCGGTGCTCGACTCGCGCGAGTTCTACCAGGGCTGCTTCGACTGCCTGTCGGACGACGGCATCATGACCGCCAATGTGTTCGGGGATTTTTCGAACTACGACAAGAACCTGCAGAATATGGAGATGGTGTTCGACGCCGTGGTCTGGCTGCCCGAGGTGCACGACGCGAACATCGTCGTGCTGGCCTTCAAGCGCGCCCCGCAGATCGATTTCAGCGTGCTGTTCGAACGCGCCGGCGCGATCAGGAAGAACATGAACTTGCCCGCCAAGGGCTGGGTGACGGGCTTGAAGTCATGGATGCAGGATCACGCCTAGGCGCTTAGCGGCATTCCTTCGGCAACAGCGTGGGCTTGATGTCCTCGGCGGTACAGGACCAGACAATGCGCTTTTTCTCGTCGAGCGTCGGCTCGAAGGACAGCGTGCCCTGGCCCCCGGCCGTGCGCGTGACCACCTGCACCACGCCGTTCTTCGAATCGAGGCTGATCGATTCCGCGCCCGGCACGCCGGGACGCTCGCTGATCCCCGCTTCCTCCAGGCTGGCCGGCACCGCGGCCTGCTCGTAGTAGAACTTCTCGACCGCGGCGGTGGCGCGCTGGCCTGCGCCGTAGGCGGCCATCGTCTTGGACTTGTCGACATAATCCTGATAGGCGGGAATCGCCACCGCAGCCAGGATGCCGATGATGGCCACGATGACGATCAGGCCGGCGGCGCCGCCGCCGGCGCCGACGCCCAGGCGCGGCACGAACAGGGCGAGTACATAGGCGAGCGCGCTGCGCGACGGCTGTTCCGGCTCCTGCCCGGCCGCGAGCGACCGGACTGCCGCCATGCGCTTGACCAGCCACGGGTAGTCGCCGACCAGTTCATGGAAGGACATCCAGAATCCCTTGGTCTCGCGCGCCTGGTCGATATAGCCGCCATGGCTCATCGTGCGCCAGCGCTTGCCGCCGGCGGCAAGCACCGCGATCCCTTGCTGCGCGCTTTCCGCGTTGCCGCAGGCAGCCAGGCCATGGCGGTCGCAGGTGTACTCGCGCGCGCGCGAATAGGCCGCGCCGACCAGGGGCAGGATCGCCGCAGGCGCCAGCACCGGCGACCAGACCAGGTGCTTGCGCTTGATATGGCCGATCTCGTGGCCGATGTAGAAATTGAGCGCATCCGGCTGGTCCTCGAGCGCATCGACCACGTCCGAATACAGCACCAGGAAGTCGCGGCCGAGGAAACGGGTGGCGAATGCATTGAAGGTGCCGCCCATCTGCATCAGGTAGGCGTCCGGCACGGTGTCCAGCCCCAGCTTGTCGCAGCAGGCGGCGATCTGGCGATGCAGGTCGGGGAACTGGGTGTCGGTAATCTTGACGCCGGTCCCCTTGATGTAGGAGATCAGCGCGGACTGGGCGAAGCAGTAGCCGAGGAAGAACAGCAGCGCATACACGAGCGCGATGCCGAGGGTGCCCACGATCAGGGCCAGCCAGACCACGGCGGACAGAATCAGCATCAGGACGAACAGCTGTTTCTCATTTTTGTAGATCAGTTCCATCACGCTCCCGCTAGTTGTCATTTGGAAACACGGAGCGTATAGCAATACAGAACATTAGTAAATGTTCAATCTAGAAATAATTGCAAATGGGAACGGAGCGGAAGGGAACAGACAAGCGGGCGCGGCGTAAAGATTACCTCCTTTCGCATGGCTAAGCACGCAATATTGCTGCGGGCGCACGTAAACGCAACACTCGTGGCAACCGCGTTGTTCAACCCAATCCCCTTCGGTTAGTATCTTCGCCACACTGAAAGTGCACCGACACAGTGCACATCGGTCATTCGCCGTCTACGGATGCGATCCATCCTCCTGTAACTATCAGCCAGAAGAAAAGAGACACCATGAACAAACAAACAGGCCGTCCCAACCTGAACCGCACCCTTCTCGCTTCCGCGATGCTGCTGGCGTTAAACGCCGCGTACGCCCAGGACGCCAATCCGACCGCCAACGCAAACGCCAACGTCAATGACGACAAGCCGGCGACGGTGGTGGTGCTCGGCTCGCGCTCGACCGCCAAGACGGCGCTCGACACCGCTGCGCCAGTTGGCCTGATCAACATCAAGGACATGCAAACCGCCGGCCCGCTGGAGCTGGGCAAGCTGCTGCAAACGCTCGACCCATCGTTCAACTTCTCGACCACCTTCATCAGCGACGGCACC
>JAKFDH010000119.1:0-2275 GCA_036676245.1 Massilia sp. | reverse complement strand
GCTCTGCTTGAAGCGAGACAATCCCGATGAGGAAACCACCGACTGGAAAGCCGTATGCGGGAAAACCGCACGTACGGTTTGGAGGGAGGGGAGGCGAAAACCTTCCCTACCCCTATCGTTGTTACATGCAAGGAGCCATTCATGAGCATGCGACGCCTGCATTGCCGGTCACGCTGACAGGGGAGAAGTCCGAATGATGACGACTTTCGCGCGCTGCGCATGCCTGTTCCTGCTGGCCGGTTCCGCAGCGGCGGCCGACTTTAGCGTCAGGCAGTACGGCGCCAGGGGCGACGGCGCCTTCATGAACACGAAGGCGATCCAGAAAACCATCGATGCCGCCGCCCGGAAGGGCGGTACCGTGGTGTTCCCGGCCGGGACCTACCTGACCGGCTCCATTTTTGTGAAGTCCGGCGTCACGCTCAAGCTCGACAAAGGTGTCGTGCTGCTGGGCTCGCAGGACATCAAGGATTACCCGATGATGCCGACCCGGATCGCCGGCATCGAGATGAGCTGGCCGGCGGCGCTGGTCAATATCTACAAGCAGAAGAAGGCGGCCATTGTCGGCGAAGGCACGATCGATGGCGACGGCAAGATCTTCTGGGACAGCTACTGGACCCTGCGCAAGGCGTATGAGCCGCGCGGCCTGCGCTGGGCGTCCGACTACGACGCACGCCGCCCGCGCCTGATGCAGGTGTTCGATTCGTCGGACGTCAAGGTTGGCGGCGGCCTGCTGATGCGCCGCGCCGGCTTCTGGACAGTGCACATCTGCTATTCGACCGGCGTCACCGTCGATGGCGTCACCATCCGCAATAACGAAGGCGGCCGCGGGCCGTCCACTGACGGCATCGATATCGATTCGTCGAAGAAGATCCTGGTGCAGAACGCCGACATCGCCGTCAACGACGACGCCCTGGTGATGAAGGCCGGACGCGATTCGGACGGCTTGCGCGTGGCGCGCACCACCGAGGACGTCATCGTGCGCGACTCCATCGTGCGCGACGGCGCGGCCGGCGTGACCTTCGGCAGCGAGACCTCGGGCGGCTTCCGCAATATCGAGGCCTACAACATCACCGTGACCGACAACGTCCCGGTCGGCATCCTGTTCAAATCGGCGCATACGCGCGGCGGCTTCGGCGAGAATATCCGCCTGCACGACATCACAATGAAGGGCATCCCGGTGGTGCTGCGCATTACGATGAACTGGAACCCGAGCTATAGCTACGCGGCCATCCCGCCCGAGATCAAGGACGTGCCGCCGTACTGGAAGGTGCTGGCCACGCCGGTGCCGAAGGAGAAAGGCATGGCGCGCCTGAAGGACGTCCACATCTGGAACATCAAGGCGACGGACGCGAAGATCGCCTTCGAGGTGGATGGCTACAAGGAGGCGCCGCTCGAAGGCTTTCGCCTCGAGAACTGGGACGTGACGGCCAAGTCCGGCGGCCATATCTACGACGCCAGCAACTGGACCGTGAAGAACATGGCATTGCGCTTCCAGGAACCGGTGGCGCTGCAGAATGCGACGAGCGTGAAAGGCATGCCGGAAGGCGCTGCCGTCATCAACCCGGCCAAGGAAAAGGTCGATCCGTCCAAGAAGAGCTACGAAGAGCAGGACAAGACGTGATGCAACGCAAAAAACTATCGGGGAGTCACAAATGACGCAGCGCGCTTTTCGGATGAGGATCTTGCCGGGCATGGCGGACGAGTACAAGCGGCGGCATGACGAGTTGTGGCCGGAGCTGGGGCAGGCCCTGAGCGAGGCGGGGATCTATGACTATTCGATCTTCCTGGACGAGGGGACGCTCGATTTGTTTGCCGTGCTGCGTTTGAGACCGGGCGACACCAGCGCGGAACTGCCGGGGCAGGCGGTGATGCAGCGCTGGTGGGACTACATGGCGGACTTGATGGAAGTGGAGCCGGGGAACCGGCCGAAGGAGTGGGGGCTGACGCCGGTGTTTCACTTCGATTGATTCCGGAACGTTGGCGGAGGGTAGGGTGGGTGAGCGCGCAGCGCGCTACCCACCATGAGCCGCCGATGACACGTGGTGGGTAGCGCGCTGCGCGCTCACCCACCCTACACCCTCCGTTTTACTTCTGCTTTAGCCACTCTTCCGGCACCGGGATGATCACAATATTCATCGACCGTCCATCCTCCGCCAGCATCGCCGACTGAATCTCGATCTTCGTCCCATCCGCGCTGAAGGTCGGATGCGGGTGATCCGCCGCCGTCGTCTTGTGCCCCGTCGACAGCAATCGCATCTCGCGCGTGGCGCGGTTG
>JAKFDH010000118.1:0-1570 GCA_036676245.1 Massilia sp. | reverse complement strand
GTTGGTAAAGGACATGTTGGCCTTGCTTCCGGAAGCGCCCCCGATGTTCGGCGAAGACGAAATCACCGATCGCAGCCAGCGTTTCATGGCCGGCGAACTGGTGCGCGAGCAGCTGATGCGCCAGCTCGGCAACGAGCTGCCCTATGCGACCACGGTGGAGATCGAGCGTTTCGCCGAGGAAGATGGGCTGTTGCGCATCGGCGCGGTGATCTGGGTCGAGCGCGAAAGCCAGAAATCCATCGTCATCGGCAAGGGCGGCGCACGCCTGAAGGAAATCGGCAGCAAGGCGCGACTGCAGATGGAACGCATGTTCGACAGCAAGGTTTTCCTGGAGACATGGGTGCGGGTGCGCGAGGGCTGGTCCGGGGATGCGGCCGCGTTGAAGGCATTCGGCTACAACGAATAGTGGCGGTCGCTGGTTCCTGGCGCTGCTGCCCAGGCAGCTCGAAAGACCTGCGTGCCGCCAACGGACCAAGAAACAGCAACACAGGAACCGAAGTCCCGCCAGCCCGAATGCGTATCACTGCCGAACCCGCCTTCGTCCTCCACGCGCGCGCCTGGCGCGAGACCAGCCTGCTGGTCGAAGTGCTGGGCGAAAACCACGGACGCATCGGCCTGGTCGCGCGCGGCGTGCAGGGTCCGAAGAAGCAGGTATTGCGCGCCGCGCTGCAACCGCTGCAGCACATCCGCCTGGACGCGGTGCAGCGAGGCGAGCTGGCGCAGCTGGTATCCGCCGAAGCGCTGGACGCCGCGCCACGGTTGGCTGGAGAGGCGATGCTGGCCGCGTTCTACATCAATGAGCTGGTGCTGCGGCTGGCGCCGCGCCAGGATCCGCATCCGGACATGTATCGCGTGTACGGCGAAACCCGGACGCGGCTGGGCGGTGGCGAATCGCTGGCCTGGACCCTGCGCCGCTTCGAGCGCGACCTGCTGGAAGCCCTGGGCTCCGGCTTCGACCTTTCAGTGGATGGCGACGGCGCGGCCATCGATCCGGCGGCACGCTACCTGCTGGATCCCGAGCACGGGCCTCGTCGTTTATTGAGCGATCGCGGGCGTGACGAGCGCAGTGCCGCGGCCACGGGCAGCGCCTTGCTGGCCCTGGCGTCCGATCAACAACCGGATGCAGAGGACCTGGCCAGCCTGCGCCGCGTCCTGCGCAGCGTGTTGAGCCACCACCTGGGTGGACGTGGGCTCAAGTCCTGGGAAATGCTGGGCGAACTGGGGCGGCTGAAACAGCGCGAACCGGATCGCTCAGCCTGACGACTGGGTATCGCGCACTATCGTGCTGAAGTCCGCGACCGATGACGCGTCCGCCAGCGATTTTTCCAGCAAGCTGGCGGCGGCGTTCAGGCGCATTGCCCCGACGAAGCCGCTGCTGGCCTTGAGCTGGTGCAGTTCGCGATGCGCTCGTTCGTGATCGTCCGCTTGCAAGGCCGCGAGGATCGCATCGTGCTGCCGTGTCAGCTCGCCGAGGAACATCTTGCGCAGGGTGGCGACATGTTCGTGGTTGCCATTCAGGGCGGCGAGGGCAGTGGTTTCATCCCACAAGGGTAAGGTGGCAAAGGACGGC
>JAKFDH010000117.1:0-5657 GCA_036676245.1 Massilia sp. | reverse complement strand
GTTCCTGCGCAGGCAGGAACCCATGCCACCTTTGCTCCGATACGCCGTAACTCTAACCAGATGTGCTATGGGTTCCTGCCTGCGCAGGAACGACGTTGGTTATTGTCTTTTCGAGTTCCACATCCACGACTTCGGGAAGGGGGCCGCTCGTGTCAGTGGAAATTCAGAAGTCAACAGGTTTATTCCGGACACCAGTGTGCCTGCGCAGGGATGACGTTGATGATTGTGCCTAAAGGTCCACGTATGCAGCTTCGCAAGCAAAAAACAAAAAGCCCCGGCGCTTTCGCTGCCGGGGCTTTTTCGTTTACCGCTTACTGATTACTTGACCGCTTCGACTTTCACGGTTTCGGCCGTGATCTTCGCCTTCGATTTCTTCTTCAGCGCTTCGACGTAGGCATACATCTCCTGCTGGCCGACGGCGCCGGTGATCTGCTCGGCTTCCGCCGCGCGGCGCGCCACGTCGACCTGGGCCGGCATCGTGACCTTGTTGATGCGGTACACGGCATAGCCCTGCGCCTGCATATCCACGCCCACGTAGGCCGGCAGCTTGCTCACGTCCGCCTTCAGCACGTCGGCCGCGGCGACCGGATTGATGGTCGGCTGCCTGGTGCGGGTCAGCACTTGCGGAGCGCCGAAACCGGCAGCATCACCCGACGCCTTGGCCGCTGCCAGCTTGGCTTCGCCCGCCTTCTTGGCCAGCTTGCCCGCTTCCTCGGCGGTCACGCGCTGGCGGATCACGGCTTCGACTTCGGCCAGCGGACGCTTGGCGGCAGGCTTGAACTCGATCACGCGGCCGGCCACCAGGGTCGACGGCGCCACTTCCACCGGCTCGGTATTGCGCTTGTTCTTCAGCGCCTCGTCGGCGAAGATCGCCTTCAGGAACTTCGGATTGGCGAACGGTGCGCTGGCCAGGGCCGGCGACGGGGTGCGCGACAGCTTGTCGACGGTCTCGATCTTCAGCTTGAGCTTGTCGGCAGTCGGCTTCAGGCTCTCGGACTGCTCATACAGCGTGTCGGTGAACTCTTCCACCAGTTCCGAATACTTCTTCGACATCTTCTGCTTCTTCAGTTCGGCCGTGATCTCGCCCTTGACGTCGTCCAGGGACTTGGTCGTCGCCGGCGCCAGCTTGGTGACGGTGACGATGTGGAAACCGAACTCGGATTCGATGACGCCGCTGATCTCGTTCGGCTTGAGCTTGTAGATCGCATCTTCCAGCGCCGACGGGAAGGCGCCTTTTTCGATCACGCCCAGGTCGCCGCCCAGCTCGGCCGAGCTCGGGTCCTGCGACTGCGCCTTGGCGATCTTTGCGAAGTCGGCCGGGGTCTTGCGCACGTCGGCCAGGATCGCTTCGGCCTTGGCCTTGGCGGCGGCCTTGGCGGCGCTGTTCATGTCCTTGCTCGTATTGACCAGGATATGGCTGGCGCTGCGCGCTTCCGCGGTGCCGAAGCGCTTCGTGTTCTTGGCGTAGAAGTCCGCCACTTCGGCGTCGCTGACCGACACCAGGCCTTCGACAGTGTTCGAATCGAACACGACGTATTCGATCTTGACCTGTTCCGGGATCTGGAACAGGGTGGCGTTCTTGTCGTAGTAAGCCTTGACCATCTCGTCGGTGACCTTGACCTGGCCGGCGAACTCGGACGCCGGCACGATCAGCTCCTGCACTTCGCGTTCCTGGTCGCTGATGTCGGACAGGCGGCTCGAGACCGAGCGCGGTGCGAAGGCGGTGTTGGCGATGGCGCCGCTGATCTGCTGGACCGCCATGTCGCGGCGGATCTTGGCGTCGAGGCCGGCGGTGGTCAAGCCCTGCTGGGCGGCGATCTGCTTGTACTGTTCGGTATCGAAACTGCCGTCAGGGCGCTTGAGGTTCTGGGCGTACAACTGGGCCAGCAAAGTATCCGAAATGCTCAGGTGGTTGCGGGCGATCTCGGCGGCGATCGCACGGTCTGCCACCAGGCTCTCGAGGATGCTTTTCTTGGCTTCCGGGGTTTCGAACATCTTCTGGTCGAACTGCGCGCCCATAATGCCGCGGTAGCGGTCCATCTGCGCGCGCTGCGCATTTTCCCATTCCTGCTGGGTGATCTTCTGGCCATCGACGGTGGCGACCACGCTGGCGGCATCGCCGCCGTTGCCGTAGCTGCTCACACCGACCAGCACGAACGAAGGGACGATCAGCAGCATCAGGAAGATCTGCATCAGGCGTTTGTGAGTACGAATAAATTCAAACATGGTCAGCCGATTCGAAATAAGTAACTACAAATAAATCGATAAAAAAAAAGGCGAACTCTCGTTCGCCTCTTTCTTTTCATTCTGGCGGAGCGGACGGGACTCGAACCCGCGACCCCCGACGTGACAGGCCGGTATTCTAACCAACTGAACTACCACTCCTGAATCTGTGTATTTTTTGGCGGAGCGGACGGGACTCGAACCCGCGACCCCCGACGTGACAGGCCGGTATTCTAACCAACTGAACTACCGCTCCTAAAAAATACGGGTACTGCAATGTCTGGCTGGTGGGCGCTGAGAGGCTCGAACTCCCGACCTACGCCTTGTAAGGGCGCCGCTCTACCAACTGAGCTAAGCGCCCCGGGCAAAACCGAGGTGCCTGCCAAACATCTTCCGGTGTTTGTCACCACACCGAAGGACATTAGTTTACTGCATCTTTAAGCGCTTTGCCAGCTTTAAATTTGGGAACTTTGGCGGCGTCGATCTGGATCGCTTCCTTGGTGCGCGGATTGAGGCCGGTGCGGGCGGCGCGTTCGCCGACCGAGAAGGTGCCGAAGCCGACCAGGGTCACGCTTTCGTTCTTTTGCAGGCTGGCGGTGATGGCTTCGATGGCGGCGTCGAGCGCGCGGGTGGCCGAAGCCTTGGTGATGTCCGCGGACTTCGCGATTTCTTCGATCAGGTCAGTTTTGTTCATGTGGCTGCGTACTCTAAAGGTGGCGGAGAACCGCCGGAGGCCGTATTAGACAGGCGCGGCAATGGTGGTGTCAAGGGAGCGCGGTACGGGCGTGGCCGGATTCGGCGAAACTTCGCAGCAAGAAGCCTCGCCAACGTCGCCCCTGCGCAGGCAGGGGCCCATGCTGAGTTCGCGAATGATCAACCTCAGCATGGATCCCAGCCTTCGCTGGGATGACGTTGGTGAGAGTCGCGTGGAATTTACGTTCACGACTTCGGGCGAAAAAAATGCCGCTCGTTGCGGAGCGGCATTCTTGTGAAGCGTGCAGGCTTAGTGCTTGACCACTTCCCCGCTACCGTCAACCGGCGTGACCGCCACCGCGGCCACCGGCGCGACTTCCACCAGTGCCTGCGGCTGGCGCTCCAGCGCGATCTCGAGCACCTTGTCGATCCAGCGTACCGGCACGATCTCGAGCTTGTTCTTCACGTTGTCGGGAATCTCGGCGAGGTCCTTGACGTTCTGCTCGGGAATCAGGACGGTCTTGATGCCGCCGCGGTGCGCCGCCAGCAGCTTCTCTTTCAGGCCGCCGATCGGCAGCACTTCGCCGCGCAGCGTGATCTCGCCCGTCATCGCCACGTCCGCGCGCACCGGAATCCCGGTGAACACCGACACCAGCGCGGTCGTCATCGCGATACCGGCCGACGGTCCGTCCTTCGGCGTCGCGCCTTCCGGCACGTGGATGTGGATGTCGGCCTTCTCGAACACTTCGTTCCTGATGCCGAGGCGGTTCGCACGCGAGCGCACCACGGTGCGCGCCGCTTCGATCGATTCCTTCATCACGTCGCCCAGCGTACCGGTGCGCACCACATTGCCCTTGCCCGGCATTTGCACCGCCTCGATGGTCAGCAGGTCGCCGCCCACTTCAGTCCATGCAAGGCCGACCACCTGGCCGATCTGGTTCTCTTTCTCGGCCACGCCGAAATCGTAGCGGCGCACGCCGAGGAACTTGTCGAGGTTCTTGCCGTTGACGAGGACCTTCTTGTCGGCCTTCTTCAGCAGCAGCATCTTGACGACCTTGCGGCAGATCTTCGAGATTTCGCGCTCGAGCGAACGCACGCCGGCTTCCCGGGTGTAGTAGCGGATGATGTCGCGGATCGCCGCTTCATCGACCTTGATCTCTTCTTCCTTCAGGCCGTTGGCCTTGATCTGCTTCGGCAGCAGGTAGCGCTGCGCGATGCTGGTCTTCTCGTCTTCGGTGTAGCCCGACAGGCGGATCACTTCCATCCGGTCCAGCAGCGCCGGCGGGATGTTGAAGGAGTTCGAGGTCGCCACGAACATCACGTCCGACAGGTCGAAGTCGACTTCGATGTAGTGGTCCGAGAACGTGTGGTTCTGTTCCGGATCGAGCACCTCGAGCAGCGCCGACGAGGGATCGCCGCGGAAGTCCGCACCCATCTTGTCGATCTCGTCGAGCAGGAACAGCGGGTTGCGCACGCCGGCTTTCGCCAGCGATTGCAGCACCTTGCCCGGCATCGAGCCGATATAGGTACGGCGGTGGCCGCGGATCTCGGCTTCGTCACGCACGCCGCCCAGCGCCATCCGCACGAACTTGCGGTTGGTGGCCTTGGCGATCGACTGGCCGAGCGAGGTCTTGCCGACGCCCGGAGGCCCGACGAAGCACAGGATCGGGGCTTTGAGCTTGTCGACGCGCTGTTGGACCGCGAGATATTCCAGGATGCGTTCTTTCACCTTGTCGAGGCCGTAGTGGTCGCCCTCGAGCACCTTCTCGGCGTTCGACAGGTCGTTGTTGACCTTGGACTTCTTCTTCCACGGCAGGTTGACCAGGGTGTCGATATAGTTGCGCACGACGGTCGCTTCGGCGGACATCGGCGACATCAGCTTGAGCTTCTTCAGTTCGTTGGTGGCCTTGTCCAGCGCCTCTTTCGGCATCTTGGCGGCGATCACCTTCTTCTCGAGTTCGTCGATGTCGGCGCCATCTTCGCCCTCGCCCAGCTCCTTCTGGATCGCCTTGACCTGTTCGTTCAGGTAGTACTCGCGCTGCGACTTTTCCATCTGGCGCTTGACGCGGCCACGGATGCGCTTTTCGACCTGCAGGATGTCGAGCTCGCCTTCGAGCTGGCCGAGCAGGTGCTCGAGGCGCTTGGCGACGTTGAAGATCTCGAGGATGACCTGCTTCTGCTCAAGCTTGAGCGGCAGGTGCGCGGCGACGGTGTCGGCCAGGCGGCCGGCGTCGTCGATGCCTGCCAGCGATGCGAGGATCTCCGGCGGAATTTTTTTGTTGAGTTTGACGTACTGGTCGAACTGCTGCACGATCGCGCGGCGCATCGCTTCGACTTCGGAATCGTCGCCGATTTCGGAATTGAGCGGCGTCAGGTCGGCGATGAAGTGCGTCGGCGCGTCGCTGATGTGGTTGATGCGCGCACGCTGGGCGCCTTCGACCAGCACCTTGACGGTACCGTCAGGCAGCTTGAGCATTTGCAGGATATTCGCCACGCAACCGATTTCGTAAATGTCGGACGCGGACGGCTCGTCCTTCGCGGCGGCCTTCTGGGCTGCCAGCATGATGCTCTTGCCCTGCTCCATCGCGGCTTCCAGCGCCTTGATCGATTTTGGACGGCCGACGAACAGTGGTATCACCATATGCGGGAAGACGACCACGTCGCGCAACGGCAGTAAGGGCAGCGTCGTTTGCTCGGTTAATTTGGAAGTTGTCATGGCATACCTTATAGAAAGCGTGTTT
>JAKFDH010000116.1:0-2340 GCA_036676245.1 Massilia sp. | reverse complement strand
TGAACAGCCGGTGGGCCGGGGGCGGTGACCGCGGACATCAGGCCAGCTTGGCCTCGATCGCGTCGAACAAGGTGCCGGCGATGTTCAGGCCGAACTGGGCATCCAGCTCGCGGATGCAGGTCGGGCTGGTGACGTTCACCTCGGTCAGGTAATCGCCGATGACATCGAGGCCGACGAAGACCATGCCGCGGCGTTTCATCTCCGGGCCAACCTGGGCCGCGATCCAGCGATCGCGTTCGGATAGCGGCTGGCCGACCCCCTTGCCGCCAGCGGCAAGGTTGCCGCGGAACTCATCGCCCTGCGGGATGCGGGCCAGGCAGTAGTCCACCGGCACGCCATCGACCAGCAGGATGCGCTTGTCGCCCTGGGCGATCTCCGGCAGGTAGCGCTGGGCCATGGCCAGGTGTCGGCCGCCCTCGGTCAGGGTTTCGAGGATCACGTTGGTATTGGGATCGCCCGCGTGGGCGCGGAAGATGGAGCGGCCGCCCATGCCATCCAGCGTCTTGAGCACCGCCTGGCCATGTTCGGCGATGAACGCCTTGAGGCTTCCGGGATCGCGGCTGACCAGGGTGGGCGGGCAGCACTGGGGAAACTCCAGGGCGGTCAGCTTCTCATTCATGTCGCGCAGGCCCCGGGGATCGTTGACCACGAGGGCGCCGGCGCGCTGGGCCAGGGTCAGGATCTGGGTGTCGTGGATGTAGGTCGGGTCGACCGGCGGATCCGTGCGCATCATCACAATTTGGCCGGGACCGAAAGGCAGCGGCGAAGCCGGCCCCAGCTCGTACCAGCCATGCTTGTCGTCCCGGACCTGCAACGGCGCCGCCTTGGCCTGCGCCCCCCCGTCGACGACGGCCAGTCCTCCGGGAATGACGTAATGCAGGCGATGCCCCCGGCGTTGCGCCTCGAGCAGCATCGCGAATGTGGAATCCTTGGCGATCTTGATGGACCCGATCGGGTCCATCACGACGACGACATCGAGTGGCATGACGAGAGTGCAGGGATGCGGGCGCGTGATGGTAGCAGGCGCGTCGTGCGTTGCCGGGGGTGTGTATCGCAGCCTGACGGGTTCAGATTTCACGCGAAGCATGATCGCGCTTGACAGGCTTCGCGCGGACTGGGATATAGGGACATTAGCCGCGGCGCAGGATGCGTTTTCCGCGCGGCGTGTTCGAAGGGGAAACGTGATGCAGGATGAAGGTCGGACCGGCAACCTCAGCGGGCTGAGGGTCATGGTCATCGACGACTCAAAGACGATCCGCCGCACCGCAGAAACGCTGCTCAAGCGCGAGGGTTGCGATGTGTTGACGGCGACCGACGGCTTCGAGGCGCTGGCCAAGATTGCCGATTCGCAGCCCCAGATCATCTTCGTCGACATCATGATGCCGCGCCTGGACGGCTATCAAACCTGTGCGCTGATCAAGAACAACCAGATTTTCAAGTCCACGCCAGTCATCATGCTGTCCTCCAAGGACGGCCTGTTCGACAAGGCGCGGGGTCGCATCGTCGGCTCCGAGCAGTACCTGACCAAGCCGTTCACAAGGGAAGAACTGCTCGACGCCATTCGCAAGCACGTCAACGCCTGACCGGGGGGTAGGGCAAGACATGGCAAGAATTCTGCTGATCGAGGACTCGCCGACCGATACGGCCGTCCTGACCCAGCTGCTGGAACGCAATGGGCACCAGGTGCTGGCTTCGGGTAGCGCCGAGGACGGCATCGCCATGTGCAAACGCGAGCTGCCGGACCTGGTGCTGATGGACATCATCCTGCCCGGCATGAACGGCTTCCAGGCCACGCGCGCGTTGTCGAAGGATGCGGCGACCAGCGCCATTCCTGTGCTGATCGTGAGCACCAAGAGCATGGAAACCGATCGTGCCTGGGGTCTGCGCCAGGGCGCCCGCGACTACATCGTCAAGCCGCCACGCGAGGATGTCCTGATCGCGCGCATCAACGAGCTGCTGCACAGCTGACATGGTCAAGTCGTCTTCTTCCAGTCGGCAAACGCCGTTCGAATTGCTCGCCGACTACGAGCGCAAGAGCCTGGCGCACGTGCCCGGCCTGCCGGAACAGCTCGATGCACCCGGACTCTGGCGCGGCGTCGGCTACCGCATCGGCACGCATCGCCTGGCCTCGGGTTTCGACGAGGTCATCGAAATCCTGCCGCTGCCACCGATCACCCCGGTGCCCGGCGCGCAGCCGTGGATGCTGGGCGTGGCCAATATCCGCGGCAACCTGCTGCCGATCGTGGATCTCAAGCAATTCCTCGAAGGTGAGCGCACAGTGCTGCACGAAGGACAGCGCGTGCTGCTGGTGCGACAGACCGGCGGCGACGTCGCGGTGAC